>CAZMJS010000037.1:0-31650 GCA_964566695.1 uncultured Bradymonadales bacterium
GGACCCCAAACCGCGACAATTTACCACATCGCACTTTACAACGGATGCCCTATTTTACAGGATGCTCGCGACGAGACGATTTGGCCCCATTTTTTCCAGGAGTATGCATCATGGCAGACGGTCACGACGAACACGACGGACCCATTCACCAGGCCCCCTGGGTGGTCCCAATGACCGTTGGGATTTGCCTGGGCGTGGTCGCCCTCTTTATGGCCGTCCGATTCTTCTTCGGCGCCGACTTTGGATCCCCCATGTGACGGCGGGGCACTCCCATGGTCGGTCTGCAAGCCGTGGCGCGTCGGGCTGGTTCCGACGCCTCACGGCTTCGGTATTTTGAGCCGGGCGCTCGCCATGGCCGAGCCGCTCAAGAAATACAGCACGCTCATGGGGTGCCACTCCCAGGGCCCTACCTGCATTACCCCGCCCCACAAATCACTGCCCACCGCCCCACTCATCATCGCCACCATCCACAGGCCCACCAAGATCAAACTCGTGGGAATCGGTGCTCCTTCATAATGGGTCACCTTGGCGCGCTGACCATCGATAAGCTCCGGGCTCGACGCGTTATAACGCGCCAACCGTGAGATGCCACAGCACACAAAATACACGAGGATGGCCACGTCCCATCCTCCCTGCATGCCCAGCGTATAGGCCAGCACCGCCGGAGCCACCCCGAAGCTTACGATATCGGCCAGCGAATCCAGATCCGCCCCCAACGCCGAATGCTTGCGCCGCCATCGGGCCACCGCCCCATCCAGAAAATCCAGCACCAGCGCCACCGGCAACAGCCACACCGCCAGCCACATGGTCTCCCAACTTCCCCCGGCCAAGTAGTGCAAGCACGCAAAGATCGAACCCATGCCGCAGGCCGCATTTCCCAGCGTTAAAAAATCAGCGCCGGCGAACGAACGCAGCATGGAAAATCGCTTATTCTTCACGAGGCCCCCACACTGGCCTCCAATTCGGCCTCCACCTCTTCCCATTCCATATCGAAATCAAAGGCCACGTCGCCCTCCAATTCCCGGGCTAGCATGCGATCGAATTCCTCCATCTCTTCCTCATCCAGGCTCTTTTCCTCATCGTCCGACGAAAAGACGGTGTCCCCAAATACCAGCTCCGCCGTCGCCCGGTCTCGGGCCTCTTCGCCGGCCTTTAACTGAGCAGCCACCTCGGGAAATAGATAATACGTATCGCCCTCCTCACCGACCTCGATCTCCGCCTCGTAGCGCCGTATCAAATCCTCGCCGGCCTTCGACGTATCGAATATCTTGGCATCCACCGGGGCCGCTCGTCCATCCCGCGTCGATAGATATACCGCCTCCACCAGTTGGCGTCGCTCGTTTTCCCGCGCCACCTTCTTGGCCTTGAACCTCCTTCGCACCCGTCGCCCCAGGGGAATGGCGAAAAAGAGCGTACTAAATACCAGTGGAATCCATCCCAGACCGATGGCCAGTGGCGACAACAGGTCCACCGCCGACAGGGTCACGAACCCTCCCATCATGAGGTTGAAGGAGTTGAGGACGGTGATCCACCAATTGGCCTTCTCGCTATTTTTTCCCGTCAGCTTCGGCAACCGCATCGGCCGCTCCCAGATCGGCGCCGGCCCCCCTTGACCATCATCGGCATCGGCCTCGGCCGTCACCCGCAGATCGTCGAATTGATAGACCAACTGGCCGTCATCGCTGACGTTGATATCGCCGCGAAAGCGCATCGCGCTGGCCGTGAGCGCACGCTCCGCCGAGGCCAATCCCATGCCTGTATGCCTCGCCCAGTCGGCGGCCGTCACCCGACCCTTGTGGTCGCGCACGAAGCGGGCGAAGGCCCGCTCCGCCGCCAGGGAGTCCTCCTTTTTCTCGGGCCCGAACACGTAGCGAAAGATCTTTTGATATAGCGGCTCGTCGGGCTTGTCTTTCTTTTTGGCCTGTAGCCGGTCCATCAGCCCCCGACGCCGACGCCGTCGATACATGGGTTGCCCCCCATATATCCCCCGCCTGGCCCCCCGATGCCGGGAGCTACGTCGACGGCGCCCCCGATTTCTCTCCTGGAGTGAATCGAAGACGCTAAACCAGAAGACCAACTCCAGGATGCGCAGGATCAAATAGATCGGCAGGATCCCCATCTCGGCAAATCCCCCCTCTCCCTCCGACGAAAACGCAGCGGCGATCCCCGCAATCGCCAGCGCCAACAGCAATAAGATAAAGATCACCGTATAGCCCACCAGGGTGACCATAATCCACCCCTTAAAGGCCTGCTTTCCCACCCATCCTGCCTTCTTCTTGAACTCGTACCACCACCGGCCACGGCGATGGCCTCGCGCCTTAAACGAGGTATCGAAGCGATAGAGAAGTTGGCCCTCATCATCGACGTCCAGATGGCTCTGATAATGCTGCACCATCTCCTGGAGGGCCTGCTCTGTCTCCTCCAGCCCCAAACCGGTGTCGGCGCTGATATCGCCGGCCGTGGCCACCCCATCGCGCTTCTTCAAGCTCTTGAGGATGCGATCTTCTTGCTCAAATGTCGTCAGCGTCTTCGCCATATATCCACTTTGCTCAGGTCAAAACCGACCTCGGAATCTCAAACAATTACTCGGGGTCGAACCTTCCGTGCCTGCCCTGGCCCTGAGCAAACGCCTCCGCCCCTCGTCGGGCCTCGTCGATCACCGACAGGCCCCTGTCGAACTCCGCGCTCAGCGCCTCTTCTTCGTCCGATCCCCAGCTTCGGTAGACGCTTTGGCGATCGGCCCGCAGACAGGCCTGGGGAAACGCCGCCAGACGGGTGGCCATCGACCTGGCTTCCTCCAGGGCCCGTCCTTTTTCCACCAGCCGCTCGCACAGGCCGATGCGATGCGCCTCCTCGGCCTCCACGGGACGCCCCGTGAGGATCATGTCCATCGCCCGCCCCTCGCCGATCACCCGGGGTAGGCGATAGGTGCCTCCATCGATCAGGGGCACGCCGAAGCGCCGGCAATACACCCCGAATACCGCCGTGGTATCGGCCACCCGGAGATCGCACCACAAGGCCAACTCCAGGCCCCCGGCCACGGCATGTCCCGCCACGGCGGCGATCACGGGTTTGCTCAACCTCATCCGCGTCGGCCCCATAGGCCCTGGCCCCGAGCGCTCCAGCCGATTGCCCTCTCCCCTGGCGAACGCCTTTAAATCGGCGCCGGCGCAAAATTCACCGCCAGCCCCGCTCAATATCGCCACCGCCGCTCGCTCGTCGGCTTCGAAGGCCTCAAAGGCCTCCGCCAACCGTCGCGCCTGTGCACGGTCCACCGCGTTTCGGTGACGCTGGCGATCCATCGTCAGCACCCACACCTCTCCCTGCCTATCGATCGCCAGACTCATGCCCCCTCACTCCCAATGCGGCGCCGATGTCTTACCATCGCCGCTGCCTCCTCAATGGCGAATACCATGGACCCCTCATCGGCCACTCCCTGGCCAGCGATATCGTAGGCCGTGCCGTGATCCACCGACGTGCGCACCGCTGGAAGGCCCAGCGTATAATTCGCCGACTCCCCAAAATGAAGTAATTTCAAGGGAATCAGGCCCTGATCGTGATACATGCACACCACGGCGTCATATGGCGATCGTCCCTCTCGGAATCCGGCAAATAGGGTATCTGAGGGCAGAGGCCCCACCACCTCAAATTGCCCCTGGTGCGCCTCCCTAAATCGCACCACCGTGGGAGCGATCACCTCGATCTCCTCGTGCCCCATATGCCCCCCCTCTCCAGCGTGGGGGTTGAGTCCGCACACGGCGATCCGGGGCTTGTCGATGCCCCAATTTCGCCTCAACCCCCTTAGTGTTGTCTCCAACGTGACCCACAATCGACCCTCGTTGATATTCCGGCTGACATCGGCCAGGCCCACGTGGGTCGTCACCAGAGCTACCCGTAGCCGGCGACCTCCCAGCATCATCACCACCTCCGGGGCCTCGAAATGCCGCGCCAGCACCTCCGTATGGCCCTCCACGGCCCCGCCAATCTCAGCAAATAGGGCCTTATTCCAGGGCGCCGTGCAAATGGCGTCGATGTCATCGCGATCCCAGGCCGCCAGCGCCGCCTGCAGGGCATCGCCCTGCATTCGCGCCGCCATCTCCGGTGCCCGGGCGCCCTCTCTGCCCTTCCACTTCAGGCCCTGGTCGACGTCGATCACATTCAAGGTCTCCACCAGCCCCGGACCGATCCCGTCGAGATCTTGCAGAGCTCGCGCCTCCCGGCGCAGAACCTGCCGAGATCCATAGACCTCCACCTTGGCATCGAATGACCGGTGGGCCAACGCCTTGAGGATCACCTCCGGGCCGATCCCCATGGGATCGCCCATCGTGATGCCAACTCGCGGCACACCCGTGGCCTCTGGGCCGGCGGCCTCCGAACCATCACAGGCGGATGTCGACATAGGCCCTCTCTCTGAGGCTATCGACCATCGACTCCAGGCGTCGCTCCATGCGTCGCTCCTGAAGCTCCATTTCAATTTGTTCGCGGCGCTGCTGGACCTGCTGGCTGGGGGCCGACTCGCGCTCCAGTACCTCGATGAGGTGAACCCCAAAGTCCGTCACCACCGGTGAGGAGACCTGGCCCTCTGGAAGGTCGAAGACCTCGTCCTCAAAGCTGGGCGCCAACTCGCCGCGTCCAAAGGTGCCGATCAATCCCCCATCGCCGGCCCCCGGCCCCTGACTGTAGGCATCTGCCAATTCTTCGAAGGTCGCCTCCCCATCCAAGATCTGCTGGCGCATCTCCTCCAGCCGCTGCGTCACCTCGTCCAGGTCCTCCTGGGTCCCATCGGGGACCAATAGGATATGGCGGGCCGTCACGCGCACATCGCTGCCCTCCTCAGGGCGTCCATGGCGTCGCCGATACTCAGCGTCCACGTCCGACTGGGAGACCCCACCGCCTCCGCCACGCGCCTGCATCAACTGCATGCGTAGGATCTGATCGGCCACCATGGATCGATAGCTCTCAAAGTCGATGCCCTCTCGCGACAAAAGCTGACGGAATTGAGCCACCGTCATATTCTGTTGCTGCGCCGTCATCTCCATCCATTGTTGAATCTGGCCCTCTTCCACGGATACCCCCATCTCCTCGGCTTCCATCTCCAGAAGGATCTGATCCACCTGGGATTGCAGGACTTCTTCCAGCAGTTCATCGCGCCGATCCGAGGTGTGCAACAACGCCGGGTCCTGCCCCTGCTGGAGCAAATAGGGGACCGCTGCTTGCTCCAATTCGTAGAGCGTGATGATGCGGTCATTGACCTGGGCGACGATGCGATCGACGACCTCCGCCGACGTCGCCGTCGCCGGAACCAACAGCGCCATCGCCAAGCTCAAAAGGCCGACAGCAACTACCCGCGACCAAGATCTCTGTGGGGTTGTGATACTCATGGATTGTTCCTCGCCCGCGATGGGCTCACTGCATGGCCGGATTAATGCTCGTCATCTTCCAGGGCCACATCTTCCAGCGATGTGGGCACGTCCCGCTCCGGGGCCTTCTCCTCCAGGGCCTCCACAGCGTCGCTGTACACTTCCACATCGGCGTTGGCCGTCAAGTCTCCCGTCCAGTCCTCACGCGCCTGTCGCCGCCGTTCTTCGAAGAGTTGAGCGGTGATCCATTGTTCCATGTCCTGGAGAACGGGCTCCGTGGCCTCTCGCTTCTCGATGACCATCACCAGTCCGTATCCCCCGTCGACCGCCACGGGTCCAACGACCTCTCCGGGCTCCAATTCCAGTACTGACACGTCTCCATAGGCGCTGTCCTGGGCTTCAAACCACCCCAGGTCGCCTCCTTGATCGCCGCTAGTTCGACGCTGAGAGTGAGCGAAGGCGAAGCGTCGAAACCGCATCTCAAGGTCGTTCTCCTCGGCCGACTCCTCTTCAAAGCGCGCCGCCAGAGCCTCCGCGTGTTCGCGCTCCTCCAACCACACTTCGGCGAGGCGCCGCTCCTCGGGCTCCGCCAACGCCTCGCGATGCTCTTCTAAGTAGCGCTCCACATCATCGCTCTCGATATCCGTGAGCCGCACCTCGGAGGCAATCCACTCCTCCAGGGTCAGATCGGCCATCGTCTCCGCCATGGCGTGGCGAACCTCCAGGTGATCACCGTAGTGTTGGCGTTCCGCCTCATCGGCCAGAATTTCAAACTCGATGATGCGCTCCAAAAAGTCGCGTCGCCGCTGTTCGGTCTGAAAGCGCATGCGCGCAAAATCGGCCAGCCCCGAGAGGCGTCGGTTAAATTCCTCGCGGCTGATCTCCTCGCCGTTGATCCGCGCCACGATGGCCTCTCCGTCGTCGAGCTCCAGCACCTCCTCCAGATCGACGTCCAGATCCTCCAGCGCCACCTCCTGCGATGGCTTCTCCGGGGCACAGCCCAGCCCGGCGACGATCATCGACGCCACCAGCATCGCCGATCGTGTCCGTGGCCCATATGTCGCGCTCAACCAGGGGGTCATTGCTCGTCCTCTTGTCGCGGTCCGTGCCTCATAGCGATAATAACCGATCCAACAGTTTGCGCACCGTCTTCATCGGGCGCTCCGACTCATCGACGCGCAGATCGTAGATGAGTTTCATCTCCGAAGTCAGCCGCCACCGCGGGCTCTGATTGACCATATCGACCACTTTTCCAGGGTCCAGGGGCGTGCTTCGATCCAGCTCGATGCTCACGGCCGACATGCCGCAATCCAGCCGCGGCGCTCGCAGTCGTCGAAGATCGACCTTGATGCCAATGAGGCGACGCAGATTCCACACGGCGTCCGGCGGATCGCCGAATCGGTCGACCATCTCCTCGAAGATGCGCTCCAGCTCCTCATGGGAGGTCGCCAGGGAGAAGCGCTTATAAAACATGAGACGCAAACTCGTCGCCGGGATATAGTCCTCCGGCACAAAGGCCTCGACCTTGATATTGACCTCCGGCTCGATCTCGGCGTCGAATTCCTCGCCCCGAAGGTCGTGAATGGCCTCGTCCAGAAGCTCCGTATACAGGTCCAGGCCCACCTTCGTCACATGCCCGGACTGGTCCTCGCTCAACAGGTTTCCAGCCCCTCGGATCTCCAGATCGTAGGTCGCCACGTGAAATCCGCTTCCCAATTCGGTGTGACTTTGCATGACCTCCAGACGCTTCTGGGCGTCCGCCTTTAAGGTACGCCGCGCCGGCACCAATAAATAGGCGTAGGCCCGCGTATTGCCGCGACCCACCCGCCCTCTCAACTGATAGAGTTGGGAGAGGCCAAACCGATCGGCCCGGTTGACGATGATCGTATTGGCGTTGGGGATATCCAACCCGCTCTCCACGATCGCCGTCGACAACAAGACGTTGATATCGCCACGAATATACTTGTACATCACCTCTTCGAGTTCTTTTTCTCTCATCTGTCCGTGCCCGATACCGATGCGGGCCTCCGGCACCACCCCTTTTAAGTGCTCGGCGATCTCGGCGATCGTCGACACCCGGTTGTGCACAAAGAAGACCTGACCGCCCCGCGACAACTCTCGCATCACCGCCTCGCGAATGATGCCGTCGCTAAATTTGGCCACGTGGGTTCGCACGGCCAAGCGGTTATGAGGCGGCGTGGCGATGATCGACAGGTCGCGAATGCCCAGCAGACTCATCTGGAGCGTTCTCGGAATGGGCGTCGCCGTGAGGGTCAACACGTCGATCTCGGAGCGCATCCGCTTGATCCGCTCCTTATGTTTGACGCCGAAGCGCTGCTCTTCATCGACCACCAACAGGCCCAGGTTGCTAAAGTCGACGTCGGCCGACAAAAGCCGATGCGTCCCGATCAGGACGTCCACCTTGCCCTCACTGGCGTCAGCCATGATCTTCTTTTCTTTTTTGCGGGTGCGGAAGCGACTCAGCGCCTCCACACGCACCCCGAACTCCTCCATGCGCTCCCGGAACGAGATCAGGTGCTGCTCGCACAGCAGCGTCGTCGGCACCAGCACCGCTACCTGGCGCCCATCGACCACCGCCTTCATGGCCGCCCGCATCGCCACCTCGGTCTTTCCAAAGCCCACGTCTCCACAGATCAAGCGATCCATGGGCCGCGACTTGGTCATATCCTTGAGGACCTGCTTGATGGCCCGCGCCTGGTCCGGCGTCTCCTCGAAGGGAAAGGCCTCCTCGAATTGGCGATAAAAATCGTCGGGCGCCGAAAAGGCGATCCCCTGTGCCATCTCGCGCCGCGCGTACAGCGCCAGCAGATCGCCGGCCAATTCGCGGATATCGGCCTTGACCTGTTCCTTCGTGCGCTCCCAACGCGTGCCCCCCATTTTATCGAGGGCCACCCCGTCGGGAGCGCCGATATACTTCTGCACTTTCCCCAGCCGATAGACCGGCAGGTACAATTTATCGCCGTGGGCATACTCCAGATACAGAAAGTCGTTGCCCACCCCCTCCACGTGCAGGTGCTCGATGCCCTGGTAGCGCGCCACGCCGAAATCGACGTGCACCACCAGATCGCCGACGCTCAGATCCTTGAAGTGACTGATCTCGGCGTGTTCCACCAGCGATTTTTCGTCCGACGTCCGAACCTGCTGGCCAAAGATTTCCTCGCCCGAGATCAGAACCTGCCCATGCTCTTGGCTGCGAAAGCCCTTGGACAGGTGACCAAGCTTGACCTCCACGGCCTCCGCCGGCGCTTCGGCGCGGCCCGTCTCCAGCGCTGCCTCCCGAGGCACCGCTGGTTGATCGAAGGCATCCAGTAGCTCTACCAGCCGCTCCACCTGGGCCCGCGTGCGACATACCACGGACACCCGCCCGTAGCGCTGGCGCCACTCCTCCATTTTGGACGCCAACGCCTCCACCAGATATTCCACCCCTTGGTAGTGACGCCGCAACTGGACGACATCCGTATTCTCTCGCACCTCAAAGCCCAACGACGACTCCGGCGCCGGCCAGGGCTGATCGTCGTCGATGACCTCCAGGCGGCGCCACTCCATCTCTCGACGCTCCACCAACTGCTCGCGCAGCTCGTCGGGCCCTCGATAATAGGCCCCGACCTCAAAGACGTACTCGCCCTCCTCGCGGGCTGCCTGCTGCTCGCGCTGACGATCCTCGTGGTCCCGCATGACGCGGCGCACCACCGCTTCCGGCTCACAGACCACCATCAGGGCATCCTGCGGCACATAGTCCAACAGGTTGCCCAACTCCCCATGTAGCGCCGGCAAAAGGGCCTCGATACCCACTATATGCAGCCCCGCCTGCAGATCGGAGATCAACTCATGGAGCGCCGAGAAGGGCCGACCGAAGTCGGCATTGAGCTGGCGCAGACCACCAATGGCCCGCGTGACCGAGGCCTCGTCCAGGATGGCCTCGCGCACCGGATACAAGTGACAGCGCTCCACGCTTTCCAGGCTCCGCTGGGAGGACGCCCGAAAGAGTCGCACCTCCACGATCTCATCGCCCCAGCGCTCCAGGCGGTAGGGATGCTCCCCATGGGGCGCGAAGATATCGACGACGTCGCCACGCACGGCGTAGGTCCCCGGATCTTCTACCACCGAGACCTCCGTATACCCGCAGGCGTCCATCTGCTCGCGCAAATCCCCGTTGGACAGCTCGTCACCCACCCCGTAGCTCTTCCGGTAGCTCTCGAAGGCTTGCCGAGGGATCGTCTTTCGCATCAACGCCCTGGCCGAGGTCACCACGAAGCGCGGCGCCCGCGCTCGACTCAACTCCTCCAGCGTCGCCAGCCTCTCCATGGCCACCGAGCGATCCGCCGAGGCCTGATAAAATGGCCCCACGTCAAAGCCGGGAAAGCGCAGGGACCGCTCTCGGCACCAGCCCGGCGAGCGATCGCCGTCGCAATATAGGTTCAGATCCTGACTCAACCGCGTCGCCTGATCGCCCTCCTCGGTGATCACCACCAGCGGTCGCTTCAGCCGCTCACTGACCGTCGCCAACACCTGCGCCCGAAGCCCGCCGCCCACGGCGCGCACCGCCAGGGCCTCTGGGTTCTCTTTAAGTGCCCCGATCAAATCGTCGACCGGGTATTTCCCCTCGCGCGCCTTGAACGTCGTTAAGGCCAGATGCCCCTGGTCATCTTGCTGCTCCACCGCTTCCCGTTGCATGATCTCGCTCCCCATTTCTCTCCTCACTTAAGTAGCCCCTTTTCCCACCGAATCGCTGTGTAGCGACCACCCCTGGTGGTGTCAAATCGCTATTGCTCCATCTTTCTTCTCTTATCGACCGCCGTGGCATAGACCTTGCTCCACGATCGCTTGACGGCCCGTGCCAATGATGGCCTTGACCCCACCCAGGGGCCCCGCTATCATGGCTTTACCAAACGTCAGTCATAGCATCACCGCTCGCGCCTTAGAGCATCGTTGCACCCCGTGCCCTCTGGGTTCGGAATAAGACTGGCGGACTCCGAAGCGAACGATGAGGTTCACTGATGACGATCTCAACTATGGCAAAAGGTCTCGCCTCCCGACTCCGCGATTTGGACGACGATGAGCGAGGTGTCGCCATGACCGAGTATATTATCATCTTCTCATTGGTCTCTTTCGGGGCCACCGTGGCCTTGATGGGGTCAGCGGCATACGTCAAAGCCTACCGTGACTTTATGGTCTGGTGGCTGGCTCACCCCGCTGTCTGAGGTCGCCGGGGTCTTCCGGCCCATGGATTGTGCCAAATGTGCACAGCCCATTGCCCCCATGGACCCCATCGGCTCTTTTTCGAGCCCTGGCATGAACCTTGCCAGTATGCTGTACCGGGTAGCCGCAAGGCGCTCGCTTTCACATAACGCTAATGGATACTGAGGGATTCCTCAGTTCTCTATACATCTGGAGATTGTCATGGACGCTATTAAAACCCTGCTTGTCGCCCTCCACAACGATGAAGACGGCGCCACCGCTACCGAGTACGTGGTTCTCCTCGTCCTCGTGGCTTGCTTCGTGATCGCCGTTGTTGCCGCCTTCGGTGACCAGATCAACAACCTCTTCGGTGAGGCCAACCAGACCGTTCGACAAATGTCGGTTGATCAGGGCTTCCAAGGCAACGAGTGATCGATTCGCCTAGGCTGAATCGGTGAGATAAGGCGCCCGGGACTCCCGGGCGCTTTTATTTTACCTTCGCCTGGGGACAGTTTTCTTCCATACTGTGCACAATTGGCACACTCCCTGACTCCTTCCCCTTTCGTTGACGGCCCATGCTCCAACTCCTCAACGTCCCCATCTGGGCCCAGTGGCTCCTGCTCCTTCCCCTGGGACTGGTCCTGCTCGTGGCCGCCATCACCGATTGGCGCGAGCGAAAGATCTTCAACTGGTTGACCTACCCGGCGGCGCTGGGGGCCATCGTCCTCCACCTTTTGGTCTTCGGATTCGCCAGCACGGGCATCGCTCTGCTCACGGGGCTTGGCGTCATCGTCCTGGGCCTCATCATCTTACCCTTTGGCTGGCTCGGTGGCGGCGATATCAAATTATTGGCCGTCATCGGCCTCGCCCTGGGGCCGGCGGCGCTATACGAGATTTTCTTTTACGCCGTCCTCGTTGGCTTTATCATGGGCATGGCCCTCTCCCTCAAAAATGGGTACCTCATCGATTTGCTCAAGCGATTGGGGCGCTTTATCGCTTCCATTTTCGTCTCCATGAGCACCCGAACCAATGTCACCACCTCTTTGGAGACCGACGAGCGGGCCTATCTTCCCTTTGCCATTCCGATTTTCTTCGGAGCTATCTTGGCCACCACCGACGCCTACCTTGAATGGCCAATGATTCTCGATAGTGTACGCCAAATCATGGGCCAACTCGGTCCCTGATCGCCATTTCTCGAGCCTACCTCGCCAGGAGTTCCATGCCCGGTTCCACGCCCCCTAAGGACATCGCCGTCATCGGCGGCGGTATTGCCGGCCTCGGCCCGGCCTGGCAACTCAGCGCCCAGGGGCACCGCGTCCACCTCTTCGAGCGTCACCACGTCGGATGCGGGGCCTCGGGACGGGCCGCCGGGATGCTGGCCCCCACCTCCGAGGTGACCTTCGAAGAAGAACCCCTGTTGCACCTCGGCCAACGATCTCAGAGCCTCTACGACCAGTGGCTGGATGCGCTATCTCACCATAGCGATATCGACCTCGATCACCGTCAGCCGGGCACCCTCATCGTGGCCATCGATCGCGACGATGCCGAAGCCCTGGAACACCTCTACCAATACCACCGGCGCCTTGACTTGCCCGTGGAACGCCTGGTCGGCGACGAGGCCCGACGGCGCGAACCGGGCCTGTCGCCGCGCATTCATTATGCCCTGGACATCCCCCGCGATCGGCCCCTGGACCCGAGAGCCATGGTCCGCGCCATGGCCCAGGCCTTCCAGGCCAGCGGTGGCACCCTTCACGAACACTGCCCCGTCGACGCCATCATGACCGACGATGGGGGGGTCTCCGGACTGCGCCTGGAAGACGGCACCACTCACCGCGCCCAGGCCATCGTCCTGGCCGCCGGAGCCTGGTCTCCCCAGATCGATGGCCTGCCCGATGGGGCCCTTCCCCACCTTCGCCCCGTACGCGGCCAGATGGTCGTCGTCGACCAGGGCGACGCCCCCCTCGTTCAGCGCATCATCCGCGCCCCCGACGCCTACCTGGTCCCCCGCTCCGACGGTCGCCTCCTCATCGGATCGACGATGGAGGAGCGCGGCTTCGATGAACGCCTCACCGCCGGCGGCCTCCGCGACATCCTTGATGGCGCCTGGGAGGCCGTCCCCGCGATTTACGACGCCCCCATCATCGACCAATGGATCGGCTTCCGCCCCATGACCCTGGCCAACCGACCGGTCATCGGCCCCTCCCCCATCGACGGCCTCTTTTTGTCGCTGGGCCACGGCCGAAACGGTATCCTCTTGACCCCCGTGACGGCCTACGGCCTCGCCCACTGCGTGTCCACCGGTGAGATCCCCGACTATTTGACGGACTTTCAACTCCCATAGCCCCTCGGTGTCGCCATGGCCCAACAACCCACCCTATTTATCCAGATCCCCTGCTATAACGAAGAGGACACCATCGGCCTGACCCTCGATGAACTCCCCACCCACATCGAGGGCATCGCCGATATCAAAATCCTCATCATCGACGACGGCTGCACCGACAACACCGTGGAGGTGGCGCTGGAACACGGCGCTGACTTTGTCGTCCACTTCCCCACCAACCGCGGTCTGGCCCGCGGGTTCGAGGCCGGCATCCAGGCCTGCCTCAGTCGCGGCGCCGACATCATCGTCAATACCGATGCCGACAACCAATATTGCGCCGACGACATCCCCAAATTGGTGCAACCCATCCTGGAACGCCGCGCCGACATCGTCATTGGCGCCCGCCCCATCGGCGATATCGAGCACTTCTCGGCCGTCAAAAAGGCCCTCCAGCGCCTGGGATCCTCGGTGGTCCGACAGGTCAGCGGCACCGACGTGGAGGACGCCCCCAGCGGCTTTCGCGCCTTTAGCCGCACCGCCGCCCAGCAACTCCATATCTTTGGCGAATATACCTATACCATCGAGACCGTGATTCAGGCCGGGCAAAAGGGCTTCCATATCGAGTCCGTCCCCATCCGGGTCAACGAAGACCTTCGGCCATCGCGCCTGGTCAAGAGCATCCCGGACTATATCTTCCGATCCATCACCACCATGGGTCGCATCTACCTGATCTATCGCCCCCTGCGTCTCTTCATTCCCGCCGCCATCGTGACCTTTGGCGCCGGCTTTGTCCTCGGCCTGCGCTACCTCTATTTCATGGCCATCGGTCAGGGCGACGGCCACATCCAATCGGTGATCTTGTCGGCCTTGCTCCTGGCGGCCGGGGCGCTCACCGCCCTCATCGGCATCATCTCGGAACTCATTGCCACCAACCGAAAACTTCTGGAGCGCCTCGACAGTCGCCTCCAGCACGTGGAGCCACGCTTTACCCCGGCGGCCTCCTCCATCGACGAGTCCAGCTCGTCCATTCCCATCGCCGAGGC
Source organism: uncultured Bradymonadales bacterium (assembly GCA_964566695.1). Lineage (GTDB taxonomy): Bacteria > Myxococcota_A > Bradymonadia > Bradymonadales > Bradymonadaceae > SLJM01. The sequence continues at coordinate 13,923 of CAZMJS010000037.1, forward strand.
CTCTCACTCTTCTTCGGGCCCCTCGTCCACCCGCGCCGCCGAGGCCGAATCCGTGGCCCTGGAGGACACGTAGAAAATCCAGAACCCGTCGGCCTCCCCCGGTTCCTTTAATAATTCGTAGGGGGCTGGATCATCGCCGGCGATCAAGCGTTCCACCGCCGTGTGCCCTCCGTCCTTCAGCGTATGCCATACCTGGTCGTGGCAGATCAGGAGCCCCTGCACGCCTCGGTCGGTAAGCAAGCGATGAGAGGTCTCCATATCTTTCGCCCTCATGGCCTCGACGAATACCCGAAAGCCCGGCTGATAACGATGACTCCCAATGGATAGCACCGAATAGCCCCCCCGATAGATGAGTTCCGAGCCCAGGTCAGTATCCACTGCGATCAACGCCTCATCGTCGATCTCCTCCAACCGATGGAGCATCGGTACCACTTCTCTGAGATCACAGGCACCGACCGGCTCTGTGACACCCGTCTTGGCTCCATTTTCCGATGGCTTCATGCGATCGCCCACTACCATGAACGCCACCCCAAGGGTCGGTATCCCGATCAGGATCCCCACAATCGCCAGTGGACGTATCACCACCACCGATCGCCCCTTGGCCTGCAACCGTTCTACCCAATCGAGCAAGGGCCCAACCACCACTGCCATACCGAGGCTCGCTCCCAGGGGGGCATAAGCCGCCCACCGCACCGTATCGAGCGCCAATAAGGAAAACCCTATCGCCATCGCTCCCATCATCCCCCACACCCAGCGTATCACCCCCTTGGTCTCGCGCATTTGCTTCGCAATCCCCACCGCACCGACGACCACCGTCCCCAGTAACACAAGGCCTCGGCCCACCATCTCTACCGGCGTCAGGGTTGACGGTCTCAATGCCGGTGACTGTTCACTCAAATGATCGAGCACTACATTTCGGTAAAGCGGATCCACCTCCGCAAAAGGGCCCGCATAAAAGTGGGGAACCCACCAAGCAATGGCCCCCAATACCAGCGCCGTCAGCCCCCCCGCTAGGACGACTCGCTTGCCGGCGCTATCGCTCCACCCCGGCGTCCGACTGGCTTTCCAAAGCCCCCACCAAAAGAGGGCATTCAATGTAAATAACACCACATAGGGCCACCCCATGGTATCTACCGGTGTCATTTCAAAATACGCCCCCCCCTGCTCCACGGCCACGGCCACCACCATCACCGCCCACAACACTGAGCTCATCACCGCTGCTGGCCAAGATAACTCATCGCCTCCCCTTAACCACCATAGTCCAGCAAATATCAGCCCAATCAAAAGAAAGCCCAGCGCCTCTACATTGGCCCACAGCGTCAAGCCCCCCACTAACCCCGCCAATATCGCCGCCCGCCCGGTCTTCTCATCGCTCACCACCATCTTCACAAACCAGTAAAAAAACCCGACCAACCCCAATCGCAATAGTGCGTGATGATCGGCTCGCCCCCACGCGAAGGTATTCAAGATCATGGGATGCAACAAAAAAAGACCGGTCGCCACCATGGCGTCACGGCGGGCCATCAGTAGAGTGCTCAACCGCCACATCAGCCATGCCGTCACAATCATCAACAAGGGACTGATCAGGTTCGCCCACAGCGCCAACCCATTCTCGAAGCCAAATACCGGGCTCAACGCAACCCCACCGAGCCACAACAAGACATCCATTAGCCGCGTCCAATGCTGCTCATGTCCCTCTGGCGGACCGACCGAGTACACCACCTGATCGTACCACCCCTGACCGGCTGCCAACGCCTCTACCCTATTTAGCCATCCATATGGCGCTTCATCGAAAAAGAGCGTATCAGTAAAAAACCCGTCTCCAGCCAGCACCCGTAGTAGTTGGACGGCCCCCACCATTAATGCGATCGCCCCGACGACCATCCAACGCGTCTCGTCCTGTTCAGTACTCAAGACCCACCTCTCCGTTGCCCGGTGCCCGTGGCTGCCATCCTCGCTGGCTAGATCCCAAAGATCCAGAACCCATCGGCCTCCTCGGGCCGCTTCCACACCTCGAAGGGCCCGGAGGCCTTGCCGAAGCCCAATTGTTCGATTGTCGTCTTGCCCTCGTCTCGAAGCACATTCCATATCTGGGGCGGGCATAGGATGAGCGCATCCACCCCTCGTTCGCTCAACATGCGGTGCGACTCCTCCAGGTCATATTCGATCATCGCCCGCACCCACAGCGTAAACCCCGGCTGGTAGCGGTGATTGGCAATCGATAACACCCCGTAATCACTGCGGTATACAAGCTCCGATCCCCGGTCCGTGTCCGCCGCGATCAACGCCCCATCTTCGATCTCCTCCATCTCCTCCATCAGAGGCACCACCACGCGCAGATCGCAGGACCACTGCTCCTCCATCTGCCGAATCATCGCCTCTTGTTCGTCCTCTTCTTCCATCATCTCCTGGAGCTGCGCCCCACCGAATTCGATGGCCAAACCAATCGCTGGAATCCCCAGAAAGATAGCCACCAACAGCGCCGGTCGCGCCAGCGCCACGGACTGCCCCTGCGCCTCGCGACGCTCCAGCCAATCCAAGAGTGGGGCCACCACCACGGCAAAGCACAGACTGCCTCCCAGTGGCATATAGGCGCTCCACCGCACCGTATCCAACGCCAGCAGCGCAAATAGCACCGCAATGCCCCCCATCATCACCCACACCCAACGGCGCGCCCCCTCGGTCTCTTTCACCATGTTGACCAACCCCACCAACCCCACCACCACCACGCCGAAATGGGCGATGGCCCGGCCTACCTGCTCCACCGGCGACAGCACCGCCGGGTTGAGCGCCGGCAACTGTTCGCTGATATTTTGCAGCCGCACCATGCGGTACAGCTCGTCCACATTGGCAAATGGCCCATCGAAAAACTGCGGCGCCCACAGAGCAATCCCTCCCAGCACCAACGCCGCCGCCAACCCCGACACCGCCCCCCGAAGCCACAGCCCTTCGACGGCCTTTCCCCATCGATCCACGGCCCACAGGGCGCTCCAAAACAGGGCATTGAGCCCCATGACGATCAACCAGGGCCAGCCAATGGTGTCGATGGGCAAGGCCTCAAAAAACCGAGGTCCGTGCTCCACGGCCACGCAGGCCGCCAACCCCAACGCCAGCGTCCATCCCATGACCGCCGCCGCGGCCGACAAGTTGCGCTCCCCTTTGAGCCACCACAGCCCCAAAAAGACCAACGCGATCAACAAAAACCCCAGCGCCTCCACATTGGCCCACATCGTCAGCGCACCCACCCCGCCGGCCAAGGCCCCGTACTTTATCCGCCCCTCACTTCTCAACACCATGTGGACGAAGCAATAAAAGAACGCCACCAGCCCCAACCTTAATAGCGCGTGGTGGTCCGCCCTCCCCCAGGCAAAGCTCATCAAGATCATCGGGTGCACCGCAAATAGGCCCGCCGCCACCAAGGCCTGGCGCCGATCCAATAGCAGCCGTGCCAATTTATACATCAGCCATACCGCCGGAATCATCAGCAGGGGACTGATGATATTGGCCCACAGCGCCAGACCATCCCGAATCCCGAACAGCGGGCTCAGTGCCATCCCCCCCAGCCACAACAGGCTATCGAGAAACCGCGTCCAATGCTGCTCATGGCCCTCCGGCGGGTTGATGGACCGAATCACCTGATCGTACCACCCCTGGCCCGCCGCCAGGGCCTCCACCCGGTTTAGCCAGCTATAAATATCGCCGTCCAAATAGAGCGAGTCCGACAAAAACCCGTCGCCGCCGGCCATGCGCATCATCTGGGCAAATAGCACGATCAGCGAACACGCGAGCACTATCATCTTTCGCATCTCTGCGCCGTTATCGACCTCTGGAGCCATCGTCGCCTCGCCTCATAAACCCGGTTTTGACCACAGGCCGGAATTATGGCAGCCCATCGGTGGCGGCGCAATGTCATCCCTACGTCGACAATTTGCCCCCATCTCCATTTTGGGTTACATATGGCTCGTCTTCGGGAGCCGTACCTCTAGGGAGTCCCCATGCGCCGTCGCCCCAACCTCATCGCACTCGCCATTGTCTCTTCACTCCTCCTGTGGCCGCTGAGCGTCAGCGCCGAGGACGAGCCCCTGATCCCCGAGTTCTTCGAAGGGGCTCGCGCCGCCGGCGCCGGCCACGCTCACGCCGCCATCACCTCCGGCGTCGATAGCATCTTTCAAAACCCCGCCGGCACCGCCCGGGCCCCCATGTACGTTCTGGACGCCAATTTTACCCAGACGCCGGGCGGCATGATCATGGGCGCCGGCATCCTGGACTCCATGCTCAATCCCCAACTGGCCGTGGGCGTCAGCTGGAATTATTTCACCGGCACCGGCGACCGCGACCACCTCTCGGGCCACGACGGACGCGTCGCCGTCGGCATCCCGGTCGTCCCCGAACAGGTCACCATCGGCGCCGGCTTGCGCTACCTGCGCATCACCGACACCACCATCGACGACAGCCTGGACGACGTGGACGACCAACTTCTTATCGATGGCCTGACCTTTGATGCCGGGGTCAACGTCCGCCTCAGCGACCTCCTCCATTTTGGCCTCGTGGGCCAGAACCTCATCGATCACTGCGACGACGACGGTCGCTGCTCCGGCTCCACACCCACCCGTATCAGCGCCGGCGTCGGCGCCGGCGACGAAACCCAATTTTTGCTCAGCCTTCAGGGCACGGCCGACCTGACCTCCGGCGACGATCCCCTCTTTGAGTACTCCCTGGGCGCCGAGTACCTAGCCAATCAGTCCATTCCCCTGCGCCTGGGCTACCAACGCCGAAACTTTTTGGACCGCCACCTCCTGACCGCCGGTCTGGGCTGGCGCTCCGACCAATTCGGCCTCGATGGCGCCTACCGCCACGACTTGCGCCGAAGCTCCGAGGTGGGCTACGTCACCGCCAGCTTCTCGGCCTACTTCTGATTCCTTGGGGGCCTGGGCGCTGGCGTTTAGGTTTATGATCTGCCGTGGACTCACCCGGTGAGCACGGCCAACCCATCATCCAACTTCTGGGGGACTACCATGACGAGCCACGATGCGTCCCGCGTACCGCGCAAGGCTTTGGAGCGCTTCGTCGACGATAATGGCGACATCAAGCTCAATGCCGACGCCCTCTGCGATCTCTCCGACCTCTTCGGCGACCTCAGCCTGCCGCTGATGCGCGACTCCGACCTCAGCCTGCCGGCCCACGCCGATCCCCTCACCGCCTACCTCTCTCGACTCAACTTCATCGAGCCCCTCAGCGCCGACGAACAGCAGCGCCTGGCCCTTCGCTACTGCGAGCACCAGGACCTCAACGCCGGCAAAATGCTCGTCATGACCAACCTGCGCCTGGTCGTCAAATTGGCCCGCGAATACCAACGCCGCTGGACCAACCTCCTCGATCTCATCCAGGAGGGAAACGTCGGCCTCGCCGAAGCCATCACTCGCTACGATCCCCACCGCGGCGTCAAATTTACCAGCTACGCCCAATATTGGATCCGCGCCATGATCCTCAACTACCTCATGAACCACACCCATCCCGTTAAGATCGGCTCTTCACGGGCCGGTCGAAAGCTATTCTATAACCTCAAAAAAGCCCGTCGCGAGCTCGTCCGGCAAGGCCATCACGACCCCACCCCCGCTCAGATCGCGGACTACCTGGAGGTCGACGAGGGCGAGGTCGTCCGTATCGCCGCCCAGCTCGACGCGCCCCCGGTCTATCTGGACGCCCGGGCGCCGGGCCACGACTCCACCACCATCGGCGAATTGATGCAGGCCGACGCCGACGACCCCGAGGAAATGGTCACGGACTACGACCTGGTCACCCGCCTTCGCGAGGCCATGGCCGCCTTCGGTGACACCCTCGACGATCGCCGACGAAGCGACATCTGGCATGACCGTATGATCGCCGAAGACCCCCGAAGCCTCACCGATCTCGGGGAAGCCTGGGGGGTCTCTAAAGAGCGCATCCGACAGGTGGAAGTGGAACTCCGCCACGAATTTCGCCGCTTTCTCCTCGACCGTCTGGGCGACCACGTGGAGGATGAATTCCTGGAACGCCTGGGGCACTAGGAGCCTGTTGCGTATAGCGGACCGAGTCCTCGCCGAGAAGATTTTGATGCCAGACTCGTTCGTATGACGACGTAATAGCAGCGCTATTCGGAGGAATACGAGCGATGTATGGCGCAAAATCGGCCGGCGAGACGATGCGTAGCTTATGGGCAACAGGCTCCTAGATTCCCTAGGCCTCGCCCTCTCCCTCGCGCCGGTGGCGAATCGTATCACGCACCATCTCCACGGCCATCAACCCCACGCCCATACAGATCCACACGTCGGCCAGGTTGAACGTCGGCCACCGGTATTCATCGGTATATTTCCAGACGATAAAGTCGACGACATAGCCAAATTGGAGACGGTCGATAAAATTACCCATCGCCCCGGCGGCGATCAACGTCAGCCCCCAGAACATCAACTGCTGCTTCCAGGTGATCCCGTGCAATAGAGCCAGAATAATACCTACCGCCAAAATGCTGACGATGATGAAAAAGGGCCCGCGAAAGCTCTCATCGGCGTCGGCGAAGAGCCCAAAGGCCGCCCCCGGATTTCGAGTATATTGGAAATCCCAGAAGTCCTCGATGATCACCACATCGCGCTGGCTTATCTCGATGGTCTGTCCGGCCTCCAACTCACTCTCCGGGCTCAATCGCTGGCCGCCCTCGATGCTGGCGTGCATGCGGGCGATCTCATCGACCTCCTCCGAGGAGTTCCACCGCAGCTCGGCCTCCAAAAACTCCAATAAACTCGCCCCGTCGAAGCCATCATCGACTTCCACATACATATGAGACATATGCTGGGTCGCCAAGCGGTCCTCGGCGATATTCTTGGTCCATTGGTCGAGTCCGGCCAACACGGCCACGGCCACCAAGAAGATGATATACTTTTTCATCGTTTCCGGTTTCATGCCTCAAGCCCTTCGACGACGTCCTGGCAGCGTTCACAGATGTCGTCGCCGCTTCCGGGAGTGACCCAATAATTCCAGCACCGCGGGCACTTATCGGCCTCCGATGCCCGGATCTTGGCCGCGACCTCGCCGACCTGCACTGCCTCATCGCCTGTCACGTCGGCGTCGCTGACGATCAACAACGCCGCCAACGCCTCCTCATAATCCTCGAGCAATTCCAGGGTCTGGCCCGAGGCGTGGACCGTGACCTCGGCCTCCTGGCTACTACCGATGAGGGGATCGCTACCATCCTGGGGCTTTCGCACGCTCTCCAGAGAGCGCTGGACGGAGCGCCGGACCTCGATGAGCTGCTCCCACCGCTCGCCCAGCTCGTCGTCACGCCAGGCGTCTGTGCCCTCCGGAAATCCGGCCAAAAAGATGCTCTTTGGATCCCCTTCGGCCTTATTTAGATGCTCCCACACCTCCTCGGCCGTGAAACTGAGGATCGGCGCCGCTGCCCGCGCCAGAGCATTGACCACCATCCAATAGGCGCTCTGTCCGGAGCGGCGCAACTCGCCCTCCTTGGACTCGCAATACATCCGATCTTTGGTCACATCCATATAGATGCTCGACAGCTCCACCGTGCAGAACTGATTGAGCGTGTGATAGACGGTGTGAAATTCATAATTGCGATAGGCCTCTTCGATCTTGTCGATCACCTCCGAAGTGCGATGGAGGATCCACCGATCGATCTCCACCATCTCCGAGATGTCCACCCGATCCGCCGGATCGAAATCGCTGAGATTGCCCAATAAAAACCGGAAGGTATTTCGGATCTTTCGATAGGCGTCGGTGATGCCGCCGATGATCTCATCGGATAACGCCACATCGCCACGATAATCGACGGCCGACACCCAGAGCCTCAAGATCTCGGCCCCGTATTTATCGATCATCTCCTGGGGAGGCTCAAAATTCTTGCTGGACTTGGAGTACTTCTTGCCGTTCTCGTCGGTGACGAACCCATGGGTCAAGCAAGTCTTATAAGGGCTATGCCCCCTGGAGATGACCCCGCAGAGCAGGCTCGATTGGAACCACCCGCGATGCTGGTCACTGCCCTCCAGGTATAGGTCGGCCTGATCGCCAAGGCCCAACTTCTTATCCAATACGGCCGCCCAGGACACCCCGGAGTCAAACCAGACGTCCATGATGTCTTTTTCACGGCGAAACGCCTGGCCGCCACATTCGGGGCAACTCGTGCCCGGGGGCACCAGCTCCGAGGGATCGCGCTCAAACCACACGTCGGCCCCCTCTTCCTCGACCATATCGGCCACGTGATCGGCGATCTCCCGGGTCGCCAACTCCTGATTGCACCCCTTGCAATACATGACTGTGATCGGCACGCCCCAGATTCGCTGGCGGCTGATGCACCAATCGGGCCGGCCTTCGACCATCCCCCGAATGCGATCCTTGCCCCATCCCGGAACCCAGTCCACGCGCTCGATTTCCTCCAGCGCTTCGTCGCGCAGGCGAAACCCGTCGGCGTCGCCCACCGTCTCCGGCTCCATGGCCACAAACCACTGCTCGGTGGCCCGAAAGATCACCGGCTTCTTGCTCCGCCATCCAAAGGGATAGCGATCGATGGTGACCCGCTCCCCGGGCTCATTGAGCAATAATCCCATCTCATCGAGCTTTTCGGCGATTTGCTTATTGGCGCGGAAGACATGCTCCCCGCCAAACCCTTCGGCATTCTCATCGCTCTCGCGGAATAGGCCGTTCTCGTCCACCGGGCAGATGACGCCCAGGCCGAATTGCTGACCCAGCTCGAAGTCCTCCTGACCATGTCCCGGCGCCGTATGCACGCACCCCGTTCCCTGGTCCAGAGTCACATAGTCGGCCGGCAACAATACGGACTGCCGGTCCAACCAGGGGTGTTCCGCCTCAAATCCCTTACCCACGCCCAGTTCGCCGACGAGCCGACGTCCCTCAAAGGACTCCAAGATCTCAAAGCTATCCACGCCGCAATCGTCCAGCACGGAGTCTCGCAGACCCTCGGCCATCACCAACGCCTGCCCCTCGACCTCCACCAACTGATAATTGAGGTTCGGATTCAAGGCGATTGCCAGGTTCGCCGGGAGCGTCCATGGCGTCGTCGTCCAGATGACCACATAGACGTCTCGGTCACCGGCGGCATCGCTCAACCACTGAGGAGCCTGGGGAAATGGGAATTTCGTATACACATGGGCCGTCCGGAAGGTTTCATAATCCACCTCCGCTTCCGCCAGCGCCGTATTGGCATCCCAATCCCAATGCACGGGCTTAAAGCCCTTATAGACAATGCCTTTTTCGAAGAAGCGACCCAACTGACGCACCGTCTCGGCCTCGTATTGGTGAGACATCGTCACGTAGGGGTCGTCCCAATCGCCGAAGATCATCGCCCGCTTAAACTCATCGCGCTGCACGTCCACAAAGCGCGCCGCATACTCTCGGCAGGCCTGACGAATCTGGACCTGACTCATCTCTCGCTTCTTATCGCCCAGCTCCTCATCGACCTTGTGCTCGATGGGAAGCCCGTGGCAATCCCAACCTGGGACGTATTGACAGGCCTCGCCCACCATATTTCGAAATTTAACCACGAAGTCCTTGAGCGCCTTATTGAGAATATGCCCGTGGTGAATGCTTCCGTTGGCGTAGGGCGGCCCGTCGTGGAGGATAAATGCCTGGCCCTCGTCGTCCTGGCGGTTGGCCTCCACCATGGACTCATAGACCTCGTGTTCCCTCCACCAGTCGATGCGATCCTGCTCCCGATCGGCCAGGTTGGCCCGCATCGGAAAATCGCGAGAAGGCAGATTTAGCGTGTCTTTATAGTTTTTACCCACGTCCAGACTCCTCAATGGTTAGTCAGCGTCCCAAAGGGCATACAAATCCGGCTTATCTAGCATAGGGATGGGCCTTTTCAAAGCTGAGCACATCCGCTCCTGTTGACGTCCGGAGACCAGACCAAATATTTAATGGGTCACCTATCCATCTCTGACGCTGGGTTTTTCGATGAATACCAAACGCCTCTTCGATGTGGTCGCCTCCGGCCTCGGCATCGCCGCCATCTCCCCCGTGCTCATCGGCGCCGCCATTGGGGTGCGCCTCAAATTGGGGAGCCCCGTTCTCTTTAAGCAGACCCGCCCCGGACTCGGCGGCGAGCCCTTCACCATCTATAAATTTCGCACCATGACCGACGAGCGAGGTCCCGACGGCGAGCTCCTACCCGACGAAGAGCGCCTGACGGCCTTCGGTCAATTCCTTCGCTCTACCTCCATCGACGAACTCCCCGAACTATTCAATGTCCTCAAGGGTGATATGAGCCTCGTCGGCCCTCGCCCCCTCTTGATGCGCTACCTCCCCCTCTATAATGACCACCAGGCCAGGCGCCACGAGATGCGTCCCGGCATCACGGGCTGGGCCCAGGTCAACGGGCGCAACGACCTTAGCTGGGATGAGAAATTCGACCTCGACGTCTGGTACGTCGACAACCAGAGCTTTTTATTGGACCTTCAGATCTTGGCTCGCACCATCTGGAAAGTCCTGCGCCGCGACGATATCAGCCGCACCGGCCACGCCACGGCGCCCTATTTCCAGGGGAATACCCCCTCCAATACCTGAGCGTTTATCCCACCTAATCCATGCTGACGCTGCACCTATATGACGGTGAGGTCGGCGCCGGTTCGTTTGAACGATTGATTCTAAGATCGAGGGTCACCCGTGGCACTTCGCCGTATCGACGTTTACCTTCCCGATGGCCATCTCGACCTGCCTTCTACCGATGACAATGACTTCCCCCCGATCGTCGATCGACGCGATCTGATCGCCACCGACGAGCGTCGAGTCATCCAACTCCTCGTTGAGACCCGACACACCGAATCGGTCATCGATCGCCTGGATGACCACTTTCAACAGGACGACTATCGCCTCGTTATCTCTGAGGTCCTGGCAACCCTTCCCCGCGCCGATGATAACGGTGATAGCGAAGGCGACGCCGAGCCCCCCGACGAGACCTCTGAAGACCACTGCGATGAGGGCAAAACCCATCGCATCAGCCGCGAAGAGATCCATGAAGACGTCAAAGACTCCATCAGCGTCTCCTCCGTCCACTTCGCCCTGGTGGCCCTGTCGACGATCGTGGCCTCCGCCGGCATGATCCGTGACAGCACGGCCGTCGTCATCGGTGCCATGGTGATCGCCCCCCTGATCGGTCCCAATATTGCTCTCGCATTGAGCACCACCTTGGCCGACATCAAGCTGTTGCGTCGATCCCTTCGCATCAACCTGGTGGGGCTACTTCTCGGCTTCGTCTTGGCCGTGATTATCTCCCTCATCTTCGGTGTCGACCCCACGGTCGACGAGATCGCCTCACGAACCTCCGTCAATATTGGTGATATCATGCTCGCCCTGGCCGCCGGCTCTGCCGGTGTCCTCTCCGTGACCCGAGGTGTATCCACCGCCATGATCGGCGTCATGGTCGCCGTCGCCCTCTTACCCCCGCTTGCGGCCACGGGCATGCTCTTGGCCATCGGCGATATGCAGGGCGCCCTGGGTGCCGGAGTCCTCACCGCCACCAACGTCATCGCCATCAATCTCGCCGGCATCGCCACCTTTTTGATTCAGGGCATTCGCCCCACCACCTGGCACGAAGTCGAAAAAGCTCGACGCTCCACCATCATCGCCTCCCTCATCTGGATCACCTTGATGATCACCATGGTGCTGCTCATTCTTTTCAGTATCTAACCCCCGAATCCCTCCCGGAGTTGGAGCCCAAGTCCAAAGACCACGATCCGGCCGATGCCCATCGTGGCCCCGTGAGCGCCCTCATTGCGCCCGGTAGACCAGATTATACTCCACTACTTTCGGCAATGAGTCGAAGTCAATATGGCTGGTGATCTCCAGGCGATCGCCGTTGAGCTCGTAGCGCGTCGTATACTCCCCATCGTCCACATCGCTCTCCAGGACCAGCGCCTCACCGTCCATCTTGGCGGTGACCTTGCGGATATCCCCGTCGTGCTCCTCATGACGGATCTGCTCGCCACTCAGCGGCACCGTCAGCGTGGGCTCCTCATCGTAGTGCAGAGACACCTCTTCGCTCTCCTCATCGTATTCGATGCGGATGGTCCCCGAGGGGTCCGGCCGGTTTCGCACCGCTCGCCGGGCAAAGCCCCGACGCATTCGACTCATCTCGTCGATCGCCGGCGTAAACGCGTCGATCATCGTCTCGCTGGCGTCCTCATCGTGGCTATAAGAGCCCGCCAGATGGCCGGCGTCGGCCCACGCCGTTCCCGCAAAAAGAAGCATCACCATCGCCGTCGTCAGAACACCCGCAATCGCCTTCATCATATCTTCCTTTCGTCGGTTCCTATGCTAATTATCGAGTTCTTATCGTAGCGTATCGAGCACCGCGCACCAAACCTCTCCCCCGGGAATACCCCGTCGCCCTCGGCTTTTTCCTTCCCATAGGGCGCGTTCTCCAATCGCAACCACTTTTGATGCCCGACGCCATGCCCACCGATTTTATCCCCAACCTGCCCTCCGATTTCTCCCATCTCCCCAGACTGGCGGAGATGATGACTCGCCGCCGCACCGCCGTCCTCACCGGGGCCGGTTGCAGCACCGCCTCCGGCATCCCCGACTATCGTGGGCCCCAGACCTCCCAAAAAGATCGCTCCCCCATCCTCTACCAAACCTTTGTCAAATCAGCGGAGGCCAGGCGCCGCTATTGGGCCAGGAGTGCCATTGGCTGGCCTCGTATCGACCGTGTCACCCCCAACACCTCTCACCGCGCACTCGCAAGCCTCGAAGAGCGCGGGTTCCTCAGCGGCCTCATCACCCAGAATGTGGACCGTCTTCACCACCGCGCCGGCCACCACCGCGTCGTCGAACTCCACGGGGCCCTCGCCGAGGTGCTCTGCCTGGATTGCGGCGCCACCGTTGATAGGAATGTCATTCAGCGACGCATCCGATCCCTCAACCCCGGCTGGACGGACCATGTCGCCGACATCGCCCCCGACGGCGACGTCGAAATCCCCGACATTCCCTCCTCCTTTGCCGTGCCCACCTGCTCTCGCTGCGACGGCCTTCTAAAACCGCGCGTCGTCTTCTTCGGCGAGAACGTCGCCCCACCCACCCTTGAGAGGGCCTGGCGAGTTCTGGACGATGCCCAAATGTTGCTCGTCGTTGGCTCCTCGCTCACCGTCTACTCCGGCTATCGCTTCGTCAAAAAAGCCAATCAACACAATAAACCGGTCGCCATCCTCAACCTCGGCCCCACCCGTGCCGATGAGGACGCCGACCTGAGCATTAGCGCGCAGGCCGGTCCCGCTCTCCAGCGCCTACTGGAACGATTGCCACCGTGAATCAACAATCCGGATCGCCACAGTCGTCGGTGGTTCGAATATCGGCCCCGTTCATCCCGATGCCACACCACTGGGGCAGATCGCTTCGCACCCCTTCGTATTGGTAGGGCGAGGTCCCCTCCATCACCCATCGCGGGTGGTCCAGGGCAAACTCCCAGAAGGCCGCCATCGGAGCTTCCCCTTCCGGAGGATTAGTCGGCGGCTTGGTGTGCGCGCAGTTATGGATGCACTCCAAAAAGAAGTGCCCATCATCCTCCAGGCCGATCTGCAATAACTGCGAGGTCACCTCGAAATTAATAAAACATGTATCTTCCGAGCCACCCCACAACACCACTCCGGGGATCTTGTGCTCCGCTCCCTCCCAGGGCTTGATGGCCTCCGTGAAGTTGCTCTCCGGGCCCGATGGCAGTTCATCCAAGGCGTCCAGATCCGTGTCCTCCGATGGCCCAACCCCTCCCGAGAGGGCGACGAAATTGGCCAGCACATCGCTTCGATGCTGCACCAACTGCGAGGTCCACAACGCCCCGGCGCTGATACCCGTGCTCGTGATGCACTGACGATCGACCTCTGCAAACTCATTGGCGCAGGCCATCATATCGTCAAAAAACATCACCTCTTCCATGATCCGCTCTTCGTCGTCTGTGGTCGTAAAGGGCCACTGGAAGGGCAGATCATCGCGGGCATCCGGAATGATGGCCATAAACCCCACCTGGTTGGCCGCCTTCTGAATTTGGCCCCGCTCCGCGAAGCTATCGGCTCGCCCCTGGAGCCAATGCCACATCACGATCGTCGGCAGCGCCGTCTCCCCGTCCCAATCCTCGGGCACGATGAGCTTAAACTGGCGCTCGTGGCCCGAACTCTCAATCGTATTGAACCCGGGCTCCAGCGTCGGGCATTGCCCCTCCGAATAAGCGCGAAGTTCCGGCGCCTCTTCCACCCACTCCGGCGGCTCCTCCCCGCATCGAAGATGGGTCTCCTGAGCCTCGATGGCATCATCCTCCTCATCGTCGCTGCAGGCGCTCAGCCCCACCGCAGAGCTCAGAACAACTATCGCCACGGCCCACATCGGGGCCCCTACCATCTTATTCTTTTTGGGATTCATGCCGCTCCTCTCAATCATCGCTTAATTGCGACTCTGTGCGCTTGTGGGGGTTTAAAATATTGGATACCTGCCGCTGATGAGAGCAGGTCACTTGATTGTCCTCGTCGATGCGACAGACCTGCACATGATTGGATTTGGGCTCCGGACGGAAAATGCCCCGAAGCGTGCCCATGCGCTGCTGACGGGTATAGACCAGGACAAAGGTATCTTCATCGTGCCAGTGCGTCGCCTCCACCTGACGGCTGTGGGCGTCGGCCGTGCACCCCGATGTCACCACAGCCAACCCCAGCACCACCAGTCCCATCGCCAGCGCCAGCGCCGGTCCTTTGAGAACACGTGTCATCGATACTCCTCGGTCTTGAGCAACCGACTGCGCTCGCAATTGGTCTCCACCATGTGTCCGCCTTGTTCTTCGATATCGCAGATCTCAACGGCAATGGCCTGGTCGCGATATCCCTCGCCGGCCGACGACGACTCGCCGGGCACGTACAGATATTTCACGCTTCGCTCACCGACCAGATCGACCCCCGTGATATACTCGTACTGAGGGCTCGTGGAGGAGCAGCCGGCACTCATCCACAGAGCTATCCCCAGGGCCCATATCATCAACAGGGGCGTCTTATTCATGGCAGCGCTCCATTGCTGGGCTCATCGTCTTCGATGTCCTCTTCGATCTGCTCTTCATCCCCCTCCTCATCTTCATCTACTTCTCGTCGGGGCCCTGTTTCTTCCCTATCTCGCGCCTCGTCCACCGCCTCTTCCACGGCCTCATCGATCGCGTCCTGCGTGCGGCGTCGCTCTCGCTGGGCGACCAGATCGCTGTCGGGGAGGCTTATCTCGCCAAATTCGTGGTGATACTCCGGCGCGCACAGCCGATGATCGTAGCGATCGTGATCGCAGAGGCGATCACAGCTCATCTCCCGTCCCTCGCCGCGCTGGCAGAACCAAAAATGGTAGCCCAGCCGACCGTCCAATGTCTTCAGGTAGATCACCTCTCCCGACGTATCGGAGGCCACCTGATGCATCGTCGGATCCACCTGAGCGCACCCGGTGGCCATCACCACCGCCATCGCCATCACCCACAGCGCCTTCATTGATACTCCACGTCCAGACGGGAACAATTGCTGAGCTCATCTCCCTCGAGGTCACACTCGATGACTCCTCGCTCGTACTCCCCGCTTTCTGTGCGCTCGTCGTAGATGAGCTGGAGGCGGCCCTCCGAGCTATCGACGTCCTGTACCTGCCGCCCCATGGGCGTCGTACAGGCCCCCATCAACAACATCAATCCCACCCACCACAACCACTTTCTGACCATACATCCCATCGCACACTGGTATTGATCGTTCGTCGTTCCATAGACTCCGCCTCACCATAGCGTGTTCCGGTGCCCCTTGCGAGTCTATTCTATTTCTTGCACCAGGTCGATGAGGCCATAGTCCTCCACGAGCGCCCGTTTGCGCTGTACTTGCAGGTGTTGGCGTCGGGCCCGGGGACTCATGGCTCCCAAATAGCCCGCATGCTGATCCCTGAGTGACGCCTCGAGCGCCTCTCTCTCCTGCTCACTCAACGCCCCCAGATAGGCCTCCACCAGGGCAGCATCCACCGCCTCTACCTGCTCAAACCCCATGGGCTGACCGTCGCTCGCCACCCGACCAAGCCGCCGCCAGGCCTCGCGGTAGGCCTTGCGAAACCGCTCTTCATCGCTCTCCTTACCGGCCCGCTCGATGGCCTCCTTGAGCACCTGGGCCATCGTCGCTCCCTCCTCCTTGTCGCCCGATCCGCTGGCCTTTGACGCCTCCGAATATGCCTCTCGGTGGCCTCCCACGGCTCGCTCTCGTGCCTCATCCCACAATGCATCGACAAAGCCTCGGCACTGCCAGAGCGACCGTGGCCTCTCGTCAAACGCCGCCATGGCCTCTTTGATCCCCTGGCAGACCAACCGTGCCGGCCGACCCTCCTCTTTCCACCTCCTGAGAAGCTGACGATCCCGCGCCCCAAATACGGCCACCCGGGCGGTGATCTCCGTAAAATACACCTGAATCGCCTCCTCATAGCTGGAGGCCTCTTTGGGCAGATAACTCACCGCCACCTCACCGCTCGCCCTCTGACGCCGCCGGCTCATCGTCCAACTGGCTATCGAAGAGTTCTCCCTGCGCTCGAAAATCGGCGCGCTGCATCCGCTCGCGCATCCACCACCGTCCCTCTTCAAAGACCCAGCGCTCGATGAAGCGCTCATTCTCCACCGTCGTGCTCGGAAGCACGTACCATTGCTGCTGCACCTGGATATGGGCCTCCTTGCCCGGCTCCACAATATCGGCCCGCTTTAGCCGCATATCGACAATCTCGTAGTCATCTCCACGCTCTTCAAAGACCCCGTCAAAGGTCGGCCGATAACTATCGTGCACCTGGTCGCGGGCGTGATCGTAGCGCGCCCACCTAAGGTTGGTATGAAAACTCTGCGCCGCGTCCTGCAGCGCCTCCGGATCGCCCTCGTCGTCTCCGCTCATGGTCGAGCAGCCGCCGAGCCCCCACATCACCACCACAGCCAACATGGACCCCAGGATCACCTTCCACATGCCACTTCTCATGCGTTCTCCTCGTCGCCATCACCACGTCCCAGGACCGTCATCAACCGATCCCAATCGGTGGCCGTAAACTCTCGGCCAATCGCCAGCACCGCCAGCGATACCACGCCCATCACCACCATCTTTGCCACCACCATCGCCAGATAGATCAATTGCCCATGCTCATCGATGAGCTCGATCGGCAGCGCCATCCATTGGTCCACCCCATATAAGATGGCCGCAACCAGACCCAGACGCAAGATCGTCAGCCAGGGCGGGCGGGCGCCGTAGCGATGCCACAACCACAGCACACTCAGCGAGAAGCCCACGGCCATCGCGATCAGCGTCGCCGTCGCCGCCATCTGCATATAACGCGTCGACTCCACCAGCCATGGCGCCGCCACATCGGCGTGGGCCGACGCGATTTGCACGGCATGATGGATCTGATCGGAGGCCCCTGAGCCGGCGGCCTCCGTAGGTAGTGGCGCCATCGACTCCACCGTCTCCTCATGAACCCACCTCACCAACAGGTAATTTAGCACGGCGCTGATCGCCAGACTCACCCCCATGATCACCACCGCCACCGTGGGGTGCCCGGACCCGATGATCATCGTCGACGTCACGTAGAGCAGGGCAAAGAAAATGATCCCCACGCTTAAGATCGCCAGCGCCAGCGCCGCGTTTTGGTATTCCTCGGAGTACAATCCGCCCACAATCCCATCGGCGTTCATCGCCAATAGCATCGCCCCTAC
>CAZMJS010000037.1:31750-33494 GCA_964566695.1 uncultured Bradymonadales bacterium
AACGTAAAATCCAGCGTCGCCTGCCTCACGAACTGCTTTAACCCATTAAAATACCCCACAAAAATGGCATAAAACGCATAAAATACGATGATCAGCGCCGATAGCTGCATCAGCGAACTCAGCGATGGATCGTTAAACCCCCATCGGGCAATCCAGGGGCTGGCCACGAAGTATAGCACGGCCACCGGAAGCCCCAGCATCAACTGCATTTTTACCGCCATATTGACCAGCACCCGTGCCCGGTCGGGCTGTTCGCTGATCAACTTGCTGACGGCGTGAAGCGTCCCCGTGATCATCACCATATTGATCAGGCCGATGGACTCCGTGACGATTTTGAAGATGCCGAATTTTTCCGGACTCCCCAAAAAAATCGGCAACCCCAACTGAATCACCGCACTGGTCAATAAGAACCATACCTTGGCGGCCGTGATGATGATAAAGCCCCGCCCTGCCTTCTTGACGGTCTCTTGACCCTGGTCATCCTCACCACCGGTATCTTTCTTCATATCCTCTCTGCTTGTCTCTCGGGGCCATATCCGCACGCCGTCCGTCAGGCCCATCACGCGGTTTGGGTTTACCTCCCCCTTGTGGCATATATCTCTTTGCTGTCAAAGTTGCTGCGTCCTTTTGCCCCCAACCCGGTGGGACCTCATGCGTCATCTATTCATCGCCTCCATCCTCGTGGCCGCCCTCTGCGCGTCCTCGACGGCCTTCGCCGACGACACGCCCTCCGAGCCCCCTCCGACGGAGGCCCGGGCCTTTGACGCCGAACACCGCCAACAGATCTACGAATCATCCAAGCGAAGCCCCACCCGAGCCGCCCTCTACTCGGCGGCCCTTCCCGGCATGGGCAATTTTTACGCCGAACAACCGGCCTTTGGCGTCATCTCTCTGATGGCCCTCAGCTTTTCTGCCGTATTTATCGGCTTCGCCCTGGCCAATGATAACGACGACGCCGGACGCATCGGCGTCGTCCTCGCCGGAGCCACATGGGTTGGCAGTACCACCACCGCCGCCCTGGGAGTGCGCAGCCACAACCGCCAGCTACGGCGAAACCTCCACCTGGAGGCCAATGATCAGACCTCACCGACGACGGCCTCCTTGGACTTCACGATTCGTTTCTGATCACTCGTCGTACAGGCGCACCTTCACCCTTGGCTCATCGGCCTCAAAAAGTCGCTGGGCTTCAGCGATCACCGGGTGGCTTCGCACTCGCTCCTTGAGCTTCTTTCTTCGCCTTTCGATATCTTCTTGGCGTTCCTGGGCCAGCGTCTTCCGCTCGTCGCCGCCCTCAGGCCCTCGGGGAACGATGGACATCCGCCAGGAATCGCCAAAAATGGCCTTGATGGCGCGCTCCAACGCCTGCTTTCGACGCTCCTCGCGGGCCAAGTCCACATAGCGCTCATCGAAGCTAATCTCCACCTCTTGTTCCTTGAAGCGCTCGGGGTAGCCGTGTTCACAGGCCAGGGCCACCGGGGCGTTTTTTTGACGGAGATAATCGACGACCAGTCGCCATCTCTCGGTGGCCTCCACGACCCCTTTTGCATCGGGAACCTCCACATCGGCCTCCTCCGAGGGACTGAGGGGCTGAGGAATTCGCGGTGTCTTACTCGCCGAGGAACCCGACGAGCCAGACGAACTCTCCACCTTCGGGATCGCCCTTGCAGAGGGCGATTCATAGGCCTCCAGGGGCGGTACCTGGAACGCCGGTGGTCCCTGCCCGTCCTCGTCCTCGTCCTCGTCC
>CAZMJS010000038.1:0-7447 GCA_964566695.1 uncultured Bradymonadales bacterium
GGCGAGACCGTCAACTCCAAGAGCCCCACGGCCATGCGCATGCTCAAATACGCCTTCAACCTCCCCGACGACGGCCTGGTCGGCCAGCAACTCTTCGCCGGTGAGGCCACCCGGCTGGCCTATGGCACCGACGAAGCTCAAGAGGGCCGAGATGCCTTCGTCGAAAAGCGTCCCCAGAATTTCGGTCGATTCCCCTGGCATTATTGAACGCGAGGACTCCCCATGGACGCCACCGATCCCGACCCATCGACCATCACCGGCCTTCACCGCCGGCGATGGCCGCTGGACCCCATCGACCTTCGCCACCTCTTCGCAGCCCTCCAGGCCCAGCGCCGGGGCCCCCTGCTCTATCTGGAGCACCGAGTCCAGGGGCAACTCGCGCAGCGCTTGACCATCGGCGAGGCCCTCTCCATCTCCCCCACCAATGATGGCCCCCCTCGTCTCGGCGACGCCTATCGCCGCGCCATGGCCCTCCTCCATCGCTTAGACGTCAACGCCCGCGATGCCCTGTCCTTCGTCGGCTGGCAAGCCTTCGACACCGCAGGCGAGCGCTCCGCGCTGTGGGCTCCCTTCGGCTCCCAGCGCTTCTTTCTCCCCCGACAGACCCTGGACGTCGTCAACGGCGAAGCCTGGCTGACCACACTGCGCTACCAGGACGGCCCCGTCACCGACGCTCTGTCCGCCGAATCCCTCCAAACACTGGCCACCAGCGACGTCTCTCCCCCTTCAGCCAGAGCTCCTTGGACCCAGGCCAACCTCTCACCGACTCGTCGCGACGACTTCCGCAATCAGGTCACCCTCTTCCAGGACCACCCCTTCGCCGACAAAGTGGTCCTCGCACGTCGCCGCCACATCGAAACCGACCAACCCATCGCCGTCGACGCCCTCCTCGCCGCCCTCAGCGAGGGCCACCCCCAATGCACCACCTTCGCCATCTGGCCCGGCGATAACGCCCCGGTCTTCACCGGCGCCACCCCGGAGAACCTCATCACCGTCCAGGGCGGAACCCTCTCCACCATGGCCCTCGCTGGAACCACCCGAAACAACCGCCCTGATCACTCCCAGGGTTTGACATTGTCCCGCGATGACGCCGAATCCGAGCTACTCAACAGCACCAAAGACCGCGACGAGCACCAATTTGTCGTCGATATGATCGCCGACAACCTGCGTCCCTTCTGCCATCATCTAACCATCCCCGACGAGCCCACCGTCAAACGCCTCAAGGACCTCTCGCACCTCCAAACGCCGATCGGCGGAACCCTTCGCGACGACGCCTTCGTCACCGATCTGGTCGACGCCCTTCACCCCACCCCGGCGGTGTGCGGCGTCCCCCGACGAACCGCCCAACCCTTGATCGCCGAACTGGAATCCTTCGACCGAGGCCTCTACGCCGGCACCTTCGGCCAGCTCGACAGCCGCGGCGACGGCCGCTTTGAAGTGGCCCTTCGCTGCGCCCTCGTCGACGGCGATCAAGCCCTCCTCTACGCCGGAGCCGGCCTGACCAACGACAGCGATACCGACGTGGAGTTCGACGAGATCGAGGACAAATTCGCCACCATGACCCACGCCATCAACGAGGTCACCCGTGGTTGACGCCCCGCATCGTCCTTTAAATATCAATACGCTATGGGGCCGTATTGCCATCGACGAATTATTGAGGTGCGGCGTGCGCACCGTCTGCGTATCTCCGGGCTCTCGCTCCACCCCTTTAGTAGCGGCGGCCGCCTCTAATCCGGGCGTGGAAGCCATCCCGATCGTCGACGAGCGAAGCGCTGCCTTCTTCGCCTCCGGTATCGCTCGCCGTCGCGACGAACCCATCGCCCTCATCTGCACCTCGGGCACCGCCGGCGCCCACTATTTCCCCGCCCTCTGCGAAGCCCGCCGCTCTCGCCTCCCCCTGATCGTCCTCACCGCCGACCGCCCCCCCCGCCTCCAAGCCTGCGGGGCCTCACAAGCCATGGACCAGCGCGATCTCTTCGCCCCCCACCGCGTGTGGTTTCAACAGGCCGCCGAACCGGAGGGGCGAGCCGACAAACTTCGAGCCCTTCGCTCCCTGATCGACCGCGCCGTCGCCCGGGCCAGCGGCACCCTGGGTGCCTCGTCGGGCCCCGTTCACCTTAACTTTCCCTTCCGAAAACCCCTGGAGCCCCTGGGCGAAGAGCCTCACCCCACCGACGCCATCAGCGACGGTCTGTGGCATGATCACCAGGACGTCATCCAAGGCCGCACAGACGCAGACCCCCAGGTGGGCTTCGTCACCGGCCCCACCGACCCACCAGAGGGCATCATCACCGCCCTGACCCATCGACTGGAAGAGTCCCGGCGCCCCTTGATCATCGCCGGCGCCGACCACCGCTCAAAGCGCTACGCCACGGCCATGGCCCAGGCCGCCCGCGACTGGCATATCCCCATCCTCGCTGAATCCACCTCCGCCATTCGCTATGCCCGCACGGAACAGGCGCCCCTTATTCACAGCGTCGATCTCCTGATGGAAAGCGATGCCTATGATAGTGCCCCGCCGGACCTGGTGATTCGCGTCGGTCGGACCTCCGTGCAGTGGTCTGGCCGAAAGACCCTGGCCCGCTGGAAAGACATCACCCAACTATTGGTGACCCGCTACGATACCTACGAGGACCCCAACCACCTGGTGGGCCATCACCTCATCGCCCACGAGGAACGCTTCTTCGACGCCCTGGCCACCCAGGCCCCGGACTCCCCGACGCCACACCATAGCGCTTGGTTGAACGCCCACCTGGATTTCGACGACGTTGCCCGTAGCCACCTGAGTGACCACCTGTCGCGCTCTCGCGCCGACGACGCCCATGTGCTGAGCGCCGCTCATATATGGGACCGACTCACGGGCTGCCTGACCCCAAAATCAGCCCTCTTCGTCAGCAGCAGCATGCCCATCCGCGACGTCGATACCTTCAGCGCCCACCGAGACCTGGACATCGACCTCTATTTCCAGCGAGGCCTCAACGGCATCGATGGCACCCTCTCGACGGGGCTCGCCATCGCCTATGACCGCCGCCATCACAACGCCCCCACCGTGCTCGCCATCGGCGACGTGGCCTACCGCCACGACCAGGGGGCCCTGGCCCTGGCCCTGGAACTGGAACTCGACACCACCGTGGTCGTCCTCGATAACGGCGGCGGCGCCATCTTCGACTACCTCCCCATCGCCGACAGCGGCGACCTCCATGAGGACTTCTTTGCCACCTCCGGTCATCGCCCCCTGGCCATCGCCGACAGCCCACAGCTCTCCACCCTGCGCGTGGACGACGACCCATCCTTTAGCGACGCCCTCCAGCGCTCCATCGATGCCCCGGGCACCCAGGTGATCCTGGCTCAAACCGAACGAGACGACGATATGCGTTGGCGTCAACGCCTGCGCGCGGGGGCCTGCCAATTCGCCTTTGAGAAAACCGCTGCCCAATGGAAGTCCCACCGATGAGTGATGCCGCCCTGCCCCAAGCCGGCTCCCCTCGAGCCTGGCTCCTCGCCTCCCGCCCAAAAACCCTGGCCGCCGCCGCGGTTCCCGTCCTCGTCGGCACGGCCGTGGCCTATGCCCACGACGCCTTTGCGCTTGTCCCCGCCCTCGTCGCCCTCGTCTGCGCCGGCCTCATTCAAATCGGCACTAACTTCGCCAACGATTATTTCGATCACAAATCGGGCGCCGACAACGAGGACCGACTGGGCCCCACTCGCGTCACCCAGGCCGGCCTCATCGCCCCGAAGTCCGTCAAACTGGCCACGGGCGTGACCTTCCTCATCGCCTTCCTGCTCGGCCTCTACCTCGTGTGGGTCGGCGGATGGCCCATACTGGCCGTGGGAATCGCCTCCATCATCTCCGGCATCGCCTATACCGGCGGCCCCTATCCCCTGGGCTATAACGGGCTGGGCGACCTCTTCGTCTTCATCTTCTTTGGGCTCGTCGCCGTCGGCGGTACCTAC
The DNA here is from genome assembly GCA_964566695.1 of uncultured Bradymonadales bacterium. GTDB lineage: Bacteria > Myxococcota_A > Bradymonadia > Bradymonadales > Bradymonadaceae > SLJM01. The sequence continues at coordinate 3,955 of CAZMJS010000038.1, forward strand.
TACGTCCAAGCCCTATCGCTATCGCCTGAGTCCCTCATCGCCGCCATCCCCATCGGCTTTTTGTCCACCGCCATCATCGTGGTCAATAATTTTCGCGACTTAGAGACCGATCGCCAGGCTGGAAAGAAGACCCTCGCCGTGCGTATCGGCCCCACCGCCACGAAGCTCCAATACGCCCTGCTCCTGCTTCTATCCTACGCCGTCCCCGTCGCCCAGTGGTTCCTCACCGACCTCGGATGGACCATCCTCCTGCCTCTATTGACCCTGCCGATGGCCGCCACCCGAATCGCCGACATCTACCGCCTTCAGGGCTCGGCCCTGAACGCCTTGCTCGCCAATACGGCAAAGCTCTTGACCCTCTTTGGCCTCCTCTACGCCCTGGGATATGCCCTATGACCGCCGACGACCCGCGGTGGACATGGGGAGAACTCGACGTCTTCGCCGTCGACCTCCATCTCGACCGCCCCCTCAAAACAGCCAGCCATACCATCGACCGTCGCCACCTCCTGGTCGTCTCCGTCACCCTCCGCGACGGTGCCACCTCCGTCGAGGGCTATGGGGACATCACCCTTCTCGACGGCTGGACCGACGTGGAGCGCCACCAATGCGTCCGTCTGCTCTCCGAACTCGCAAACCGCCTTCGCTGCGCTCCTCTCACCGTCCATGGCCTCGCCACTATCACGCCTCTCTTCGAGGAACTGGACCTTCCGGCACCCATCGCCTTCGGACTCCAGGTGGCCCTCTGCGACGCCATGGCCCGCCACCACCAACTCCCCCTCTATCGCTGGCTCAATCCCCGGGCGCCGTCGGCCAACGTCGCCCTCCAATGGGCCCTGGGCGACACCTCCCTGGACGACACCTTGTCCCAGGCTCAACAAGCCCTCGATGATGGCTACCGCTGCATCAAGCTCAAAATTGGCCGCCAACCACTGGACCACGATCTGGCCCGCATCCGGGCGCTTCGACAGGCCCACCCTCGACTGACCCTTCGCCTGGACGCCAACCAGGCCTACGCCATCGACGACGCTCGTCGCCTCCTCGACGCCTTGCGCCCGCTTGATATCGATCTCATCGAAGAACCCCTTCACCCCTCTGACCGAACCCACCTTGCGGACCTCGTTGACAATAGCACCGTCCCCATCGCCGCCGACGAGAGTATCCAATCGCTGGACCAGGCAGAGGCCCTCATTTCCGACGGCCGGGCCGACGCCCTCGTCCTAAAACCGTCAGCATGCAGCCCTTTTATCGATCTCTGGGAGCGCTATACCGGCGATTTTCCCCTTATTATCAGCTCTCTCATCGAATCGGCCCTTGGCCGTCGTGCCCTTGCCCACCTGGCGGTGGCTCATCCTCATATCCAGGGCCCCCAGGGCCTGGGCACCGGGGCCTGGCTGGCCGACGACCTGGCGCCCCGCGGCGATTCCATCGTCGACGGTGAGCTCCGCCTATCGGACTCCCCGGGCATCGGCTTTAGGCCCCGATGGCCCCGGGGCCATGCGCCCGTGGAACTCAGCGCCAGCCGCGCTCCCTGGCATCACTTCCTGAGCGACGGCCACGCCCCATCAGATCGACTATTTTGCCAGGCCGATGACCAGGCCATGACCTACGGCCAATGGCGCCGCCGCGCCGCTCGCACGGCCCTTATCCTCCGCGATCGTCATGGCATTCAGCCCGGCGACGCCCTGGTCCTGGTGGCGCCCAATAGCGATCGGTGGGTCGTCACGGCCCTCGCCACCTGGTGGTTGGGCGCCACCCTCGTCCCCATCCCCCCGGGCCATCCCGACACACGGGTGAGCGACCTGACCAAGCGCGCCCGGGCCGCCCTCACCCTCGACGACCACCGACTCCACGCCCTCGCCACCGAGGCCAACCAACTGGCCCCAGACACCGATCTCCCAGCCCCCTATGAATGGGCCGATGACGAGCGCTTCACCCTTTTATTTACCTCCGGAAGCACGGGCGAACCCACAGCAGTACCCGCCACCTTGGCAAACCACCGGGCCAGTGCCTTCGCCAGCGCTCAGCGGCTCCAAAACCACCAGCGCGACCACTGGCTCTGCTGCCTCTCTCTGGGCCATATCGGTGGACTTGCCATCCTCCTGCGCTCCCTCTTCTACGGCACCTCCTTTGCCCTCCACGACCGCTTTCAACCAGCGACCCTGCGCCGGGCTCTAACCGAGGACGAGACGCGGCCGACCTTTCTCTCCCTAGTGCCCACAATGTTGCATCGCCTCTTGGCGGCCTCCCCCGAGCCCCCGGACCACCAGCTCCACGCCTGCCTCATCGGCGGCGGCCCCATCCCACCGGATCTGATGCAGCGGGCCCACGATCTCCACTGGCCCGTCCTCAGCACCTACGGGATGACTGAAGCCTGCTCGCAGGTCACAACCCTCCCACCCGGACAGACGGCCTTTCACACGGCCGGCCCTCCCCTGCCCGGCGTCGAAATAACGCTCGACGACGGCGGCCGTATCGCGCTGCGCGCGCCCGCAATCAGCGACTGGCTCACCGATTGCGACGGGTGGCTGACCACCGGCGACGTCGGTCGCCTGGACGACCAGATGAGATTAGTGATTGACCATCGCCAAAGCGCCCGTATTGTCAGTGGCGGAAAGAACGTCGATCCCCGGCGCGTGGAGTCGATCCTCCAGCAGCACCCGTCCGTTGAACGCGCCGTCGTCATCGGCCTCGACGACCCCGAATGGGGTCAAACGGTCGGCGCCGCCATTGACGTGGCCCACGGTCACGCCCCGCCCACGCTCGACGAGCTGGATCGCCACGGCGCACTGGCCCCCCATGAGCGACCGCGCTCCATGGTCGTGGTCGACGCCTTCCCCATGACGGCGACGGGCAAACTCTGCCGCCGTACCCTCCGCGCCCAGTGGCCGGAGCACAGCCTTAGCCCTCCGCAGTCAGGAGCTGCCATGTCCGACACCGTCCCCTGCAAACCTCAACCGTTGCCCGAGACCACCACCTCCGCGCCCCGCGACCCTCGCTTCCCCAACGTCGGTCCCCGACCCGACGGCCAACGGCGCGTCGTTCGCTTCGGCGACGTCCCCATCGGTGGCGATCATCAGATCATCATCGCTGGCCCCTGCGCCGTGGAATCCCGGCCCCTGACCGGCGACGCCGCTCGCGCCGTCGCCACCTCCGGCGCCCACATCCTCCGAGGCGGCGCCTTCAAGCCCCGCACCTCGCCCTACAGCTTCGAGGGCAAGGGCATGGACGGCCTCGACATCCTGGCCGACGCTGCCGCCGAGGCCGGCCTGCCCTTCGTCACCGAAGTGCTGTCGCCACGCCACGTGGAGGCCATGGCTCCCAGAGTCGACGCCTTTCAGATCGGCGCCCGAAACATGCAGAACTTCCCCCTCCTCAAGGCCGTCGGCGCCACCGACGTCCCCGTACTCCTCAAGCGCAATTTCGGCGCCACCCTCACGGAATGGCTTCACGCCGCCGAGCACATCGCCAGCGGCGGAAATACCCGAATTGTCCT
>CAZMJS010000038.1:7547-30056 GCA_964566695.1 uncultured Bradymonadales bacterium
CCTGCTCCCCTCCGCCTAGCCACGGACCACCACCGCCACCAGCAATACCAACACCACCACGGCGGCGATCACCACCGCCACCAGCGCTCGGGTGACCCCGTCGCTGCCCTTGGATGGCGCCTCGCCGGCACTGGCCTGCACCGCCGGCGCGTCCTCCTCTAACACCTGGGCCAGCGCTCTGGCCTGTGGGGCTCGCTCATCGGGCTGCTTTCGCAGCGACCACTCCAGGGCCCGATCAAAACTACGCCACTGTGGCCCCTCGCCGAGCACCGGCGGAGGATCCGTCAGATGAGACACCATCACCGCCTGAGGATCTTTTCCCTTAAAGGCTGGCTCCCCGGTCAGCATCTCATACATCAATAGCCCCACCGCATAGATATCGGCGTGGTGCGTCACCGGATCGCCCGTGATATTCTCGGGGCTCATATACTGCGGCGTCCCCATCGCCACCCCCGTCTGGGTCAGCGTATCCAGCGCCGACCCCTCGTCTTCGCCATGCACAAATTTGGCGATCCCAAAATCCAGGATCTTGACCATCTCCTCCTGACCGGGTTCGGAGGTCGGACTCTCCAAGAGCTGAATATTCTCCGGCTTTAAGTCCCGGTGGACCACCCCCTTATCATGGGCGTATTGAAGGGCATCCAGCATCTGAAGGACGATCGATCGCACCCGGGGCGCCGGCAGCGGCGCCTCGTCCTCGATCAACTCCATCAACTCCTTTCCCCTCACGAACTCCATCACCATAAAGAGCACTCCCTCGTGCTCTCCATAATCAAAGAGGGTCACGATATTGGGATGGTTAAACCGGCTCACCACCAGCGCCTCCCGCTCAAAGCGCTGACTCTCCTCGCTATCGCCCGGCGTCTGGGGCAGTAGCGTCTTCAGCGCTACCGACCGACCGATGCCCATTTGCTCGGCCTCGAATACCACCCCATAGGAGCCTCGACCGAGTTCCTTGACGATCCGATATCGTCCAGCCACCACCTCCCCTGGCTCAAATATACGATCTCTCACTGCCATCTTTGCGCGCCGCTTAGTCCATGCTCACCATCGCTGACTCCTTTGTCACCTAGCCTACTCATCGACCCGCGGGGGAGGCAAGCTCACTCCTCCAACGTCTCGACGACCCCTCGTTTGTCCTCATCGCTGAATCCATAGGGTTCTCGTTCCGGCCACGGACGCTCCGCTTCCCCAAACCGGAAGGCTTCGCGTCGCGCTCGCTCCTCCGCCCCATCGGACAAGCTCAAGCTCTCGAAATCTCTCGCCTCCCCGAAACGACCGACCTCTGCAAAGGGATCGCCCTCCTCGCCAAAGCGCATATTCACCCGGATCGGCTCCAGCGTCGGCCACCGTCCCTCCCACTCGTCTTCCTCCTGGCTCTCCCGCTCCGAGACCCTTCGTTGTTGCACGATCGGCGCCGTCTCGGGCACCTCGGCGACGTCCGGAACATCCGGCACATCCGGTGTATCCGGCACATCCGGAACATCCGACACCTCAGGTACTTCCTCCTCCTTTAGCGACGCCTGCGGCGACTCTGACCGATCCTCCGCCTCCAGCTGACTCAGATCGATCTCCACGCGCCGCTCCGATGCCTCGACGTCGCCGCTATAGCGGTCCTCCGGATCTTCACTGAGCAATACGTCGATCGGTTTCCCCTCGAACTCCTCAAAGACCACCAGTTGCGCATCTCGCTCCCCATGACTGATATCGCCCAGATAATCCCACAATCGCCTCAGCCCGTCGTTGACAAAATTTCGCCCCATCACCAGGCGATGCTCCGAGCGCGTCAGCTCCTCCAATAGACCTACCATCCCCTCATCGGCCGCCATCTGATCCGGCGACCACAGGGCCTCCATCATCGTAAATAGCCGATCCAATATCTTGCTCTGCTCATCGATCACCTCCCGCAGATCGGCGCTGGTCCGCGCCACGGCCAGCTTCTTTTTTAACCGCTCGCGCTGCGCCTGCCCATCTTTTAGCCGCGTCTGAACCGTCCAGCTATTGGTGCCCCCTTTTAGTCTCTCCTCCAGGCGGTCAATAAGCTCATCGCGATGCTTGCACTCTTGGCGAAGCACCTGTCGTCCTCGCTGAATCTGCTTTCGCAGCTTGGCCACATGACCGTAGTGGTTGAGCCGATAGATCCCCCACAGCACCAGGGGCATGCCCACTATCAACAAGAAGGTGGGCATGATCGACGCCACCAGGGCCTCCCCAAAGCTCATGCCCCCAAATAACGCCGTCAGCCCTGCCGGAATGGGGAGCGACAAAAAATAGGCATTGACCAGATAGAGCAACGCCGAGCGCTCATAGCGCCGGATGAGGTGGCTCTCGTCATGGTCGGAGATCACGAAGGGCTCGCCCGCCTCCATCTTGATCTGCGGCACCGCCAGATCTGCCCGTTCGCTGGCGTGGCCCAGAATATAGACCTCAGCGCCCGGACTCAGACGCTTCTCCCTCAACTGGCGCTGGACTGCCCCGTGACGCGGACTGGGGCCCCACCGAAATCGCTGGTCCCCTTCTTGGACCATCTGGTCCAAATCCCAATCCACATGAAACTCAGCCCCCCGGGGATCGATCTGCACGCGACCACTCTCGTCTTCCAGGTAGAAGACCGTCGCCTTTTCGTCCTCCAGCGACGTCCGCCACTCGCCACCGACCTGATCCCTCACCAACACCTCGTAATACACCGCCGGTCGCTGGCTGACCGGCGCCTCCAGCGGCGCCTGTTGCTTGACCACCCCCTTGACCTCCACCGGCCCCGGCGCCACCCCTCCGCAATCGGTGGTGACCCGAAACCGATGTATCTTGGCCTTCGCCGCGCTCTCAAACCCCTTGATCAACAACAAAATCACCAGCGGGAGCAGCAAAGTCATCCCACAGGCCCACAACCCCGACATCGCCAACACGGTCGCCATCATGACTCCTCATCTCCAGTCCAATGGCTTCCTTATCGCACTTGCCGCCCCCCCCAGGCAAGTCCTAGCCCTCGTCGTCCTCGCCGCGAGCGATCTCCACCGGGGGCCGATGGCTGCGCACAAGATGTCCGCGCTTGATCACAAAGCGCCCTTTATTTCCCCGCGTCGTGGGCTCAAATTTCGATTTCGTGCGCCGGATCGTATAGGTGGTGCCATTGTTGGTCTCCACCTCCAGCCCCTCTAAGCGCTCTCTTGATAGGCAAAAATCAAGCACCGTGTCTTCGCCTTGAAGATCGATGGCCCGAACCCCCTTGGCCGGCCCCTTCACGTGGGACACCTCGCGTACCGGGAACATCAACCCCCGCCCCTCAATGCTCGCCAGGGCCACCAACTCCGTCCCATTACAGGGCTCCACATTGACCACCCCGTCATCGTCGGCCAGCCGCATAAACATTCGGCCTCGCACCGTCGATGGCTCGTCGTAGCGATCCAGTGAAAAGCGCACCGCCTGGCCCTGCTCGCTGATGGCCACAAATTGATGGTCTAGCTCTTGCTCCTCCTCTTCCGCCTCATCGACCAACGGCGGCTGCTCTGGCTCCAGGGCTTGAAGGCTATATTCATTGGTCACCACCACCCCCACGACCTTTTCCCCATCGCCAAAATCAAAATAGGCCTGCACCGGGTCCCCATATCCCGTCGTCGATGGAATATCATCGACCCGCGCCGTATAGGCTCGCCCCTTATTGGTGAAAAATATCGCCGAATCCCGCGTATTCGCCGGAAGCACCCACCCCACTTCATCGTTGTCTCGCACGCGGATCTTCGTGACGTCGCTATAGGACTTCTGGGTCTTGATCCACCCGCCGCGACTGACCATCACCCACACCTTCTCAGAGATGATATAGTCTTCCTCGGAGTACTCCAATTCCTGAACCGGCCCATCGACCTCCGTTCGACGAGGGTCGCGATAGGCGCTCAAGATCTCCTTGAGCTCCTTTCGCACCAGATTCCAGCGCTGGCTCTCATCGGCCAACAGGGCACGAATGCGCTCGGCCTCCGCCCGCTTTTCCTCCAGCTCTTTTCGAATCGCCTCGATCTCGAGCTTGGCCAAGCGATAGAGTTTCGTCTCCAACACGGCGTCGGCCTGCTCATCATCGAGCCCAAACTCCTCCTTGAGCTTCTCCGCCGCCTCCTTCTTGCTCTCCGACGCTCGGATCAACTCGATAGCCCGATCGAGGGCATCGAAGATGATCTCGAAGCCCTCCAATATATGGATCCGATCCTCCAGCTTCCGAAGCTGGTAGCGAAGCCGGCGCTCCACCACTTCCATGCGAAAGTCCAGGAAATGACACAGCATCTCCTTGAGGTCCACCTTCGCTGGCTCCGGCACCTGCGGGTTATCCGTGGGCACCAGGCAGGTCAGGTTGACGTGGAAGCGATCCTCCAGAGGCGTATGCTTAAAGAGATAAGCCATCGCCGCCTCCGGATCGGCGCCCCGCTTGAGCTCTAGGACGATCCGAACCTCGTCGGTGGACTCATCTCGCACGTCCCGCAACTGGGGGACCTTTTCATCCATGATATGGTCGGCGATCTTCTCCACCAGCGACGATTTTTGCTGGTAGTAGGGCACGGAGGTGATGATGATATAGCGCTTTCGCCCCTCCTTCTCGATCTCCCACTGGGAGCGCGTAATGAGCGTCCCCTTGCCCGTTTTGTACAACTCGCGCAATTCATCGACGCTATTGAGTAGCTTTCCCCCCGTCGGAAAGTCCGGCCCCTCGATGATATCGCCCACCAGCTCATCGATCGTCGTCTCTCGGTTATCGTCGATCAACCGGATCAGCGCCTGGACCACCTCACCCAGGTGATGGGGCGGGATATTGGTGGCCATCCCGACGGCAATCCCCGTGGCCCCGTTGATCAATAGGTTCGGCACCTGTGCCGGCAGCACCACCGGCTCGTCGACCGTACCGTCGTAGTTGGCCCGAAATTCCACCGTGTCCTGGCGGATCTCATCGAGCAACTCCGACGCCAGCGGCGTCAGTCGCGCTTCCGTATATCGCATCGCCGCCGCGCTATCGCCGTCCACCGATCCGAAATTGCCGTGCCCATCCACCAGCGGATAGCGAAGCGAAAAGTCCTGCGCCATGCGCACCATCGCATCATAGATCGACTGGTCGCCGTGGGGGTGATACTTACCCATCACTTCACCGACGATGGCCGCGCTTTTTCGATGCTTGGCGTCATGCTTGAGCCGCAGATTCTTGTACATGGCGTACAAAATTCTGCGCTGCACCGGCTTGAGCCCATCGCGCACATCGGGCAACGCACGACTGGTGATCACACTCATCGCATAGTTCAGGTACCGCTCTTGCGCCGTCTCATGTAGGGGGACTTCCTCGATCTTGGCCGCCATGGGTCTCCTCAAAGCCGTTCAGTGGGGTGCCATGCTCAATTCGCCGATCTGCTAGCATCGCCGCCCCATTAATTGCAACAAGCCCCCCCGATCCGACACCTTGACAATCCCCGACAACTCATCCAGCCTCCGCCCATTCTACGCTGCACCAATTGGTTGTTCACGCCCCCGACGATTCGGAGTAGACCTATGTCGTACTTACCCCACCTATCCCTGCGCGCCCTGGCCGCGCTTTGCGCCCTGGCGCTGACCCTGAACCTCGCCGCCTGCGATCGCGACGACGATGACGCTGAGGCGGAGGATGATGCCGCCCAGGAAGTCACCGAGGAGCGCCCCGACGAGCTCAACGCCGACCACAGCTCCCTTCTGGAGACCTATGGGAGCCAATTCGGGCCCGGCGACGATCTTCTCGTTACCCTGGCGCCCCTGAATTCCCTCTCTCAACTGGCCGACCACATCGACGCCCCCGACTTCTTCAACGACGTCGGCCCCGAGATCGAGGCGGCCCTTGGCTTTAATATCTTTGACGCCGACTCCATCGCTAACGCCGGCGTGGAGCTCGATTCCTCCATGGTCGTGTCCGAAGTCATGGACAGCCCCATCTACTGCGTCACCGTCGCCGACGCCGACACATTTGACGATCGCATCGGCGAGACCTTGGAGGTCGTCGTCGAAAGCGACGAAGAGCTGTCCCGCGATACCACCGAGATCGACGGCCAGGACGTCCACCACTTCGGTGAGGCCGTCGCCTGGATCCACCGCTACGACGATACCTGTGTCATCCAACAGGCCTACGACTCCCCGCCCCCCGCGCCAGAGGCGCTGGAGAGCTTCCTGGGCGCCATCGACGACGGCAATCGCTACAGCGATAGCGACACCTTCAACGCCTTCGTCGGCAGCGACGCCACCGATGGCCTGATCACCGTGTATTCCGAAGACGACGCCTTCCTCAATGAGATGACCGCCGGCCTCCCCCCCCAGGCGCAAGGCATGGTTCAGGGCATGAGCGACGGCCAGGCCGGACGCCTCGCCCTTAGCGATGACGTCCTCGGCATCCGCGTCTGGTCCCACGCCGAAGGCCCCATGGCCGCCATGGCTTCCGAGCTGATGCAAAGCGACGCCGACGTCGACTGGGCCCCCTTTGTCACCGACGAACTCAGCGCTGCCCTCCGCCTTTCCCTCCACGGTCCCACCCTCATGGGCATGGCCGAGGACGCCATCAATGATATGATGGGCGCCATGGCCGCTGAATTCATGGCTTCCATGCCCGAAGGCGTCCAGGATGAGGCCGACGCCGACGGCGACGAAGTCCGCTTCTCCGACGACATGCGCGACCTCATCACCGGCCACGCCGCGCTCTTCTTCTACGACCTCGACGATCCCACCGCTGCCATGGCCGATCCCGAGGGCTTCGCCCACGCCGAAGCGCTGGTGGCCATCCAACTGGGCCAGCCCGACATGGTCCGCGACATGATCGGTGAATTCGAGCCCATGCTCGGTGAGTTCGGCGCCGAAATGCGCCCCCTCCACACCGACGACGGGGAGCACGACGGCATTCATGTCATCGCCGGCGACGCCGTCCCCGCCTGGATCGCCTTAAGCGACGACCTTCTCATCATCGCTCCTCGCGGCCTCAGCGAAGAGGGCCTGGCTGCCATGATCGATAACGGCAACGGTGCCGTCGCCGACTCCAAGCTCGGCGACGTCCTCCTCGACGATCAATTCAACGGCATCTACGCCACCAGCGGTCTGTGGTCGGTCCTCGACGCCACCTCCGAGGAGCCCACGCTCCAGGACCAGCTCGACGAGGGCCGCCTCACCCTGCAGGCCGGCGATGACTCCTTCCATATCGACATCGACGCCACCCCCGCCGGCGGACTTCTCTCCCTGATCATGGAACTCTAAGCCTCCCAGTGCCGTGGCTCTAAGTAGCCGTCGCCCCCCTCGAGCCGTCGCGGTTTGAGGGGGGCTTTTTCATGCCTTGCCCTTCCCATTCGTCATCATTATGACTAGCCTTTGGGCGCTCATCGGCCCTCCCTCTTAGGACGTTTCCTCCGATGTCGAGACCTCTCAAAATCACCGCCCTTGCGGTCCTGGCCCTCTTGGTCGCCGGCGTCGCCCTCTACCTCATCGGTATCGGTGGCGACGAGGAAGACGCCCCCGCTCAGGTGGTCGCTGAGGACGACCAAGCTTTGATCGCCGGGCAGGTCGTCGACCACGCCGGTCGCCCCGTCCAGGACGCCAACGTCTTCGCCGGGTCGGCGCACACCTCCACCGACGACGGTGGCCACTTCTCATTTTATGAACTGGCCGACGAGCCAACCCCCATCGACGCCACCGCCGACGGGCACGCTCGCGGCGGCGTCGACCAACTGGGCCGTCCCATCGTCGATCCCGACGACGTCCCCATCGACGACCTGCAACTCGTCTTGCCCCGCGCCGCCTCCCTGAGCGGTCGCATCGTCGCCGGCGACGACCCCGTCGCCGACGCCTCCATCAGTCTCTCCTACCTGCACGCCGAAGACCTCCAGGGCCGCACCCTCGACCCCTTCATCGTCTCCGAGGTCACTGCCTCCGATGACGAAGGCCGCTTCACGATCGACGCCTTCGCCCCGGGACGCCTCCAGCTCTTTGTGGAGGCCAATGACCACCCCTTCACCGAAAGCGAAGAGCTCTATTTTCGCCCCGGTCGCCACCGCGACGATATCGTCGTCGATCTCGCCCCCTCAGGCCTCCTGGAGGGCACCGTCACCGACGAAGAGGGATCGGCCCTGGAAGCCACACTCATCGCTCGCCCTCAGGGCCCGGAAAACCGCCCGCACCGGGTGTCCACCGACCACTCCGGCCGTTTTATCATCCCTCGGCTCCCCGCCGATGACTACACCATCGAGGTCCGCGCCGACGGACACCGCACCATCGACGATCACTCCCTGTCCATCGGCGTCGATGACCACCGCTCCGAGCATTTCGAACTCCAGCGCGCCGACCGCCTCGTGGGCTACGTCTTCGAACCCGATGGCACGCCCGTCAACCAGGCCCACGTCCAGATCCGAAGCGCCGACGGCCAACAGGACCGCCGCCTTCGCACCGGCGCCGACGGCCACTTCGCCTGGGATAATATCGACCTCGACAGCGCTCCCTTCGTCGGCATCGCCTCCTCACCGGGCCACGAATCCTCCGAGGAGAAAACCCTCTCGCTGGACGCCGAAAACGAATTTACCATCACCCCCGGCGGGACCATCCGCGGACGTGTCGTCGACGCCCAGGGCCAACCGGTCCAGGAGTACCGCCTGGGCCTCCGATCCATCGAGATGGACGAACCCGAGCACTATGCGCGAAACCACATGCCCCGCGAGCGCATCAACGATCCCGACGGCGCCTTTGAGTTTGGACCTCTGCGCAGCGGTCGCTACCGCCTCGTCGCCTGGCAAGAAGGTCAGCCCCCCGTGTCCACCGACGTCATTCGTCTAAGCCCTGGCGATGATCACGGCCCCATCACCCTGACCATGGAGGCCGGATCCACCCTTCGCGGCGACGTCGTCGACGCCGACACAGGCGAGGCCGTCTCCGACGCCCATATCACCTTCATCCACCCCATCCCGGGCCGCCAACCTCCCTTTGCCCGCAGCGATGGCGACGGTTCCTACCAACTCGATGACCTCCCCTCTGGTCCAGCCACCATCCGCGTGCGCCACAACCTCTACCAGACCGAGATCATCGGCGGCCTGGCCATCCCTCAAGATGGCTCCCTCTCTTTTAATATCGAGCTGGAGCCCGTGGGCGATGACCCCACCGGCATCTACGTCCACGGCATCGGTGCCTCCCTGACCAGCAGCTCCGACGGCGTCGCCATCGGCGATCTCCAGGACAACTCCCCGGCCGCTCGCTCCGGACTGAGAGAGGGCGACCTGATCGTCGGCGTCGACGGCCAGGACACCTCATCGATGACCTCGGACCAGATCGTGGAGCTCATCCGCGGCGAGCCCGGCACCTCAGCCAATCTCCGCGTGCGCCGCGCCGGTCGCGGCGCCCGAACCATCTCCGTTGATCGCGAGCGCATCTTCATCCCCGAGGATCGCCCCGTCCGAGAATAATTACCCCCCTTCCACCGAAGGCGCTCACGACATGCAACTCAGCCTCTCCCTTCCAGACGCCCCGCCCCTGGCCTCCCATCGCGCGCCACGCCACTGGCTGCCTGAGCCCGAGGAATTGGCCGACGCCCTGGCCCACGCCACCGCCGGGGACCCACCGCCGGGCTTTGAGTCCCTGGCCCAGCAGATGGGCGCCCCCTGCACCGACCTCAGCGCCACCTTCTTGACCGCCAGGGCCACCCTCATGGCCGCCGACCACGGCCGCGCCTTCTACCACCACGAACTTCGACGTCGCCTCCCCATGCCCGAGCATCTGGCCCCCGAGGTCTCCGTGTGGGACGGCGGCACCGTCCCCGCCTGGGCCGACGGCGTCCTCGCCGAACCCAAGTATTTTTCCTTCTTCCAGGACGCCCCCTTTCCGGCCTACAACCCCAACCATCGCCGAAAGTGGCGCGCCCACGAACTCCTCCACGGCTCCTCGCGCTTTTTCTGGCATCCCCAGATGACGCGCTTTGAATTCTATATCAGCGCCCGCCTCAACGAGTTGGTGCCCGTCCTCCACTGGTACCACCTCGACGAGGCCTTCCGCCCACGCTGCCCGGAGCACCTGGACCAGGTTCTGCACCGCCAGCACTGCCTGGCCTGTCAACAGGCCGCCCGGCCCTACTGGGACTTTAAACCCGACGATTTGGACGCCCGACGAGACGCCGCCGTCGATCATATCGCAGGCGCCTGGGCCCACCTCCAACGGGAATGGGAGGCCATCGACCGCGAGCTCAGCGACGGCCGCCGCATGCCCACCCCGGGCCCCCGCCTCGACGCCTCCAGCGACGCCGTGGGCTATATGCGAGCCCACTGGAACCGCGTCACGGCCTGGAGTTTCGGACACTGGGTCGAGACCTTCCTCGTCGACGGCGTCGACTATTTCTCGCGCCTCGACGCCCTGCGTCACAACGTGGCCGCCACCCTCCACGGCCTCGTCGGCGGGGACGTCGATCTCCAGACCGAGCGCTTCTTCGCTCGACGCACTCGCGCTCAACTCCAAGATCTGGGCTACCGCCTGCTACTGGCCCTGGAGTGGCTCGACCCCGACGGCGACGACGCCCAGCGCGCCGAGGAGATCCTCATGCCCCAGCTCCAGCGCTGCGCCCAACTGGCCCACGAGCTTCTGGAGGACACCGACCGCGTCGGCGCCGGCCTCGACCAATTCGCCCGCACCTGCCAGGCCTTCTCCCAAGTGGCACCGCGCTTCCCCGAGGACATCGCCGATGGCTTTCTGGCCTTTGGTTACCGCTTCATCGACCGCCCCGTCTTCGCCGACGCCGCCATCGGCCAGGTCTTTCAGGGCATCGAGGACGCCCTGCCCGCCACGGCCGACGCCATCGATGACCCTCTGGAGACCACCCGTCAATTCATCCTCCACGACCACTTCGATGCTCCCGGACGCCTCTCTTCGCGATTTGCCCACATCGCTGACGATATCGACGCCGAGGTGGACGCCGACCTCGCCCGCTTCGAGGCCATGGCCAACGCCGAACCGCGCCGCGATCGGGAAGCCACCCACTTTGGCGCCCTTCCCGATCACCCCGGCGACCTCCGCGACCAACCGGGGCGCCTTCGCCCCCACCACACCCTTCGCCGCCAGCGCTTCCACGCCCAGCTATTGAGCTCCCTCACTGACCAACCCCTCGACGAAGAGGGCCACCTACCCGTCGCCGCCTGCCTCATCGACGGCGACCTGCGACTGACCATCGAGGATGAGGCCACCACCACCATCCTGGACGCCGTTCAGGACGGGTCGCCCATCGATGAATGGCTCCAATATCCCCTGGAAGACGCCCTCATGAACCTCCTCCACTCTCAACACCTCGTCTGGCTCCCCCGGCCCCGGCGCTAACCCCCTTTGGTTTGCCATCTCCATCGCAGTGAATAACTTCACCTGCCGAAATGGATGATTGACCCGTATAAGAAGTAGCTATGATGGTCCGACAACCCTCGTTCTTGCCCCTCGCCCTGGCCTCACTCCTCCTCGCAACCGGCCCTCTGGTGGCCTGTGACGACGTCCCCGACGATATCGACGTCGACGCCCCAGATGAGGAAGACGAGCCCGACGACGAACCATCTGAGGATGACGAAGACGAGACCAAGGAGTTTACGGAGAGCACTGAATACCCCACCGTCCAGGTCACCCGCATCGCCCATCCCCTGGACCACCCCTGGGCCGTGGCACAGCTCGACGATGACCAATTCCTGGTCACCGAGCGCCCGGGAGACCTCAAATTTATCGACGGCGGTGACATCCATGACGTCGACGGCGCCCCCGACGTCTACGCCACCAACCAGGGCGGGCTCCTAGACGTCGTCCTCCACCCCGACTTCGACGCCAACAATTGGGTCTATCTGACCTACTCCAAACAAGAGGAGGACGGCTCCGACACCGCCACCGCCATGGCTCGCGCCGAATTCAACCCCGATGGCCCCTCCTTAGAAAACCTGGAGGATCTCTACGTCCAGGAGAGCTACTCCGAGCCCGGCCGCCACTATGGATCGCGCATCGCCTGGCTCTCCGATGGCACCCTCCTTTTGACCGTTGGAGACCGCGGTGCTGAACCGCCTCGCGCATAGGACACCGAGGACAGCGCCGGATCTGTGCTTCGCCTAACCGAAGACGGCGACGTCCCGGACGACAACCCCTTCGTGGGCGAAGACGACGTCCTCGACGAGATCTGGACCTTCGGTAACCGCAATATCCAGGGCATCGTGGTCACCGACGACGACGTCGTCTGGGCCACCGAACACGGCCCCCGCGGCGGCGACCTCCTCCATCGACTGGAGGCCGGTCACAACTACGGTTGGCCCATCGTCACCCAGGGCCACGCCTATGAGAACCAGGGCCCCTTCGAGCATCAGGAAGCCCGCGCCATGGAGGGCATCGAGGACCCCTTTTATGAGTTTCTTCCCACTCTCGCCCCCTCGGGCCTCGCCATGGTCACCCACGATAGCTTTGACCATTGGCAGGGCGATCTCCTCGCCGGAGGCCTGCGTTCCGAGCGCATCCGCCGCGTCACCTTTGACGATAACGAAGTCCTCCATGAAGAGGAGCTCCTCCTTCAACGCATCGGTCGCATCCGCGACGTCCGCGAAGCCAATAACGGCGACATCCTGGTCACCACCGACCGCGGCGACGGCTCGCTCTATCGCATGAGCCCCGAATAATGCCTCTCCCGAAACGCCCTTCGCCCCTCTCCCGAAACGCCGGGCGAGGGGCCTTTTTTCTTGTCCCTGCCCGCTGCCCTTGTTAGGTTCGTGACGATTAGCCGCGAATTTGCCACGTGCCAGCCCAGGTGATCCATGTCTTTGATCGGCGTCTTTTCCACCGGTGATGTGATTGAAAACCGCTATCACCTCGATTTTCTGGTCCATGAGGGCCGATGGGGCGATATCTACCGCGCCACCGACCGGCTCAACGACCGACCGGTGGCCCTGCGCTTTTTCCCCATCGCCGACGACGGACCCGCCGACTTCGAGCGCTTCACCTCCCACGCCCGCGAACTCGACGGCATGAGCGCACCTGGCCTCATGACTCCCATCGATCACGGCATGGCCCGTGAGATCCCCTACCTCATCTTTCGCTGGGCCAAAGGCCAGAGCCTTAAGGCTCACCTCGACGAGTTTGGCGCCCTGGACCTCAGCCAATCGCTCATCCTGGTTGAACAGCTGTTGCGCGCTCTGCGCAGCGCCCACCGGGCCGACCTTGCCCACGGACTCATCCGCCCCACCAAGATCTTCCTCCATAACTTTGACGGCAATAACCCCCTCATCAAACTCGCCGACTTTCATATCTGGCGATTCTACGAGTGGTCCTCTGGCAAAGAGGCCTTCGACGAACAAAACCTCTCTCGTCGTATCCTCCGCTACACCGGCCCCGAGCTCATTAGCGATCACCGCGTCTCACCGGCCACCGACCTCTTCTCGCTTGGCCTGGTCACCCTGGAGACCCTCCTGGGCGAACCGCTCTTAAACGAAAATGACCGCATCGCCCTTATCGGCCGCCAGGTCAGCGACGAAGTCTATAACCTCCCCGCTGACTTCGATGCCGGCCCCGAGCTTCGAGAATTCCTATCGCAATTGCTCGAAAAGCCCCTGGCCCGTCGCCTCTCCAATGCCGGCGCCGCCCTCGATCTATTTCACGATCGCCAGGACGCCTTCGACGCCCCCAGCGTTCGCCGCCAGACCGCGCCGGGTCAGGACCAGAAACAAGCCGAGGAGGAACTCTTCGGCAAGGACCCCGACCAGGTCCGAGCCCTCTCCGACGGCGAGCGCCTCGACGGGACCATCGATGACTCCCTCTTCGACGACCAGGCCGAATTCGGTGATTTCCACGACGATGACAAACCTATTTCGGCCTCCGACGAAGAGGAATCGCCCCCCCGCCCCACCAGGTCTCGAAACCCCTCCACCTCTCCCGGTGCCACCTCCGTCCCCCCGGACCAAGGAGACGAGGACGACGATGACTTCGATCCCAGCATCGCCGACTCCATCCCCAGCGCCTCTCATCGAGATCGCATCCTAACCAAACGAGAGACCGAGTCCTCCGCCGCTGCATCTTCCCCACTCTACGATGAAGAAGAGGACGAACAATCCTTTGCTATCGTCCTCTCCGTCGCCGTCGTCGGCATGGCCATACTAGGGGCTGCGATCTACTTTTTGATCTTTGCCGGCACCACCGGACCGGCCACCGAGGAGACACCGGCGGTCGAAGCAGCCACCGAAGCCGACGAAGCTCCCCCCACCTATATCATCGAAATCCACACTGACCCCCCTGCCCAACGCGTCCTTGTCGCTGGCACCACCGAGGGCATGAGCCCCCTTCAGGTCGAGGTCACCGACGACGACTTCCCCCTTGAGATTCGCGCCCGACAGACGGCCGACAACATCAAGGAAAAGACCCTGGAAGCCCCCCAGGACGTCGTTCATTTCAGCTTCGATTAACCGTCACTATCGTCGCCGATCTCGGCGACCTTGGCATCCAGCACCCGGTCGTACATCCGCACCATCTGGTCATCCACATCGCGGCGACCAAACTGATTGCCCGCCAGCGAGCGAGCACGCCATCCCATATCCTCCAGCTCTGAGGGATCGCGCAACATCCGCGCCAGCGTCGCCACCAACGACGCCTTGTCTCCCTCGTAGACCAACTGCCCGGTGGTCCCATTCTTGACCACCGCTCGCGCCCCCGGTGTATCGTAGCCCACGGTAGGCACGCACAGTGCTGCCGCCTCCAAAATACAGTCATGGGGTGTTAGCGTCCGCCCAAACCAGCCCAAGACTGACATCGCCCGATAGATCAACGCCGACGGCGCCTCACCGTCCACCAGCCGCACCACGTCGCGGTCGATCCAGGGCTGGAGCCGGCGGCGCTGCCCCAGGGCCACCTCCCCCCGGCTCACCACCAGCCACCCGAGACCGGGCTCACTTCGACTCAGCTCCTCGATGGTCTCCAACAAATCATCGGCCCCGTGGCGCCGCGTCAGTGGCCCCACCACCCCCACCACCTGACGCCACTTCGCCGGCAAGCCGAGTTCACTTCGCGCCTGTTCGCGTTCCGGATCACCCTGCTCCGGCAGCTTATATTCACCCAGATCCACCCCCGCCCCCCCCGGCGTGATCTCCAGGCGACCATCGCTCACGATCTCCAGATCTTGAACCAACTGAAAATCAAACTCCGTGGACACCACGTACCGATCCACCTGGTCCGCCAGCCATCGATAGGAGCGCTTCATCCACTGCCGAAAGGGCATTCCCGCCACCTGATTGAGACCCTCCTCCGCACTCACCACCCACTCCGGCACCCCCAGACTCCCCAGCGGCCCCAGGGGCATCTTCAGCGGATCTTCTTCCAGCCAGTGATAATCGAGGCTTACGAACGTCGCCGGCCCACCAATCTGCCTGGCCGCAAAGGCCGTCATCCAGGCCACCCGATGCCCAAAGGCATGGACCATCAATGGCTGCGTCTCGATCAGGTGCGCCTGCACCATAAAATAGGCCCCCAATAGCCCCGCCGCGTTATGGGCCTTGCCCACCGGAATCGACCGCGTGCGAACGCCACGGGCGGCCAGCTCTCGTAATCCCTCGCCCCGAGGCGCCAGCACGTCTACCTCCAGCCCCTCGCGGCGCATCATCTCGATGCGACTCCAATAGCGACGCCATACCTCTGCCCCATCGCGGGCGACGAATACTGCTCTGGGGCTTCCCTCAATCGAACTCTGCTCTACCCCGTCGCCCATCTCAAACTCCTATGATATTTCTGGTGGTGCCATTGGCCTACGGCCACGATTTGTAAAACCTCCCATCCCTGTGGTCAATCGACGCCCTCGACGTAGGCCGACCATCGGTGCTACCGAGATCACTGACAACGGCTCCCCCTTTACTTCTCCCACACCCATATGTCCCTGTCCTCCCCCCCACCGACACCATCCATCGACCGCCAACCCGACGCCGACAGTCCCCTCGGCGCCCTGTGGCACCACGATGACAGCGATGGGCCACCCCTGCGCCTTCGCCGACTTCCCCAGGTGTCTGGCCTCTTGTCTTTGGGCGTCTCCATTTCCCAGGCCGCCCAGGCTGCCTCACCCCACCTCACGCCGCCCCTCCACTGGTGGCGAGACGGTGATCGCACCTGGCTTGCCACCCCTATTCCTCGAGGCGATCGCCTCGACGCCTCCCAGCCTAAACGGCCTACCTGGAGCCGCGCCGTCGACGCCATCACCCCCCTGGCGCTGGCACTTCGAGACGCCCACCGCCGCCAGATCGTCCACGCCCATCTGGCCCCCTGGAACGCCTTCTACGATCCCACCTCGCGCTGCCTGCGCGCCATTGACCTCGGCACCTGGACCGTCGAGGACCTCCCGAAGACGCCCTGGATCGCCCCCGAGATGACGGCGACCAACCCGGCGCCCACCCCGGCCACCGACATCTACGGTCTGACGCGCCTCCTCATCGCCCTCGGTCTGTCCATCACCGAGGCCGGCCGGCGCCGCCCAAACTTCGAGACCTTGCCGGCCTACGCCATCTCCACCCTCCACCGTAGCCTCCACGCCGACCCCTCGAAGCGCCCCCAGACCATCGACGAGTGGCTCTCGGGTCTGGCCTTCGACGAGACCGCCCCCGCGCACACGAGCACCGATCCCGACTTCATCACCCTCCGCGGCCGGGTCCGCCAACCGGAGCGCTTCCAACACCCCCGCCGGGGCCCGGGACTTCGCTTTCACCTCCTGGCCCATCAGCACGACGAGCCCCTGGGGGTCTTTCTCTACCGCGCCCAGAAGCCCTCGCTCTTCGCCGGCCTCGCCCGCATCTGGGACGGTGCCGAGCTATCGCTGGAATCGCCCAAAAAGGTCACCGCCTCCGACGGTCGCACCTTCTACACAGCTGGCCCCAACACCGCCGCCGTTCTTGAGCCCAAGTGGCCGGTGACCATCAGCAACGTCCAAAACGCCGGCCATTGCCCCTCCCGCATCCTCGTCGACCTGCGAGATCCCGGCGATATCAGCTACCACCTCCCCTTCGGAGGCCTCGTCCACGCCTTCCTCGAGGTCCTGGCCGACGAGCCCCAGCTCACCTTTGACGAGGTTCTTCAATCGGAGCTCCCCTCGCGACGACTGGACCTTTTGGCCGCCGGCGTCGACGATCGCCAACTGGAGGACCTCCTGGCCGACGCCCGCCGCCACTTCCAGCACATCCACTCTCATACCCAGGATCGCAGCGGAAACCACGCCGAGGTCACCCGCTTTTCCACCCGCTTTGGTCTCGAGGGACGAGCCGACCTCGTCACCACCGACGACGACCGCGGCCTTCGCATCATCGAGCTGAAGAGCGGCAAGCCCTGGCACGACCACGACGCTCAGGTCCAGGGATACGGCCTTCTTTGGCGCGCCCTGGCCGACGAACAGCGGGTCAATCTCTCGGGCCATCTACTGTACTCCAAGACCGGCCAGTTTAAGGCCGTCGCCCTCGATGATGGCGACGAACAAACCCTGCTGGATAGCCGTAACCAACTGGTGACCCGCTTTCGCGGCTTCGTCGACCCCCGGGTCGACGCCTTCGCCCCGGCCTTTAACGACCACCCCTCCCTCTGCCGCGAAAACGCCTGTCGCTTTCGCCGCGACCGCTGCCGCGCCCAGACCAATATTCTGGGGCTCGGCGATGATCCCACCGGGGCCGCCCGCTGGCGCGGCGTCAACGACGACCTCGTCCAGCGCGCCCGCGACTACCACCGCCACATGACCACCCTCATCGAGCGCGAGCGCTGGGAGGAATACGCCCAACTGGGCGCCATCTTCGATCCCGCCAGAGAGGGCGCTCGCATCGCCGACGGCCGCGCCGCCCCCGACCTTCAACTCCAGGGCGCTCCCGGCTCCTCCACGGCCCGCCTCACCGGCGACGGCCTCCACATCTTCCGTCCCGGCGACCGCCTGCTCTTGCACCGCCGCCATAGCGATACCCAGCCCATCCTCAAGGTCATCGTCACCGACATCGAGGACAACCACACCCTGCGTATTCGACTGCGCTCCGCCGAGCTCAACCAGACCCTTCTCAACGGCGACTGGATCGCCGACAAGACCCCCGCCCGCATCGGCTACCGCGCCGCCCACCAGGCCCTCTACCACCTCGTCGCCCGCGCTCCACTGGACCTTCTTCAAGCCATCCTCGGCCCGGACGAGTCACCCCAGCAGCTCCCTTCGCTGGACTCCGACGAATCCGTCGACACCGCCATCGACCTCGGCGACTTAAACGAATCGCAGCACCAAGCGGTCCAGCACGCCCTCCGCGATCAACCGGCCACGCTAATCCAGGGCCCACCGGGCACCGGCAAGACCACCGTCATCGCCCACTTGGCCCTCCAACTCGCAGAGCGCGGCCAACGGGTCATCCTCTCGGCGCTGACCAATACAGCCGTCGACAATATGCTCCTCAAGATCGTCGACCTCTGCCGGCAACGAGCTATTGATCCCCCGGCCTTTCTTCGCCTGGGCGTCGCCCAGCGCTCCCCCGAGCTTCGCCAGACCATCCAGGACGCCGGCCTCGACCCCGCCGATCATTTCTCCCAGGACCTCGGCCGCAGCCACACCTCGCTGGACGCCCTCGATGAGCGCATCGCCGATCTTCGGATCGTCGCCGCCACCACCCACCGCGCCCTCACCCACCCCGTGACCCGCCTCCTCGCCGACCGCGCCGACGGCCCCCCCTTCGACGTCGCCCTCATCGACGAGGCCAGCCAACTCAGCGAACCCATGGCCCTGGCCCCCATCATCCGGGCCCGCCGCTTCGTCCTCGTCGGCGATCACCGCCAGCTCCCACCGATCATCAAGTCTGAGCGCGCCCTCACCGCCTTTTTGGACACCTCCCAGGCCGGCCTCGATCAGAGCCTCTTCGAGCGCCTGGCGCGCCACTACCCGCCCCATATGCTCACCACCCAATACCGCATGAACCGCGCCATCATGGCCTTCTCGGCGCGCACCTTCTACGACGGCGCCCTCACCGCCCACCCCACCGTCGAGGACCATACCATCGACCTCGCCGACCTCGACGCTTCGTCACCACCGTTGGCGTCGGACTCCCCCGTCGTCTTTACCCATATCGACGGCGACGAGATCGGCCGCACCAACCCCGACGAGGCCCAGGCCCTCATCGAGACAGCCCGCCAATTGGCCCAGGTTGAGGACCTCTCCATCGGCATCATCTCTCCCTTTCGCGCCCAGGTTCACCTCCTGCGCCGCCTGGCCGACCAACATCTCCCGGGCACCCAGCCCATGATCGACACCGTGGAGCGCTTTCAGGGCCGCGAACGAGACGTCATCCTCTTTAGCCTCGTCAAGACCGACCACCCCGGCGAATTCCTCTCGGACCACCGGCGCTTCAATGTCACGTTGACCCGCGCTAAAAAGAAATTGATCCTATTCGGCAACCGCCAGTGCCTCAGCGAAAACCCATTATTTCGAGACTGGCTCCAGGACCCTCATACAGCGACCCAATCATGGACCGACGATACCTAGCCTGCTGCCTCCTCCTCTGCCTGGGGTTGAGCCTCGCCTGCGACGACGACGCCGAACCGACGCAGCCACCGACCGACGACGAAGCGCCGGCCGACGACGAGCCCTCCGCCGTCCACGACTATACGGACCTCCGCGACCTCGACATCCCCATCGTCGATCTCTTCGACACCCCGGGCCAGACCATGGAGTTGGAGACCGACGCCTCCGACCAATTTCAGTCCTGCCACCACTATTTTGAGCCCGACGGCGAGGTCGTCGACGCCTTCCCCTTTGACGATGAAGAGGCCCCACGGGCCCTCTTTGGCTGCCAACCCGAGGGCGTCATCGCCCTCGACGATGGGCACCAGGCCATCGCCTACGAGGTCCCCCTCGACGAAGAGCGCCGCCGCTCCGATCTTCGCATCATCCTCTTCGACGCCGACGGCCACACCCTCTGGAACCACCGCATGGAGCGCGATGATCAGGCCGAGCGCTTCGCCGCTGAATATCGCGGCACCGCCTTGACCTCCGTCAACGACCAGCTCATCTGTGCCTCCACCCGCTGGATCGAATCCACCCAGGTGCTGTGCGCCCGCGTCGACGACGCCGAGATCACCCTGGAGCGCACCCTCGACTTCTGGGCCGGCCTCGATCTCTTCGGCCACGACGGCGCCCTCATCTCCATGGACCAAGAGGGCATCACCCGCCGCTATCCCTTCTCCGGCGCCGAGATGCGCCACCGTAGCGTCGATCGCCCCCTGGGCACCACTGGCTACTACGCCACGGATACCCGACGCCTCTTCGTCGTTCCCGAAGATGGCGACCCCATCCTCGCCGCCTGGGACGTCGACGATCTCTCTAAACTCTGGGAGGCCGAGCTCGCCGAATTCCCCTCTCGGCGCCGCCCCTTCGCCGATCCCGACGCCGATCGCCTCCTCCTCCGCGTCGGCGAACACCTCCTCAACCTCCGCGCCTCCGATGGCGAACTCCAGGCCGTCTACCGCGTCGGCGACGTCGACCCCGTCATCCACGCCACCGACGACGGCCTCCTCCTCATCCTGCTTCGCCGCGACGACGACCCACCCATCGTGGTCGCCGTCGACACCGACGACGAGATCATCTGGAACGCCCAGGCCCCCCTGGGAACCCTGGATATCACCAGCGACGACGGCGAATTCCTCAGCCGCACCGTGCGCACCGTCCGCGCCTTCCGACCCATCCAATCTCTGGACCGCTGAGGCCCAATGCCTGACCCTGACGCCACCTCACCTAGCTGGAAGGAGCCGGCCCTCATCTTCTCGGCCATGCTCCTCTCCATTGGGGTCCTCAGCGCCCTCTCCACGGCTGTCCCTCTCCTCGGCGACTGGCTCCTGCTCATCGCCGCCCTCATCTTCATCGGCCTACCCTACGCCTACCTCACCCGCCGGGGGGAGGATCTCTTTCGCTTTGGGATCGACCTCCAGGACATCCCCCTTCGCCACATCGGCCTGGGACTCCTGACCACCCTTATCATCTTTCCCCTCTTCGCCGTCGGCTTTCACCTCTGGCAGACCCAGATCGCCGAGCGAGAGGCCCATCTTCACCTGGACAACCTTCGCCACTGGTCCGACGACCTCGACGCCCCCCGCGTCGTCGACGAGCACACCCCGGGCCTCCAGATACGGGCCCATAACCAACACCTCTACCTCCACTGGGTTCCTCCAAACTCCGCAGCGTCCACCCAATTAGAGACCGACTTTGACCGCCCCTGGCGCTGGCAAACCTCCCACTCAGTGGAGGCCGAGTCCATCTCCGACACCTCCTGGATGCTCACCCTCCCAGATGACCAGGCGGCCCACGCCTCGCTGCCCCTATCACACGATGTCGACGCCTCCGCTGGACTCCCCCGAACCCTCTCCATCACCCTCCGTGGCGATGCCCAACACATCCCCGTCTATGTCGGCCAAACCCTTTACGAGCCCGGCTCTGACGCTACCTTCCAGTGGGCCCGCGATCACTGGTGGCTACTGCTTTGGGGGCTGACCCACCTCCTCCTGGTGGCCCTCCCCGAGGAGTATTTCTACCGCGGCTACCTCCAGACCCGACTCGGCGATCTCCTCCACCCCTCGAACGGTCACACCGACATCCCACCGACCTTTTTGGGCTTTACCTACGCCAACTGGGCCACCAGCGCCTGCTTCGCCGTCGGCCATGTCCTCATCCCCGTCGGCGGCTTCTTCTTCGATCCTACCCGGGCAGCCGTCTTCTTTCCCTCCCTTATTTTCGGACGGCTCAAATATAGGACCCAATCCATCATCGCCCCCACTGTCTTCCACGCCGGGGCCAATATGATGATCCTTGTGTTGGCACCCCACTACCTCGCCTCCGGATAGTCACCGACGTCGATGATGTCCCTAAAGACTCGGTGGACAACCGCCGTATCGTGCCTATTTAATCATAGCCGCAAATCGTAAGCGTCTGTTGGTTTATCAACCACTCATCGGAGTGTCTTATCATGCAGTTTGCCCGCTCTCTCGTTATCCTTCTCTCCCTCGGCCTAATCTTTGCTACATCCGCCTGTGGTGACGATGATGATTCACCCGGCGATCCAGATCCGGACGCCGATATTGTCTTCGACATCGATGGTGAGGCTCGGGACTACTTTGTCGATGGTGGTGATGAGTCCAACCCTATCATCGAGGTACAACTCGACGAGACGGTCCAGATCAATTTTTGCGTCACCGGAGGCACTCACGACTTCGTCATCGACGAATTCGACGTCGCCACGGCCATCATGGACAGCGGTGACTGCGAAACCGTCACCTTTGACGCCGACCAGGCCGGCGATTTTGACTATTATTGCAGCGTCGGAAACCATCGCGCCGAGGGCATGGAGGGCACCTTCCGAGTTGTCGATGGCGACGACCCCTCCAACAACCAGACCGAACCCAACAATCAGACTGAACCCAACAATCAGACTGAACCCAACAATCAGACTGAACCCAACAATCAGACTGAACCCAACAACCAGAGCGACCCCAACAACCAGACCGACCCCAACAACCAGACCGACC
>CAZMJS010000038.1:30156-33147 GCA_964566695.1 uncultured Bradymonadales bacterium
CGACCCCAACAACCAGACCGACCCCAACAACCAGACCGAACCCGACTTTGACAAACTGCTATCCATCGAGGGCGAGGGTCGCGAATTCTACCGCGCCGGCGAGGATGAGCAGAACCCCGACCTGACCCTCCAACTCGGTGACTCCGTGCAGCTCGAGTATTGCACCACCGGGGGCACCCACGACTTCGTCATCGATGAGTTGGGCGTGGATACCGCCGTCCTCAGCGCTGGCGAGTGCGAAATCGTCGAGTTTACGGCCGATCAGGCCGGCACCTTCGACTACTATTGCAGCGTCGGCAGTCATCGCGCCCAGGGCATGGAGGGCCAGATCACCGTCGAGGACTGATCGCTAATTTCCATTTGATCTCCCCGTCGAGATTATTAAACTGAAAGTCCCCTTGGAGGGCCCCATTTCGACCCACCCTCTACCGCCAACGAAATGGGGCCCCTCCTCTATTTGTTAATAGCGATGACGGCTGTTCAATCGCCAAGGTCGACCCCCGCTCTCACCCGGAGCGCCCCGACCGCTTCCCTGGTAGGACCCATGAACGCTCCCGCAAATCCTCTCTTTCAAGACGTCGAAGAAGAGATCCTTAACCGAGAGGACGAGCTCATCGAGCTCAGGCGCTACTTTCACGCCTACCCCGAGCTGAGCCGCGAGGAATATAAGACCACCGAGACCCTCGCCGAACGCCTCGACAAACTGGGCTACGAGGTGCACGTGCGCCCCGAGGGCAATGGCCTCTACGCCGACCTTACCCCGGACACCTTCGATCCTGACCTCCATCCCACCGTCGCCATTCGAAGCGATATCGACGCCCTGCCCATTAAGGAACTCAACGAGGTCCCCTACCGCTCCAAGAACGAAGGCGTCATGCACGCCTGTGGTCACGACGTTCATATGGCCATCGTCTTCGGCACCGCCCTGGGCATGGCCGCCAATCAGAGCCAACTCCCGGGGCGCATCCGCCTCATCTTCCAACACGCCGAAGAGGTCATCGGCGCCGGCGCCATCGACATGGTCGCCTTCGGCGCCCTCGATGACGTCGACGCCGTCCTCGGCCTGCACTGCGATCCCGAACTCGCCGTGGGCAAGATCGGTGTCCGAGACGGCGCCTTCACCGCCTCCTTTGACCTCTTTGAATTTACCATCCGCGGTAAAGGCGGCCACGGCGCCCGCCCCCACCACACCGTGGACTCCATCTTCGTGGCCACCCAATTGGCCAACGCCCTCTACCAACTGACCTCCCAGAACTTCGATACCCGCATCCCCGCCGTCATCTCCATCGGCACCATCCAGGGCGGAACCGTCCCCAACGTCATCCCCGAAAATACCACGCTATCGGGCTCCATCCGCACCATCGACCCCAGCCACCGAAGCCAGATCGAGGATCATCTCCACCGCATCGCCGGCGGCATCTGCATGACCCACGGCGCCAACTACGAACTCGATTTTCAGCAGGGCGCACCGGCCATCCACAACGCCCCCGAGATCTCCGAGACCTTTCGCGAGGTCGCCGCCGACATGCTGGGCCCCGACCACATCTACGAGATCCCCCTGCCCAGCATGGGCGGCGAGGACTTCTCGGTCTACTGCGAACGCGTGCCCGGCGCCATGTTTCGACTGGGCACCGCCACCTCGGCGCCCAGCCACTTCCTGCACTCCCCGAACTTCGACATCGACGAACGAGCCATCGCCCTGGGCTCTCGCATCCTCGCCCGAAGCGCCGTCAAACTCCTCAAGGACCGCGCCCTGATGCGAAAAACGGACCGCATGGTCCAACACCTATAACCCCTCAGGCCACCCGATGGCCCGACGACGTGGCCATCAAAAAGCGCTGGAACCACTGGCGCTGACCCACCCCAGCAAGCCCCCCCACCTTCACCCCTTGCAGCGCCTCGCTGCGGCATCGAAAGCTCCCGTCCTGGCCACGCTGCACCACCCCGGCCGGCACCAACACCCCATCCAAGAACTCGTCGGTGGCAAATTCAGAACTCCGCCGCCGCGCCCCTCGCTGATCTTCGATCAACACCCCCAGCCCCTGAGCCGGATCGTCGATCTGCTCCCGCCCAAACTCCACGGCCTCCATCACAAACCCACTCAGCGCGTCCTCTTCGTAGACCCGATCGACCCTCAGCCGTCTCAACCCGCTGAGGATCACCGACAGCGTGGCAAAGACTCCCTTTCGAAGCTCCTCCAGGCTCTCCACCGGCAATAGCTCCTCGTCGCGCCACCCCTCCATGGGCCCCTCCAGCATCGGCGAATCCGTGTGCAACCGACGCGCCAGGCGCAGGCCCCAAAGCGGATGCACACCCATCGTCAGAAAAAGCCCCGCCGCCGCCCCCGGCGGGATCAACCACCGGGTCATGCCCTCCACCAGGCGCCGACTGACCGCCGGGCCCTCCAACTCCAGCACTTGCCGATCCTTGCCCACCTCAAAGCGGTTCTCCGCCGCCCGGATCAACCCCGTGCCCACCGCCAGGGCACATAGCGCCCGCCATCCTCCCGGCGGTCTTCCACCGTGGATTTCGCTGAGCATCCGCGCCTCCTCGCGCGCCAGCCGCCACACCCCCTCTACCTTTAATTTTCCCTTCTCCTCCAACATCGCCCACACCACGGCCAACGCCTCCGCCAACTCTGGCGCCTCCCACGCCTCCTCGGCCTCCGACGCCCCTTCCAACATGTCCACAAAATAGGTCATCCCTCTATCCTCGCTCCCACATCGAGCCCATAAGTCGCGGCATCGGGCCGGCCTGCGTCGGCGACGATCCAATGGTTCTTCATTGGATTACCTGCCCTCTGCCATTAGTTTCCTCTATGTACCGGGTCGCCCACGTTTGACGACCGCGTCACCGGCGCCCGATTATTGTCGACCAACGCCTCCTCTGAGTTGCGGATAGATCATGAATGCTCAACAGCTTATGGCCGGCCCCCAGTGGTCCCTCGGCACCATTCGAGGCCACGACATCAAGGTCTCGCCCATCTTTCTC
>CAZMJS010000039.1:0-14492 GCA_964566695.1 uncultured Bradymonadales bacterium
TACTTCACGGCCCACTTGCGCCGATAAAAGGCCACGCCCGTCCAGGTGGCGCGCACATACCAATCGAGGGTCGTGCCCAGCCAAAAGCCGACCAGCCCCATCTCCAGGTGCCAGGCAAAGAACCAGCACGCCGCCAGGCGCATGACCACCGGGCCCAGCAGGGCCGAGACCATGGGCGTAAAGGTGTCGCCGGCGCCCCGGAGACCGCCGGACCAGGTGTCGGCCAGGATCATCGCCGGCTGGGCAAAGGCGGCGATCCGCAGGCACTGGGCGCCCACTTCGATGACCTCGGGATCGGTCGTGAAAATGCCGATGAGCTGATAGGGAAAGGCAAATAATATCGCCCCGAAGGCCAGGCTGACAAAGAGCCCCAGGCGGGCCGCCGTCTGGCCTGCTTCGTAGGCCTCGTCGGCGTTGTCTTTGCCCATGCGCTGGGCCACCAAGGTGGCGGCGGCGATGGAGAATCCGCTGGCCGCCGTAAAGCCAATGGCCTCGATGCCCAACAGGGTTTCATGCGCCGCCAGCGAGATATTTCCCAGGTGACCGACGATGGCGATGGAGGCCACATAGGCCAGGTGATAGAGGACCTTTTCACCCAGCGTGGCCTTGGAGACGCGCAGCACCGTCGCCAGGGCGTCTCGCCGATCGTCGCTATCGTTTTCCGCCCCTAATTCTAGGGGACCCCGACCGCCATAGAGCACCCACAGGCCCAGTGCGGCTTGCACGCCGCTGGACATCACGGTGCCCACGGCGGCGCCGATCAACCCCATCTCTGGCAACCCAAATTGGCCAAATACCAACGCCCAGGACAGGGCCAGGTTAGCCACCCCGGCGATCATCGCGATCACCATGGGCGTGCGCGTATCGCCGGCGGCCTGCAGAGAGGCCGTCGCCGTGGCGGCCACAAAGAATAGCGGCGCCGACATCAACACCACCGCCAGATAAGTGCTGGCGTCGCCGCGAACGGCCGCCGTCGTCGCCTCTGGATCCGTGAGCAGGGCCACCACGGGCTCCCTCCCCACAAAGGCCAGGAGGCTGACCACCAGGCCAATGCCCAGCGCAAAGAATAGCGATGACTGGAGGGTCGCCGCTGCCCGTCGTCGGTCCTTCGCCCCCACGGCCCGGCCGGTCACGGCGACCACGCCGGCCATAAACGCCCCAAAGATACTGGTCACCGACCAGGCCACGGGATTGGCCACCCCCAGAGAGCTCAGGGCCTCCGAGGCGTAGCGGCCGATGATCAATCGATCCGTCGTAAATACCAGGGTCGTCACCATCCCCTGGAGGACGGCCGGCCACGTCAGGGCGATAACCTGTCGCAATAAATCTTTGGATGCTGTGGTGGTGCTCAAAGCCCGGGGCTCCTCTCAGATAGCAAGAAACGTCCATCGCTGGACGCCCCGGCGTTGTCCTCAAAGCCCTCAACTTTGTCCAGCGCCGACGGCCTCGTCCTCTTCGCCGTCGTCATCCTCCAGATCCGC
Organism: uncultured Bradymonadales bacterium; assembly: GCA_964566695.1. Taxonomy (GTDB): domain Bacteria; phylum Myxococcota_A; class Bradymonadia; order Bradymonadales; family Bradymonadaceae; genus SLJM01. The sequence goes on from CAZMJS010000039.1 coordinate 1,482, forward strand.
TTCCTTCTTGGGCTCCTCCTCGGACTCCGGCTCTGGCGCTACCGCCCGATCGGCCTCATCGCGGGCATCCGAGACGTGGCGCTGGGCGTAGTAGAGAGGGTCCCACAACTTATCGAGGTCCAGCTCGCCGTGTTCCAGCACCAGCTCGCGCGCCCTCATCTGGACCTCTTCGTCCTCCAGGTATATCCTCATGCGCTCCATCTGCAGATTCGTGGCGTAGACCCAGTCCTCGACCTCCTGGCCCCGGGCGATGCGCCGCGAGAAGGCCAGGTTTCGCTCGTAGACGCTGATGGCTCGGTCCATGAGCACCTCGATCTCGTCGAACAGGCGCTCAAAATAATAGCCCAGCTCCTCCTCACTGAGTCCGTCGGGGATCTCCGCCGAGAAAATATCGACGTAGAAGTCCTGATAGAGCTGACCGATCTGGTAGCCCGCGGCCACCGACCAGTGGGGATGATGGGGCCGCACGGCGCGGATATACGCCGCCTGAGCGGCCTGATGATATTCGGCCTTTGTCTCCAGATCTTCGCGCATGCGCTCCGTGGGCAGCACCAGGGGAATGGCGTTCATCCGCTCGTGATTGATCTCACCGATGCCAAAATGGGCCAGCACGATCCACTGATTATCATCCTCCAACTGATCCGTGGCGTCGGCCCGCTGATTTCGGCGAAGCGCATTATTAAAGCTCTCCTCGGCCTCATCCCAGGCCTCCATGGAGAATAGGGCCTGCCCCCGCCGGACGTGGGCCTCCACCCGATCGAAATGCTCCAGATCGTCGCTCAATAGCAAGGCCTGAAGCATCTCATCGACCTCTTCGTATTCCCCGAGTTCAATGAGCACCCCGGCGAGGCGAAAGACGGCGTTTCCCGCCTCGCTGGAGTCCGGATACTCCTCCACCAGGCGCTCGTAGGCCCGGGCGGCCTCCTCCCAATGATTGATCTCCTCGTAAGACAACCCCCCATTATAGAGCGAGGCTCGATGGAAGCGACTGTCCGGGAAGTGCTCGATGATCAGCCCATAATACTCCGCGGCCTCGTCGTAACGGCGGGCCTGAAAGCCATAATAGGCCCGCTCAAAGAGCTCCTCGGCGCTCAATTGCTCGGCGCCGTCTTCCCCGCCGCGGATGAGCACCGGCTCCGTCTCCATCTGCACCACCCGCGGCTCGTCCAGGGCTTCCTCGTCGGCGCCCGGCGTCGACGCACACCCCACGACCAGGCTCACCATCGCCGCTGCCACCACCCACGTTGAGACCTTGCATCGATGCATCATTTTTGGGAGTCGCTCCAGGTACCGGGAAATTCAATGACCTCTCCGCCGCTCTCGTCCTCCCCGACGACGTCGTCGGGGGCCGCCACGGGCATCAGCCAGCGAATATATCGAAGGGCGATGCTCAGCGAACGCCCGTCTGCCTCGCCGAGCGGGCGCAGGCGAAGCTCATGGGGTTCCTCGTCATCGATCGCCAGGACCATCGCCCGTAGCCGTGGCCAATGGTCGGCGGCTTCATCGTAGTATTCAAGCTCCAGCGCGTAGCCATGCTCTTTGGCAAAGGACGCCACCGAGCGGCGACTGGCCAGATCGGCGTCCACCATCACCGCCAGAGACGCCGGCAATGGCTGGGGTTCCTCCGGCGCCGGCGGGGCCTCCAGCCACCTCAAGATCCGCTCCGCCTCCGCCTCGCAGTGATGCCTCGCCTCCTCGGAGAGCCCCCGGGCCACCAGGCGCTCCACCGATTTTGCGGCTCCCTCGTGCAGCCGGCTTCCCTTTCGACGGGCCACGGCCCGCACCACGCGGGCGCCGACAAAGGCGGCGCTCAACGCATCTATCTGATTGAGCAATACCGGCCCCTCGACCTCTAAACGCTCGTTATAAAACGGCTCTTCGGCGTCGGCCCGCGATCCAAATCCCTTGAGTAAGTCTTTCCATTGACCCATGCCTTCCCTTGCCAGTGCCAGATCGACGCCCACCTTGACCGTCATTTAATTCAACAGGGCCGCCGCCCTGTCGATTCCCGCGAGCCTCGTCCTCACCACTGATAGCGAGCCGCCAGCGGATAGCGCCAGCCCACGCCAAAGGCCTTGGGACTGACCTTGAGGATCGGCGGCGCCTGAAAGCGCTTATATTCACTGCGATGGACCATGGCCACCACTTCCCGCACCAGGGCCTCCTCGAAGCCGGCCTCCACGATGAGCTCCACCGGATCGTGATCCACCAGATAGCGGTCGAGGATCTCGTCGAGCACTTCATAGGCCGGCAGGCTATCCTCATCCTTCTGGTCCGGCCGCAGCTCCGCCGACGGCGCCTTCGTCAAGATATGCTCCGGGATCACCGCCTCACCGGCCCGCTCATTATAGCGCTCCGCCAGGGCGTACACCATCATCTTCGAGACGTCGCCGATGGCCGCCAGCGCCCCGCACATATCGCCGTAGAGCGTCGAGTACCCCACGGCCAACTCACTCTTATTGCCGGCGGCGATCACCAGATGTCCCGTCTTATTGCTCAACGCCATCAGGTATAGCCCGCGGAGTCGGGCCTGAATATTTTCTTCGGCCACCCCAAAACTCTGGTCTTCGAAATGGGGCGTCAACGTCTCCAACACCGCCTCATAGGGCTGGCGGATCGGGATCTCGCTATAGCGAATGCCCAGGTTGTCGCCCAATTGTCGGGCGTCCTCTCGACTATGAGCGCTGGAAAACTTGGAGGGCATGGCCACCCCGTGGACCCGATCCGGGCCCAGGGCCTCGGCGGCCAACATGGCCGTCACCGCCGAGTCGATGCCCCCGGAGATGCCGATCAACACGCCCTCAAACCCGGATTTTTGAACATAATCTCGAATCCCCATCACCAGGGCCTGTCGCACCTCGTCGACCACCGATCCGTCGTCGGAACCATCGCCCTTTTCGACGCGCGAATTCCCCACCGTCACGTCGCCCACCGCGCCCACCTCCACGATCTCCAGCGCCTCCTCAAAGGCCGGCAATTGCCGGCGAAGCTCGCCGCGCCCGTCGATGACCGCCGAACGCCCATCGAAGATTAACTCGTCGTTGGCCCCCACCTGATTGACGAAGACCATCGCCTTTGCGTGGCGCCGGCAGTGGTCGCTCAATAACTGATTGCGAAAGCGACTCTTCCCCATGGAGTAGGGGCTGGCCGACAGGTTGATGAGGATGTCGGCGCCGGCCTCCACGACGGCCTCCACCGGATCGACTTGATAATCGGGCATCTCCTGAGAATCCGCCCGCGCCCAGGCGTCCTCACAGATCGTGATCCCCAGCTTCAATCCCTTAAATTCGATGACCCCGGCTTCGTCAGCCGACGCAAAATAGCGGTCTTCTTCGAAGACATCGTAGGTCGGAAGCAGGCGCTTTCCCACCTCCCTGCGAATCTGACCGCCCTGGCAGACCACGGCGCCGTTGATCAGCGGCCTGGAAGCCCCGTCTGGCGCCCGGCAAACGGCGCCGATGATCAACGCAAGGTCTTCGTCGCTCTCCTTGGCCAGCTCCTCGACGGCGCTCCACTGGCGCCGCAACAGATCCTCTCGATGAAGCATATCCCGCGGTGGATAGCCAATGACCGCCAGCTCCGAGGTCACCACCACCTGGGCGCCCTGCTGGCGGGCGTCGGCAATCGCCGCCTTTAATTGAGCCATATTTCCGGCCACATCGCCCACAATGGGGTTATTCTGCACCAGGGCTATCTTCATGCTCTTCGCGCTGCCACTCATTGGATTTCCTAGTCCTGCACCACTGTCGTCATCTCGTCGGACGTCATCGTCTCATCGGACGGTGTCATCTCATCGAATAAAGAGGGTTATCACGTACACCGCGTAGACCACCAATAAGAATACTCCCTCTTTTCGATCCAGGCAGTGATCGCTTCGAAGAAGTGGCCAGATAAGCACCGACAGCCCCAGCACGACCCACAGATCGATGGCCAACGCCTGGGGATCAACGGTCACCGCCCCCACGCTGGAGACCACACCCAGCACCAATAATAGGTTGAAGATATTGGAACCGATGACGTTGCCCACCGTCAGATCCGTCTCCCCGTGGCGGGCCGCCGACATGGAGGTCGCAAGCTCGGGAAGGCTCGTCCCCAGGGCCACCACGCTGATGCCGATGACCAGCTCCGACACCCCGATCATCTGAGCGATGGCGATCGATCCATCGACCATCCACTTGGCCCCCAGCGCCAGGCCGATGATACCGCCCAGGATAAAGGCCAAGTTGCCCCAGGGAGAGCGCTTGGTCGCCTCCTCCTCGTCATCCAACTCCTCGCCAATCACGTCTTCCACCGACAGGGCGTCTCGCCGGGCCTCGTAATAGGTATAGCCCAGGTAGGCCACCAGGGTCCCCAATAAGATCCCGCCGTTGAGCTGGGAGAGCGATCCGTTGATCGCCAGGAGGATAAATAGCACCGTCACGCCGATCATGATCGGCAGATCGTGGCGCACCGCCCGATGCTTGACCTCGATGGGGTGCACCAGGGCCGCCGCCCCCAGAATCAGCGCCAGATTCGCCACATTGGAGCCCAGGATATTACCCACGGCCACATCATCCGTGCCGATGAGCCCCACCAATAATTCCGGGGCGCTCGTCCCAAAGGCGATCACCGTCAACCCGACGATGATGGGCGTGATCCCCAGCCTCAACGCCATGGCGCTCGCCCCCTTGACCAATCCTTCGGCTCCCACAAATAGGAGGACCAGGCCCCCCAACACCATCCCAATTTCCAAAAGTGGCATCGACGCCCTTTAACCGTTAGCGACCAACATCCATCATATCATTCATCCCATTAAATCGTGCGAAAGCTCTGGGCGTCCTCGTCGTCCGACGCCTCTTCGGAGCGCTCCTCCTCTTCGGCCTCACTGGCGGTCGACGACTCCTCCTCGCGGGCCATGCGGCGTTCCTCAAACTCGATGTCCAGCTCCTTCATATGCCGCGTCTTCCACAGCTCGATGGAGGCCTTGATCCCCTCCTCCACGAAGGTCGACACCGCCGTCTTCGCCGCCTCTTCGCCCAATTTTCGCCACAGGGAATCGCTGCTCTGAATCATCCATCGACCGATCATAACCGTCTCCTCGGGAGTGCCGAATCTAGTGCCGGGGCCCATAAGAAGAGCCCATAACGCGCGCCTCCTATTCCGTGGCCGCCCTCTCTCAGGACAACTTCAGGGCGTCGCGCAGCTTGTCCTCCAGGGGATTATAATAGTCGCTTCCGCGCTCAAATACACCTTCGCCGCCCTTGCCGCCGTCCCGGGGCCGTTTGACATCGGCGAAGCGCCCCTGGGCCAGCGCTTCAAAGATACCCTCCCGATCAATGTCTTCCAGAAATTGGCCGGCCTCCTGGAGCACCGATTGGGCCCGCCGTTGAATCTTTCCGCCGGGCTTAAAGGTGATCTCCTCCCCCAGGGAGCGGGCGTTATTCATGACGTATTGGGCGTTCTCCAACGCCAGGTAGCGATCCCCCATATGCGGGGTGTGCATGGCCTCCGTCATCATGCCCAGCAATTGGATGCCCTGATGGGTCCACATGCCCACCAGATTGAAGAGGGCGTCCTGGATATGGCCCTTAAAGATATTGCCCGTCATATATTTGGTGGGCGGCATAAATTTAAGCGGCGCCTCCGGAAAGAGCTCCCGCGCAAGCTGCGCCTGGGCGAGTTCCATCAAAAACCCGTCCTCCAGATCCGGATCGATCTCCATGGCGTGGCCCAGGCCCATCTGCCAGGGCTCCAGGCCGCAAAGGGCCGCCAATTGCTCATTGAGAAATTGACTGGCCGTCACCGTGTGGGCTGCCTCCACGGCGTCGGCCGTCGTCAGATAATTATCCTCCCCCGTATTGATCACCACCCCGGCATAGGCGTTGATCATGCGGCTAAAATACTGGTCAATAAAGGTGCGCCTGGGGTTGATATCGCGAAATAAAATGCCGTAGAGGGCATCATTGAGCATCACGTCCAGGCGCTCCAGAGCGCCCATGGCGGCGATCTCCGGCATGCACAGGCCGCTGCAATAATTGCACAGCCGGATATAGCGCCCCTCCTCCTGGCCCACCTCGTCCAGGGCCTCCCGGACGATGCGAAAATTCTCCTGGGTGGCGTAGGTGCCGCCATAGCCCTCGGTGGTCGCGCCATAGGGCACAAAATCCAATAGGCTCTGGCCGGTGGAGCGGATCACGGCGATGATGTCGGCGCCCTGGCGAGCCGCCGTCTTGGCCTGCAGGGCGTCCTCGTAGATATTGCCCGTGGCCACGATCACATAGTGCAGGGGCCGCTCGGGTGACGTCTCCTGGGCTATATAGTCATCTCTCCGAGATCGGTTGGCCTCCACCACCGCCAGGCCCTCATCGATGAGTTCGTCGCCGACGCGTCGAATCTCACTCTCCGACGCCCCGCCCGGCTCGCCGAGGTCGAATTCCTTCTCCACCACCGCCCGCGCCCACACCGTGGGCTCTCGACCGCTCTCCAACACCCCCTGGCAAACCAGGCGCATGATCCCATCCTGGAGAAGGCCCGCTTCCCGGGCGGCGTCCACCACGCCGTTGACCAAGGGCACGTCCTCGTCGTCGACGCCCTGGACACCGATCATCCTCAGCGTCGTCCGCTCCACGGCCACCGTGGAGCGCTGCCTCAATGCCTGGTCCATCGTCCCGGCGATGGACGCCGCCGCCTCTCTGGCCCGACTCACCATCCCCTCATCCAGGCCCAACTTCGACTCCTGCATGCGCACTCCTTGGTCGCCGCTGCGGGCGCTTTTTTCCATCGTTTTGTTTATTCAAATACCATTTATTTAAAGACAATCACCCGATCGTATTCCACGCTCATGCGGGCGGCCTCAAAGAGCGATAACCACACCAGGCGCTCGATGGCAAAGGGATAGTTGGCCGGTCGCTGCTCCCCGACGCGACGGGCCTCCTCATCGGAGAGGCGATGATGGTCGTCCAATTTGATCTCCAGCGTGGCGCTGATCTCGATGAGCTCGCGCCGCAATTGATAGGACGAGCCCAACACCTTTCCCGGAAGGCGCTCCCGATCGATGATCAGCTCTTGGAAATCGATGGGCACATAATAGCCGTTGCTATCACTGTGGCATAGCAGGTGGGACTCCATCTCGGCATAGATCTGTCGGACCACCGGATCTTCGGCCGGATCTTCGCCGGGCTGAATTGGAAAGGGCACCCACTTGGGATCGCGGAGCACATGGGCCGCAAATCGCCGCAGGTAATGCAGCCAAGAATAGGGAAATGAATTGACCGTGGCCCGCGACTCCTCGGTGTCGATGATCGATCCCCCCTCGTGGGTGGGTAGATCCCGAGCCTGCAGCGCCTCATTGATGGCCGCCAGGTCCCGTTGACGAGCGTCGTCCTTGTCCTCATCTCCAAATAAGCCAATTCCTACGGCGAGCCCCATGCTCACTCCTGGTTAAGAGATACCATCCTAGCTCCCATGCTTGCGTTCGCCTTCCTGGTCCGCCCACTGTCTAACCCACTTGAACAACCCCCTCAACCGGGGATCATCGCCGCGACGTCCCAAAGGCGAAGCTCGGAAATCGAAAATCCAATACCTCGAAATCGATGACCACCGACACCAAATGGTCCTCCCTGTCATAACCGGCGTAGCAGGTATACCATCCATCGCCATAGCCGGCGTCAAAAGCCAGCATATTGGCCGTCGAGGGCGCCGGCAATTCCAGGTCGCTGCGCAGGCTCAGGTTAGCCCATCCCACGGAGTGGGCCCGCCGGCGATGGATCCGACCCCACAGGTGGCGCTCATAATCATCCTCTTCCGGCATGACCACCTGTTTATAGCTCATGATCGCCGACGCCGTATCGGCGTCCACCACCGCCGCCAGGCCGCTATCGACCTGAAAGCCCGGATCCTCTCGCTGGCGCTCCCAGGGCGTGCTCTCCGCCGTCTTTGGCAACGTCGCAAGCTCCCAGCGCCGGGCCTCTCGCCGCCGAATGGACACCGAGGCGTAGGCGATCTCCTTCTCATCGCGCATCTCGGCGATGATCAGGTGCACCGGATAGGCCCCGGCGTCGATCCCCAGATCCAAAGGCTCCGCGCTCAGCCCGTGCACCGGATCGCAGGCCACCAACTGACCGGAGGGAAGCGATAACTCACCGATGGAGCGGCGATGGACCACAATATCGTAGCCCAGGCCGTCGATCATCTCCCCGTCTTCAAATTGACGAAAGGCCCGAAATTTCATGGTGCTGTCCGACCCGAAGCAGTGTGATGGCGACGCAAAGGCGTCGCCGGCGTGCCATGGACTATAACCGGCCGGCCGGCGCCTTCATTTCATCCATCCCCGGCGCCGTCGGCCCATCTCGGCCGTCGGTCAGCTATGGGCGATGCGGGCCAACTCCAAAAAGCTCTCCGCTTTCAGGCTCGCTCCACCGACCAGCCCACCATCGATATCGGGCTGGGAGATGAGGCTATCGAAGTTATGGGGCTTGACGCTTCCGCCGTAGAGAATGGGCATGTCCGCGGCCGCCTCGTCGTTGAAGCGATCCGCCAGGACGGCGCGCAACATCTTATGCACCTCCTGAGCCTGCTCCGGCGACGCCGTCTTGCCCGTGCCAATGGCCCAGATGGGCTCATAGGCCAAGATCACCTTTGAGGCGTCCTCGATTCCCATGCCGCTGAGGGCCGCTCGGACCTGAAATTCCACCTTGTCGGCCGTGCGCCCGCTCTCGCGCTCCTCCAGGCTCTCCCCAAAGCAGATGATGGGCTTGATGCCCTGCGCCAGGGCCGACAAGGCCTTGCGATTGACCCCTTCGTCGGTCTCCCCAAAATACTGGCGCCGCTCGCTATGACCCAAAATGGCGTATTGAACGGCAAAATCCTTGAGCATCGACGCCGACATCTCCCCCGTATAGGCGCCTCCCTCTGCCCAATGCATCGTCTGGGACGCCACCGTCACCGGCGAGGTCGCCAGGGCCTCCGAGACCGCCGGGATATGAAGCGAGACGGGAGCCACGATCGTCTTGACCCCATTTTCCGGGGCTCCTTCCGCGATCCCTCGGGCCAACTTCACCGCCGACTCGGCGTCGAGATTCATCTTCCAATTTCCAGCTACAATGGGCATTCGCATATCTGGCTCCCTTGCTGAGTATCCAAAAAATGTGGGCGTACTGACCTCACCATAGCTCGCGCCCTGAGCTGCACCAAGGCCTCATCGCTCCCCAACGCATCACTTAAAGGGGTAGTTGGGCCTCAGCGACTCCAGGCCTGGGAGGCGCTTTCCCTGCACCAATTGCAGGCTGGCGCCACCGCCGGTGGAGACGTGGTCCATCTCCTCGGAGACGCCAGCCTTGGCCACGGCCGACGCCGAATCGCCGCCGCCGACCACCGTATAACCCGACGCCTTGGCCATCGCCTTGGCCACCGCCACGGTGCCCGTGGCGAAGGCCTCGTTTTCAAAGACGCCCATAGGCCCATTCCAGAAGACCGTGGCCGCCCCGGCGATGGCCTCGCTATAATTGGCCTCCGTGCGCGGACCGATGTCCAGACCCATCTTAGCGGCCGGGATATCCTGATCGCTTGTGACCGTCGCCTCCGCATCTTCCAGGCCCTGCCCCACTCGGTGATCCTCGGGAAGGCGCATATCCAATTTTTGTAGATCCACCCGATCCAGGATGCGCTTGGCCTCCTCGAGGAAGTCCTCCTCCACCATCGACGCCCCTACCTGTTGGCCCTGAGCCTTCAAAAAAGTGTAGGCCATGGCGCCACCGATCAACAGGGTATCGACCTTATCCAATAGGGTTTCAATGACCTCCAACTTGTCGGAGATCTTGGCCCCACCGGCGATGGCCACGAAAGGCTTTTTGGGATCGTCGGACACCTTGGAGAGGTGCTTGATCTCCTCTTCGATCAGATAACCCGCCGCCTTGTGATGACGGTCAAAAAACTGGTTGATTGTATAGACCGAGGCGTGCTTTCGATGAGCCGCGCCGAAGGCGTCATTGACGTAGAAGTCGGCGTAACTCGCCAACTTCTGAGCAAATTCCTCATCCCCCTTCTTCTCACCGGGATGAAATCGCAGGTTCTCCAACAGCATGATCTGGCGGTTGGGGTTGAGCTCCTCCAGGAGCACGTCCACCTCTTCGCCCACCACATGCTCCGGCAGGACCACCTCCATATCATAGTGCAAGGTGTCGGTGTCGATGAGCTCGGCGAGCTTGGCGGCCACCGGCTCCATGCTCAGCTCCGGCGTCGGCTCCCCACCCGGGCGACCCAGGTGACTGCATACGATCACCTTCAGGCCAGCCTCGATGCAATGGGAGATCGTCGGGATGGCCGCCTCGATTCGCGTGGCGTCCGTCACCTCTCCATCTTTTAGCGGCACGTTGAGATCGGCCCGAATCAAGACCGTCGCCTCTTCCTGGCGGTCCAGATTCAGATCCTCGATAAAGCGAATCCCTGTGGTCTCCATAAGCGCTTCCCGTCCTGATTCGATGAACAATAAAGGTGGCCGCCCCCCGACTCCCCCCCGAGAGCCATGGGTCTCAATCCACGTTGGCGATATGCTTGACGGCGTCGATCATGCGGTGGGAGAAGCCCCACTCATTATCGTACCAGGACAGCACTTTGACGAAGCCGCCGCCGACGTCCATCGTCGACTGGGCGTCCACGATCGACGAGTGGGGGTTGCCCACATAATCCGTGGATACCAGCGGCTTGTCGCTATAGCCCAAGATGCCCTCAAGCTCGCCCTCAGAGGCGGCCTTGAGCGCCTCGTTGACCTCGTCGGTGCCCACGTCGGCATTGAGTTTGACCACCAGGTCCACGCAGGAGACGTTGGGCGTCGGCACGCGAATGGCCATGCCGTTGAGCTTGCCCTCCAGCTCCGGGAGTACCCGCGTGACCGCCACCGCGGCGCCCGTGGTCGTGGGGATCATATTGACCGCCGCCGCCCGCGCCCGCCGAAAGTCCTTTCCATGCGGCGTGTCCAAGACATTCTGGTTATTCGTATAGGCGTGCACCGTCGTCATCAGCCCCTGCTCGATGCCGAAAGCGTCGTTGAGCGCCTTGGCCACCGGGGCCAGGCAGTTAGTCGTGCAACTCGCCACGTCGACGATCTCCATCTCCGGCGTCAGATCTCCGTGGTTGATGCCCATGCACATGCTCAGATCCACGCCTTTTCCGGGCGCCGAGATGACCACCTTGTCGGCGCCGGCCGCCAGGTGCTTGGCGGCGTCGTCGCGCTTTCGGAACACCCCCGTGCTCTCCAGCACCACGTCGACATCCATCTCATCCCACGGAAGCTCGCTGGGATCGGCGACGGCCAGCATTTTGACCTCATCGCCATCGACGTGCATCGTATCGCCCTCCAGGCGAATATCACCGTCATAAGTGCCGTGGACGGAGTCGTATTCAAAGAGGTGCACCAACTGCTCCGGGCTTCCCAGATCATTGACCGCCACCAGCTCCACGTCCTCCGTATTGAGGGCAATCCGCGTCACACATCGTCCAATTCGGCCAAAACCATTAATCGCAATTCGCGTGCTCATCCCTGCCTCCAGTGATCAAAAGTCATCGTCCATGAAATTCAGTGCCTACCACTTGGTGTCCCGGGCTCATTAGCAATCTTCGTTTCTCGCCGTCAATCACGGCGTCGCCCACGCCCTGCCCGCTCGACAGGCCTCGTCTGGGCCCCAATGGTGGTTGTGGCACCTAACCCTAGGCACGCCGGTTTGAAGAACAACCACCCATTTCGATTTGAGCGCTCATCAAAGCGATCGTTACAGTCCGAATCATTCCCGCCAATGGCCTTGCCAGAACGCCGGACGGTTGCTAGGATCAAATTCACTTTGGAACTACCTCAAATAATCGTTAACCCGGGTTGAATGGCGCAGTCATTTGGCGGGGAACATCCAATATATGCACAGGCACTTCGTCGCCTGACGAGATGCGAGATTGGGACTCATTGTGAAGCGCAGATCAGATGAATTTTTAAGCTTTTTGGTCCAACAGGACGCGCTGGAGGGACCGCTCTCGGATATCGACGGCGATCTGCTCGCCGAGGGATATCTGGATGAGCGAGAGCTGCTGAGCTATCTGGCGTCGTTTTATGACCACCGACCCGCCGGCTATGGCGACGGCCTCTACGTGGAGCCCGAGCTATGGGATGAGATCGAGCTTTCATGGATCGAGGAACACGCACTGATGCCGGTGCGTCGCCGAGATCGGGGGATAGATGTCCTGGTCACCGAGCCTTTAGAACAGGAGACCCGGCAAGCCCTGGAGGAGGCTTTGGGCGCCGACGTCCGACCCTATATCTGGCCCCATGCCCGCTTTGAACAGGCGCGCCACGTCCTGCTGGACGCCCCCTTGAGTCCGACGCTTCGCGACTATCTTAGAGACAATCCCGTCTCCATGGGCTTTTCGCGGCCCCAGGACATCGCTCTGGACAAGGCCATCGCCCAGTCCACATCCCTTGGCGCCGAGGACTGGAGCGACGACGACCTCCACGCCTTTATCGACCAATGCCTGGATCGCGACGCCCTCCTCAAGGTCTTGCTTGGCCGGAGCGCCCGTTGGCTCAGCCCGCGCATGTTGGCGATTCATCACTCCCAGGGACTCAAGCCCTATTTTGTCGAGGATTGCCCCCGTCTGGACGATGAACTCAAGCGCCCGGAGAAGCTCCGCGATATCAGCGCCAAAGATCCCCACCAGCTCTTCGACCGCCTCGGTCTCACCAAGCCCGACCAACTCTTTGATATGGGCATTCATATCGGCGGGCGAAAAGCCCTGATTTTATTCGGTGTGCCCGTCGATCAAACCAGCGCCCTTCGCCTGGAGCCATCGGAGCTCAGCGAAGATCGCCTGGCCCCCCTTCGCAACCTCGTCGACCGGGTGGGCGAGCAACTCACGGAGATCATCCACCTGACCAAGAGCCTGGATCTGCCCCCGCCCCAAGAGCGCATCCCCACTCTGCCCCAGCCGCAGCGCCGCCGCGGCCTCGGCGACGAGGACTCCCTGACCCACGCCCATCTGGCGCGGCGCGAC
>CAZMJS010000039.1:14592-32698 GCA_964566695.1 uncultured Bradymonadales bacterium
GAACAGGGCGCTGAGGAGTCATCGGTCGTAGAGGCCATCGCCGACGCCCTGTCGAGCCCCGAAGAACTCACGCCCAGTTCCCAGGCTATGCTCAGCACGGAATCCTCGGAGACCTTCTCTCAAGAGGACGAGGACGGCACCATCCGCTCCACCGGCGGCCACGCCGTCCAAGAGGATCCCACCCAGGAGCCAGAGGACGAGGCCACCCAAAAGAGCGGCCCCTCGCTGAACATCCCCAACGGCCCTTCGGGCCTTCCCCTGGCTCAGATCCTGCGCCGCCCTCCATCGATTAGCCGAGAGCGAAAGCGCGCTTCTTCCGCCCAACATCAGGCCGCGCAGTCCGAATCACAGAGCGACGAGGAGCTCGATCGCAGCTTCGTCACCGGCGAGACCGTCCAGGGCACCGGCCAGATCAAATCTCTCTCCGAGGCCGACCCCTCGTCGACCATCAGCATCTTTAAGCCCTTTCAGTCTTAAGGGCCCTCAAAAGAAGATATTATCCATCGGATCGGGGGGCGGGATCAGCGGGTAGCCCACTTCCTCTGGCTCCCGGTCCTCCGGCATCTCATGGGTCTCGCACCAACAGGGGATCACCAGGGGATCGACGCGATAGAAGCGCCGAAACTCGCCGAAGAGATCCGGCGCCTCGTGGGCCATGATCTCCGGCAGACCAAAGAAACTCTCCGTGGCCACGGCAAAAAACTCCGACTCATCGCCCGCCCCATAGAGGTCCAAAAAACTCTCCTCCGGCCGCTCCCGCATCCCATCAAAATAGGCCTGACAAACCCGCGCCCAGGGCTCATAATCCTCGCCCCGATGAAGGAGCGGTGTCCCGTCGAAATACCCGCTGGACATATCCAGAATATGGGCCATCTCATGCAAAATGGGGCTATACCCGGTGCACGGATAGTGAATGCCATCGAGCACGGCCGGCCAACTCAGGACCACCGTGCCAAAGGGATGGGCCTCGCCGTGGAGCGGGCCCGGCAGATAGTCGTCGTCGGGATTGACGAAGTCCTCGTCGTAGATGATGAACTCACTATGCTTCTCAAAGGCCGACAGCGGCAGTCCCCGCGCCATTCGCGCGCATTGAGCGGCGATGATCACCTTCGTGGCCTCGTCGAGCTCAAAGGCCCCGGCGCCAATCCACAATTTCTCCCACATCAAGATCTTGAGATGGGCGATAAATCGGCGCCCCTCCTCTTCGCCAAACCCTTGAAAGATCGGCAAAAATCGAGTCACCACGTCCATCCACTCCGGGGGCACCGGGCGGTCCAAGGTCCGACGTCGCGATCGAAATAGAGGTGCCATAATCCATCCGCAAAAGAGATGCTCCCGGGCGTCATCGCCCACCGCCGACGATCATTGACCCGTCACCCCCAGATGACAAGGGTGCTATTTCCTACGGCGCTAAATCACTTTATGATCCTCGTCGGCCACCGTGGCCCACGTGACGGATAACGCATTTGTGACCCTGGATGGTAATAATGGCTTGGAGACCTTGGCCGATTCTACTGGCGCTATTCGCGACAACTCTCGCTCTGGGGAACACGGCGTGGGCCGCCGTCGAAGAGCCTCTACAGGTGGGCTATAGTTATGTCGGCGACGACGACTACACCGATGATAGCGGTTTGCTGATGGCCATCATGGACCGCTCCTCGGGCATCGATCTCTACGAGGGCCAGAGCCTGGTCGACGACGCCTCCGCCCCCACCGACAGCGGTCTGGAGGCCCTACTTATTCACCGCGTCGACCGCCTCGACGGTCACGAAATCGAGGTCATCGGACCCCAGGGAGAGCGCCTGTCCATGGTCCGCCAATCGGCGAGTCGACCCTGGGACGAAGCCCGGGCAGAGCGCGTCCTAAGAGAGATCTTCGACGCCCTGGTCCCGGCGATCCGCGAGTTTCGAGACGACGGCGGCGTCGACGAACAAGGCCAGGCCCAGCGGGCCGATATGACCATCCGCGAGCAAGCCATCGCCGAGCACCTGGAGCGCCTGGGTCCCTTTGAGTCCTATGCCTCGCTATACCTCGGTGGCTATTACTCCATGCGCTCCATGGAGATGGCCCCCGACAATGGTGATGCCGTCGTCGATCTGGATCTGGATTGGATCGGCGTCTCCGCCAGGGTCGACGGCCGGCTGAGCGCCCTCGGAAGCTACCGATCGGCCATCGAGGCCGAGGGGGTCATTGCCTTCGCCCCGGTCTCGGCGACCATCGATGGCGACGAGCGCTCCGGCACGGCCTTCGGCCTCTCGGCGGAGCTCCGCTATATCAACCTTCGAAACTCCCTGCTTCGCCTGCGCCTGTTGGGCGGCGTCGAGAGCTTCAACCTCTCCCTGGAACAAAATAATCTCTACACCGGTCATGGCTACGTGATGGGCCGCGCCGGCGCCGGGGCCGAATTTCGCTTTGGCGAGCGCGTCACGGCCATCGTCGACGGCCTGGCCCTTCCCATCGTCCTAGCCTCCAACTCCGGCGGGGCCTACGGCGATCCCTCGGGATGGCTCGGCGCCGGCGCCGACGCCTCTTTTCGCATCGACACCGGAGACTCCCTCATCATTCGGCTGGACTACGCCCTTCGCTATATGGCCCTGGAACAACCAGATGCCCCGGAGTTTGAGGAAACCCTCTATAGCGACGATTGGCTCCACCGCCTCGGTCTTTCCGCCGGCTATCGCTTCTGAGCGACCGAATCACTCAGTCACTTAGAGCTCGTCCATGCCCTTCATGCCCTTTTCCGTCAGATAGGGACGAATCAGGCCCACCACGCGCCTGGGATCCAGGCGCACCTCTCCCTCTGATTGCTGCACCTGCGCCAAGATCATATAGGATCCGAAGAATAGCCACGCCGTGTCCTCGGCGTTGACCTCGTCGCTGAGGTAATCCTCTTGTTGCCAGCGCTTAATGCGCTTCGACAGGGCCTCCACAGCTCGCTTCTGGAAGGGCAGATAGGCCTCGCGAATATCGTCCTGATCGAGCTCGGCGAGCACCAAGAAGATCATGCGCGCCATGTCCCGATTGCTCTCCAGAGTGCTCACATAATAGTCCACGCAGGCCGCGATGGCCGCCAGCGGGTTCTCCTCGCTGGACAGGATCATCTCCAGGCCCTTCGTCAGCTTGCTGGACGTGTTGCGAATCGCCTCCGTGAAGATGTCGCGCTTGCTGCCGAAGTACCGATAGAGAAGGGCCTCCGTCACGCCGGCCTCGGCGGCGATCTCCTTCGTCGTGGCCCCATGATACGTCGATCGGGCGAACACACGGATGGCGCTCATCAGGATTTGTTTTTTTCGTTCTTCCGCCGGCATGCGTTGGGTAGACAAGTCGTTTCTCCGAGCTCTTAAATCACGATGCATCGAAAATCATCACGATGGTCGAGACTCTCGCACAAAATGCTGATTTGCGCAAAATGGATATTTCGATCGAAAACGTTGGGATTAAGCCTGTGGAAAACCCTGTGACTAACTCTGTGGATTCCCTGTGATCCGGCCAGTGGAAAAGCTCTGGACAACCACCGCTGACCTTTTCCAACACCGTTGCCACAGTTTTCCCCACGCCTGCCTCTGGGAAAATAAGCACGTGTTCTCAACGAGTTAGGGAGCTTTCCCACTTTTCCACAACCCCTACTAGTACTTCTGTACCCAAATAAAAAATCTTTTCTATTATTATTTCTAGGCTTTTTGGACCTGTGAAAAGGCTGTGGAAAACTCTGGGGAGCTCTAAGGCAAGGTCTTTACAGCGGAAAGGCGGTCCAAAATCAGCCTTGCAACGAGCGGCCAGCTATGGTGGATTGTGGCCCGTCTAGACACCCATGATTTTGGACTCCAATCGGAGATGAGCTCGATGAAGATTCGCATTTCCAGTGATGCCTTTGGCGCGGAGCTCTTTAAGCTTCAAGGCGTCGTCAATCAGCGGAGCACGCTGGCCATCCTCTCCAACGCCTTGTTGGAAGCCGAGGACGGCCAATTGACGCTCCATGCCACGGACCTCGACATCTCGGTTTCGACCTCCTGCAACTGCGAGGTCCTGGAACCGGGCAAGGTCACCCTCCAGGCCAAAAGCCTCTTCGATATCGTCAAGAATCTGGAGAGCGAAACGCTGGAGTTGGAGACCGAGGAAAACCACTGGGCCAACCTGAGCTCTGGTAGTGTCAGCGCTCGCATCGTCGGCACCCACGCCGATGAGTTCCCCAACATCCTGGACACCTCCGGGGTGGAGCTCTTTCCCATCGACGCTGAGCGTCTGTTGGACATGGTCGACAAGACCATCTTCAGCATCTCCACCGACGACTCTCGGGCCAACCTCAC
This sequence comes from uncultured Bradymonadales bacterium, assembly GCA_964566695.1. Lineage (GTDB taxonomy): Bacteria > Myxococcota_A > Bradymonadia > Bradymonadales > Bradymonadaceae > SLJM01. The sequence goes on from CAZMJS010000039.1 coordinate 18,900, forward strand.
CGGTGCCTATTTCAAGGTCACGGAGGCCGACAACCTGCTGATGGTCTCCACCGACGGCCACCGCCTGTCCAAGATCGAGACCAACCCCGAGGACTTCGACACCGACGCCGACATCCCCGAGGCCCTCACCGAGGGGATCATCATCCCCCGAAAAGGCCTCAGCGAGCTCAAGCGCACCATCGACGTCAAAAACGAAGAGCTCTCCTTTGGGCTCATCGAAAATAATATCGTCTTCAAGAGCGGCCCCATGAGCCTGTCGGTGCGCCTCATCGACGGCACCTTCCCGGACTTTACCCAGGTGCTCCCCAAGGAGTCGGACCACCGGGCCATCGTGGAAAAAGACGTCCTTCAGCAATCGCTGAAATTCGTCAGCCTCTTCGCCAGCTCCAAGACCAATAATGTGCGCCTGACGTTGGGCGACCAGGAGCTGGAGCTCTACGCCTCGGACCCCGATCGGGGCGAGGCCAAGAAGGCCGTGCCCTGCGAATACGCCGGCCAGCCGGTCAAGGCGGGCTTTAATTTCCGCTACCTCAAAGACGTGCTCAGCGCCATCGATGGCGACGCCGTCTCCATCGAGATCATCGACACCCTGTCGCCGACCTTGGTGCGCGATCCGGACCGCGACGAGATGCTCTTCGTCGTCATGCCGATGCGTCTCTGACCGCCGATGCTCCTGGAAGCACTTCGGGTCCTGGACTTTCGAAATCTGCGCCAGGTGGACCTGGCGCCCCACCCCCGCTTTAACCTCTTGACCGGCGCCAACGGCCAGGGAAAGACCAATCTCCTAGAGTCCATCTACCTGTTGAGCGCCGTCAAGAGCTTTCGACGTAAAGCCACCAATCAGAACCTGATTCGCTTCGGCGCCGACCAGGCCTCTCTGATGGCCCACATCGAGCGCGGCGGACACCAGCGCAAAGTCCAGATCGACATCACCCCTCGGGGAAAGCAGGTCTATTTAAACGATGAATCGGTGCGCAAGATCTCGGACTTTTTCGGCACCTTAAACGTCGTCATCTTCGGCCCCGACGACATCGACATCCTCAAGGGCTCGCCCTCGGGGCGCCGTCAATTCATCGACCGCGCCATCTTCAACGCCCATCCGGCCTATGGCACGGAGTCCAGGCATTACGACGACGTCCTCAGCCAGCGAAACGCCCTCCTCAAGGAGGACTACGTCGACGACTCTTTGCTCCAGGTCTACAACGAGCAATTCGTGGAGTGGGGCGCCCGGGTATTGAGGCGGCGCCTGGATTTTATCAAGCATTTCCAGCCCGTGCTTCACCGCATCTTCGCCTCCATCTTTAGCCCCGACCTGCGCGCCGATCTGAGCTACGACGCCACCTGGATCGAGGGCTCCCTGGATGTGGACCAGGCCCTGGAGGACGACAGCTATCTCACCCTGATGCTCAAGGAGTCGCTGCGGCGCACGGCCGACGAGGAGCGCGCCCGGGGCTATACCGTCGTCGGCCCCCACCGAGATGACCTGGCGGCCACCTTAAACGACCGCGCCGTGCGGGCCTTCGCCAGCCAGGGACAGACCCGCGCCTTCGTCTTGGCCATGAAAATTGCCGAGATCACTTATCTTGAGGAGCGCTACCACTTTGCGCCTATTTTGCTGTTGGACGACGTCTCCAGCGAGCTCGATCGGGAGCGAAACCGCTTCCTCTTTGACTTCCTAACACAGCGCGACGGCGGCCAGGTCTTTATCACCACCACCCATCGCGACCACATCCTATTGGACGACGAGCTGCGGGTCTTCGGCGTCCATGATGGTCATATCGAAGAGGTCGACGATGCTTGAGCGAGAGCGAAATTTTGAGGAGGGAGAGCGCCTGGAGGTGACCATTGAGCGCCTCACCGACCGCGGACTGGGCCACGCCACGGTGGAGGCCAAGGTGGGCCCGCAGCGAGAGCATAAGGTCTATGATTTCTTCGTCCGAAAGGCCCTGCCCGGCGACCGGGTGCTCGTCGAGATCGACTACGCCCGCCGCACCCGCTGCACCGGCCATTTTGTGGAGATCTTGGAGCCCTCGCGCCTTCGCCAGGTGGAGCCACGGTGCCCGCACTTTGGGCGCCGCGAGACGCCCAATAAGGGCTGTGGCGGCTGCACCTATCAGAATATGCGCTATCGCCACCAGCTCATGGTCAAGGAGCGCCACGTCAAAGAGGCCCTTCAGGATCAAGAGCTCGATCCGGGTCTCGTCCTTCCCTTAAAGGCGATGGACGAGCCCTGGTACTATCGAAATAAGATGGAGTTTAGCTTCGGCGACACCGGCGACGGCGAGCCGGCCCTGGGCTTTCATCCCACGGGCTATCGCTACGACCTGATCAACCTGGAGAGCTGCTTTCTCCAATCGCCCTTTAGCTCCGACTTTATGCCCCGCGTGCGCCAGTGGTGCTTCGACCGGGGCATCAAGCCCTATACCAATCGCGAGCGCGACGGCTGGCTCCGAAACCTGGTGGTCCGCGAGTCCCACCACCGGCCGGAGCGTATGGTGGAGCTCATCACCACCGATAGCGACCAGGTCCTCGTCGACGGCGAGGCCCATGAGCCCGCGGAGATGGCCCGCCAATTCGCCGACGCCGTGGAGGCCATCGCCCATGAGCTGGGCGGCCCCATCACCTCTCTATATTGGACCCGCAAGCGCGTCCAAAAGGGCTCGCCCACCACCTTCGACGAGACCCGGCTGAGAGGAAAGGATCACCTCCTGGAGGAGCTGCACCTCCCCGGCGATCGACGGCTCCAATTCAAGATCCACCCTCGAGCCTTCTTCCAGCCCAATACCCGAGGCGCCGAGGTACTGATGGAGGAGGTCATCGCCCAGGCGGGGCTGGACCCGGAGGGCGACCAAGACTCCACCAAGGTCGTCGACCTCTACTGCGGCACGGGCACCATCGGCCTATGCCTCGCTCCTTTTGTGGACCGCGTCGTCGGCGTCGAGCTCCAGGCCGACGCCGTGGCCAACGCCCGCAAAAACGCCGCCGACAATGAGCTGCACAACCTGACCTTCTACCAGGGCCATGTGGCCGACGTCCTGGCCGACGACGCCCCGCGCCGCGACGTGGAGAGCGCCGACCTCCTGGTCGTCGATCCCCCCCGGGGCGGCCTGCTACCGCCGGCCATCGAGCAGATCCTGCGCATCGGCGCCCCCACCTTGATCTACGTGTCCTGCAAGCCGAGCTCCATGGCCAAAAACCTGGTGGACCTCATCGACGGCGGCTACCAGGTGGAGACCATCCAGCCGGTGGACCAATTTCCCCAGACCTTCCACGTGGAGTGCGTGGCGTTGCTGAGGCTTTGTGGCGCACAAACCTGATATTGCAATTGATTGAAATCCAAAGGGGGTGTATTTCAATAAATGGCCAATTATTGAAACGCGAAGGTAGATCATTGCAATTATCCGACTTTGACGACAATAGCCCCGGGGAGATCGTTTCGGTGATCTCCACTTCCACTCTCGTGACGCATGCCTTTATTCCCGATGCATTGCCACCGACATTCGAGTGGCCGGCGGAATTGTGGCCGCTACTTTCAGATGCGGAGAGCGAATTGGCGCGCCTCGATGGAACGGGTAAACTTCTCGTCGAACCGGAGCTCTTGCTGACCCCGCTGCGCGAAAGAGAAGCGCTGAAATCCTCGAGCCTTGAAGGGACATATACCGATCCTGAAGGCCAGATGCTTTTCAAGTTGGAACCAAAAGAGCCCAAGTCGGAATCCGATCCGGCAAATGCTTATCGAGAGGTCTTCAACTATGGTCGGGCCCTCCGTCTGGGAGAAGAATTGCGCAGCGAACTGCCACTATCGACGCGATTGATACGAAGACTTCACGAAACTTTGATGGAGGCCGTGCGGGGTCAGAATAAGAGGCCTGGCCAATTGCGTGAAAGCCAAGTGCATATCGGTCAGCCCCCGCGATTTGTTCCACCACCGGCAGAGCACGTATCGGACTGTCTTCATGACCTGGAGCTCTATCTCAATGAAAGCAATCCCACTCTACGGCCCCTGGTCCGATCATTTGTCGCCCACTACCAATTTGAGGCCATTCATCCCTTTCTCGATGGCAATGGACGTGTTGGGCGGCTTCTCCTCTCATTGACGATCAAGGAATGGTGCGACCTTTCCAATCAATGGCTGTATATGAGTGCCTATTTTGATCGCCATAAAGACCAGTATATTCAGCACCTTTACGATGTTAGCTCTAAGGGAAATTGGAGAGGGTGGTTGGAGTTTTGTCTTCACGGAGTGGTGGAGCAAGCCAGGGATTCGATTCAGCGATGTGAATCGTTGCTCGACCTCCAAAAAGAATTTCGAGCGAGGATCCAGTCGATTCAGGCGAGCAGTCGACTCGGAGCAATCGTCGACATGATCTTTTCAAACCCGGCTATTCAGATTTCGCCGCTCTCCGACCGGTTTGAGGTAAGCTACAATACAGCGAAAAGCGATGTCGAAAAGCTCGAGAACCTCGGTATTCTGGAGATGACACGCGTCAATAATATCAAGACCTACTATTGTCCTCAGATTCTGCGAATCACCTACGACTAACCGGCCAAAAATAATTTGATCACCGTCGTTGACGGGCTACCCTGTGGCCAAGATTGCTGGCGGCGCCATGGATGGCGCGACTCGCAGCGTAAATTGAATTCTTGCCACGGAAGGTCTGCCATGGAATCTCCCACGACGACGCCTACCCCATCTAACCCCACCACTGATCGGCGCCGGCGGCGCTCCGACGACCCCAACCAGGCGCTGGGCTACCAGCTCGACCAGGTGGTCGACGACTTCAACCTGCGGGGCTGCGTCCTGGTGGGCCAGGACGGCGAGACCATCGCCGCCTCGCCGTCGCCGGCGAGCGACGAACTCCAGCAATTGGCCCGGCTGCTTCCGACGATGTCGGTTGAAAAGAGCGCCAAGTGGGACCAAGATGAGTGCTCGACCTGCGTCTTTCGCGCCGGCGGCCGCCGCACCTTCATCGGCGCCCTGGGCCCGGAGGCCGTGATGAATGAGGTGGCCATCTTTCGGGCCATCATCGGCGCTCGTCGCATCTCCGACGAGGGCTGAGATCGGTCCCCAGCTCGTCTTAAGTTCGAGTGGCGTGACACCTCGAATCCCTGGAAGTTGCAAATGATACCCAACGCCCTTGAACTCGAAAATTACCGCGCATTCGCCGCTCGTCAGCGGGTTGAGTTGCGGCCTTTGACCTTGGTCTATGGTCGAAATAATGCAGGGAAAAGTGCGTTGCTACGAGTGTTTCCGTTGATCAGCGACTCCCTGGTGAGCGGGGAAATGAGCCCACTTCACTTTGAAAGTGAGGCCATTCGGGGGGCCGGATTTCACGACATAAAGTGCAAGGGGAGAAATGCGCAAACCATCGATTTCAAATTCGAGTGGACTCAGGGGCCTATCGAGAGTTTCGAAGTCGGAACGGCCTATGAAGATAACTGGAATCGGGCCGTGCCACTGGACCTCTATTTGCAAAGGCGAGGAGAGGCGCCGAAACACTTTCGGTGCGAGCTTTTAGACGACGAAAAGCTCGAACAGGACCTGACCTTTCGTCTCGTGACGACAGAACAAGAGTCAGACGAATTTGTCCAGATCAACTGGCAGGGAATGACGCCTGATTCCGACGGCGAGTCTTATTCGCCGTTATTTGAGGAATTGGGCGAGAGTCTGAAGTCCATAACAGGGGGTGTTCAGTGGCTGTCGAGTGTTAGGGAGCCACCGGCGCGGTTGGTTTCACAGACGGGAGCGCTGCCGAAACGGTTGGGAAAGCGCGGGAAAGGCGTCGTACCCATGCTTCATCTAGACCAGGAGGTGAGCGATGCGGTCAGTAAGTGGTACGAGACCCATCTTTCGCGATGTCTTCGGGTTGTTGAAGATAATCGAATGTTGCGCACGGTATTAATGCCCGTTGAGAGCGCTGGTTTCGATGTCGATCTGGTCGACTGCGGCGAGGGATTGATCCAGGTACTCCCGGTCCTGACGGCCCTTGAGATGTTGCGGCACCCGCGAACCCACGCGCCCATGGTCCTTGCGGTGGAGGAGCCGGAGAGCCACCTGCATCCCAAGCTTCAGCGAGCCCTCGCCTCGCATCTCTGTGAAGTGGCAAACCAGTCGGGGGAACGTCGGATTATATTTGAAACCCACTCCCAGCACATTTTGCTGGGCATCCGGCTGGCTGTGCTGGAAGGCCGTATCGATCGAAAAGATGTGGCGATTCATTGGGTGACTCAGTCCGATGATGGTAGCAGCGATATTCGTCTGGCCGAGCTGAATAAATACGCAGAGCTAAGCGGTGAGTGGCCTCCGTCTGTCTACGGCGATGATACCGAAATGGCTCGACAAATCTGGAAGTTGAAGCGCCGTCAGATGGGCGGGGGAGAGTCCTAATGAGGGTCGTTCTGCACGACGAGGTCTTTGCTTCAGAGGCCCATCGGTTGGAATTGCTCCATATTATTGCCTTCGGCTACCAAGAGCGTCATCAAATCCTGACAGAACCTCTATATCAACCGGGTGGGGAGGAGCAGTCGGGCAGTTGCCTCGGCGAGTGGATTTCCAGACTACCCGAGGGGCTTAGAGAGGAAGTCGAGTTTACCCTCGAAGTGGGAGTGGAGGACCTGGATGAGTCAAAGTCGAAAGACGAGATTGATGTCATCGATGCAAAGGCGAGTAATTGGGGGAGCTCGCCGCCGAAGTTGACGGTCGAGGATGCGCGACGGCTGCTCGACCGGAGTCTACACCTACTAATCGAAAATGCCCGAAACGACCGAAAATTTCTGGAGGCGATGTGTAAACGACTATTAGGGACGGAGTACTGGGAGCCGATCCAAAAGGCGGTGGATGAAAAGTGGTTGCACTATGAACATGGCGGGGGCATCGGCAGCATGAAAAATGCCGTCGAACAGCTCGCTAACGATCATATCTCCAAAATGCGCACTTGGGTGATGTTCGATAGCGATGCACCACGACCGGATGAGCCATCGGCTCAATCGCAGGCGTTGAGCGACGTTTGCGAGGAGCATTCCATTGAGCATCACCAGTTGAGACGGCGGACGATTGAGAATTATCTCCCTCAGCGCGCGCTTGAGGCGAGCGCGGAACTTCTAAGAGGAACAGCCAAATCAGCACGGCGCAGGGCCGCTTGGGCATTCGCTGAGATGAGTCGGGCGCAGCAGCATCATTTTCGTATGAAGAAGGGGTTTGCGGCTGAGATCAATGATCTCCCTGAATTCTACGCGGATATACCACAAGAGGATCGACTCGCGTTGGCCGATGGTTTTGGTAAGGATATCGGGGAGCTATTTTATCGCTCCGATCAGCCGGGATGGGAGTCGTGGCTGGAGAGCGAATTTACAAAGCGAGAAAAAGACGAATTCATTGAGATTGCTGACACGATTTACCGAAAGCTATAGGCCGTCATGGGTAGTCCAAGCTATTTTCGCCAACCACAGATCGTTCGAATCCCGACGCTGCTCAAGCAGATTCGCTCCGGTGAGATTCGTGTGGCCAGGTTTCAGCGTCCCTTTGTGTGGCGCGATGAACAGCGCCTCGATCTCTTCGATAGCATCTATAAGGGGATGCCGATCGGTAGCCTGCTCACCTGGCGTACCGAACAACACGAGCTCAATTGCTACGATAAGATCGGCCCCTTCGCCGTGACCGATGAGAGGTCGACAAGCGTCAATCAATACCTCCTCGATGGCTATCAAAGGCTAACGACTCTCTACGCCACGTTGGGAGCGGGAGTGGGCGATAAACTCTCAGAGGAACAGCTCGTTGATGCCGATATCCGATGGCCCATCTACTTCGATCTACGTGAGGAAAACTTCGAGTTAAAACCTCAGAGGACCGAGCCCCCGCTTCATTGGTTGGACCTGAGCATCATATTGAGTACGCCATCGCTCTTTAAATACCAGCGAAAACTATCCACGGAGCCCGATGGCGAAAGGCTCCTTGAGCGGACGGAAGAGCTGGTAGAGCTCATCAAGGACTATCAAATCCCGATGGTCCCCATGGTCACGGAAAATCTAGAACAGGTGACCGTGAGTTTTCAACGCATCAACACCAAGGGTACCACCATGAGCGAGGTTCATATGGTGAATGCCCTTTCCTACGACGCGGAGTCGGAATTCGACCTCAACGAGCGCCTGGAGGAGCTGCAGCAGCAAATGGGCGTCTTTGGTTGGGAGGAGTTTGAAGATCGCCTGATCTTACATGTGCTGAAAGCGATCTTGGGGTTGGATATCTATCGCTCCGAAGCGGGAGATATCAGTCAGAAGATCACCGACAATCCTGATATTCTGGACACCGTCTTTGATGAGATCGAAGGAGCGGCCGAGTTTATGGCTCAGGAGCTCCAAATCTACGGTCCGCAGACCATCCCCTACAGTCCGCAGCCCGTCTTGATCGCCGACGCTCTCCACGCCAACGGCGGCGAGATGTCCGACGCCGCCAAAAGGGAGGTGCGGCGGTGGTTCTGGGCGACCACCTACGCAGAGCATTTTGCGGCGGCCAACTCCTCAAAGATTCGTCGAGCACAGAAGCACCTGCGGGCCGTGGTCCGCGGGGATACAATCGACCGTCCATCGGATTTAAGCACCCAGGTTCTCCCCATTGAGCGATTTGACTATCGGTGGGCCAGAGGACGGGCCATCGTACTGGAATTGGCCGCGTTGAATCCCATGAATTCTCAGTCCGAACCCATAGACGGGTATCGACAATTGGCGGAGCACGGAAATAACGCGGCGTTGATGCTTTTTTCGAGCCGAGATATCGGAAAAGAAAATAATAAGGGACCGGAAAATCGCTTCATCGTTCAGCCCAGGGATGCGAAGGCCTTTAAGCGATTTCTCCTCGATGGTGATGGGGATCCCCCGACAGAGGAATGGCTCAGGAGCCATGCCATCCCCCCGGAGGCGATGGACCTATTGGGAGATCCAACCCGATCGCAACGAGACCGGTCGCTTGGATTCTTAGAGAAGAGACGCGAGCGCATATTGGAGCTGGAGAGAGCCCACGTTGAGGACCTCGGCCTGGAGTATATCACGGAGACTCATTGAGGGTGAACACCGGCGGTTGAAAAGAGCGCCAAGTGGGACCAAGATGAGTGCTCGACCTGCGTCTTTCGCGCCGGCGGCCGCCGCACCTTCATCGGCGCCCTGGGCCCGGAGGCCGTGATGAATGAGGTGGCCATCTTTCGGGCCATCATCGGCGCTCGTCGCATCTCCGACGAGGGCTGAGTCAACGAGTAAGTACCTGGGAATCGATGGCCTCCAGACCCCCTATCGTGATCGTCGGCGCCGGCTTCGCCGGCCTGTGCATGGCCATCGAGCTTCGTCGACGGGGCGTCGATGACCTCCTCATCCTGGAGGCCGACGACGAGGTCGGCGGCACCTGGCGGGACAATACCTATCCCGGCTGTGCCTGCGACATCCCCTCCCATCTCTACTCCTTTTCCTTTGAGCAGAACCCGCGCTGGTCCCGGGCCTATAGCCCCCAGGCGGAGATCCAGGACTATCTGGTGGGCTGCACCGAAAAATACGGTCTATATGAGCGCATCCGCTTTGGGGTTCAGATCCAGGCGCTGGAGTTTGAGGATGAGCATCAGCGATGGGCCGTGGAGAGCAGCGACGGCCGGCGCTTCGAGGCCCGGGCCGTGGTCCTGGCCATCGGCGGTTTGAGCCGGCCCAAGATCCCGGACATCCCGGGGCTCTCATCCTTTGAGGGGCCTGCGTTTCACTCCGCGCGCTGGGACCACGACGTCGATCTGGAGGGCAAGCGAGTGGGCCTGGTGGGCACCGGGGCCAGCGCCGTCCAGATCGCCAGCGCCCTGGCCGACGAGGTCGACGAGCTCACCATCTTTCAGCGCACCCCACCCTGGGTGATGCCTCGACCCAATCCATCTTATAGCGAGTGGACGAAGCGACTCTTCGAGACGGTGCCCGGCCTCCAGCGCCTATACCGAAGCTCCATCTATCTTCGCCAGGAGGCCTACGCCACGGGCTTTGTGGGCGACCGCCGCATTCTGGGCCTCCTGGAGTGGTTCGGCCATCGCTACCGAAAGCAGGCCATCGCCGATGACGAGCTGCGTGACAAGGTCACGCCCGACTATCCCATGGGCTGCAAGCGCATCGTCTTCTCCGACGATTATTACCCCACCCTGACGCGCCACAATGTGCAATTGGTGGACGCCGCCGTGGCCTCCGTGGAGCCCCGATCGGTGGTGGACGCCGACGGCCGATCCCACGATCTGGACGCCCTGGTCTTGGCCACGGGCTTTCACGTCACCGACTTTTTGGAGAGCTATCGCGTCCAGGGCCGCGGCGACCTAAGCCTGCATGAGGCCTGGAGCGACGGGGCCCAGAGTTATTACGGGATCAACACCGCTGGCTTTCCCAATCTCTTTATGATGGTGGGGCCCAATACGGGGCTGGGTCATAACTCCATCGTCTTTATGATCGAGGCCCAGGCCCATCTCATCGGCCAGGCCCTGGAGGTCGTCGACGAGGGCGATCCCTGGTCGGTTCTGGAGGTCCGCCGCGACGTCCAGCGCCGCTTCAACGACTGGATTCAGCGCCGATCCGGGGATACGGTCTGGCTCTCCGGTTGCGATAGCTGGTATCTCGATGAGGGAAAAAATACGACGCTGTGGCCCAGTTATACCGTGGAGTATTGGCGACAGACGAGACGTCTAGAGCGCGATGACTTTTTGATTCACCCCGCAGAGATAGACGACCTATGAGCGATTCCACCGTCGATGAAAAATCAAAGCTAAATCCCCAGGACATGAGCGCCAGGGTCGCCCGCCGTGCCCTGAACTCGGCGTTGAATATGCCCGACGACTGGGCGAAGCGCCTCTTTGGCGAGCCCGCCAAAAACGATCGGGGCCAGCCCATGGATCGCCAGACCTACCTGCTCCTCAACCTCATGGATATGGGGTCCACTGAGGGGTTGCATGAGCAAGACCCTGAGATGGCCCGAAGCATCTATCGCCACGGAAATCGCATCATGCAGATGGATCCCGTGGACCTCTATGAGGTTCGCGACGTGGAGGTTCCGGGCGACGAGGGCCCCCTCAATGCCCGGTGGTATCAACCGGTGGAGGAGCCTCGACCGACGGCGCTCTACCTCCACGGCGGGGGGTTTGTCATCGGCGACGTCGAGGGCTACGACAGCCTCTGTCGCTATATTGCCCGGGAGGCCAATATCTGTATTCTCAGTTTGGACTATCGATTGGCGCCGGAGAATCCCTTTCCGGCGGGCCCCAAAGACTGCATCGCCGCTTTCCGATACCTGATCGACGAGACCCCAACACTGGGCGGCGATGACTCGACGATGATGGTCATGGGCGACTCCGCCGGCGCCACCCTGTCCACCGTCATCAGCCAGGCTCAAATCGATGACGGACGGCGCCGACCGGACCACCAATTTCTGCTCTACCCCACCACCGATCTATTTCATGAATCGCCGTCACGCATCTATTTCCACGCCGGCTATGTCCTGGAGGAGCCCACTCTCAAGTGGTTCGGTGAGGCCTACCTGCTCAATAGCGACGGCGAGATCTCACAGGAACACCCCTGGATCTCGCCCATCTTCTACGATCGCATGGAGGAGATGCCGCCCACGACCCTCATCACCGCCGGCTTCGATCCCCTGCGCGACGAGGGCAAGGCCTTCGCCGATGCCCTCCAGGAGGCCGGCGTGGACGTCGACTACCATTGCTACGAACACCTCATTCACGGCTTCGCCAATATGGGCGGCCTGGTGGACGCCGCCAAAGAGGCGGTCGACGAGATCTGCCAGATGATCGACGCCGTGGTGGGCGGCGATCACTGACGACCGACGGCGTAGAAATTACCGACCTGGTCAAATCGGGCGTCGATGGCGAATTGGCCACTGCTGTCGAGAAAGCCCCACAGAGCGCCATCTCCCCGGGCCGCCGCCAGTCCCTGGGAGAAGCTTCGCGGTTCATCAAACTCACCGCTGATGACCACTTCGCCCTGGGGATCGATAAAGTGCTCCCGCCCCACGGATCCATCGCCCACGGCGGCCACGCCCTCGCTAAAATCGAGGAGATAGTCGTTATAGTTGGCGTCGATGACGAATTGGCCGGTCTCATCGATATAGCCCCAGTTGGTGCCATCCGTCGATTCCCTTGCCCGCCCCTCCGCAAAGCCCGTGGGTCTTAGGCGTTGGCCATTCACAAATTGCGCCTCGATCACGACCTCTCCCTGGGTGTCGATATAGCCCCAATCTCCCTGGGGCAGTCGGACCCGAGCGAGCCCTTCTCGGAAGGGATTCACCTCTGCAAATTGGGGTTCCACCACCCATTCGCCCTGGGCGTCGATATACCCCCATCGCGACTGCCCATCGACCTGGGTTTGCACGGCCGCCAGCCCCTCGGAGAAGTTCCGAGCCCCTCGAAACTGAGCGTCGATGACCCATTGGCCCTCGTCGTCAATAAAGCCCCACTCCCAATCGCTTCGGGTCTGCACGGCCGCCAGCCCCTCACTAAAATCGCGCACCTGGCGAAAGGTAGAGGTCACCACCTCTCCCTGGCGGTCGGCGAAGGCCTCGCGGTCCACGCCCAACTCCACGGCCACTCGTCCCTGGCGGTAGTCATTTCGAGCCCGGTCATAATCGCTGGCCCGATAGACCACCCGACCCTGGGCATTGATATAGGCGTAGGTCTGGTCCTCGTCGTCCAGGCGCACCCGCGCCATATGGTCCCGAAAATTCTCCACCAGGGTAAATTGAGGCTCGATGGCCCAATCGCCCTGGGCGTCGATATAGCCGTAGAGATCGGCCCCATCGTCGCGGGCCCAGGCCAGCGCCTCGACGGCCGGCGGGGCCGCCGGATCGGCGGCGATGCCAAAGACCGAAAAGCTCTCAATATGAGCGCTCACGGTCTGCTCCGATTCCAATTCAGTGCGAGGGATGGATTGCTCGATGGGTTGCCACTGGTCGTCCACGAGACGCGATGGATAGACCCACTGGCCGGCGTCGACCGCCTGGTTGGTGGCCATCGATAGGGTCGCCGGTTCCTCAAAGACCAATCCCTGGGGCTCCAGTCGCCAGGCCTCGCTGCTCAAGCCATCGCCGGGAGCATCGCCGGCGCGCTCCACCCTGATCTCCACGGCCTCCGCCAGAGCTCCCTCGGGGATCTCCAGGCGAAGTTCACCGCCACCAACTTCGATTTCTCCGGCCTCCCCAGCCTCAAAACTTGCGCTCACCGACGACGGTCCATCGGGATCGTCGTCACCACAACCAACCAGGCCCAGCGCGCTTATGGCACCTCCCCATATCGCCAGTACCAACATCGTCGCCCATTGCCTTGTCGCCATCACTGCCCTCGCGGTCCGTATTGCATTGATATACCCACCAGATTAAGAACGAAATACAATAGGTCCACCCTGGATCCAGGTTATTTGCGACAAGGAAAAGAGATGTTCGAACTCACCAAAGAATTTCGCTTCGAGGCTGCCCATAAATTGCCCAGCCACGACGGCAAATGCGCCCGCCTCCACGGCCACTCCTGGAAGGGCCACGTCATCCTCCGCGGCCCGGAGCTCCATCAGGAGGGCCCCCAGGCGGGCATGCTTATGGACTTTGGCCGCATCAAAGCCGCCGTCAAAGACCTGGTGGAGGACAAGCTCGACCACCACTACCTCAACGAGAGCACCGGCCTGGAAAACCCGACCTCCGAGGAGCTGGCCCGCTGGGTCTACCACCAGATCGAGGACGACCTGGGAGACCTTCTATTTGCCGTGACCATCGAGGAGACCTGCACCTCGTCGTGCAC
>CAZMJS010000040.1:0-4823 GCA_964566695.1 uncultured Bradymonadales bacterium
AGGATGACGAAGCCCAGACTCTGGTGGCCGACGAAAACGCAGAGCCTGGTGGACCCAATAATAATGATTCCCCGGGTAACCAATCTCCCAATAGCCAAGAGGAACCCAACAACCAAGAGGACCCAACTAACGGGGGCTCTGATGAGCTATCTCCGGACGGGGGCGCCTGCGCCAGCAATTCCGACTGCGCCAGCGGCACCTGCCTGGATGATGACTTCTGGACCGATGGTCATTGCACGACCGTTAATTGCGAGAGCTTCGAAGATTGCAACGGCGAAAATACGGGGTGTCTCGATAATCCGCAGGGCCCGGATCTATGCGTCGAAACCTGCACCGCACAGGGACAATGCAGAGATGGTTACGGATGCGTCGACGTCGGTGGCGGCAACGGCGTCTGCTTTCCCGCCCACGGCGGTGGCGGTGGCGGTGGCGGTGGTGGCGGCGGTGGCGGTGGCTCCATCAGCGCCGGGTCTTTGGATATGGACTTTGAGTGCGTCTCGCCCACTGGTCAGGTCACTGACCTGCACTACGAAATCGCCGCCGACACCGATCAATATATGATCGTCCCCTTCACGGGCGGCCAACAGCTCTACCCGCTCGATATCACGGGCCCGGGAAGCACCATCGACTTCCAGGGCGCCAATCAATTCCAGGCCACGGGGGCTCAACTCTTCGGCGTCGTCAACCCCATCGTCGTGCCGGCGGCGCCGCAATTTACGGACCAGTTGGCTTCCGGTTCCCACACCCTCAGCGTTCAGACAGATGCCTCCGATCTGTGCTACTACAAATTGGAGAGCTCTGGCACGCCAACGACCATCGACCTCAATATCTATCTCGTTGGTGTTCCCGGAATCACCCCCAACAACGCCGAGAGCAATTCGGCGATGAGCAGTGTGATGAGCTCGGTAGATAGCCTCTTTTCGCAGGCCGATATCTCGTTGGGTGAAGTGCGCTACAAATCGCTGCCCGACAGCGTGGTCAACCAATACTCCGTGATTCAAGGTGAGGGCGATATTTCCGCGCTAGCCGCCGAGTCGGAGTCTCCGGGGAGCACTGAGGATGACGCGATAAGCGCCAACGTCTTCATCACCGAGTCCTTCGCCATGGGTGGCGCCCTCGGACTGTCGCTGGGTATTCCCGGCGCCGCCGGATGGCACGGCTCCGGCCTCAGTGGCGTAGCCATGACCGGCGAGCATATCGGTACCAATTGGGGCAATAACCTCACCGCGACCATCATGGCCCACGAGTTGGGTCACTTCCTCGGGCTTTTCCACACCAGTGAAATGAGCGGCGGCACATCCAGCCCGCTGACCGATACCGGCCAGTGCACCAATTTCCAAAACCCCACGAGCTGTTCCGACTGGGGTAACCTGATGTTCCCGTCGGCCGACGGCGACAATACGGAGATTACGGACCAACAATCCTTTGTGATCGGCGCCAATCCGCTGACCAAGTAATATGAGAGACTTAACGATGAAAATGTGGTTCCCCCTATTATTGATCGCCCTTCTCACGGCCTCTCCTGCCATGGCTGAGTCGCCGCAGACCCATGCCGACCAGGAGAGAGAGGCGGTGGAAGTCATCCTTTCCCATCATCATGAATTGCCGGAGCGAAAGCTCTTTGAAGAGGCCTCCAGCGACGCTCGTCAGATCGTGACCGACATCGCCACCGGCGATGCAGCCAACCCGCTTCACGAACAGCGCGCGCTCATGGCGCTCGGCTATTGGGCCGACGAGGAGTCCTTCGAAATCCTCAGCGATGCCCTGCAGAGTGAGGACACGCCGGAAAATACGCGACGGCTGATCATGCCCGTGCTCGGTGAGCATTTCGGGCAGGCGCCCTTCGAGGAACGCACGGTGGACCTTCTCCAAGAGGTCCTGATGGGAGATGACGATCCCCATACCCGTATCAGTGCCGGTCAGGCGCTAAATGAAATCGACTCGGAGGCCTCATTGAAGGTGCTTCGCCGGGCGTTGGAAGTCGAAGAAGTCGACTTCGTCCGTGACCGCCTGGAGAACTTCGCGCGCACCCTGCGCTGAGTCTTCCCATCTTCCACAGAACCCCCCCGCTGGAGCCATTGAGCACCAGCGGGGGTTTTCTTTTGCCCGATCAGAATCGACTGAAGACGCCGATACTCAGCCCGTCATCGGTAGGGGTAATGCCCACGCCGCGGTCGGCGCGCTCACCGATATCAGGGCTTCGGTTGCGGAGAATAAACCAGGTGGTGAAGACCACAGCCCCCGTGAGCATGGTGCCGCCGAAAACGCCAAATTGAATGGCGCTACTTCGCTTTCCGTCGCGATCGGGATGCCCCTCTTCCAGATCGCGATACTCACTGCGATAACCCGCCGACTGGTGGAGCGCGAACCCGCCCATCCCGGCCATCGTCGCCGCCATGATGGGCATCCAACGATGGTCGGTCCCGCTATCGGGTTGGCTCCTCGTACCACCGCGTCGACTGCCGGCCCGATCGCCACTGCCATCGCTCTCCAGCCGGAATTGAATCACGTCCACGCTGCCCTCTCGCACAGTGACGCTCTTACTCTTCTGGGCATACCCCGCCTGGTCGACGTAGATATCATAGGTGCCCGGGGGCAAGTTGACGGTATTCGGGGTCTCACCGACCGGCGCCGTATCGCGGTCATCGACATAGATCTGAGAGCCAATGGGAAAGGTCTCCACGCGGACGCCCGTGGGATCGGGACCGATCTCTTCTCTCAGACGTTCGATCCGAGCCTCGACTTCCGGGCGCTCTTCGGCGTCCGGGTATCCCTCCAAAAAGTGAATGAAGTGTTGGATGGCCCGCTCCGGTTCCCCGAGGTGCTCATAACAGGTGGCGACCCGATAATTGACATCGGGATGGGGAAAGAAGGCATAGAGGCGGTGATAGATTCTAAGCGCCTGGCGATAGTCCCCATCGGCGTAGGCCGTCTCACCTTCGTCGAGAAGCTCAATGACCCGCGCTTCATCCTCCGGAGACAGGCGGTCGAGCATGGCATCGGGGTCCCCGGCAGCAGTCGCCGATCCCAGGGACGCAAAGGTAATTATCAGGGCACCGATCAGGGCCACCCATTTAGTCGCTGCGCAGTCGGCGCAGCCGGTCTCGGACATCATCACTTTCCTCCTCTTGGGCTTCATCGCTCTCTTCTTGAGGTTCTTCATCGGCTGCTGGGCTGTCGTCACTGTCGGGCTCCTCGGCGGCCGCCTCCTCCTCTTCGTCGGGCTCCTCGGGAGGCTGAGGCTCCGGTTCTGGAACCGCAGGGGGTGCCAAGTGCTGCTCCTCTTCTTCGTCTTGCGGAAGTTGCTCCTCCTCGTCGGCGGGCGCCACCGAATCGGTGGCTTCCACCTCCATGGTCACTTCCACCTCGTCAGACGGCTCTTCCTCATCGTGGGCCTCCTCGTCATGGGTCTCCTCGTCAGCGACCTGTGGCTCCTCCGCGACCTCTTCGGGCCCTTCCGTGGGCTCTTCTTCATCATCGCGTTCGTCGCTCTCTTGGGCATCGTCGTCATCGGCCTCCGCCTGCGGTGCCGGGTCACCATCGTCACCTTCCTCTTCTTCGGAGTCCGGCTCCTGCGCCACGGCCACCGGATCCTCGTCATCGGGCTCCACGTCGTCGCCATCGATGAAGATGAAAGCGACCACCGCCGTGGCAATGCAAAGGGCGCCAATCAGGCCGAGCCCCCCGACGATAAAGAGCAATCGCTTGCTCCCCTGCTTAGCGACATCCACGGGTTCTTGGTGGGACATCGTATCGTAATCGCCGGAAGCCACGGTCAGCTCCTCGGACGCCGCGGCATCCACTTCGGCGGTCATCCCAGCCCCGGAGTCCTGTCCTTGCGTCGAGGCCACCGGCGCTCGAATATCGGTGCCCCCCGAGGGGGCGTCCACGCGCTCGCGCTCCGCCGATGACCCGGAGGCATCGGCGCCGCTCTC
Organism: uncultured Bradymonadales bacterium; assembly: GCA_964566695.1. GTDB lineage: Bacteria > Myxococcota_A > Bradymonadia > Bradymonadales > Bradymonadaceae > SLJM01. The sequence continues at coordinate 3,936 of CAZMJS010000040.1, forward strand.
CTCCATCTCGGTGTGGGACTGCCGGATCTCGACGCCCGCCGCCTCCCCAGTCGTATGCGTCGCTGGGAGTTCCTCCTCGCTATCGACGCTGAAGTTCCCATCGGCATCGACAAACCCCAGGGGTCGATGGATCCACCCGTCGAAGGCTTCCTCACCGGTGGCATCGGCCTTGAGTCGCACCGGCTCCAGTTGAAGCTGTCGGCGAATCGCGTCGACGCGGTCGCGAACCGCCCGCGCCGAGCGCGGGCGATGCTCCGGATGCTTGGCCAGCAGATCGCCCACCAGCTCGCAGATTGGCCCGGCCACCAACTCCGACGGGATCAACTGACCCAGGTCGGGGGCCGGCTTGCGAATATGATTGAGCAATACCTGGAGGCTTGTGTCACCGGAAAAGGGCGGCTGACCAGTGAGCATTTCAAAGAGGATCACCCCCAGGGCATAGAGATCGGTGCGCCCATCCATATCATCGTTTTGGGCCTGCTCCGGCGACATATAAGAGGGGGTGCCACAGATCATCCCCGTCTTTGTCAGTTGGGTCGCTCCCCCTTCCAGCGCTCGAGCAATTCCAAAATCCAACACCTTGACCTGAAAGGTGCCATCCGAGATGGGCACGATGATCAGGTTCTCCGGCTTTAGATCTCGGTGGACGATGCCCCGGGCATGGGGTTCGGTAAGGGCCCCACAGGTTTGATAGATGATCTCCAGGGCCAGGTTGGGCGTGAGCCGACCACGCTTCAGCAGGTCGCCAAGGTCCATTCCCTTGACCATCTCCATGACCAGGTAGAGCAGACTATGCTGATCGTCTCGACCGAAGTCCACGAGTCGCACGATATTGGGATGGCTCAGGTCGGAGACCACCTTGGCCTCTCGGTAAAAGCGCTCCAGGGC
>CAZMJS010000040.1:4923-8992 GCA_964566695.1 uncultured Bradymonadales bacterium
ATCCCTGCTTCGCCTTTCGATGATGGACGGCGCATGGTAACCACCGCCGAAGAAGGCGGTCAATCGACTTCGACGGCCCCCGGGTTCACTTTCTTCAATCGCCAGCGTTGCTTCGGCCCCCGAACAACCCCCTATCTGTCTCAGAATTCAGGGCTCAATTCAAGGACTCCCCATGACCTCTCCCTCCCATCAATCGCTGGCCGAAACCCTCCAGACCTGGCTATTGTTCGACTCCACGACAGGCCGTGAAAAGGCGTTCTTGGAGCATCTGGAGGAGCGTTTTGAGGATGCCGGGTGGCAATGCGAGCGCCAGGATGTGAGCGCCGATCGCTGGAATCTAGTGATCGACGATGGGGAACCGACACGCCTGCTCTTCTCGACCCACGTGGACACCGTTCCCCCTCACTTACCGGTGCGCCAACAGGAGGGGCGAATCCACGGTCGCGGTGCCTGCGATACGAAGGGGGGCTTATTGGCGATGTGGCACGCCGCCGAAACGCTACGGCGGCAGGGCGTCAAAGGCCTGGGCTTTTTATTGGTGGTCGGCGAAGAGGTCGATCATATCGGTGCCATCAAGGCCCGTGAGCTCGATCTCAACCCTCGTCGAATCCTCCTCTGCGAACCCACCCAAAATCGCGTGGTCAGTGCTCAGAAAGGGATGCTGCGTTTTACGCTCCAATCATCGGGGGTCGCCGGCCATTCGGCCTTCCCCGGTGATGGCCACTCGGCGCTGGAGCCGATGCTCGACGCGCTGGAGGGCCTGCGCCAACATCGCTGGCCCACCGACGACACCCTGGGAGCGACCACCTTTAATATCGGCGTCCTCCAATCGGGCGTGGCCGCCAATATTTTCGCCCCCGAAGCCCGCGCGGAGCTGCTGTTTCGCGCCACCGGCCCCATCGAGGAGTTATTCGATGAACTTCGCCCTCTGCTCGGTGAGAAGGTGACCCTCGCAGACGCGGTCTATAACGATCCCGTCTTTTTCGACCCGCCCGACGAGGTCCCCACGTGCACCGTGCCATTTAATACGGACGCCACCTACCTCGGCGAATTGGGCCCGGTGTGGCTTGTGGGCCCCGGTGACATCCGCCTGGCCCACGGCGATGAGGAATCCATCGGCCTCGACGAAATCGTCGCCGGAATCGAGCGCTACCTTCAACTGAGCGCCATGGCCCTACACCTGGACATCCCATCGACACAGGAATAATGGCCCGGGATCGCTCTTTACATTCGCCGGGCGGTGGACATAGTTGGGATTGATTCAAGGTCGGGTTCATATCGACCCCACCGCTCATCACCCCGGCCGGCCATGGGGCGCCGCGCGCCCTCGCCATGCTCCGGCGGTGACTCACTTATCTATGGAGGTCCCATGAAGCAGTCCCCCCAAATTGACGGTCCAACGCGTCCCATCCAGAGTCCTCACCCCGGCCTGCAGGCCATCCTGCCCCGGCTTCGCTCCATCGGACCGCGCCACAAACACCGTCCCGTCTTTGACAGCCGCTCCGAGGTGCGAGACTACCTCAAGGAGCGCGAGTCGTCCGACGCGGTGCATATCGTGCCCGTCTGGGCCATCGACCATAGCGACCTGATGCGAAGCGAGATCGTCAACTGGACATTCGCCCCCCATCTCCACTGAATCACCTCACCATCTCTGTCGCGCCGCCGTCGGATATGACCCCGCCGGCGGCCCTTTTTTAACCCCCGGAAGGCACCATGGCACTCCTTGAAAGCACCGCCCCTGATCTGGGAAGCGAAGCCCCTGATTTCTCGCTCCCTGCCACCGACGGCCACACCTATAGCCTCGACGAATTCGACGAAGCGGACGTGCTTGTCGTCATGTTCATCTGCAACCACTGTCCCTACGTACTGGCCGTGCTGGACCGCCTTCTGGAGTTGGGCCGCACCTGGGACGACGACGAAGTGGCCTTCCTGGCCATTTGCTCCAACGACGCCGAGCGCTATCCGGACGACAGTTTTCCCAAAATGAAGGAAATGGCCGAGGAAAAGGACTTTCCCTTCCCCTACCTTCACGACGAGAGCCAGGAGGTCGCCAAGGCCTACGGAGCGGTTTGCACCCCCGATTTTTTCGTCTACGACGACCAACGCCAACTGGCCTACGCCGGCCGCCTGGACGATAACTGGAAACACCCCGAAGAGGTGGAATCACGAGAGATGCACGACGCCATCGTCGCCCTGTTAAACGGTGACAAGCCGGACAGCGATCAGGCGCCGTCGATGGGTTGTAGCCTCAAATGGAAACCCTCCAACTAAGCACCCTCAGGCATCTCTTTAAGCGGTAGTGGCGTCCCATGTTCGGCATCTCCTTCGCAGAATTAATGATCGTCTTCTTGCTGGTCCTGGTGGTCATGGGGCCCGAGAAGCTTCCCGAGGTCGCCCGGTGGGCCGGCAAGGGGCTGCGCGAATTGCGCAAGGCCTCCAACACCCTTCGGGGCGCCCTGGAGATGGAGGAGATCAAGGACGCCTCCTCGGCTCCGGCCACCAAACCGCGCCCCCGTCAATTGCCCCAGCATGCATCGGAGGATACGTCCAAGAAGAGCCCCCCGGCCGACGATGCCGGGGGGCCCTCCTCGCCGGCGTCGGACGCCGCAGCCGACCCTCTGCCCTCCGGATTGGATCAGGTCGACGACGCCCAATTTGAGAAACTGCTCCAGGAGCAATACGCATTGCGCCACGGCGGACGAGAGCGCCACCGATTGGCCTCCCGTCGCCCCACCGACCATCGTCAGATCCACCCCATAGAGGGGCGTCGGGCGTCCACGGCGCGCGACAGCATTCCCCTTAGCGCTCGTCGGGAGGCCCAGTCATGAGTGAGACCCCGTCGCCCAAGCAAGAAGCGGAGGAGCGCGCGGAGAAGATGGAGGAGAGCCGAATGGGCCTCCTGGAGCACCTCGCGGAGCTTCGACGCCGCGTGGTCTTTTCCATCATCGCCATATTCATCGCCTTCGGAATCTGCTGGTTCTTCGTCCACGACCTCTTTGAATTCTTGAAGGCCCCGCTGGTCGCCGCCGCGCCGGATGAACAGCTCTATATGGCGGATCTGCACTATAGCGACGTCGCCGAGGAATTCTTCACGCTCCTCAAAACGGCGCTATTGGCCGCCGTGTTCCTGGCGGCCCCGGCGATCCTCTACCAGATCTGGAAATTCGTCGCCCCCGGCCTCTACCCCAACGAAAAAAAGGCCGTGGTCCCCTTTATCTTTGCCGGCACCCTCTTCTTTTTTGCGGGCGCCGCCTTCTGCTACGCCATCGTCATTCCGCTGGGATACGGCTTTCTCTTCGACTTCTCCACCGTCTCCGATCCCATGCTGATGATCGACGAATATTTTGGGACGACGACCAAATTATTGCTGGCCTTCGGCATCGTCTTTGAGTTGCCCGTGGCCACCTACTTTTTGTCGGCCATCGGCCTCGTGACTCATCGCATGCTCATCAAGCAGTGGCGCATCGCCGTGGTGGTGGCCTTTGTGCTGGCGGCCATCCTTACGCCGCCGGACGTCATGACCCAAGCCTTGTTGGCGGGGCCCATGATCCTGCTCTACCTCTTGTCGGTGGGCGTGGCCTTCATCCAGACCCGACGACGAGAAAAAAAGCTAAGCTGACGAAACCTCTCCCATCAGGTGACGATAACAGGGGTGGTTCGGCGCTCGCCGAACGTTGAACGCCCGACGACACCAGGTCTCGGGCCAACCCATGGACTTGATGAGGAGACTATCATGAAGCGCATCCAACCCGTTGCCATCGCTTTCCTTTTTGCCGCCACCGCCGCCTTTTCCATCGCCGGCTGTGCCGACGCCAACGCCACGGAGATGACCTACCTTCCCATCCACGACGCCTGCCCCTTTGAGAGCAGCGACACCGACTGGAGCGTCGATCCCACGGAGGGGCTGGAAGAGGATTCGACGGAAGTCCAGGAGGCTGACCAGGCCAGCGATGATCCCAGCGATTGGCTATGGCTCCAGGACCAACCCTATCTGTCGTCGGCGGTTCACGTGCCCACCGACCAGGACGACGCCCTGGAGGCGGCGAATTACGCACCGACTAACGACGGG
>CAZMJS010000040.1:9092-32300 GCA_964566695.1 uncultured Bradymonadales bacterium
TCGCGAAGCTTAAACGCCGTATTGCCCGATCGCTCCAGGCGCGCCATGAGATCGGAACCATCGGTGGCCTTGGCCTTGCCCTGACGCGTCACGTGCACCATCCGCCCGGCCGCCAGATCGCGTCGCGCGCAGATGGCGCGGATAGATTCCCCTTGTTCCATAAATAAAATATCGCGAATCGATCGCCCCTCCCCGCGCTTGTCAAAGCCGGGGATGAGCCGGCGGTGGATGCCGAAATAGCGACCGGCATCGCTAAAGAGGACCACCGACTCCACGTCGCCGACATAGTGAATCCGACGCACGCCACCGACTTTAGACCCCTCGTCTACCACCTGAGAATCTTCGGAGAGCGCCAACTGCGAGCCCGGCAATTCGTGGAATAACCCCGCCTTGCTCTCCACGTAGATCGGGTCGTCGGCCTCGGGTCGGCGCTTGCGATCGACGGCTTTGGGCGCCGGCGATGGCGATGGCGTCCTGGAGGGGCTGGCCGACCGGGAGTGGCTGGCCGACCCTGAGCCCTGGTGGCTGCTCTCCATCAACGCCGCCGCCAACGCCAATAACCAATCGCCATAGATCCCCATCGCCGCCTCCACCAGGCGCTCCTCCACCATCGACGCCTGCAGCGCCTCCGGCTCCTCGGCTTGCCTGGCAACGTCGATCAGGGCCTGCTTGACCTCGCGCTCATCCATTCGGTGCCTCCATTGTCCAAAAGTGGCCTCTCATCATGCGTCCTCCCTCTTATCGCGAACGCCCCGGCGATTCCAACCCCTTGACGGCATCCGGGCCCCCTTTTAGGCTCGCGACCTTGAGTATTGGCGTTGCGCCCCTTTAGTTCTTCCCTCAAGGAGTACGGCTAGCATGTCCGAAACCAAAGATAATACCTCGCCCGCCGAAGAGTCCGAGACGGTCGACCAACCGGACACCACCGACGAAGAATCTCAGGCCGATGACGGGGAGGCCTCCGAAGAGGAAGACACCACCGCCAAGAAAGCCCAGGAAGAGGAGGTCGACGGCGACGACGAGGAACCGGCCGAAGAGCCCGACAAGAAGATGGACGGCCTGGACGGCGTCTTCGATGTCGCCAAGGGGGCCTCAAAAAAGAAAAAGAAGAAGAAAAAAAAGAAAAAGAAGAAAAAACACAAAAAGGCCACGGAGGCCAAACCGGATCTCTTCGCCCCGGACAAAGCGGACGAAGATCTGGGCGATATCGATGACTATATGGACCTCGATGACGACATCGATGGTAGCAAAGGGGGCGTCAACAAGGTTCTGGTGGGCGTCATCATCGCCCTGCTGATCGCCATTCCGGTGATCGTTCACTTCGTGACCGTCGAAGAAGACGGCACGGGAGGCATTCTGGAGCCCCTGATCCTCTTGGCCCAGGGGCAATATCAAGAGGAAATGCAGCGACGCGTGGAGGCCGAAGAACGGGCTCACCTCGAGGCCCAGCTCGAGGGCATCCCCCGCTTCGGTAACCTGTTCATCGATGGAACGCCGCGCCACTCGCTGATCCACCTCAATGGAGAGGTTCAATACGGCGAAACCCCCAGCGGCGGGGTGTGGCGTGAGCTTCGCATCGGCCCCGGCACGGTCATCGAGGACCTGTCGGTGGACGACGTCCACGAGATCGAGGTGACCCACCCGGGCCACCAGCCCTATAATTTCACGCTCACCGAAAACGACTGGGAGCCCGCCGGCGCTGACTTTGGCTTCCAATTGTCGGCCAATCTGACTCCTCAGGATTCGGACCACAACGAGGAGTTTAACGATCGCATGGAGACGGGCACCGACGCCGGCCCCTACCACGGCACGGTCACCTTCAATACGGAGCCCGAGGGAGCCTATATCCTCATCAACAGCCTCCACGCTCGCGATGAAGATGGAGAAAAACTGACCACCCCCCAGGAGCTCGACGAATACTACGCCTATAGCTTCGACTACGAGGAGCTCGACGAAGAGGGCCTGCTGGAAAAGATCGTCGAGGATCCCGATCGGCTGGAAGAAGAGGACTTTAACTTCGACATCGTCACGGCCGGACAACTGGGTATCGACGAATCGCTGCTGGAAGAGGCCGGCGTGGAACCGGAGCTCGAGGAGTATCAGCTCCGGGTCGACACGCCGCCCAACCGAGGCAATAGCGTGCAGTTGACCTTCGCCGATGACCATGAGGAATTCCCGGAGCTCACCTATGGCACCATGCTTCAACGAGCCATGTGGGAGTGCCAGTGGAAAGACAGCGACGAGCGAGCTCAGATCGGCGATAACGAGCCGCTGATGGAGCATTGCAACTACGTCTTTGAATTCGACCAGGACTTCCACGAGCTCCAAGACTATATCGATCGCCGCGAAGAGGAGCGCGAGCGCATCCGCCAGGAGCGCGAAGAGGCGGCCGACGACGGCGATATCGACCTCGAGGAACTCCAAGACGCCGAAGGTCCCGATGACCCCACCTGATGCACCGTTGGTCTACCGCATCGCCCATCCGGCGACGGGTCAGCCTACGCTGGCCCGTCGCCGTGGCGATCGGTGGTTCGCCCTGTCGCACTCCTTGCCACAGCTTCACCGCTACCTGCGGCAGCACTCCACGCTGCCCGATGGGACCCCCATCGGCATCGAGGGACCGGACGGTCCCTCTCTGTTGGCGCCCTGCCAACCCTCAAAAATCATCTGCGTGGGCCTCAATTACCAGCACCACGCCGATGAGATGAATAAGGCCGTCCCCGACGAACCCTTGCTATTTATGAAGCCGCCGACGTCGGTCATCGCCACGGGAGAGGCCATCGTCCTGCCCCCGGCCTCCCAGGAGGTCCATCACGAGGGCGAGCTGGCCATCGTCATCGGCACTCGTCTGGATGCCTGCGATGAGGCGTCAGCCACGGAAGCCATCGTCGGCTATAGCTGTGCCTGCGACGTCACGGCCCGCGACATCCAACGCCGCGAGCAGCGCTACACGCGGGCCAAGGGCTACCGCACCTTCGCTCCTCTGGGGCCGGCCATCGCCGTGGCACCCCACTTTAAGCCCCAGGACCACCGCCTGCGCTGCCACGTCGATGGCGAGCTGCGCCAGCAATCCTCGCTCGATGACTTTATCTTTCCCATCCCACGCGTACTGGCCTTTATCTCCCAGATCATGCCCCTGATGCCCGGCGATGTCGTCCTGACGGGCACCCCCGCCGGCGTGGGACCCATCGAGGATGGCCAACGGGTGACCGTCTCCATCGAGGGCATCGGCACCCTCGAAAACCCCGTGGTTTCGGGCGTCTGAGCCCTCCTTCTGGGCTGGTAATCGAGCCCGCCATTTGCTACCCTTTTGCGGCCTCGCCGAGGGGCCCTACGACGGGATAGTCGCCCGGCCTTTCAACGCCCCATCGTGCCTATCTGTTGATCAACCTGACCTCTGAAGTGAAGACGTAGATTATGGCCCCAGAAGATCAGATCCCCAACATCGACGCCGAGCCCCCAAGTGCAGACCTCTACACCGCCGATAGCATCCAGGTCCTGGAGGGACTGGAGGCGGTGCGCAAGCGTCCCGGCATGTATATCGGCGACACCGATGACGGCTCCGGCCTCCACCACATGGTCTACGAAACGGTGGACAACGCCATCGACGAAGCCCTGGCTGGCCACTGCGACACCGTGACGGTGACCATCCACACCGATGGCTCGGTCTCCATCGAGGACAACGGCCGCGGCATCCCCGTGGACATGCACGAGGAGCAGGGCCGTTCGGCCGCCGAGGTCATCATGACCGTGCTCCACGCCGGCGGCAAATTCGACAAAAACTCCTATAAGGTCTCCGGCGGCCTCCACGGCGTGGGCGTCTCCGTCGTCAACGCCCTGTCGGAGTGGTTGGAGATGGAGATCCGCCGCGACGGTAAGGTGTGGCATCAGCGCTTCGAGCGCGGCCTCCCCGACGAGCCCCTCAAGGCCATCGGCGACGCCAAGACCACGGGCACGGCCATTACCTTTAAGCCCGACGCCGAGATCTTTCAGACCACGAAGTTCTCCTTCGACATCCTCTCTCAGCGCCTGCGCGAGTTGTCCTATCTCAACGCCGGCGTCCAGATCACCATTCAGGACGAGCGCAACAACAAGCGCCACGACTTCAGCTATGAGGGTGGGGTTAACTCCTTCGTCAAAGACCTCAATAAGAATAAGCAACCCCTCCACGAAGAGCCGGTCTATATCTACCAGGAGGTGGAGGACAAAGGCGTCGTCGTCGAGGTCTCCCTTCAGTGGAACGACTCGTTCAACGAAAATATCTTCTGCTATACCAACACCATCCGAAACCGCGATGGAGGAAGCCACCTCTCGGGCCTGCGCGCCAGCCTGACGCGAACCGTCAACTCCTACGGCGTCTCCAACGACCTGCTGGACGATACCCTGGCGGGCGACGACATCCGTGAGGGACTGGTCAGCGTGTTGTCCGTGAAGATGCCAGACCCCAAATTCTCCAGTCAGACCAAGGAAAAACTGGTCTCCAATGAGATCAAGGGGGTCGTGGAGTCGGTGATCAATGAGCGGCTATCCATCTTTTTGGAGGAAAACCCCTCGGTGGCCCGCTCGGTCATCGACAAGGCCATCGCCGCCTCGCGAGCCCGGGAAGCCGCCCGAAAAGCCCGTGAGATTGCCCGTAAGTCAGCCCTCCAGGTCAGCTCCCTGCCCGGCAAACTGGCGGACTGCCAGTCGCGTAACCCCGAGGAGAGCGAACTCTATATTGTTGAGGGTGACTCCGCCGGTGGCTCGGCCAAACAGGGGCGAGATCGCCGCTTTCAGGCCATTTTGCCGCTGCGCGGAAAGATCCTCAACGTGGAGAAGGCGCGCTTTGACCGCATGCTCTCCAATAACGAGATCTCAGCGATGATCTCGGGGCTTGGCTGCGGCATCGGCGACGAATACTTCGACCTGGAGAAACTTCGATATCACAATATCATCATCATGACGGACGCCGACGTCGACGGGAGCCACATTCGGACCCTCCTGTTGACCTTCTTTTATCGGCAGATGCCCGAGATCATCGAAGAAGGCTACCTCTATATCGCTCAGCCCCCCCTCTTTGGCATCAAGCGCGGCCGTTCCGTGGATTACCTAAAGGACGAGCGCGCGCTCAACGAGCGGCTGATCGCGCGGGCGAAGTCCAAGATCAATATCCGTGGTGCCGACGGCACAGAGCTTAGCGACGAAGAGCTGGCGGACTTTGTCGACGACCTGCTCTCCTATCGCGAGATCATCGAGCGCATGGAGCGCCGCGGCGACCGGCGCATCTTCGAGCAAATCGTGCGCGCCGAGATCACCATGGACGATCTCCAGGACAAGCAGCGACTCGACGATCGCTGCGAAGAGATCCGCGAGGCCCTGGGCGAGGAATATACCACGGTGCCCTGGAGCAGCCCCGACATCATCGAAGACCCGACCTTCGAGGGGCAGTGGATCGCCCGATGGCATAGCCGGGTCGCCGGCACCTCGGTGACCACCGAGATCAGCCGAGGCCTCATCAACGGCCCGGATTATCGCGAAATGTTGCGTATCGGCCGGCGCTTCTCCAGCCTCGGCGAGCACGTCATCGTCGACGACGGCAGCGACGAAGAGATCTACACCTCCATGATCGGCGTGCTGGAGCGCGCCCTCAAGGCCGGCCAAAAAGGTCAGAGTGTCCAGCGCTACAAGGGACTGGGCGAAATGAATCCCGACCAGTTGTGGGAAACCACCATGGATCCGGAGACGCGGACGCTTCTCCAGGTCCAGATCGAAGACGCCGTGGAGGCCGACAACCTCTTTACCGTCCTCATGGGTGACCAGGTGGCCCCGCGACGGGAGTTCATCGAGACCCACGCCCTGGACGTCCGAAACCTCGACATCTAAAGCTCCTCCTTTCTGGACCTCCCCGCTCATGGCCCAGATTCAACTCCTCAGTGGCCCCGCCGTCGACGATGCGCTGGAGACGACGGCGGTCCGCCACCTCTTTCGCTACCAGCTCAACCCGGCCACCATCGGGGTCCTTCTGATCCTGGGTGGTCTGTGCTTTGTCAGCGCCGGCGTCCTGTGGTTTTTCGTCGGCCTAGGTGGCCTGACCACCGCTCTGTTTATTGGCTCCATCCTCATGGGCATGACCTTTTTATCCATGGGCTCTTTTTGGAGCAATTTTAAGCAAAAGCGCTTCATCGCCATCAGCGACGACTTTCTCTTTGTCGGCAAGGACGAGCAGGCCTGGCGCATCCACTGGTCATTGGTCGATCGCGAAAGCCTCAACCTCGACGAGATGCAGACCTCCAAGCTGTCGGGGAAATTGGAGCTCAAGACGGCCGGCCAGGACGTGGAGATTCCCCTCTATACTCCGTTCGTGTTCATTGAGGACATCGAGGGATTGATGTTTGAACTCCTCCAGCGCCTGGACACCGAGGGTGGCGAAGCTCCCGTGGGGGCGCCCGGTCAAGATGTGGACCTCCAGGAGGTTATCGACGACGACTCCGACGACGACCAGGACCCCGACGATGACGACGACCGAAGCCCCTGAAGCAGCCGCTTCCTCTTCCATTGAAACCCTTCGCCCCAACCGCAAAGTCTTTATCTGGCGCTCCGTGGTGCGCGCCTCCCTACTATGGGCGGCCATCGCCCTGGCGGGTTATCTATTTTCGCCGTTATTCCTTGGGGTCACGCTCTCCAGTCTGTGGTGGTGGGGACTCTTTCTGGGGGCCACGGGCCTCGTCTTTGCCAATCGCTGGGTGGCCTACGGTCGCACCCGCTATGAGTGGCACCCCGACCGCCTTCGCATCCACACCGGCAGCATCGCCCAGCAGGGGACCATCGATCTGCCCTACCGAAATATCACCCAGGTAGAACTCAAGCTTCCCTTTATCGAGCACCGCCTATATGCCACGGGGCATCTATCGGTGCGGGCTGCTGGCAGCGCTCAGGGCATTGCCCACCTGCACTCCATCGACGCCCCCCACAAGGCCTACGAGGCCATCGCCGATCGCCTGCGAGAGCACGGGTTCTCTCTGGACAGAGATCAGGAGCTCCAGCGGGAGAGGCCGCACCTCATCGGCACCTTATTGGACACCTCGGGGCTGGCTATCGGCGGCCTGGTGGCCGTGCTCTCCGTAGGACTGACCATTGGCGGCGGCGTCCTCGATTTGATGGATCTGCAGAGCTATTACGATCTCTTCGACGTCCTCGCCGGGGATCTGGACGCCGACGACCCTCAGGAAGAGCAGGCGGCCCTGCGGGCCACCCTGGGCCTGGCCACCCTCATGGTTCTGGCGGCCACCGCCGGCCTGGCCAAATTGGTGATCCACTTCATCGACCTCAACCGCCGTACCTACACCCTGTATGACGACGTGGTGGACTACCAGGATGGCTTTCTCACCGAGACCTACCGCTTTATCCCCATTGAAAACCTGGCCGATACGGCCACGGAGGCGCCCTTTCTAAAACGCCTCTTCGGCATGGCCGATGTGCACCTGAGTCCCCACGGGTCCTCGACGGGCATTCGCTTTCCATCAATGCCTCGGGCCGCTGAATTTCGCCGACACCTCGACCGGCTGATCGACGCTTCCGAGTCCGTGCCCGGCCCGGTGGACGCCGGCTCAATGACGGCGGCCACCGAGGCAGCCGACGACGCCACCGCGGCCGAGGAGGAGTCGCTGGAAGGCCCGGGCATTAGCCGATCCGAGCGCTTGCCGCCGCCCCGCGACGAGGTCTTGAGCTTTCGTCCCTCCTTTGTCCGTCGAGCGACCACGGGGGTCATCAACGCCGCCAAATTCCCCCTCTTTCTGGCCGCCGTGGTCGCCGCCGGGTGGGCGGCCATTGCGATTACCGCATTTGACCTGGAGGCCTTCGACCTTCCCCTCGACGAGATCGACACCACCCTCGCCGTGCAGGGCTGGCTTGGGTTATGGGCCCTGCTGACGGTTCACCAACTGGCCACCGCCATTTTCGCCTGCATGACCGTCCAATTCGAGGTGGGGCGAAAGAAGATCTCCTGGACCCGGGAGTTTCTATCGCGGGACGAGGTGGAATTTACGATGGACAAAATCGCCACCCTATTGGTGGAGCGGGATTTTATCGATCGCCTCATGGGCACGGCCACCATTACCTTTCGCTCCATCGGCAATGACACCCCCCTGGTCTTTACGGACATCGCCCGGTCGGACCGGCGCCTCATAGAGCTCCGGGAGCGCCTGGGGCTTCGCGAGCCTCGCGAAGAGGTCATAAAGACCTACCGGCCGACGACTTCGATCCTCAACCTGCTCACGGGCCGGCTGGGCGTGCTCATCGCCTACGCCATTTTGGCCATCGCCGCCGTCGCGGCCTCCACCATATGGCACCCCGACGCCATCTGGGGCGCCGCCGTGGCGCCAGCCCTGGCGCTGATATCGCTTGGGCGCCACGCCATCTACTATCGCTTCGCCAAGGTCCACCTCTTCGACGACCATATCATCATGCGTCGAGGCCTTATCTTCGTGGAGCATGACTACGTGCCCCTGGATCAAATCCGCAGCGTGGCCTCCACCACCTACCCCGGCCGGCGCGCCGGCACCCTTCGACTGGTCCCGGGAAGTTCGCACCACATCACCATGCCCTATATCGAGGATCTGGCGGCCATCCACGACGACCTGGATCGCCGCCTCCACCAACATCCCATGCGACCGACGCACCAGCCCCAGGAGTTGAACACGGACACCGTGTCCACCCGACGTCCCATGGCGCGGAATCGGCTGGTCCTGGCGACCCTCATCAGCCTGGGTGTGGCCCTGATCACGGTCATCCCCGCCCTGTGGCTATTTTTGCACGCTCGACGCACCTCACTGGAGGTTCAACAGGGACGGGTCCGCCGGCGGTGGGGGCTTCTATATCGGACCACCCAGACGGTGGTCTACAACCGGGTGGACCAACTCATGACCCATCGCGGTCTGCTGCACTCCATCTTAGGTAACGGCGAAGTCCGAGTGCTCACCGTGGGCAGCTCCCTCCCGGAGCTCAACCTGGGCCCCATCGCCGATCACGAGGCGCTATACGACGAGTTGGAATCGCGCATCCCCGGCCGATAGCCTTCCACGGTCGCCCATCTGGCAACCCTTAGCCGAAGAGATTGACCATGGGGATGAGGACGATGAGAAAGAGCACGGTCATGGCCGTACCGGCCTTGACGAAATCCTTGACCGTATAGCCGCCGGGGGTCATCAGCAGGGCATTGACCTGGTGGGTGGGCAACAAAAAGGCGTTGGAGGCAGCGATAGCCACGATCAATCCGAATTGCGCCGGGTCAGCCCCCACGCCGACGGCCACGTTGGCCGCCAGGGGCACGAGTAGCACCGTGGCTCCCACGTTGGAGATCGTCAGCGTAAAGGCCGTGGTCAGCACGGCCACCACCAATTGCATGCCCCACAGCGGCAAGTCGCCGGCGGCGTTGATCACCCCTTCGGCGATCCAGGCCGCCGTGCCCGTATCCTCCACGGCCTGCCCCAGGGGAATGAGAGCTGCCAGCAAAAAGACGGTTTTCCAAGACACCGCTCGATAGGCCTCGTCGGCCGTCAGCACCTTGGAGATAAGCAAGATGATGGCGCCCGTCATCAGTGCCAGCGATAGCTGCATATCCGTAAAGATCACCAGGCCCAGAGACAGGGCAAAGGAGCCCAGGGCCCACCACATCTTGTCGGTGCGCGGGGGCTCCGCCGGATAATCCGTCATCACCACCACGTCGCTCTCCTGGGCCAGGTGGTCCAACTGCTGCCAGGTGGAGAAGGTAATGAGCAGGTCGCCGGCCTGGAGCTCCGTCTTTCGAAGCCCGTCGCTGATGACCTCTCCCTGGCGGTGGATGGCCAATAAGGTCACTCCGTAGAGCTCTCGCAGACGCAGATCGCGCACCGTCTGACCAATGGCATCACACCCCGGGCGGAGGACCAATTCCCCCAGCCCGGCATGTTCCCGATCGCGCAAGATGGCAAAGGGATCGCCGTCGACCGGATCCAATAGGTAATCGTCGCCAAAACACTCAATGCACACGTCGTCGCCCACCAGACCAATGGTCATGCCTGGCTCCAATACCACGTCTCGCTGAGGCGCCAGGGTCATCCCCTCGCCGTCGTGGATGGCCACGATCAATACCCCGTCGTGCGCTGCCTCGATGGCGTCGACCCGCTGTCCGACCAGCGGGCTTTCCTTGGGCACTAGATAGGGCTTAATCGCGCGATTGAGGCCGTAGACAGCCTCCACATCGGGCAACGACTGGTGGGGATCTCGTTTGTCGGCGATATCGGGCAATAGGTAGCGACCAAAGAGCGCGAACATGGCGATGCCGGCGACCACCAGGGCGATGCCGATGGGCGTCGGATCGAAGAGGCCGTAGGGCTCGATCTCAATGCCCAGGTTATTGGAGGTCGACGCCAACAAATCATTGAGAAGAATCAGGGGACCCGAGGCCACAAGGGTGATCGTGCCGCCCAGAATGGCCGCAAAGCCCATGGGCATCAGCAGTCGGGACACCGGAATCTTCGTGCGCTCCGACAGCCGTTCAGTCACCGGCAAAAAGAGCGCCGCCGCCCCGATATTCTGCATAAATGCGCTGATGATGGCCACGGCCCCAGAGATCAACGACGAGATCCGCCGCTCCGTCTCCCCGCCGATCTTGAGCAGGAATTTGGCCACCCGCTTCATCACCCCCACGCGATCCAGCCCATCTCCCAGGATCATCACGGCGATGATGGAGATCACGGCGTTGGAGGCAAAGCCCGAAAAGAGGTCCTCCGCCGTCACCAGGCCCGTCAGTCCCACCACCACCATCACCAGGATGGCCGCCACGTCGATGCGCACCACTTCGGTGACAAATAAGGTGATCGCGCCGCCCAAGATCACCAACACGGTGATCATTTCCCAGGTCAATGCTTCCATGTTCTGCTCCGGATGACTTTTAGTAATAATCGTCACCGGGCATTATTTGCACAGCCCGTGCCACCTCGGAAACAGCCCTACGCCCCCCAAAATCAACGCCATGAGCCCCCACAACGGGCAACATGAAACAAAATCATGTTTCACCGCGAAACAAACCACCGCCCCCCACCTCCGGCATGTGGATCAGCCCATGACGTCGCGATGCAATGTCAGGCTAAGTGGGCAGTGATCGCTTCCCATGACATCGTGGTGGATATCGGCGTCCACGAAAAACTCCATGGCCCCCGGCGAGGCCAGGGCATAGTCGATCCGCCATCCCACATTTCGCTCTCGGCAATTGCCCCGGTAGGTCCACCAGGTATAGCGCTCCGGCTCGTCGCAGACGTGGCGAAAGGTGTCCACCCAGCCGGCCTCCATCCACTCGCTCAACGCCTCGCGCTCCCTCGGTAGAAAGCCACTGGTCTTGTGGTTGGATTTGGGCCGCGCCAGATCAATGGGCTTGTGAGCCGTATTAAAATCTCCCATGACCACCAGAGGAGCACCGCTGTCTAACTCCTCCTGGAGCATCTCCCGAAGGCGTCGATAAAAGTCCAATTTATAGGGCACCCGGCTGTGGTCGCGATTCTTGCCGCTTCCATTGGGGAAATAGACGTTGGCCACCTTGAGGTCGCCATAGGTCGCCAATTGCATACGCCCTTCGACGTCGAAGCGCTCCTCTCCCATGGTGGTTACGACGTCGTCGGGGGCGATATCCTCGGCCGAGAATAACCCCACGCCGCTATACCCCTTTTTGGAGGACGCCGGAAAGAAATGGGTCTCATAGCCCTCGGGCTCGGCGACCTTCTTGGGGAGCTGCTCTCTGAGGGCGCGGATTTCCTGAACGCCGACGATGTCAGCGTCGCTTCCGTGGAGCCAGTCACAAAAGCCCTTGCGCGTTGCCGCCCGCAGACCATTGACATTCCAGGCGTAGATCTTGAGTTCTTCGTTACCAGCCATCGTAGTACTCCGTTGGATTCGTTGAGCTCTGCGCTCAGGGTTGTCGACCCAAGGCCTTAACCCAGGGTGTGCTGGCCACTCAACCGTCGAGTCCCGCTCCGGGCTCGCGCTCCTCTTCGGCCTGGATGCGCCACAGCTCGGCGTAGCGACCATCGGCCTCCAGTAGCTCATCGTGGCTCCCCCGCTCCACAACCCGTCCGCCCTCCATGACGACGATCTCGTCGGCGTCGGTAATGGTGGACAGGCGGTGAGCAATGGCCAGCGTTGTCTGCTCTTGGGCCAGTCGGTTGAGGGCCTCCAAGATCTGCTGCTCCGACTCCGAATCCAGCGACGACGTGGCCTCGTCAAAGACCACGATGGGCGGTGCCTTTAGCAGCACCCGGGCGATGGCCACTCGCTGCTTTTCGCCGCCCGATAGTTTCAGGCCCCGTTCCCCCACCTCCGTCTCCCACCCATCGGGCAGGGACTCGATAAAGGTCAATAGGTTGGCCATCTCGGCGGCTCGCCGAAGCTCCTCCTCGGTGGCGTCGCGGCGCGCATAGGCGATATTAGCCCGCATGGTGTCATTAAAGAGCACCGTGTCCTGGGGCACCACGCCGATGTGGCGGCGAAGACTCTGCTGGGTGACCTCATCGACGGCCTGACCGTCGATGGTGACCCGGCCCTTGTCGACGTCGTAGAAGCGAAAGAGCAGCCGGCCAAGCGTGGACTTGCCGGCGCCGCTGGAACCCACCAACGCCACCTTGTGGCCCGGCGGGATCTCTAGATCGACGCCCTTGAGGATCGGTCGTTTTGGATCGTAGCTAAAGCTGACATTCTCAAAATGCACCCGGCCCCGGCTGACCTCCAACTCTGTGGCACGGTCGCTATCCACCACCTCTGGCTCCTCCTCAAAGAGTGAGAATAGCCGCTCCATATCGGCCATGGAGTGCTTGAGGATGCTATAAACGGTGCCCAGAAAGCCCAGCGGTGCAAAGAGCTGGAGCAAAAAGGCGTTGATCGCCACCAATCCGCCCAGGCTCAGATCGCCGTCGACGACGGCCTGGCCGGCCATGACCATCAAGACGGTGACACCGCCGGCGATGATGGCCCCTTGAGCGATATTGAGCACCGATAGCGAGTATTGCGTCTTGACCGCCGCGTCCTCCCACTCCTTTAGGGAATCCTCGTAGCGCTGAACCTCGTAGGACTCACTGCCGAAATACTTGACCGTCTCGTAATTGAGGAGGCTATCGACGGCCCGGGAGTTGGCCTGAGACTCCTTTCGATTCATCTCGCGGCGAATGGGCATCCGCCACTCCGTGAGCACCAACGTGGCCACCACATATAGCCCAAAGGTCACCACCACGACCACCACGTAGCGAGGGTCGTAATTAAAGAATAGGATCCCCGCCACCATGGCCACTTCCAACAGGGTGGGCACGATATTGAAGAGGAGATAGTTCATGAGCTGGGCCAGGCTTCGCGTCGCCCGGCCCAGGTCCTGGCTGATGGCCCCGGTCTGTCGACCCAGATGAAAGCGCAACGACAGGTCGTGGAGATGCCGAAGCACGTCCACCGACAGCTCGCGCATCATGGACTGTCGAACCCGGGAAAAAACCGCTGTCTGGAGCTCGGAAAAAAGGCTGGAGCCCAGTCGCAGCGCCCCGTAGGCCAATAGCAGCCCCAGGGGCAAGACCACCTCGACCACCAGGGACTCGTCCATGGCGTCCACCACTTCGCCGAGGATAAGCGGCACCGTGACCGTCGCCCCCTTGGCGGCGATCAAGCAGAGCAGCGCGATGGCGATACGCCACCGATGTCGCCAGATCGATGGCGTGAGATGCCATAAATGCCGCCATCGAAATTCGTAATCATCGGGGGAGGTGCGTCGATGGGGTACCATGGTGGCTCTTCTTTTCTGATTGGTCCTTGAGGTCGCTCCAAGGATGATTACGCTTGGCGCGCATGATGGACGACTGACATAGCACTCCTAATCGAGAAGCGGTAACCCTACCTGTGAGCGAGCGGTATATTATGACTGATTCCCCGACCATCATTTACACCAAGACCGACGAAGCGCCGGCCTTGGCCACCCGATCCTTTTTGCCCATCGTCGAGGCCTTTGCCTCGTCGGCTGGCATCGACACCGAGACCCGAGACATCTCGTTGGCCGGCCGTATTCTGGCGGTATTCCCCGACTATCTCAGTGAGGACCAGCGCCAGAGCGATGACCTCCAATACCTGGGTGAATTGGCCAAAACCCCGGAGGCCAATATCATCAAGCTTCCCAATATTTCGGCCTCCATCCCCCAGCTTACGGCGGCCATCAAGGAGCTCCAGTCCAAGGGCTTTGACCTCCCGGACTATCCCGAGGAGCCCCAAAACGAAGAGGAAAAGGCCATCAAGGCGCGCTACGACAAGGTCAAGGGCAGCGCCGTCAACCCCGTGCTTCGCGAGGGCAACTCCGACCGACGGGTTCCCAAGGCCGTCAAGGAATACGCCCGCAAAAACCCGCCCCCCATGGGCGAGTGGTCCAGCGACAACAAGGCCCATGTGGGCACCATGAGCGAGGGCGACTTCCGCTCCACCGAAAAGTCCATGACCGTGGACGGTGAGACCACGATCTCCATCGTCCACATCGATGAAGACGGTCAAAAAACGGCCCTCAAAGACGACCTGGAACTCCTCGACGGCGAGGTCATCGACGCCGCCATCTTCAAAAAAGATGTGCTCACTCAGTTTCTGGATGAGCAGGTCCAGGACGCTAAGGACAAGGGCGTTCTGTTCTCGATCCACATGAAGGCGACGATGATGAAGGTCTCGGACCCCATCATCTTTGGCTACGCCGTGGAGGCCTATTTCAAAGATCTCTTCGACAAGCACGGCGAGACCTTCGACGAACTGGGCGTCGACGTGCGCAACGGGTTCGGCGATTTGGAAGCGCGCATCCAAGAACTCCCCGACGACAAGCGCCAGGAGATCGAGGCCGACATCCAGGCCTGCTACGAGGAGGGACCGGACCTGGCGATGGTCAACTCCGACGAGGGGATCACCAACCTCCACGTCCCCAGCGACACCATCATCGACGCCTCCATGCCGGTCATCATCCGCGACTCCGGTCAATTGTGGAATAAGGATGGGGAGCAGCAAGAGGCCAAAGCGGTCATCCCCGAGAGCAGCTATGCCCCCATCTATCAGGAGGTCATCGACTTCTGTAAGGAGCACGGGGCCTTCGATCCCACCACCATGGGGAGCATCCCCAACGTGGGCCTGATGGCCAAAAAGGCCGAAGAATACGGCTCTCACGACAAGACCTTCGAGATGGACAGCGACGGCACCGTCCAGGTCATTGACCAAGACGGCGACGTTCTCATGGAGCATGAGGTCCACACCGGCGACCTGTGGCGCATGTGCCAGACCAAAGACGGCCCGATCCGCGACTGGGTCAAATTGGCCGTCAATCGCGCCAGCGCCACCGACGACCCCGCCGTCTTCTGGCTCGACGAGGATCGTCCCCACGACCGCGAGCTCATCACCAAGGTCAACGCCTACCTCCCGGAGCATGATACGGACGGTCTGGACATCCACATCATGGGGCCCACCGAAGCCATGCGCTTTTCGCTGCAGCGCATGAAAGATGGCGAGGATACCATCTCGGTCAGCGGAAACGTGCTGCGCGACTACCTCACCGACCTCTTCCCCATCTTGGAGGTCGGCACCAGCGCACGCATGCTCTCCATTGTCCCCCTGATGAATGGCGGTGGACTCTTCGAGACCGGCGCCGGCGGATCGGCGCCCAAGCACGTCCAGCAATTTCAGAAGGAAAACTACCTTCGGTGGGATTCGCTGGGCGAATTCTTGGCACTGGCGGCTTCCTTCCAGCACCTGGCCGACGCCTTTGACAAGCCGCGTGCTGAGGTCCTGGGCCAAGCCCTCGACGAGGCGGCCACCCGCTACCTCCTCAACAATAAATCACCGGCCCGCAAGCTCCACGCCATCGACAACCGCGGCGGCCACTTCTACCTGGCCATGTACTGGGCCGAAGAGCTGGCCAACCAGGACGACGACGCCGAGCTCGCCGAGCATTTCCAGGGGGTCTTCCAATCCCTCAAGGAAAACGAGGAGGCCATCAATGACGAACTTATCAGCCCTCAGGGAGAGCCCGTCGATATGGGAGGCTACTACCTCCCCGACGAGGACGTCGTCACTCCCAAGATGCGGCCCAGCGACACCCTCAACGCCATCATCGACACCCTTTGATTTGGTGAGATAGATCCATCACCCTATATCGCCGGGAGCGCTTTGCCCCCGGCGGTATTTTTATTGATTATTGAGGACGAACCATGGGATCGCTCTTACAGATCTTGCCCGGGCTAGAGCCTATCGTCGAGGAAGATTCGCCCACGCGCTTTGTCCTGGGCTTTAAAAATAATGATCGTCCCATTCTCTACCTGGTGGGCGGGTTTCTATTATGTTTATGCGCCCTTTCCATCTACACCATGTGGACCCACGAGGTGGAGCTTATATGCGAGGACGGCGGCGACAGTTGTAGCTATTACTCCTACCGCTTCGACCTGCTGTCGAGCTCTGATACGGAGCGCCACCATCTGGAGCTGGAAGAGATCCAAAACCTGAGCTCCTCAGACGCCACCTGGCATATCCAACTGGAGCGAAACTCCGGGGCCCAACATACCTTTTCTCGGGTGGAAGCGGATCACCGCTTTGACGTTGATTTCATCGAGAATAATGAGGATCTAGAGCGCGCCACGGAACATGTTCAGCGCCTGATCGATGGCGATACCACCGAGGGATTTCAGTTTCGTCAGGAACGGGCCAACAAAGAGGGCATCCTGGGTACCTTCCTGTATTTCTTTATCTTCGGCATCGCCGCCATTGGTTTTGGCACCAATACCTATCGCATCGAGATCGACGCCATCGCCGAGGAGGTGATGGTGCGCCAAGTCAAATTCTTCATCCCCTCCACCAAGGTCTTTCGCTTTCATGAACTCGACACCATCCGGCCACGGGTCAACGACGCCCGCCAGCGGCGAAACCCCTCTAAGCGACTCACCGGCGCCAGTCGCTTCCAATTCGTGCTTCGAGATGGCCAGACCTGGGACCTGGGTTCCAGTTATTATATCAGCGCCAAATCCTGTCGCCGCTACTGCGAGCAAATGCTCTCCTACCTGCAAGACCCCGGCAACGCCGACGAGGGCCTCGACGACTCACAGCCAGAGCAATCCGACGAAGTGGAAACGACCGACAGCGCCCCCCAGGACAGCGAGGACCTATTTCCTGAGCCAGAAGGCCAGGAATAACGCCCCTAGGAGCCTGTTGCACATAAGCTCCGCATCGTCTCGCCGGCCGATTTTACGCCATACATCGCTCGTATTCCTCCGAATAGCGCTGCTATTACGTCGTCATACGAACGAGTCTGGCATCAAAATCTTCTCGGCGAGGACTCGGTCCGCTATACGCAACAGGCCCCTAGGCGCGCCGCACCTGGACCCGTGGCCGCCCCTCGGAATCAAAGGCCACGACCATCGCCCAGGGCCGACAGCACACCTCGCAGTCGCGGACCATCTCCCCCTTGGACTGTGGATCGAGCCACAGGGTCACCTGCTCGAAACACCAGGGGCATTGCACCTTCACCTCGGTTCCCATGGCGCTCTACCGTCCGTAGGTATGGGAATAGGGAAAGCGAAAATGGGCCTGCAGATAAAACTCGCCAATATGCCATAGCGAATCGGCGTCAAACCCGCCCATCTCGGTGATGCTTCCGTCGTAGGCCTGGGGGATGTGGACCTTGGAGGCCCAACCGGTACTGATCAAAAAGTCGTCGGTGATGGGGATCTCGAAATCAAATTGGAGTTCCACGCCCGGGCGAAGAAAGACGAAGTTCTTCTCCGGCAGGACGTCGGAGCGCATATAAAGCGCGCTGACCACCGCCGAACCGCTGGCGGAGACGCGAATGGGATCACTGATGGGCGCCAGCCCGGCCCCGATCACCGACCACGTCGCTCCCCAGATCGATGTATTGTCGATGGGGGGCGACAAAAAGAGCGAGGTGGGGATCAAGCTGACGATCCCCGGCCGAAAGCGCACCTCTCCCATGCGCTGGAGCTGATCGCGGTACTGAGAGGGCACCATCCCCGGATGCTCCTCGATGAGATCGGAGTCGATCACCGCCGCCAGACTGAGTCTCAACCCCGCATGGATCGGCTGGTCATCAAACGCCCTCCCCTCCCAGGCCACCTCTTCGACGCTGGGGCCACCCATCAAATATCCGGCCGGGCCCACCCCGACCTGCACCGGCACCTGAGCTGTCCGCTGAGCCTCTGCCTGCTGCACAGGGACCATGGCCAACACCATCACCGCCACCAACCACCATCCATACTTAGCCATCGCCTTTCCTCATTGTGGGGGCCTGACACCTCTCAGGACGTCATCGCCGCTTCCTCATTAAACTGCTGACAGATCGGACATGCCTCTATTTGATGTCCCCGGGCCGGACAATATTCACGGCCGTAGAAGATCATCTGCAGATGACGCTTATTCCAGGTCTCTTTGGGGTATAGGGCCTTGAGGTCTTTTTCGGTCTGCTTGACGTTCTTCCCGCTGCTAAGCCCCCATCTCTCGGCGAGTCGATGAATGTGGGTATCGACGGGGAAGGCGGGCTCTCCATACCACTGAGTCATCACGACCGATGCCGTCTTATGGCCCACGCCGGGAAGCTTCTTAAGCCCCGTCAGCGTATCCGGCACCTCCCCATCGAAGTCCTCGATGATGATCTGCGATAGCTTGTGAATGCGCTTGGCCTTCGTGGGTGCCAGGCCGCAGGACTTGATGGCCTCCAGGATCTGCTCGACCTCCAGCTCCACCATATCATGGGGATTGTCAGCCAACGCGAAGAGGTCGGGCGTGACCATATTGACGCGCTTGTCCGTGCACTGGGCTGACAATAACACGGCCACCGTCAGGGTGTAGGCGTCCTTATGATCCAGGGGAATGGGTGTCTCCGGATAGTAGTCGTCGAGCATCTCACCGATGCGCCTGGCTTTTTGCTGATTGTCCACGAAAATACCTCGCTATGCTGGGGTCCAAATGGCCTCTGTGGCCCTCCTTAGCATACCTGATGCGGTGGCCCCAGAGACGCTCTCGCCTTGCGATCTGAGCGCCTATTACCTACACCTGTGGCAGCAACGAACGAGAGCATTCTGGGCCACTGACTGGATGATTTTCCTTGAATTACGGAGAAGTGCATATGGCGACCCGAACTGAAACTGACTCCATCGGCGATATCGAAGTGCCTTCCGACAAGTACTGGGGCGCTCAAACCCAGCGATCCCTGACCAATTTTGAGATCGGCGATCACACCATGCCGCGGGCCATGATCAAGGCCCTTGGCCAGGTCAAGAAGGCGGCCGCCGAGGTCAATTATGCCAATGGCGGTCTCAGCGAAGAGGTCTACGATGCCATCAAACAGGCGGCCGACGAGGTCATCGATGGCACCCTGGATGATCACTTTCCCCTGGTGGTCTGGCAGACCGGAAGCGGCACCCAGACCAATATGAATACCAATGAAGTCATCGCCAACCGGGCCATCGAGATCCTCGGCGGAACCATCGGCACCAAAGAGCCGGTTCACCCCAACGACCACGTCAACCAGAGCCAATCGACCAACGACTCCTTTCCCACGGCCAGCGCCCTGGCCGTCGTCGACCAGTTCAAAGACGAGGTCAAGCCAGCCCTCAGAGCTCTGCGCTCCACCCTGGAGGACAAGGTCCAGGAGTTCGAACATATCATCAAAGTGGGCCGTACCCACCTCATGGACGCCACCCCGCTGACGCTGGGTCAGGAATTCTCGGGCTATGTCGCTCAACTCAACTACGCCGAAGAGGCCATTGACCAGGCCATCGACAAGGTCAGTGAACTCCCCATCGGCGGCACCGCCGTGGGCACGGGCCTCAATACCGTCGAGGGCTACGACGCCGATATGTGCAGCCAGTTAAGCCACATCACGGGCAACGACTTCAAACCGGCGGCCAATAAATTTGCCCTCATGGCCGGCAAGGAGACCCTCGTTCAGGCCCACGGCGCCCTGAAGATGTTGGCCGTGGCCCTCAACAAAATCGGCAATGACATCCGCTGGATGAGCTCTGGGCCCCGCAATGGGTTTGGGGAAATCAGCATCCCCGCCAACGAACCGGGCTCCTCGGTGATGCCCGGAAAAATCAACCCCACTCAGGCCGAAGCCCTGACCATGGTATGTGCTCAGGTCATGGGCAACGACACGGCCGTGACCATGGCGGCGGCCAACGGCAACTTCGAGCTCAATGTCTACAAGCCCATGCTGGTTCATAACCTCCTGGAGAGCGCCCAGCTTCTGGCGGACTCCATGAACTCCTTCCGTGAAAAATGCGTCGTCGGCATCGAGGCCAAGGAGGATCAACTGGCGGAAGACCTGGAGCAAAACCTGATGCTCGTCACGGCTCTCAACCCGGTCATCGGCTATGATAAGGCCGCCGAGATCGCCAAAAAGGCCCACGCCGAGAATAAGACCCTGCGTCAGGCGGCCATTGACCTGGAATACCTCACCGGCCAGGAATTCGACGACGCCGTGGACCCGGCGGATATGATCGCCCCCTCGGCCCCTGAGGAGTGATGCATACACGCCCCACTGTCGAAGAACTCCTTGCGGCCTATATGCAAGGCGTCTTCCCCATGGCCCATCCCGAGGAGGGGGGGCGTATCTACTGGTACGCCCCCGACCCTCGGGCCATCTTGCCGCTCGATGACTTTCACACGCCGCGCCGGCTGGCCCAGACGGTGCGCCAAGACCCCTTCGACATCCGCATCAGCACGGACGTCAAGGGCGTCATCGAGGCCTGCGCCGCCCCTCGGGCCAATCAATCACAGACCTGGATTTCCTCGGGCATCCGCGACGCCTACCTGGAACTACACGAACGCGGATTCGTGCATACCGTTGAGGCCTGGCTCGATGACCAACTGGTTGGCGGCCTCTACGGCGTGGCCATCGGCGGTCTCTTCGCCGGCGAATCGATGTTCTTTCGTGAAACCGACGCCTCCAAGGTCTGCCTGGTGCACCTGGTGCGCCGCCTCCGGCGTCGCGGCTACACCTTGCTGGACATCCAATTTATCAACGACCACCTGCGCCAATTTGGCGCCATCGAGATTCCCCGAGCGGACTACGAACAACGCCTGGCCCGGGCCCTGGCTCGCCCCTGTCGATTCATCGACGACGACGGCGATTGACCTGTGGTCGTCGCCGTATTAGGCCCTTGAGCAGTAAAAAGTGCTATCTCTAAGACGAATCAACCCCAATCACGAGGCAATGTTTATGGCGGCTGCTGAACCGACTCACTCTCTAACCATCACCCAGGGCGACATCACCTTGCTCCCCCTTAAGGACGGCGCCCTGGTCAACCCATCCAACACCGGGATGATCCTGGGCAGCGGCGTCAGCGGCGCCATCGCTCGCCGGGGTGGCCCCTATATCCAGCAGACGCTGCATATGAAGCGCAGCCAGCTTCCGGACAATCGCCTTAAGCCGGGACGCGCCGTGGACACCGAGCCCGGCCAACTCAACTGCAAGCGCCTCATTCACGTCTCTATCGTGGGCGCCAAAAAGATCAACGATCGCCTCATCTCTAACTGCATTCGCAACGCCTATAAGCTGGCCGAGGAGTTGGAGCTAAGCCAGATCGCCTTTCCCGCGCTGGGGACTGGCGTGGCCGGCTACCCCGTCAAGCGCTTTATTGAGCGCTTCTGGAAGATCAGTGCCACCGAGTTGCCTCGCTGCAAGTCCATCCAAGAGGTCTATCTGTGCATGCATGACGAGGACGACGCCGAGAAAAACAGCTTTGAGATGGCCTGCGACTACGCCGAAGAGCACGTCGAGGAGTTCCCGGAGCGTATCGCCGTAGAGATCAGCGAATCGGGCTTTACTGGCGGTGTCTTCGGCTGAGCAGGACCCCATCATGACTTCATCCATCGGCGGTCGGGGCCAGGGTCGAGGCAAGGTGATCCTCTTTGGGGAGCACGCCGTCGTCCATGGTCGACCGGCCATTGCCTGCGCCCTGGATCGCGGCGCCACGGCCCGTGTCACCAAGGCGCGAGACCTTCCACTGCGCATCAGCCATCCCCAGGGGGTTATCGAGGATAGCCCCCAACTGTGGCGTGCCCTGGACGCCCTTTTCGCCGTCTTTGGGGCCGACGCCTCCCAATGGAGCATCGAGATCGACATCGCCATCCCCGTGGGGGTCGGTCTCGGTAGTTCGGCCGCCATGGCCGTGGCCGTGGCTCGCGCCATGGCCGACGCCTTGAACCTTCAGGGCCCAGAAGCGGAGCGCCTCATAGAGCAAGCAGCGTCGGCTTCGGAATCCGCCATCCACGGCACGCCCTCGGGCATCGACCAGCGGGCTGCCATGGGCGATGATTTTTTCTCTTTCGCCCGGCGGCCCGAGGACGCCCCCTCGGTCACCCCCATTGTGGCGGCGCCCTCGACATGGGTGGTCGCTCCGGTGGCCCCGCCGTCATCGACGGCCGACATGGTTGACGCCGTATCGTCGCGCCACCGTGAACAACCCGAACTATGCGATCATATCTTTGACACCATCGCTGAGATCAGCCACCGAGGTCGCACGGCGCTCCAACGAGGCGACCGCCGGGCCATCGGCCAATTGATGAATATCAATCAGGGACTGCTAAACGCCCTCGGCACTTCGACGCCCACCCTGGAGGAGGCCTGTCACCGTGCCCGGGAAGCCGGCGCCCTGGGCGCCAAATTAACCGGCGCTGGTGGCGGGGGTTGCATCATCGCCCTGGCCCCCACCACTGGCGCCAGGCCCATCGCCGACGCCCTATCAGCCATGGGGCAAGCCCTGATCGTGACCCTCCCCTCTGGCCAGGATTGACCATGACCCATCAGGCCACCGCCCGGGCCCACTCCAATATCGCCCTCGTCAAATACTGGGGTAAGCGCGATCGCGGCCTGAACCTGCCGGCCGCCGACAGCTTGTCCATGACCCTGGAGGCCCTGTCGACGACGACCACTGTGCGCTTCGACGCTTCCCTGCAGGCCGACGAGGTACACCTCGACGGCCACCGCCTTGCCCCCGATAGTCGTCCCTGGAAGCGAGTGTCCTCATTTGTGGAACGCATCCGACAGGCGACGGGGCGACGCGACTTCGCCCACGTCGAAAGCCACAACGATTTTCCCACCGCCGCCGGCCTGGCGTCGTCGGCTTCCGGCTTTGCCGCGCTCGCCCTGGCCGCCACCCGCGCTGCCGGCCTGCACTGGGATCGCCCCCACCTCTC
>CAZMJS010000041.1:0-5053 GCA_964566695.1 uncultured Bradymonadales bacterium
CCGCCCGCGTCGTCTTTGACGGCGTCGGCCATATCCTTCAGGCCATCGGCGATTATCACGGGCTGCACGAAGCATCGGCCATCCCGCGTCGTGTTGAAATGTAAATTTCGCCCGTGCTACGCTCCGAGATGTGACCCTTCCACCCCACTGGTTGTCCATCTCCAGGTAGATCCATGAGAGCGCGAAAGTGCCTGCCCTTTCTTATCTCCACCGTGTGCTGCTTATCTATCCTCGTGGTCGCCGGGTGTGGCCCCGACTTCGATGATTTCACGGAGCTGGAGGATGACCCCAACCAGGAACCTGGCCCTAACAACCAAGAGCCCAATAATACGAATAATAACGACGAAGACCCCACCCCCTCTCCACCAGGTGGTGCTTGTGATTCACAAGAGGATTGCGAGAGCGACCTCGAGTGTCGCCTGGGCGCCTGCCTCAGCGAGTGCACCGACGGCAATGACTGCCCGGATCACAGCCATTGCCGACAGGTCGGTGAAGAGTCCCTCTGCGTGCCTCGGTGTTCCGACCGCGGTGACTGTTCTCACATGGACCATGGAGAGGACCTAAGCTGCGTCTATCTCGTGCAAACCGAGCGCCTCGGACCCTCCCCCCATTACTTGGAGCGAGCTTGCCTGCCCGACACCAGCGATGACGGTGTCTTCGATGGCATCGACAACTGCCCCGACACCATCAATCCCGACCAAAGCGACCGGAGCGGCGACGGCGTGGGCGATGCCTGCGCCGCCGAGCCCTATTGCCACGGCGACGCCGTCGAGGGCGAATTGGCCTACGAGCCCCTTTCACTCCGCGCCGGCGACTGGACCATTCCCGCCGCCATCGACGGCCAATGGCTCCCCGTGGTGGGAACTACCGACGAAGACGGCGATCCTCACAGCCCGCTGTGGTGGCTAGACCGCCACACGGGTCAATGGCATGCCGACGATGACCTGCCCTTTGCTGGTGCCCATCGAACTATCTTTGCCGACAACCGCTCCGGTTTCGTCATCTCACCGAGCCCCGATGCCGACGCCGGTGCCTGGAGCCTCGTCCATCCAGACCACCGCCTCATCGGACCTGCTTACCCCGACCATCTGGTCGACAACCTTTTTCCCCCGGTTCCGCCGCTCCAATTCTCCAATGGAGCCATTCACCTCCCAGTGACCACCGATGGCTCGGTGCTGAACTGGTATCGACTTACCCAAGACCTCAACTTTTTTGCCTCTGGCTCTTCATCGGGCTCGGTCTCCCTCAACCTCGGTATCTCTCCCGCCGAGATGGAGAGTGCTCAATCCATCCAGCACCCCGACGGCACTGTCTCCATGCTCTTCTGGTCTCCCGATCAGCGCATCCTTGCCATGGCCGACACCTACCGCCCCTCGACCTCTCCCGGGACTACCACCACGTTCTACCAACTGACGATTCCCGACACGTGGTCGCCCTCCGACGATGACAACGGCGAAAACGACAACGGCGAGGAAAATAACTCCGGAGACACCGACGAGCTCGAAGAATCCGAGGGCGATGACAACGGCGACGATGACGCCGAAGATCTCAGTGACTTCTCCCCGCTTGCCCATGCCGCGCCCGGCGGCCAGCTCTACGTCTTCGATCGTCACACCGGACGCGCCGGACGCTTCGTCGCCACCCGCGATGACGATCATGCCCACCGCCGCGCATGGGACGGCGACTTTGAGCGCCTCCCCGAATACGACCTCCCGCTCATCGCCGACCTCGACGATGTCCAGATCTACGGACTCCCCAACGCCCACGGCATGGGGGTCGTCGGACGCGACGACGCCGGCGATCTGCAGGTCCACGAACTCTACTTCCACTGCCATCCCATTCGCGATGCCCTGGACACTGCTGGCGATGGCGTCGGCGATATCATCGACAACTGCCCCCTTCACGACAACGCCGACCAGGCTGACCTGGACCAGGATAGCTGGGGGGACGTCTGCGATCCCGACACCGACGGCGATGGCATCCCCGACGTTGACGACCGCGAACCCGTCGAGAATGACGAGGGCGACGACAATAACGAGGACAACGGGGACTCCGACGAGGATTTCGTCGATCTCTCCCGAGATACCACCAACGATGGCATCGATAACGACGATAGCGACGACATCGATGGCGACGGTCTTTCCAACCAATACGACCCATTTCCCTTGGACTCCTCCAACGATGGCACTCCCAATCGCTGGACCTCCGACGCCAACGCCAATAACTACAGCGACGACCGCCTCCGCGATCTCGGCCTCTCTCCCTTCCGGTTTTCCTCCACGCCCACGTCCGCCCGGGTGGCCTGGATCACCGAGGGCTCATCGCGCCATGTCTACGTCGGTCGCATCGACGCTCCCGAAGACGCCCAACCTCTGGACCTCGATACCGATCTATCGCCCCACAGCCTGCAATTTGTCGACGAGTCGACCCTACTCTTTCTGGCCGATGCTCCCGGTACCACTAACCGCTTCCTGCTCTACGACCTGGACGACGAGTCCATCCGTCTCGACCAGAGCTTTTATCCCGAGGACACCGACTTTCCAGAACGACTCATTCGCTCTGTCTTCATGGTCGATGAGGATACCTTCATCGTCGTTCATGAGGACTCCGAGGGGCAATCTTGGCGCGTCTCTCAGATCACTCCCGGCGACGACCTCGACACCTTCGATGACGAAGAACTCTTTCGCGGCCTCCCTCATGTCTGGAACGCGGCCCTCTACGATGACACCCTGGTCATGCTGGCCGCCGAAACGGACTGCCGAAGCTGTGCCTCTCTCTATGAATACGAACTGACCTCGGGCTCCCTTGCGTTCGTCGATGAGGGCATCGCGGATATTGGCCACCTATCGATGGAGCGGGACCACTTCAGCTTCATCAAACTCGATGACCGCGACCGACCCACCACGCTTCGTCACGTCTCCCATACCAGTTCCTTCCCGATGACGGTCTCCATCTTGGAGTCCGCTCACGCCATCAAGGCCCTGAGTACGTCCCCTGTGCGAAATAGCTCCGGCACTCCGCTCTCAAGCACCCGCCCGACCCTGGCCGCCGTCGAGCGCTTCGGTGAAGAGCCGGTGCTATGGCTCCATCAACCCTGGCTATCGACGCCTCGACAATGGCAAATCTTTGTTGCCCCCGATGACCCCGTCGTCGACATCGCCTGGCAACCCTAGCCCTCGCCGCCCCAGAGCTGCCCCTCAGTGGCTGCCCTGTGGCATGGTCCCCTCGCCCGTGTTATGGTACCTGAAGCGACGTCTCCCATAGCCCTCCGTCAACCGCACCAACGATTCCACGAACGGTGGATTCATGGCTGTTCAACTGCCTCAACAATTTGGCCAGTACACCCTCCATGAGTTGATCGCTCGTGGGGGCATGGCCGAGATCTATCGTGCCACCATGCCCGGCATCGGGGGCTTCGAAAAAACGGTGGCCATCAAAAAAATCCTCCCCCACCTCGCCGAAGACGATGAGTTTATCACCATGCTCATCGACGAGGCCCGCATCATCGTTAGCATCGACCACTACAATATTGCCCAGGTCTATGACCTGGGTCGCATCGATGACAGCTATTATATCGCCATGGAGTATATCCATGGCCCTGACATCTCCCAGGTCATCAAGGCCATGGCCCAGCAGGGACGAACCGTCCCCGTGCCTCACGCCGTCTATATCGGTTCTTGCATCTGCGCCGGTCTCCACGTGGCTCACTCCAAGACCGACGAAGACGGAAACCCTCTCAATATCGTCCACCGCGACGTCAGTCCCCATAACGTCCTTATTAGCTACGCCGGCGACGTCAAGATCATCGACTTTGGCGTCGCCAAGGCTTCGGTCAAACAGACCAAGACACAGATGGGCGTCATCAAGGGCAAACTTCTATATATGGCCCCTGAACAGGCCAAAGCAGAGGCCATCGACGGGCGCTCCGACCTCTTCGCCGCCGGGTTGATCATCTATAAGATGCTCACCAATACCCTCCCCTTTGCCGGCGACAACGAATTCGAGATCTACAATAAGATCCTCTCCAAAGAGATCACGCCCCCTCGCATCATCAACCCCGATGTCCCCGAGGTCG
Source organism: uncultured Bradymonadales bacterium (assembly GCA_964566695.1). Lineage (GTDB taxonomy): Bacteria > Myxococcota_A > Bradymonadia > Bradymonadales > Bradymonadaceae > SLJM01. The sequence continues at coordinate 4,076 of CAZMJS010000041.1, forward strand.
TCGACCAGATCGTCATGAAGCTCCTGGCTCGTGACCCCGACGATCGCTACCAAGAGGGCTACGCTGCCAAACAAGATCTGGACCGGGCCCTCCACCAAATCGCCCCGGGCTATACCGTAAACCGCCTCAGTCGCTTCATCGACGAAGAGGTGGTCAACCAACCCCAAACCCAGAGCCAGTCCTCGCCCTCTGGTCCGGCGCCCCAGACCCCTGCGCCAAGCGGACGCCATACGGGAAGCGGAGAGCCGCCCGAGTTGGAGCCCCTTCCCCTGGACCCCGATGATACGGCCGACACCGTCAACACCAGTTCCGAACGCGTCCGCCAGGCCATCGGTGACTCCCCTCCCGGTTCTGGAAGCCCCCCTGCGAACGGTCAACAGAACTTTCGAGCCACTACCTCCGATGAACAAACTGGCCAATTTCAAACACCGCAGACCGAACAGGCATCTCAGAGCCCTGATGGCGCCGACGGCGCATCGCCCTCCAGGTCCATTCCCACCCCGCTTATTGCCCTGGGCGCCATGGGCGTGATCGTGGCCGCACTGGGAGCCATGGTCGTCCTCGGATCCGACGACGAATCAGACAACGCCTCCGCCATCCCCCCTGGCGCCATCGTCGATGATCCAGACCTGATCGATGAGATGGACACGCGCGAACTCGTCTTGGACTCCAACCCCGATTCTGCCCGTGTTTACCAAGAAGGAGATCTCGTGGGCATCACGCCCATCACGTTGGAGATGAAGCCCCCCGAAGAACCGGTCCTATTTGAACTCAAAATGGACGGCTACGATACCAAGGCCTTCCAGATCGACGCCGACAGTGGGGCCAGTCACCGATTTGATCTTGTCCCCCTGGATGATGACGGCGTCGATGCAGAGATGGATTTCGACTCCGATGAAATCGACGACTCGCAGGAACCGGAGCCCGAGCCGGAACCGGAACCCGAGCCGGAACCGGAACCCGAGCCGGAACCGGAAC
>CAZMJS010000041.1:5153-6438 GCA_964566695.1 uncultured Bradymonadales bacterium
CCGAGCCGGAACCGGAACCCGAGCCGGAACCGGAACCCGAGCCGGAACCGGAACCCGAGCCGGAACCGGAACCGGAACCCGAGCCCGAACCCGAGCCGGAGCCGGAACCCGAGCCCGAAGAGGATGCCGAGGAAGAAGAGGATAGCATTCTGGACCCCTTTAATTAGACAATTGCCATCACGGCCGTCTCCCCGCGGGCCCTTGAGGACCCTATGAAGATCATCGCCAGACGACTTGCTCATACGCCGTTGACCCTCATCGCCGCCGCCCTTCTCTGTCTATTCCTTACGCCCTCGACGGCGGTCGCTGATCTCTCCGAAGAAGAGGCTCGCGAGCGCTTTCAGCAAGGCCGTGAGTACTTTGAAGACGGCGACTACCTGGAGGCCGCCGCGATCTTCGAGGAGGTCTACGAGGTCCTCGGCGCCGTGGCACTCCTCTACAACACCGGCCAGGCCTATTATCGAGCCGATCGCCTGGCAGAGGCCGAGGAGTTTTTCCAGACCTATCTCCAGGAGGCCTCCAGTCCCCCCAATGAGGACGAAGTCGTCGACCTCATCATCGATATTCAGGAGCAACGCGCCGCTCGCGAAGCCACCGTCGTCATTGAGTCCACCCCTGAGGGCGTCCAAGTCTTCGTGGACGATGGCGATGATCCCTATTGCACCGCTCCCTGTGAATTCACCATCGACCCCGGTGAATACACCCTCCGAGCAGAGGCCGAGGGATTTCAACCCCTACAAAAAGCAATGACGCTCGACGTCCGAGACTCGCAAGAATTCAACCTGGAACTCGACCCCGTCACGCGCTACGGCTCTCTACGGATACACACCGGGGAAGGGTCGGCCACCGCTCGAATTGATGGACAGACCTACAGGCTTCCCCACGTCGACCCCATCGAACTGGCCGAGGGCCATTACGATATTCACCTCGAAGTCGATGGTCATGAACTCACCCACTCCCTAGACATCGCCGCCGACGACACGGCCAACCTCTTTATCCCTACCGATCATATCGGCAGCGGTGGATTGTCCAATCGCCAGAGCGCCGCCATCGGACTCGGCGGCGCGGGCACCGCTCTCGCTGTGGCGGCCGCCATCACCGGAGCTCAGGCCAGCTCCACCCACAGTGACCTGGAAGCCCAGCAACAATCGCTCGGTGGCGTCGACCCCAGCCTGCTCAGCGCCGGCCAGCGTCAAAGCGATCTCTCAACCACCCTGTGGATCGGCGCCTTCTCCGCCATCGGCGCCGGCGCCGGCCTCTGGACGTGGGACTGGTGGGACTCCCG
>CAZMJS010000041.1:6538-31506 GCA_964566695.1 uncultured Bradymonadales bacterium
TCTCCGCCATCGGCGCCGGCGCCGGCCTCTGGACGTGGGACTGGTGGGACTCCCGATCGTCCTCCTCAGACGCTCCCTTAGAACCCTCGGACGACAGTAGCGACCACGACAACGACGTCGACAACGACGTCGACGTCGATCTCCTCTGAGGCATGGACGCGGACCCATCACACCATAAAACGCACGCCTTGGACGGTATTTAATAACTCGTAGGTGTCGAGAATGCTCTCCACATTTTCCACATCGGCTTCCAGTGTCACCGCCACATGGCGCCCAGCGCGGCTCTCCCTCGTACTTACTTCCATCTCGCCGTCTCCCCCCAACGCATTGATCGCCGCCTGCACCACACGAGCCACAAAGTCCTGTTCGTTGGCACCAATCACCTTGAAGATATAGGTGTCTGGAAACGAATGCACCGCCTCGATTTGCCTCTGTAAACGCTCTCGATCGTCCATAACATGCTCGCTTCGACTGCGTTGGTCTGCCCGCTCTACCCTCCTGTGCGATAACACCGCATCCCCAGGCAACAATCCCTGCCCCCCTCCATAGCAATGCCTTCCATCCCCGATTTCCAGCGCTATCGCCCCATCATCGACGATTGGACGGCCTTTCAACAGGCCCTTCGTCGACCACTGCCCCGATGCATCTGGGCCAATCCTCAAAAGACCACGACCGACGATTTGGAGACCTATCTCCGAGACGCATCCATCGCTGTCGAACCGATCCCCTGGCGACGCGGCGCTTACCGTCTCATCGACTGCCCCAACCCGGGGAGTCGCTTCGGCTATATCGCCGGCCTCTATCAGGTTCAGGAAGAGGCCTCGATGCTTCCCGTCTCCCTGATGGGGCTCTCGTCTCAACAGCGCATCCTCGATCTATGTGCTGCCCCGGGTAGCAAAACCACGTTGATGGCCGCCACCGACGGCCAACGGGCCTCCATCATCGCCAACGACAGAAATTACCACCGAATGGCCCCTCTGGCGCGCTCCATTGACCGCCTCGGTCTAACCAATATCAGCCTCCTCACCGAAGACGGCACCAATCTTCCCTCCTCGGTAGGCACCTTCGACCGCGTCCTCGTCGACGCCCCATGCTCTGGCGAGGGAACCTCACGAAAAATCCCGGGGCTCTCCGCCGCCTCCGACGATGACTTTGCCCGCTTATGCTCCGTGCAGCGCGCCCTCCTCAAACGAGCCCTCGAACTCTGCCGCCCCGGCGGCCGCGTTCTCTACTCCACCTGCACCTACGCCCCCGAGGAAAACGAAGCCATCGTCGACTCCATCCTGCGCGAATTCGGCGACCAATGGTCTCTGGTGCCAGCCAGGATTGCGGGCTTTTCTGCCGCCCCTGGTTTGGTACGATGGGGTGACCAATCCTTTGACCCCAGCCTGAGCAAGGCGCTACGCGTCTATCCGCACCACCAGGACACCGGTGGCTTTTTCATCGCCGTATTGGACCACCAAGGTTAATCCATGTGCCCCCCATTCCCCTCCGCTACGACCGACCAACTGGGCCTGACCAGCGATGCCGCCGCTCTGAAAGCCCAGGGCATTAATCCCCTGGCCCCAGAGCCCATCCTGGACTACGTCGGCTCTCTCTATGAGTTTGCGCCCTCTCTCTTCGACGAGCTCATCTTTTATCGACAGGGCTCCAAACATATCCGCTGCCTCCAGCCCCCTGCGCCCACCTTCGCCACCCCACGCCTCGATCGCGCTGGTATCGACTTCCTTCGCATCGACATGGCTACCCCTCGCCTCGCCACCCCTGCCGCCCTCACTTGGGGACGCCACGCCCGCCAAAACGCCATTGACCTCGACCAACCCCTAGCAACCGCCTACCTGCGGCGCCAACCTTTGGCCCTCGAGGCCAATGACATCGACCATTGCACGGGCCGCGGCTTTGTGATTGTTCGTCATCGCCACCACGCTTTGGGTCTGGGTTTTCTGGAATCGACCTCCAGCGACGATCCCGGCTTCGGCCGCCTCCGAAGCCTGTACCCCAAGGCCTACGCGCAGGAAGTTCAATCCATCTCCCCCTTCGGCAACCCATCATGAGCGATGATACCTCCCAATCCGACTCTCCAAGGACCGACGGATCGGCCTGCGTGGAAAACGTCACCCCCCTGGGCACCAGCCCGGCGGGGGAGTCCTTTAAGATCACCCGGCGACCCCAGGACGTCGACGTCGACGACGACGAGGATCTGGAATACGAGGTACTCAAGAAACTTACCCGTTCTCGCCTGCGTTCCACCGATGACTTCCGTCGTCACTTCGCCGCGCTTCGCCGCCTGGAACACCCGAATCTATGCGCCTATCGTCAATTTTTCCCCGGTGAAGAGGCCACCCGAATCACCCGCCAATGGGTCCCGGGAACCCCACTGGACGACTATCTCCTGCGCCCCATTACCGACGAAGAGGAGCGCTTTCTCGAAAACCCCGACGACGCCCCCTCCGCCTCGCCCACCCCCACCGATTCAACGACCAGCGAGGCGTCGACCACCGACCCCGGCCCGGACTCCGACGATACGCCAGCCGGCCTGGACGACGCCTTTGACGACTCTTCCACCTCACCTGACGCCCGTCCTTTGCAAGACACGCCCACCGATCGCCCCTCAACCCTGGAGATCCCAAACTCCCTCATCGAGGACTCCGACGCCGCCGACCGGGCCCTGGATCTCCTCATATTAAGGCTTCAGCACCTGCTTCCTCCCTTGGTCCAGGGCCTGGAGTTCCTCCATCGCTTCCGCCAACCCCACGGCCACTTAAGCCCCTCCAATATCATCGTCACCGACGACGAACAGGTCGTCATCACGGACTACGGTCTCTACCCACAACTCCACATCTCATCGGCTCATCGGTTGCGCCATCGCTCCTATTTCCCACCGGAGCTCTCCGCCAGCGACGGCGACGACGATCCCGCCAACGCCGGCCTTGCCGGCGATCTTTACGCCCTGGGCGCCATTCTCTTTGAAATCCTCGCCGGCCGCCCCTATGGCGCTACCCGCCGAACCGAGACCCCCGACGGCACGGGCACCGACCCCACCTTTAGCCCCATCTTCCTCTCCGAAATTGTCCCCCACTGTCCGGCCTCCTGGGTGGACTTAATCCACGCCTTGCTGGCCCCCGACCCCGACGACCGCCCCAGTCTGGAAGAGGTGCAGACCCAGTTGGACCAGTCCGAAGGGCGCTCCGTCAATATTCCCGCCGCCGTCGTCGACGACCCCGATCCCCTCTACGGTCGGCGCCAAACCCTGGAAGATCTCGCCGATCGCTCCAAGCAGTGCGCCAAGGAACGCCGCCTGGCCATGGTGCTCATTGATGGCGAGACCGGCGTCGGAAAAACATCCCTCGTCGATGCCCTGGCCCGACAGGCCACCCAGCGCGGATGGATCGTCTGCCGAGGACGCTTCCCCCACCGTGAAACCGGGGCCTTCCAGGGCTGGGACGCCATCATCGACCGCATGGCCGAAATCACCGACGACCTCCCAGATAGCCCTCGCCAGCGCCTGGCTCCAGGACGCTACCAGGCATCGCGTCTCTTTCCGCGCCTCCTGGACGATGACCAGTCGGCCCCGGGGGTATCCAAACATGCGGCGATCTCCGGCCTCCGCCGCTGGATTCGTGGGCTCTCCGATCAGCGACCCATCCTCATCTGCCTCGACGATCTCCATCGCGCCGGTCCCGACGCCCTTCGCCTATTGGGGGATATCGCTGAGCGCCCCAACCAGATGCGGGTGATGATCGTGGCCACCTGGCCTCCCACGGAAAATGATGCCGACCACCCCTTGTGGGAAGAGATCGATCAGGCCCCGATCCCCGTCGAAGCCATCGAAGTCAAGGGATTCTCCCCCTCCGAGGCTCGCACCTACCTGGAAACGCGGGCCCCCTTCCTCGATGAAGAGCAACGCCAAACCCTGCTTCAAAAAAGCGACCGAAACCCCCTACTGGTCGACGAATTGCTTCACGAATGGGTCAGTCGCTCCAGAGACAATGACGGCCCCGATGATTGGCTGGAACAGCTGCCTGATCCCGACGGTCCCGAGGGCCGGCGCCGAGCCTTGCGCCTGCTTCTGGAGCGTCGGCTTCAAGATCTGGATCGCCCTCAACGACTGGTCCTCCAACTCCTGGTCGTCGCTTCCGGCCCCCTTGACACCGACCTCATCGATCGCGCCCTACACCAGGAGTTGGGCACCCAGACCGCCGATTTGGTCTCCGCCAACGAGGTCTGTGATGACCTCCTCTCCCAGCGCCTCATCCGTCCCGGCCTCCACTCTTTCAGGGCCGATGACGCCTCGTGCTACACCGTGATCCACGACCTATGTCGCCAAATCATCTTCGACTCCCTGGGCCAAGATCACTACGCCCGACTCTGCGGCATCCTGGCCGATAGCCTCGGCACCGACGACCAACCGCTGGACGACGATCTTCGCTTTGAGTACCTCATGCTGGCCGGCCGTGGCGACGAAGCCCATCGAGCAGCCACTCTGGCCGCCCGGGCGGCCCTCTTTCGCTACGCCCACTTCCGATCCAGCCGCATCTGGCGCTGGCTCGACGAGCGAGACCACCTGGACCTCGACGATCTCCCCATGGCCGTCGCCGCCTTCGTGGGTGCTCGACGCTTTGATATGGCGCGCGATCACCTGACGGCCCTGATGCGACGACGCCCCGAGCAACGCTCGCAGTGGCATTGCCAGCGCGTATTGCTGGAGCTGCGCGCCGGACGCCGCGACGCCGCCATCGATGCCCTGGACACCGCCCTCGACAATATTGGCGTCGCCTATGCCTCTCCTGGACTCTCCGAGCGGACCATCGAACCCCTCCGCCGACTGGCCACCATCACGGCCAGGTGGGCCGATGTCACCGAACTGGACCACTACGAGGAACTCAGCGCCGACGACGCCCAGCGCGCCGAGCTCCTCCACCTGGGACTCGATACCACTCCCCTATTGCTCACCACGGCCCACAAGCGCCTGGCCACCGCCCAGGGGCGACTGGCCCACCGCCAACAGGTGCCCCATCTGCTGGCCCGCGACCGCCTCGCCATGATCGCCCCTCCCTGGTTGCCCACACTCCTTCGCCAGGGGCCCAAATTAACGCGATGGCTTCAGCAAGCCCATAAATTGGCCACCACCGGCGACCACCCCCGCACGGCCATCGCCACCCTGGAGATGAAAGCCCTCGTCGCCCGTCATAAAGGTGACCTGCAGGGCTTTAGCGACGCTCTGGAGCAGGCCCGCGCCCACCTCCACGAAGGCCTGGCAGACGCCCCGCTGCTCCACACCCGTCTGGACCTGTGGACCATTGACCACCGCACCCTCAGCGCCGATCTCGATGGCGCCCGTCAACACCTGCGTCAATGCCTCCATCGCCAACGCCACCACCTGTGGCTGGCGTCACTTTTGCACCTCGCCGGTGCCGACCTTGCCCTGCTCACGGGCAAATTGACCGCCGCCGACACCCACCTTGACGCCATTGAAACCTTCCTCGACGGGCCCCAGGATTGCCTCCTCCACGTCTCCATGACCCACCGGCAAACGGCCCTCAATATCGCCCGTGGGCGTCCGGAGGTGGCCGTCGCCCAATGGGACCTCCTCCTGGACCAGGTCTATAGCTCATCTCTCCAGCGCCACCCCTCAGCCCGCTGGCTCATCCACCGCAACCTGGCCCGGGCCCTCAACGCCCAATTGGCACGCCAGCTTCACTTGCAGCGCCCCGCCGCCTCCGCAACTCGCCAACGTCTGCGAGGCGTCCTGCGTCGGCTGCGCGACCTGGAGGATTGGCTCGGCGCCATCGAACTCAGCCACCTCCACCGACTGCACGCCCACTTCTTCCTGCTGAGCGACAAGCCCACCCGTGCTCGCCGTCACCTCGACGAGGCTTCTGCCCCCTGGGACGATGCCCCACCCCCCCTGGTCGCCATCCTCAACGACGCCGCCCGTTCCGCCATCCACCGCGCCAACGACGATCGCAAGAAGGCGCGCCAACTCGAAGCCTCCATCGACGAGCAATGCCGAGACCAGGGCTACTTTCTACCCCTGGCTCTCCATGGTTGGTCCGCCCCCAGCCACCGCACCCTTCTACAGCCCGACGCCGACGCCTGAGCCCACCGATTCTCGGTTGTCCAAGGACCCCTCTTGGCCTAGACTGAGCTCATCCGACTGCCGCCCCCACGCCTGCCTTCTCGATCTTGGAGTTGACGGTGAATCATCGCTTACTCGACCTCATTCGCGCCATCGATCACGCCGTCGACAGCGACGACCACCGCCGGGCTCTTCAACTGATCCTCCACAACTGGTTCCACCTCCCCGATCCGGCCCCCCTCCGGGAGCGGACCGCCCTCGTTCTGGCCAGTCGCGGTCGCCGCCGTGAAGCCGTCGAGATCTACCGGCTTGTCGCTCGCCACTACGCCAACTCAGGCTTCCCTTGCCGATCGCTGGCGGCCATCAAGCAAATGCTGGCCCTCAACCCCTCATCCACCCAATTGCTCGACCACTTCACCACTCTCTATTCGGTGCGCAGCCCATTTCTGGACCGCAACCTGCCCCCTGCCACACTGCCCCAACCGGCCAGCCAACTCTCGCTGAAGAGCTCCGACTCGACCGACTTTGACACCCTGGTGCAATGGGCCACCGAGCGCGCCACCGACCGCGACACCATCGCCGACCGGCCCGGCTCCCTGCCCGCCGTGCCCCTGCTGAGCCTTCTTCCGCCGCGTCCCCTTCGCCGCCTCCTCGATCACCTCCAATTTGAGATCTTCGCCGACGCCCAGCCCCTCTTCGACGACGAGCGCCCCCCTCACCTCTATTGGACCGTCAGCCCCGACTTTCGCCTCCGCCGCGACGACTCCACCTCCCTGATCGCTGCTGCCTCTCTACTGGGCATCGACCATTTCCTGGGCCTTCGGCCGGCCTCCGAGATCACCCTTAGCAGCTCCCCGGGAAGCCAATGCCTTCAATTGAGCACCCAGGCCTTTGACACCCTCACCGAGGAGTTCGCCGATTTCCCCAACCGCGTCGCCACCCTCCACCGCCACGCCCTGACTCGCCGCCTCCTCCATGACCATCCCCTCTTTGCCCCGCTCGACGACTCCGGTCGACGTCAGCTCTCGAACCGCCTCACCGGCCTGCGCATCGAGCGCGGCACCCCCCTGCTCCGCCGCGGCAAGGTCTGTCCCGGCCTCTACCTCATCCTCGATGGCACGGTACGACTCTCCAACGGGCCCGATGACGCCCCCAACCTCCCCGCCACCCTGGAGCCCGGCGATAGCCTCGGCGAAACGGGCCTCGCCGACCCCCGGCCAGCCCTCTTTGATGCCACCGCCGACGACGACCTCCACCTTCTCTTCCTCAGCCAAAGCGCCTTTACCGATCTGGCCTCCGATCATCCCGACATCGACCAGCGCGCTCGCGCCCTTGCCGAACGCCGCCGCCATCAACTGGCCCCTCCCTCCTGATCGCCGATGCCTCATATTGGCTTGCCGGGAATGATCGCCGCGCTTAGGTTTGTTATAGTCGATGCCAAGGTATCCCAGTTCCTCTCACGACATGGACGGATGATGCGCCTTCTACCCAATTCACGATCGATGTCCGCCGGCTTCATCGCCACGGCCGCCCTCTTGATGAGTGCTCCGGCCTTGGCCGATGCCCCTGTCTCCGAACGCCCCATCGCCGACAAGGCCCCCTTTCAGGCCTGCCTCGATGGCGCGACGCCCACCACCGAAAATATCCCGGCCGTCGACATCTCGGGCCTCGACACCATCCCCGATGACGAAGTCATCATGGACACCAACCCCCATTGGGATGAGGTCGTCCTCGACTTCGCCGACCACGTCTCGGACGAACGCATCCAGGCCTTTGCCCAGCGCTTCGGCCTCCAGGTCCAGCTCAATAGCCCCTTTAGCGCCGACGCCAACGTTTATACCGCCAAGGTCCAGGAAGGCGCCGTCCCCTACGTCAAGGACTGCCTGCGCCTCAACGCACCCCAGGGCAAAATCGAGCACATCGAAGAAAACTTCCTCTATCGCATCCCTGACTCCTTTCGGGCCTCTCTGTCGACCGAGGAGCATGACCAGCTCCAGCGGGACATGGAGGCCACCGACGTGGTGCCCGACGACCCCCTCTACCAATTCCAGTGGAATTTTAAGCAGGTCGGCGCCGAGCAGGCCTGGGAGCATACCGCCGGCAAAGGCGCGGTCGTAGCCGTCATCGACACGGGCGTCACCATGGAAGACGCCCCCGATCGCGGCATCAAGGTCGGCCAAGATCTCCAGGGCGTCCAGCGCGTGTCGGGATACGACTTCGTCGACAACTCCGACTTTGTTTACGATGGCCACGGCCACGGCACCCACGTCGCCGGCACCATCGCTCAGGCCACCGACAACGGCTATGGCGTCGCCGGATTAGCCTACGACGCCTCCATCATGCCCCTGCGCGTCCTCAACGACCAGGGCTTTGGTTCCGTGGCCGACATCGCTGACGCCGTTCGCTTCGCCGCGGATAACGGCGCCGATATCATCAACATGAGCCTCGGCGGCCCCCTGCCCAGTCTGGTATTGAGCCGCGCCGTCAAATACGCCCACAAAAACGGCACCACCGTCATCGCCGCCGCCGGTAACTCCGGCAAGAAAGCCCCCAGCTACCCCGCGGCCTACAAGCACGCCATCGCCGTGGCCGCTACCCAATATGACCAACACACCACTTTCTACTCCCAGTGGGGCGACTTCGTGGACATCGCCGCCCCCGGCGGCAATACCCGGGTCGACCAAAACGACGACGGCCGCCCCGACGGCATCCTTCAGGAAACCCACCCCCGCGGCGGACATACCGACCGCCACGAATTCGCTCTCTATATGGGCACCTCCATGGCCAGCCCTCACGTTGCGGCCGCTGCTGCCATGGTACATAGCTCTGGGGTGACCAACCCCGACGCCATCAAGCGGGTGCTCCAGAATACGGCCGACGATTCCATGCGCGAGCACTATAGCGACCAGGAATTTACTCAGCGCTATGGCGCCGGACTTCTCCAGGTCGATCGAGCCGTGCAAGCGGCGTCGACATCCATCCACGCCAACGCCGATCGTTCCGGGGAGCGGCGCGACGCCGAGCCACTCGTCAGATGCGGCGTCGTTGATGCCGAAGAGGATGCTCTACTTCTCCAAGGGCTCGACCACCTGACCAGCCAATTCCAGTGGAATCACGGTCACACCAGCGGACTGGTCGGCGGCCTCCTCCTTGCCCTGCTGGCACTTCTGGGGCTTCGCCGTCGCGAGCGCCTCGATGACCTCAGCCGTTCTCAGGGATTTACCCTGGTAGCTACGGCTGGCGCCACGGCCGGCGCCCTGGGCATCATCACCGCTCTGGCCTCCACCAGCGGTCTCGTTGCCTCCGCAGCGGCGCTGGCGACCAACCCCCTGAGCATTAGCGGTCTGGCAAGTACCCTGCATTTGGGGCTGGCCAGTTTCCTCGTGCCCCTCGGCGCATATGCCTTGATGGCTGGACGTCCCTACGGACGTGCCATCGCCACCGGCGTGGGCTTCGGTGTGGCGAGCTTCAGCCTCGCCTCGCTGGCCTATCTGGCCTTCTCCGGCACCGTCGTCGCCGCGTCGACGCCGGTCATCGCGATGGCCAGTGGCCTTCTCGTCCTCAATGCCCTTCTCAGTGCTGCCATTGGCTACTTCGGAATCCAGCGTAAATAAGCGCTAGGAGTCATCTAAGACCGTTAAAACCCCGCCCGGCGTTTGCCGGGCGGGGTTTTTTGCGCTCACCAACTCATCCCATTTTCTAGCCTGCCAGAGCTGGAAGTGCCTCGGCCTCCTCCTTTCGCTCCTGCAGCCAATCGCGAAGTTTTCGGAAGTCCCGATGGGAAATATTGGTGAAGCGAATCCCCACTTCTTGGCCATCCTCGTAGACTTTTTCACCGGCCACCCAGAGGGGATCGCTCTGGCCCGGCAGAGCAAATTGGAGTTGAACCTTGACTCCGCCAGCATCATGGGCCTCCGCCACACGCCTTAGCTTCATCCCTCCAAGGGATACATTCTCTGCCCGGCATACATTGGTATGGCCCCCTTCCACCTTATTCAGGATGATATCGCAGGGGACTCGCTCTTGGTTTCGTTCGTCTGGCATCGATGACCTCCATGTCTTCTCATGACTCTGCGACCATCCGTGGGCGCATCAACTCGATGGATGGAGACTACCACGCCGGCCAGGACCCGCAAATTTTTGGGCGCGTGCACCGCTATGGCCGACTTCCCTTGCACGATGGACACACGTCCCCACCCCTTGATACCCTGCACCGAAGTAGGTCCTGCTCGGTCCCTCCGTCGCCGGGCTCTTGTCTTTTTGTCGTCCCACTCCCGAGAACGCCATGGAACCAGCGATCGAAAGAACTATCCGTGAAAGCCCTCTATTTAAGCACCTCACCGAGGATCAGATAGAAGCGCTCATTGACGCTTCTAGTCTCATCTCTCCACCGCCCAATACGGTCCTCGTCGAGGAAAATCAGCCCGTCGACTACCTCTATATCGTTGAGCGCGGTCGGGTTCATGTCTCCACCGACTCGCCTTCAAAGGCCCAGGTCGATCTCAAGACCATGGGCCCCGGGGCTTATTTTGGTGAGGTTTCCCTCATTAGCGGCAAAAATGCGACGGCCACAGTGAAAACTGGAGATCCGAAGACCCTCTTGGTAACCATAGATAAGGATTTCCTCTCGACGCTCGTCGAAGAGGATGAAAAAATTCGCCGCATGCTACAAAGCGTCACCCTGGCTCGCGCCAAAGACACCATCGGTAAGGTTTTAAAATAATGCATACCATCCTGCCCTCACCCCTGTTGACCCGTCGTATTCTCGTCCTCACCGTCGCCGCGGCCGCCCTCCTTTTGAGCACGGCCTGCTCCGATGACGAGGACGTCGACGTCGATCCCGACGAGTATATGCCCGGCGGCGAGTGTTGGACCGGTCCTACCCAAGACTATGTGATGCCTCCAGAGGATGACGACCGGCCCTGGATCCTCGTGGACCTCCTCCACACTCATATCCAGACCCCCACTGACCACTGCCTGCACCGCGATCAATACGCCTATCAGGGAACCTACGGATTTTTCCGGCTCTTCGATCACCTCTTTACCCACGACTACGCTTGGGCTCCCACCACCAAAGAGCTCTCGGGCCCCCGCCTTGAGCCCTATGATATTTTATTCATCAATCTCGTCCACGAAGATAACCCGGACTTCACCGATGATGAGGTGGAGGCCATCATGGACTTCGTGGACGACGGCGGCGGCCTCTTCGTGATCACCGATCACACCAACGTCTACTACCACGCCACCCGGGTAAATCGCTTTTTGAAGCCCATGGGCCTGGAGATGATGTATCACACCGCCGTGGACCAACCCCCGCGCTACTCCGTCTCCGGCCGCGGCTGGATCATGATGTTCGACTTCGCCGACCACCCGGTCAACGAAGGGGTCGACATGTTCTCCTTTAAAACCGGCGGACCCATCGCCCCCGACGATCCCGATGACGGGCTCGTATTCACCTCCGAGGATAGCTTCGCCGACTACTGGGATGAATCCAACCCCCCTGGGTTCTATGGCACCTGGAACCAGGACGACGAAGAGCTGGAGCCCTCCGGCCCCCTACCGGTCGTCGCCGGCACGGAGTACGGCGACGGGCGCGTCCTCGTCGTCGGTGACCAGAACGTCTTTGGCGACGCCTGGCTTTATGCTGGAAACAACCTCGAGCTGGCCCTCAACGGCTTTGAATGGCTCGCTGGCAACGAAGACACGGAGACTCCCCTGCGGGACACGCCACCTCGCGGCCACACCATCGTCTTCCCGTCGGATGCCAGCTACTACCAACCCATTCGAAATAGCACGCCGGGCCACGGAAATTATGTGATGTACGTGGAGTCCAATCGCAACCCCGATATCACCGCTCGAGCGACTCCCGATGTTGATCTGCGCCACGCCGACACCCTCTTCTTTACTGGCACGGAGATGACCTTCGGATCCCGGGACGATCTCAACGACCGACCCTTCTCCGAGCAGGACCTTGCGGATACCCGTCAATTCCTTGAATCAGGTGGCCAGGTCGTAGTCACCTTCGACCCCCGAAATATCGGGCATCCCACGGACCAACTGCTGGCGGAATTGGCCCCTGATTTGACCCTCCATAGCGGAGAGGACAGTTGGGAGGTTGGCTCCACGGACTTCCTGAACCCCGAGCAGGCTCGAGGCTTCTTCCCCGCCATGTCCGACCACATCGATCTCGATGGCCTTCACCTCGGCGCTCTCCCCACCGGAGAGTTCCCGCCCCACACGGACGACGAATTCGATGCGATCGAAGACGAACTCCGCGACCGATGGGGCGTCGATGATCCGGAGATCTCCAACGAACGCCTATACCGGGAAATGGTCGACCGATACGACGCCGACCAATTTGTCGACGGGGGTAGCCGCCAAGACGTCGGTGCCTATGTTCTCGACATGGATGTCGACTGGGGTGAGCCGTTCATCGAAGTCGACCTCGGCGATCGAAACGCCCCCATCGCACACCACAAGGTGGTCGGTGAGGGAGAGCTGATTATTATTGTCCAAGATGGCTTTCTGCGTAATCGAACCCTTGGATTTAATGAACTTCTCCGCCCCAAATCCTTCTTCCGATACGGCGCCATCGAGAGCTACCACCGCTTCCTGGAATACCTACGCCACTCCGGAGAAGGCGATCAGGAATAACTTTTCGGGCCTCGACGGAGCTCCTTCTATGCCTGCGCTGCATCGCATTACCCTCATCGCGGCGGCCTTTTTCATCCCCCTTGTCCTGGCGATGCCTGTTTCCCACGGGGCCACGGCGGTCCAACTCGATCTGCCAGCCCTCGTCCACCACTCCGATGTGATCGTCATCGCTCAGGTCCAGGATACCTCCACGTCACTGGAAAGCGACGGACGCGTCTACACCACCGTGGAGCTTCGAACCGACGAGCCCCTCCTGGGCCACCCGGCCAAGCAATTTAAGCTTCGCCAGGTTGGCGGCGTCGACCCGGATACCGGGATCGGCACTCACGCACCCGGTCTTCCCCACTTTACGCCGGGGGAACGGGTCTTTTTATTTCTGGAAGAGCGATCAGCCAACCTCGTCCTCACCGGCCTGGCTCAGGGAAAATTCACCATCGCTCAGGGGCCTGATGGCGCCACGGACTACGTGATTCCCCGGACTCCCGGGCTTCGCACCATTCCCCGCCGCGACGACGACGCCTCTCCCCCCTTGAAAGAGCAATCCCTGCAATTAACCACCCATGAACGTCTCTATTCTCAGACCCATCGCCTAGACCACTTTCGCGACGAGGTTATGCAGGTCATCGACGCCTTGGCGGACCATGATGCGATCGATCCAGAGGAGGTCCCATGAGAGCTCCTCTAGCAGCCGTTGGCGCTCTTCTAATGACCACTTGCCCTCTTGTCCCCACCTCCCAGGTCAATGCGCAGTCTCTAGACGATCATCCCAACACGGACGTCCTCAGCGAGACCGAGGTGGAAAACGACTTTGTCCGTACACGCACCTGCGGCGGCCCCGAGGGTAACCCCTGCCGAGAGGGCTTCCGACCGATCCCCCTGGAATGGGCCGACCGCCGCGTGGAATACCGTATCTTCGAAGCCGGCTCCGCCGACTTTCACCCCGATCAGGACACCATCACCGACGACCTCAAATCCGCGGTCATCGACACCTTCGAGACCTGGAACGAACCCGATTGTTCGGACTTCCTTCTCGACCCCGTGGGACTCACCTCCACGGACTATATCGGCTACGACTCCGACCGTTCGGACAATGAAAATATCGTCATCTGGCGCGATGAAGCGTGGCCTTATAGCGGTCAAGCCGTGGGCATCGCCACCGTGGTCTATAACGCCAACAACGGTGAGATCTTCTCCGGGGATATCGAACTCAATACCGCCGACCACGAGTTCACCGACAATGATGACGACGTCAAAATCGACCTTCGCAATACCCTCACCCACGAGGTCGGGCATCTTCTGGGACTCGATCACTCCCTGACACAACCGGCCGCCACGATGTGGTTCTCCGCCCAGTCGGGCGAAACCTACAAGCGCGAACTCCATGAGGCCGATATCGCCGGCCTGTGCTATATCTACCCCGAGGGAGAGGAAAGCGATCTCAAGCGCCAACAAAATGGGTCCTCTCGTTGCGCAGCCATCGCCACGTCGCCCGCCCAGGGACTACCGATGTTGGTCGCCTTAATGGCCATCGTCCTCTTTCGTCACCGTCGGGAGCCCACGTGAACCGATCGCGCCCCCTCAGCCAAGAGGAGCGTCGCCCCGTCCTCCAAGCCCTTTTGCAGAGCCGTATTGCCGACGAGGCCATCTGCCATCGGGCCCTTGAGAGCGCCCGATTTTTCCCCTTTGTCCATCGCCTCCCGCCTCTCTTTTGCGGGGTGCGTCCCTTCATCGCCTATTTCGCCCTTCGCCGCCGAGCCTCCGGCATCACTCTGGGGAGCAATATCTATGTGCGCCACTCCCTCTTCGGCCGTCAGGGTCAGCTACCCCTCTACTTTGTGACCCATGAAGTGGCCCACGTCGTGCAATTTCTGCGAGATGGCACCTATCCCTTTCTCACGCGCTACCTCGGCGAATATGGTTGGATGCGTCTGCGAGGCATCGACGATCGCAGTGCCTACCTGGCCATTTCCTACGAACGGGAGGCCCGACGGGTAGAGACTTTTCTTCCCGACCGGGACTAAATCTGGCCTTTCTGGACCAGCACATCGGCCAATATCGCGAACTCCTCGAAACTGACCTTCTGGGGCCGGATCTTGGGCCGTAACTCCATGGCCTCCAACGTATCTTCCACCACCCCCTTATCGATCCCCAATGATTTCAAGCCATTGGCCAACGTCTTTCGCCGGGACTGAAAAGCCGCCTTGACGATGCTCCCAAATGCCTTTCGAACCTTGTCCTCCTCGATTCGCGGCTCCTCGCGAACTCGAAACTGAACCACCGCACTATCAACCTTTGGAGCCGGGACAAACGCTCCCGGTGGCAAGGTCATCGCCAGGTGCACGTCGGCGTACATCGCCACCATCAGGGTCATGCGACCAAAGTCGCTATCGCCCACCTCAGCGACGATTCGATGCGCCACTTCCTTTTGGAACATCAGCGTCATCTCCTCGATGCGCTGATGATGATCCAACA
This sequence comes from uncultured Bradymonadales bacterium, assembly GCA_964566695.1. Taxonomy (GTDB): domain Bacteria; phylum Myxococcota_A; class Bradymonadia; order Bradymonadales; family Bradymonadaceae; genus SLJM01. The sequence continues at coordinate 21,744 of CAZMJS010000041.1, forward strand.
GGCGAAACAATATCTTGGAAGCCACATTATAGGGCAGGTTGGCCACCACCTTCCACGGGACCTCCGCAGCAGACAGCAAGGCCTCCAGATCCACGTTCAGCGCACTGCCCTGCACCACCTCCAACGGAAAGTGGCCCTCCAGGCGCTTTTTTAGATAGGACGTCGCCTGCTCATCCAACTCAATGGCCTCCACCGTGGCCCCCCGCTGCAATAATACCAGCGTCAGCGTTCCGCACCCCGGCCCGATCTCAAGCACCTGATCATCCGGACGGATATCGGCCAGGGTCGCAATCTCGTGGAGCACCTGAGCGTCCACCAGAAAATGCTGGCCCAACTGCTTGCGGGCTCGTCGCCCATAGCCGTGAAATAGCTCCGACGGTGTCTTTGGGGCGTCTACCAATTGCTCTTCACTGTCCACGGTATTCTCTCCACTGGAAATGATGCTCGCATCGCTCTTGCTGGGGATACACGGGCCCCAGGCCAATGCCAAGGCCCAGCCCCCGTCAACGACCCCAATGGGCGTCCCCTAAAAACAACTCGGTGGCATTCGCTCGCACCATGCGATCAATCATCGCCGCATCGATGCCCTCCTCCTTGGCCAGCGCCTCCATGACTTTTGGAACCCCCAGTACATCACCGGCTCCCGCCCTCATGGACGCCGTAAGGAGGATACTATCTGCCCCCTGTTCCCTCGCCACCTTGGCGATAAACGCGGCCGACCTCCGTGGCGGATTGGTCGTCGCCCCCAGAGGGACAGCGGCCTTAAACCCGCTGGCGACGACATTTTCCAGGAGCGCCTCGTCCATAAATCCCATCACCACCCGATCGGCCGGATAACCGAAGCGCTCCAGCCAGGTCATCATTTTATAGGTCATCGTGATTTTAAGCTCCGCCGGCGGGGTCACCACGATAGGCATGGATCCGAGTTGACGTGCAATCCGAACCTGGCGCTGGAACAACTCCCACTGAGCCTCTTCATCTCGCCACACGCCCACTTCCCCAAGGGCCACCACCTCCGAGCGCTGAAGCCGCTCCTGGAGCGCGGGCCACACCGACCCATGGGCCCGTTCCGGCTCCGCCTCCGGGCTCACCCCCAGGGCGACCCATCCGTCGAGCCCGCACCGGTTGAGCCGTTGGCGCTCCACCCCGACAAGATCGTCGAAATAGGCGATCAGATCATCGGCGTTTGCAAACCGGCGGTGACCATAGGCCGTCGTCAGCACCCCTTGCGTCCCGAAATAATTGAGGTGCTTGAGCGAATCCTCGCTCTGGCTCTGGCTTCGAATATGTGGATCGAAAATCGTCACCGCGCTATCTCTCTTGGCTTCCCTGGATGACCGTCCCCTACCATAATCACCCCCGACGTTGCATCGAACCCCCGAGTGCTATCACTATGCAACCCGCCACCTCGTCTCGTCCCCCCGAATCAAGGATTGACCCTCTGTGCCCCACACCACGACCCACCGACTTCGCCGCTATTTCTTCGCTGCCATCGTAGTTAGCTCCACCGCCGCCGTGGGATGCCTCTCCTCCTCTGAGCCAAGCCCTTCGGATATGCTCAACGAGGCCCGTCAGGCCATGGAGGACGGCGACGATGCTACCGCTCGAACCATGGCCGAGGGCGCCTCCCAAAACGAGGCTCACGCAGCCCATGCCGAACAGATCCTCGCTGAGCTGCGTCGAACGCGCGCCCAAAAACATGAACACGCCGGTGACTACCCTCGGGCTCACGAACTCTTTCTGGAGGCGGCATCTCTGGAGTCACGCCGCGCCCTCCGGGGCCAGGACTACAAACAGGCGTTGATCAATGGTCAGCGCGCCCGGCTGGAGCCCTCTACACTTATGGCCATCGGCGACAAGGCCCTCCAGGACCGACCCCATGACCCCGACATTCATCGCGACATCGCCCGGCTGGCAGAAGAGCAATCGGACGCCCGCCGTGCCATCACCCACTACCTATGGCTCTTCAGCGCCGATGACAGCGATCTTCAGGCCGGCTTAAGGCTTGGCGTTCTCTACCGCGGACAACAACGACCGGGCGACGCCGTCGCAGTCTTGAGCCGCCTCATCGATCACCATCCAGAGGATGCCCAGATCGCTCTCCAACTGGCACAGGCCCACGCCGACCAGGGCGATCACGATGACGCCCGCTCGCTCTTCGATGGGCTTCTTGAGCGCTTCCCCGACCATCCGGGCCTTCTCAATCAAATCGCCACCTTTGAGCAACAGCGCGGCAACGCCGAACGCGCTCAAAGCTATCGCGAGCGCGCCATGGAGGCCTCCCGCACCACCTCTCCACAGGATATGCGCCCTCTGCGCTAACCTCCTAGCGATCCCCCTGTTCTAAAAACCAACCCCCCGCAGTCACCATTGACTGCGGGGGGTTGAATGCTACTGGGGCTGAATCAGCCTGGGCTTACATCATTCCGCCCATGCCACCCATGCCGCCCATGCCGCCCATACCAGGCGCACCGCCGGCCGGGGCTCCTCCTCCGCCGTCACCGTCATCGCCGGTATCCTTGTCGGCGATCATGGCTTCCGTCGTCAGCATCAGTCCAGAGATGCTGGAGGCATTCTGGAGCGCCGTTCGCGTCACCTTCACCGGGTCGATGACACCGGCGTCGATGAGGTTCTCATACACCTCGGTGCGAGCGTTGTAGCCGAAGCTGGCGTTGTCGTCGTCCAGGACGTTTCGGACCACGATGGATCCCTCTTGGCCCGCGTTGGAGGCGATCTGTCGGATCGGCTCCTCGGCAGCTCGACGGATGATGTCGGCGCCAAAGCGCTGGTCCCGGGGAAGCTCCAGGTCTTCCAGCACCTGAACCGCTCGAAGGATGGCCACGCCACCGCCGGCAACGATGCCTTCTTCGACGGCTGCTCGGGTCGCGTTGAGGGCATCCTCGACGCGGGCCTTCTTCTCTTTCATTTCCACTTCCGTGGTCGCTCCCACTTTGATGACCGCCACACCACCGACGAGCTTGGCCAGACGCTCTTGGAGCTTCTCGCGATCGTAGTCGCTGGTCGTCGACTGGATCTGCGCTTTGATCTGGTTGACCCGAGCGGTGATGGTGTCCTTGGTGCCTTTTCCGCCGACGATGATGGTATCGTCTTTGGTGATCGTCACCGTGTCGGCGCTTCCCAGATCGTCCAGGGACGCTCCGTCGAGCTGCATGCCGCGCTCTTCACTGATCACATTGCCGCCCGTCAGGGTGGCGATGTCTTCCAGCATCTGCTTGCGGCGATCGCCGAAGCCCGGAGCTTTGACGGCTGCCACGTTGAGGACGCCGCGCAGCTTGTTGACCACCAACGTGGCCAGCGCTTCGCCTTCGATGTCCTCGGCCACCAGAAGCAACGGACGATTGCCCTGGTTGTGCACCTGCTCCAGGAGGGGAAGCAGATCCTTCATATTGCTGATCTTTTCGTCGAACAGCAGGATGAAGGGGTCTTCGAACACCGTTTCCATGCGCTCGCTATCGGTGACGAAGTAGGGCGACAGGTAGCCGCGATCGAACTGCATACCCTCGACGAAATCCAACTCGTCGGTCAGCCCTTTGGCTTCCTCGACGGTGATCACGCCTTCTTTGCCGACCTTTTCCATGGCCTCGGCGATCAGCTCACCGATGGCTTCGTCGTTGTTGGCCGAGATGGTGCCCACCTGAGCGATCTGCTCGCGCTCCTGGGTCGGGATCGACATGTCGCGAAGCTCTTCGACGACCTTAGCGACCGCCTTATCGATGCCTCGCTTGATCTCCATGGGGTTGTGTCCGGCCGTCACCAGTTTGGTGCCCTCGCGCAGAATGGCCTGCGCCAGCACCGTCGCCGTCGTCGTTCCGTCACCCGCGGTGTCCGAAGTCTTCTGAGCCACCTCTTTGACCATCTGGGCGCCCATATTCTCGAACTTCTTCTCCAGCTCGATCTCTTTGGCCACCGTCACACCGTCTTTGGTGATCAGCGGGGCGCCAAAGCTCTTGTCGAGCACCACGTTGCGACCCTTCGGTCCCAGGGTCACGCGCACCGCGTTGGCCAGCGTCTGCACGCCGTCGAGGATGCGCTGCCGAGCCGTCGTATCAAAAATAATTTCTTTCGCCATAACCGTTCACTCCTGCGTTGGATCAAAAATGGGGTAGGTGCGTCTCTATCGCGTTCCGGTTCAGTCGTTGATGATCGCCAGAAGCTCATCTTCTCGAAGGATCAGGTGCTCTTCACCACCGATGGTCACTTCCGTGCCCGAGTACTTACCGAAGAGCACTTTGTCCCCTTCGCTAACCTGAAGCGGGATCGTGTCGCCGCTATCGCTGACCTTTCCCTGGCCGGCGGCCCGCACGATGCCTTCCAGCGGCTTCTCTTTGGCGGAGTCCGGGATGATGATGCCAGACTTGGTCTTTTCGTCGCTCTCCACGCGTTGAATCAGCACGCGGTCATACAGCGGTTGAATGTTCATGATCATCGCCTCGTTTGCTTGAGTGTTGGTTCCGAAATTAGCACTCGCCTTTGCGGAGTGCCAGCAGGCGGTACATTATTCACAGCGAGGAAGCTGTCAAGACCCTTTTTCTCCACATCCCGGAAACGGGAAAAAATGGCCGAAATATGGGCGCTTGGAGGCGATCACCACCGCGGATTTACCGCGATCGAGACCTCCCCTCCTTACTGCTACTTCGCTTGTGCTGCCCCAATCCTAGCACCAAACCATCATCGTCAAGCCATTTCGTCATATTTCTTGGTCGTCGACTGGCACCACACCTTGACGATCCCCACCCGTGGCCTATGCTTCTGGCTCTGAACACCGATCTGTAAGACGCCGGCCAGGCAGCGATCTGCCCATACCACGGAGTGCCCATGAGTCAGGATTACTCACGCCACCAACTCGTTGACGTCGCCGATGCCGTTCGCCTCGGAGCCCGAGCGCTCGCTCGGACTTCCACTCGCGATCGCAACGCCGCCCTTCAATCCATGGCCGATGCCCTCCGGGCCCATCAGGCGACCATTCTGGAGGCCAACCAGCGCGACCTCGATCAAGCCCAGACAAAGGATCTGGATGACGCCTTCATCGACCGACTCCGGCTCAATACGGAGCGCGTCGATCACATGGCGCAGGCCATCGAGGAGATCCTCCAGCTCCCCGATCCCATCGGATCCAGTGACGAGGTGTGGACGCGCCCCAACGGCCTCAAGGTCGCTCGCCGCCGCATCCCTCTGGGAACGGTGGGCATGATCTACGAATCCCGGCCCAACGTCACCAGTGATGCGTCGGCGCTATGCTTAAAGAGTGGCAATGGCATCCTCCTCAAGGGAGGAAGCGATGCCTTCTTCTCCAACCAGGCCATCGTCGACGCACTGCGACATGGCCTCGATGCTAGCCCACTGCCCGACGAGGCCTCCAACGCCCTGGGATTCGTGTCCACCAAAGACCGCCAGGCCGTTCAGGACATGCTCGCCCTTCGTCAACAGTTGGACGTCATTATCCCCCGTGGTGGCAAGGGGCTGATTCAATTCGTGACCGAGCACTCCCAGATCCCGGTGATCAAACACGACGAGGGCGTCTGCCATATCGTCGTCGATGGGTCTGCCCAGCCCGAAGACATCCGCTCCATTTTACTCAACGCCAAGACCCAGCGCCCCGGTGTGTGCAACGCCGTGGAGACCCTTCTCGTGCTGCAAAGTGCCGTCGAGCCCCACCTGGATGACATCCTTCGAACCCTTCACGACGCTGGGGTCAAGCTGCACCTCGACGACACGGCCATGGCGCGCGCTAACGCCCTCTCCATCCCCGCTGACAAAGCCGATGATGAGGCATATCTCACCGAGTATCTGGCTCTGGAGTTGGCCATCCGCGTCGTCGACGACCTCGACGACGCCATCGCCCACATCGATCGCTATGGCTCCCAGCACACCGAGGCCATCCTCAGCGATCGCTACGACCAGACCCAACGCTTTATCGATCGCGTCGACTCCTCGGTCGTCCTGGTCAACGCCTCCACTCGCTTTAGCGACGGCGGTCAACTGGGGCTGGGCGCTGAGATCGGCATAAGCACGACCCGCATGCACGCCTACGGGCCGATGGGCCTTCGAGAATTGACGACCACCAAGTTCGTTGTGTTGGGCCGCGGACAGATCCGGAATTGATCCGCGCCGTCCAATGTTGAATACTTGGTCTGTCGTTCACCCACTTAAGAGCAGGAGACGAATGAAAACCGACAGTTCTGCCCCCGTATTTGCTCACGGTGACCAATCGGAGCTCGAAGAAGAACTCCGACAGGTCGCCCGTGACATCGCTGCCGTGACCTGGGATCTAAAGGCCCTCAACACGGTCGTCATCGACCTCCGCGGCCGGGTCAGCTACACCGACTTTGTCATCGTCACCACCGGCACCTCGGAGCGCCACGTCAATGCCATCGCCTCTCAGGTCGACCAGGCCATGAGCGATGCCAACCGCCCCTCCATCAGCACCGAGGGGAAGGAGACGGGCAACTGGGTCCTTCTCGATTATGGGGATATCATCGTCCATGTCTTCGACCAGGACGCTCGTGCAGATTACGATCTGGAGCGCATGTGGTCCGAGGCTCCGCGCATCGAACTGGAGGATGCCCCCGACGAATTATACGGTCGCTTCGACGCCCAGCGATTCAAGGGCTAGCCCCAAGTCCCGCAGGGCCCACCTCCCTTATTTGTGGTAGGGCTCTTTGCGGATAATCGTCATGGCGCGGTAGAGTTGCTCCCACATGAGCATCATGGCGACTTCATGGGGAAAGGTCAGCGCCGATAGGGACCATCGCCTGTCGGCGCGTTTTTTTACCTCCCGAGACAACCCATGGGCCCCGCCGATCAGAAACGTCACCTCTTGGCGACCATGGACCATCCACTCATTGAGCTGGCGGGCCCACTGGAGGCTATTCATCTGCTTGCCCTCCTCCGTCATCGCCACCACCAACGATCCATCGGCCACCGCCTCTAACAGGCGCTGGCCTTCCTTCTTTTTTACCTTGTCGGCCGCCCCGCGACGAACCTTCTTGACGGAGCGGCAGTCCACCTGGAGATGATGTTCCAGGCGCCCCCGATAGTCGGCGGCGAGCTTCTTAAGCTGTTTATTCCGTATCGTTCCCACCGATAAGAGCGTGCACTTCATAAGTCCCTGCACCAATAAAAGTCGATCCATTGCCCGATCACTCATCGGAGAGCTTGCACCGAGCTGAGCGGACACACAAGTCTCGGACCTCGGTGGTCGATAACAGAGTCCGGCCACTGTCTATCCCCGCGCCCCGAGTGCTTCCATGGGTCTACTATCGACCATCCTTGCGCCTTCCTGTGCCACCTGTGAGGCCAGATGCCCCGACCAGGCCGCCTTTTGTGCCCTCTGTGACGCCACGGCCTATCGCCTTCGCCAGCCGGCTTGTTCCCGCTGTCAACAACCCATGGCTTCCGCCCCTGGCGCCCATTCATCGCCCACCGAATGCAGCGCTTGCCGACGACGGCCCCCGCGCTTTGAGCGAGCTTACGCTCTCTTTGAATACTCTCATAGCGTGGCCGACGCGATCCGCCGCATCAAATACGGCCGCGATTTGACGGCCCTTCGTGCCCTGTGCCGAGCCCTTGGCCCCTGGCTCATGGAACGGCTCCGCTCCGCACCTCGACCGCCACATATCATCCCCATTCCACCGCACCCTCGCTCCCTGCGACGCCGGGGGTTCCACCTGCCAACCCTTCTGTTGAGATGGAGCCTTGCGCGACCTCACCGGTCACTCATCACCCATGGGCTTCGAAAGACCCGATTGACCAAAAAACAAGCCTCTCTCCCGCTGGCACAACGACCGGCCAATATCCGCGACGCCTTCCACCCCACGAAAGCCCTCCCTGAGGCCGGTCCCATCGTCCTATTTGACGATGTGCTGACCTCGGGAGCGACGCTAAACAGCGCCGCCGATGCCCTTCGCTCCCATGGCCATCGCGCCATCGAGGCCTGGACATTGGCCAGGGCCCCGTGAGCCCCCACGACCGCTCCTTAACCGATTTTCTGTGGCACGGTCTCGCCAGTTCCTCGAGCCGGCTTCCCTGGCTTGCTCGGACGGCTTATCGGTCCCACCGTGCGATCATCGAGATATCCGAAAATATCGGCCACGTGATCACCATTGAAGTGATCATCGATGATCTCAAAGTCGTCGAGCGACACCTCGCTGGGGTGCTCCTTACCAACCGTATAGGTCAACCACATCAACTCCTTTCGAAGCGTCACCAAGTAATTGGCCAACCGTGCCGACTTGTGGGTGGGGTCCAACCCCCGCATCAACCAGTCATTCTGGGTCGCGACGCCGGCCGGACAATGCCCCGTGTGGCACCGTTTGGCCTGTATGCAACCAATGGCCAGCATCGCCTCCCGAGCTACCCCGATCATGTCCACCCCCATGGCAAAGGCCAGCAAAGCCGACTCCGGAAAGCCCAATCGAGCCGCTCCCATAAAGACCACGTCGTCGCTCAGCCCACGTCGATCGAAAATTCGATAGACCCTGGAAAACGCCGTCTTAAAGGGCAACGCCACATTATCACAAAACACCAATGGCGCCGCTCCCGTTCACCCTTCTCCCCCGTCGATATTGATAAAATCCACCCCCCGACTACCATCCTCCATCAACCGCGCTAACTCTCGCCAGAAGTCCAACTGTTCTACCGCTGACTTGATCCCAACGGGAAGTCCCGTTTCCTCAGCGATCGCCTCCACGAAGTCCAGCAACTCATCGGCGTTGCTAAACTCGGCGTGCCCAGGGGGACTGATGCAGTCTTCACCTTGAGGGATTCCACGGATCTCAGCGATCTCCGGCGTGATCTTTTCCGCCAGAAGAACACCGCCACGCCCCGGCTTAGCTCCTTGGCTCAGCTTGATCTCAATCGCCTTCACGGGGTGATCGTCCACCTTTTTTTTCAACTCCTCCATACAAAAATTCCCCGCCTCATCACGCGCACCATAATAACCCGTACCGAGCTGCCAGATGAGCTCACCGCCATGCAGGTGATGTCTGGAAATGGAACCCTCCCCCGTGTTGTGCAACCCACCGGCGATTTTAGTCCCCCGGTTTAACGCCTCCACTGCCGGCCCCGACAATGAGCCAAAACTCATCGCCGAGATAAAAACCACCGACTCCGGCCGAAAAGCTTTCTCCCTTCCCCTGGCGCCTCCCAATACCTTTTGACAGGCAATGGGATACATGGGGTCAAATCCCTCTTCCCCCTCCCGGGGGTGATCCGCCGGGAATACCGAAGGCTTGATGATCAAAAAATTAGGGTAAGTGCTCGCCAGAACCCACGGACATAGCCCCCTGGAGGCTGATAATGTGACGACTCCACTCGAGATACGGACACGAGGAGTTGTCATGGAACAGTTGGAAGCAAAAATCGAGGATCTCAAGCAGCGCAAGGCGGCCAGGGATAACATGCGCTACTCCGAGGCCTTCAAGGCCGACGCCACGGCCGTGGTTCGTCGGCTACTTAAAGACGGGTTAACGAAGAGCAAAGTCAGCAATTTGTTGGACATCCCATGGGTGACCCTGGCGCGATGGAAGGATGCGGAGCAAGACGTCGGCACCTCAAAAAACTCGGGCGGATTTCGACCGGTGAACGTGGTGGACGAACGGTCGGGCTCGGAGCCCGTGCTGGTCTCCCCTGGGGGCTGGCGAATCGAAGGACTGTCGGTGGATGAACTCGTGGCCCTGGCAAGGCGATTGTCGTGATCGGCTCGACAAGAAACGTCAATGTCTGGGCCTACCCACAGCCCTGC
>CAZMJS010000042.1:0-30852 GCA_964566695.1 uncultured Bradymonadales bacterium
GCGCGATCGCGCCCGGTCGACCAGGGAACACAGCTTTTGGAATGGTATGAAGACGACAAGCAGGTTCGCGATATCGGCGATGATGATAATCGCCATGGCGTTGAGTGGGTGCGATCAGGACTTTGAAGATCCCCTGCCGCCACGGGGTGAGCTGTACTATCCCATCGGGATGGAGATGCACCCCGACGGGCGGTTTCTATATGTGGTTAACAGCAATTTTACGCGCGAATACCGGCCTTCTCAGGGCGGTACGGTGTCGGTGATCGACACCGATGAGGGCGAAATCCTGGGGCAATCCAGCCCCTACATCCCCTCTTTCGGGTCGCAGATTGCCCTGAACCCGGCCGGGGATCGGGCCTATGTGCCGACGCGCCATAATAACGAGATCAGCGTATTGACCGTCGCCGAGCAGGGGCAGGCGATCTATTGCGAGGGAAGCGATGGGCCGACGGCCAATCCCGAGGAGTGCACCAGCCGGCGGGTGCCCGACGCCAGCGGCGCTCGTCGGATCCCGAGCGACCCCTTTTCCATCGCCGTGGGCGAGATGGAGCGCCAGGGCGAGCGGATCGACACGGTGCATATGAGCCACCTGGGCAGCGATGCCGTGACGGCGATCGCCCTTCCCGGTGGAAGCCTGGCCGGTGCGTCGATGCGGAGCGCGTCGCTGGCCTCCGGAGGGAGCAGTCAGATGACGATGCGCCCGGGGACCAACGAGGTCTACGCCTCGCCGCGGGGCACCAATCGGGTGGCCGGCTTCTTGCCCTTTATCAGCGATGGCGGTGAGTTGGAGGCCCTGGTGCGAGCCCAGTCGGTGGATCTGGTGTCCCAGGACCGGTCGCTGAATTCACGAGGGCAGGCGTTTAGTGAGGATGGCGCGGAGTTGTACGTGGCGGCCAGAAACCCCGCCACCCTGTACGTGGTGGGGATGGAGGCTGGCGATGGCAGCCCGGCGGTGGTGGACACCATCTCCCTGGAGCATCAACCCTCGGAGCTTCATGCCCACCGGGGCCCCGATGGCGTGGAGAGGCTCTATATTCCATCTTATCGCCATGGGGTGGTGGAGGTGGTGGACGTGGAGCAGGGAGCGGTGATCGATGTGATCGAGGTGGGGCGAAGCCCCTATGCCATGGTCACCGACCGAGGGGCCCATTGCCAGACGGCGGGCGAGCGCTGCCGGGGCTATGTGACCCTATTTGACGCCGGTGAGGACCGCAGCCGGGCATGCGACGGCGGCGACGATCGGTGTGGCAAGGTGGTGGTCGTCGATCTCGATCCGGAGAGCGAGGATTACCACCAGGTGATCGACACCATTCAATGATCAAGTCAACGATCAAGCGGTGACGCGCGGGACCCAATCAAGGCAGAGATGATGCAAGGAAAGGACGCAACAACCCCGCTCATGATGGCAGGTGCCCTGATGCTGATGGTCGGGGCCCTGGGGTGCAGCGAAGAAGATCCTCCGACGCAGGAGGTGTTGCAGGCACCGACGATGGTGGAAGCCGTCGATGGCGAGGTATGCCTTGGAGAGATCGAGTTTTCGGATTCTACGATCGCCACGTCGGCGCTGCCGTCGTGCGATGAGGAAGGCGCCGGGTTTGGGTTGGTGATCAACCAGCGCAGCGCCCGCGTCGGGGTGCTGGCGCTGGGCTTGGAGCAGCCGCGGATGATCAACCTGGACGCCCGTCGGCCCGGGATCAGCCAGGTTCGGGTGGGGGAGCGACCGGTGGACCTGGCGGTGAACCACGCCGGAAATGCGGCGGTGGTGGCCACTCAGGTCGACAAGCAAGCCCAGGCCATCGACCTGTGGACCCTGCAGCCGTTGAACGACGCGCTGGCGTTGGAGGGAACTCCCCACGTGGTGGAATCCATGGGCGATAGCGACCAGGTTGTCCTGGCCACGGGAGGCCCCAACGAATTGCACGTGATGGACGCCCCGCAATGCGAGCGCCCGTCCGCAGCGGTGGATCGGCGCGATCACGATCCGGCCGATAACTGTGAGTGGGACGCTGAGGTGGAGGCCACGGTGGAGCTGGCCGGGCGACCGGTGGCAGTGGGCATGAACGAGGCTCAGCACCAGGCGTGGGTGGGGTATCGAGGGCGCGACGAGGTGTCGTTGATCGCCCTGAGCGATGAGGGATTGGGCGATGACGAGACCTGCATGGACGGCGGCGACGCCCCCTGCGAGGTGGAGCGCATCGCCTGGAGCGAGGAGCCGGAGACGGGCAACGGGATCAAGGATCTGGATATCGATCCACTGGGACGTTTTGTCTACGCCCTGGATCGGGGAAAGAATGAGATGGTGGTCATCGATGCCGTGGCCCGAGAGGTATTGGACGCCGCCATCGTGCAGGAGCCGACGACGCTGCCCTTTTCAGAGCGCCTGGGGATCCCTCTGGTGGAGTCGGCCAACGCGCTGATGGCGACGGCCCAGCGACTGGAGTCCGAGGAGTCCTCCGACGAGGTGCTATATCGGTTTGGGGCCGACGTGGCCTCCGACAACGGCCAGCTCTACGGCGTGGGGACTCTGGACGTGGTCTGCCAATTGGAAGAGGGCTTGGAGGCGGGGTTTGATGATGCGCAGCGCCCGCGCCTCAACGAGGTGATGGATAGTGATGAGATGGCCTGCCTGGAGTGGCCCGATTTGGTGCTGGGGGCCGATCCCTACGAAGACGACCAGGAGGCGCTGGTGGAGCGACGCTTTGTGGAGGGAGATGGGGCGCTCCTCGGGTTGACGCCCATCATGGGGATTCGCGATGCGTCGGCGGCCTCCAGTGGCATCGTCGGTGAGTTGCAATGCGAGGTGCCGGATGCCCTGGTCCAGGAGTTGGATGACCTCGGGATAGACGCCGGAGAGTGGTGCAGCACGACGACGCTTCCACGACCCATCGGCGCGGGGTGGCCCGGGCAATTGGAGGCCACTGAGGAGGACGGCGAGGAAGAGGAGGGCCTGGATCCGACAACGCTGCTCCCCTTTGCGGAGGCGACATTCGACGAGGATGGCGAGCCAGTGGTGGAGCTTCGACCCAATGATCGCCGCATCGCCGGCGAGGGCTGGACCGTGACCTATGAGGGAGTGCTTCCGGGCGCCGGCGGAGGCGATACGGGGATCGTCGATCGCGACGATGGCTCGGTCTTTGTGTCCGGTGGATCCAGCTTTTGCGGCGCCGGTGTGGCCCCCGGGGATCGCCTGACCATTCAGGTGACGCCGGAAGTCGACGAGGCCTGCGAGGGGCTGGTCGGTGAGGGCCCGGAGTTTTTGAGTTACGAGATCGTGGACAGCGGCCCCTTCGAGCTGGTCCTGGAGACCATCGACGGTGAGGAGACCACGGATCAACTGCCCTCTCGCGAGTGCTTCCCGGAGGCCGTCAATTATCAGATACGGGCTCAGGACGCCTGGGTCGTTCAGGGTCAGACCACGGGCTTTCGCACGCCCTTTGAGGCCGACGATGGCCAGTGCGTGGAGCGCGAGGACGTCGCCTTCAGCAGCCGCCTTGAGCGAGAAGGGCAGTTTTTGGGTCCCTACCTGCGCTTTGAGGTCGGCGAAGCGGAGTTGGAGCCGGTGGAGGGCCTGAGTTACTCCTTTTCGGTGCAGCGCCAGTACCAGCGGAGCGCCGAGAGCTTTTTGCCTTCCAGCGGGACGTCTAATATGCCGGCCCAGGTCTTTGAGACGCCGGATCTGGGCGTGGGCCGTTGGCTCGGCGTGGCCGATGCCGGGGGCAATCGGATCTATATCCGAAACCAAGAGCGCGGGGACCTGGGCGCCCAGATTGTTCGATGAGATATTGAGAAGGGGGGAATGGGGCGCTAGGGTGAAGGTGTTGGCCCGGTGAAGACGTCCGATGAGGAGTGACCGACGCTGGGAGCCTAGACTATCCCTGGGAGCGCGTATGACGATGGTGAGAGGTTGGCGAGCGCTGAGCCTGGTGGCGGCTTTGGTGATCATGGGGCCTGTGGGCTGCCAGGACGCCGAGGACGACGACGCGGCGGCCAATGAGACGGCCAATAATCAGGAGGAGCCATCGCCGGCCAATCAGACGACGCCCAACGAGATCTGTAGCCCCGGTGACCAGCGCTGCGACGGGGCGGAGATGATCGCCGTGTGCAATGAGGAGGGGACCCAGTGGGAGCCCGAGGCTTGCCCGGAGCAAACGCGGTGCGACGGCGACGCCAATGAGTGCGTGGAGCAGATCTGCACGCCTGGGAATTTTGAGGGCTGCACCGACGATGGGTTGCACGAGCATTGCAATGCCACGGGCACGGGCTTTGTCCAGGGAGAGTGTCCGGGCGGTGAGAGCTGTACCGACGAGGGGTGCCCGACGGCGGAGTGCGATCCCGGCGAGACCAGGTGCACCTCGGAGACGGCGTTTAATGAGTGCAGCCAGGCCGGGGTCTATACGCCAGCCGGGGTATGCGTCAGCGGCACGGAGTGCTTCGAGGGGTTATGCGATCCGCTGTGCGAGATCTCGCGCAAGGTCTCCAGCTATATCGGCTGTGAGTATTGGTCCATCGATCTGGATAATTATCAGGAGGCGCTCAGCGAGCCCCACGCCATCGTGGTGACCAACCCCAATGAGGAGCTCTTCGCCGATATCGAGCTCTACGAGGGGGCCAGTGATCGGCGGATCTTAAACGGGGCCGACGGCGAACCATTGGGGACGTCCATCCCGCCCGGCCAGGCAGAGATCCTGTCCATTCCGCCGGGATATGGTCACTCGGGCACCCGGGTGTTTGAGGATCGGGCCATGCGCTTGACGGCCTCTATTCCGGTGGTGGCCCACCAGTTTAATCCGCTCAATAATGTGGGGGTCTTTTCCAACGATGGGTCACTATTGCTTCCGACCAATACGGTGGGCACGGAATATTGGGCGATGAGTTGGATAAATAGAGACGACAGTGTGCGGCTTCGGGGCTATGTGACGATGGTCAACTCATCGACCACAGCGACGACGGTGACCATCACGCCGTCGACGCGGGTGCTCGGCGGGCCGGAGATGACCTCCATGGAGGCCGGCGTGGCCCACGAGGTAGAGCTTTTGCCGGGGGAATCGCTCAACCTGGTGGCCTCGGAGGAGGAGATGGAGGCCGCCCAGACCCAGGGGTGTCTAAGCGATAGCGAGGGACAGCCGGACTCGGTGACGCCCTGTCCGGATCTGACGGGGACTCATATCGTGTCGGAGCAGCCGATCACTGTCTTCGGGGGGCACCAATGCGCCAACGTGCTGGTGGGCGTCGATCGCTGCGACCATATCGAGTCCAAGTTACTGCCCACTGAGAGCTGGGGGACCCATTATGTGGCGACGAAGTTTGAGCCCCGGGCCGAGGGCTCGACGCCGGAGCCCGATATCTGGCGGGTCATGGCCGCCGAAGACGGGACGCGGCTGCAGACCGACCCGCCCATCGAGGGCGTCCATAACCGGCAGCTGGACGCCGGGGAGTGGATGCAATTTCCGGCGCGCCAGGACTTTGAGCTGGCGGCCGACGCCCCGGTGCAGATGATGCAATATATGGTGGGCGCCAATTGGCCGGGGATCCCCCGGATCTGTGACGAGGGGCGAAACGCCTTCAACCCCACGGGCATCGGCGATCCGGCGATGGCCACGGCGGTGCCGGTGGACGCCTTTCGAGAGGATTATATCGTGCACACGCCAGCGGACTATGAGGAGGATTACCTCAATATCATCGTCGAGGTCGGCCAGGACGTAGAGCTCAATGGGGAGCCCGTGGCCGGCGGGGCCTATGAGGTGGTGGGCGAGATGAACCGCTATGAGGTGGCGACCGTGGAGGTGGGGCCGGGCTTTCACACCCTGCGAAGCGATGAGCCCTTTGGGGTCATCGGTTATGGCTATGATTGCCACGTGTCCTACGCCTATCCGGGCGGGCTCAACCTGGAGGAGCCGGCGTCGGCGACGCCACCTTGAGGCTCAAGACTGGGGGGGGGGTGCGTCGCTCTCCGGGGTGGGTGGTTCGGCCCCCTCGTCCTTGGAGGTCTGAGCTTTTTGGTCGCTCTCCGGGGTTCTGTTAGAGCGGTAGGTGGAGGCGTCGGGGTAGTAGTCTCGGGGATGCTCCAGGCGACCTCGGAGGCCGCGGACCATCTGGCCGATCTGGAGGCCGTCGTAGCAGCGATGGTCGAGGGTAAAGCAGATCTGGCAGCCCTTTTTGACGACCGGTTCGCCATCTTCCACAAAGACGTGATCCTCGATGATGCCCGGAAGGAGCACCATGGGGGTGCGGGCAAAGGGGACCAGGGGCGCAAAGCCCAGGCGGATGTCAAAGGGGGCGCAGTTAGTGACCATAAAGCTTCCGAAGGGATCGTTTCGGATGCCCAATTTGCCGAGGTCCAGGGGGACGGCGTAGGTCAATACGTCGACGACGCGCATCAATTGGGGGAGCACCATGGCGGGGATCTTGTCGAGCATGGACTTGGTCTGCTCGATCTCCTTGTCGCGTCCTTTTCGGACCTTGTCGGCCCGGCGGTGCAGGCGGTCGGCGATCTCCGGGAGGGTCAGTTCATCGGAGTTGGCAATCTTGACGCCGCTGAGGTCGGCGGAGCCGCCCTGTTCGTTGGCCACCGAGACCTGGCAGAAGGCGTCGATCTGCTTTCGCTGCAGGACCTTATTGCCGACGACGATGCTATTGAGCTTGGGGTATTCCGTGAGGACGTCGGTGGTGATCTTGGTCAAATAGGCGGTCATCGTGACCTTGGATCCGCTGGCCTCCGAGACCTCGTCGAGGTAGGCGACGAGATCTTCGACATCCACCGTTTCGTGGCCGTAAATGGTGGGATCGGAGGGGCGCTTCCACATCCCTACAGAGATCTTTCGCCACGATGAGAGGTTTTCCGGTTTTTTCCACAAGCTGGGCATCGGGGTACTCCAAAATAAAAAAGGCGTCGCGTCACGGGCTTGTCACAGGGACTCTAATTGGCCCCAAACCTAGCGATCTGGCAACGACTGTGCAATAGGATTGGCGAGGTGGCTT
Source organism: uncultured Bradymonadales bacterium (assembly GCA_964566695.1). GTDB lineage: Bacteria > Myxococcota_A > Bradymonadia > Bradymonadales > Bradymonadaceae > SLJM01. The sequence continues at coordinate 6,979 of CAZMJS010000042.1, forward strand.
GACTTTAGGCGTGGACGCTGCCAGTTTTTGCGCCGCCTTTCAATGACCTGCACCCCGCCCCAAGAGGTGGCGTGACGGGCGTAGGGAGGCCAGTTCGATGAGGAATCAAAAATTTTGCTTCAGGAGTCTCCCATGTCTCGCAAATGCAGCATCACCGGCAAGGGCCCCAAAGTGGGCAATCGGGTATCGCACGCCAATAACCGCTCGAAGATGCGCCAGAAGCCGAACCTCCAGACCAAGCGCATCTACGTGCCGGAAGAGGATCGGTGGGTGAAGGTCAAGTTGTCCAACCGCGCGCTCCGCACGGTCACCAAGAAGGGCCTTATGCCCTTTCTGAAGAGCCAGGGGCTTCGCCTCAAAGACGTCACCGTGTGAACAGGGGCATGACATGTCCCGCTGTTAGTCGGGGCAAGCTCTGTGTTAGGGTGGCCGAGAGTCCCGGCGCTAAGCGTCGGGAGCGATTCGTTTTTCGAAGTCAGATGGTCGGTCCCTAAGCCATGAGCGAACACACGGTGGACAGAAGGCGGCAGCGTCGCCGGGTGGAAAAGATCACCGGGGCGCTGGCGTCGATACGTCGGAGCCGGCACACGGCCCGAGACTTTGTCGACGATCCGCAGTCGCTGAGTGAAGCGGCGTTTAAGGAGATGAGCGACGGCGACAAGTTGCGGGTTCTGCGCCGGCTTCGTCGCGATCTGGTGGACCAGCATCAGCGCTATTCGGCGTTGATCACGATCAGCAGCACCCTGGGGGCCACGCTCAATCGTCAGGAGTTTTTGACGACGACGATGGAGTATATCCCGGCGGTGGTCGAGGCCGAGAGGGCGACGCTGTACCTGATTCACCCCAAGACGGGTCGCCTCCACGGGACGATCGCTCAGGGCGCGGACTTTGATCTGATCCTGGAGCGCGGCGAGGGGATCGCCGGGTGGGTCGCCGAAGAGGATCGGGTGGTCAATGTGGCCGACGCCTATGGCGACCCCCGATTCGAGAACCGATTTGATGAACGCCAGGAGTTTCGTACCCGCAGCGTGCTGTGCATGCCCCTGAGCAGCGGCGATGGCGAGGTCATGGCGGTGCTCCAGGTCCTCAATAGCCATAACGGAAAGTTTAGTGAGGATGACGAGCGTCTGCTGGAGGCCATCGGCGCCCAGTTGGCGATCGCCTTAGAGACCAGCGATCTCTATCACTCGTTGCTCGACAAAAATAAGGAGCTGCGAGCCACCACGGAGCGACTGGAGTTGCTCTATGAGATCCAGCGCGATTTGAGCCGACCCGCTGACCTGGACAGCCTCATCGAAAGGATCACGGAGAAGACGTTGGACCTGGTCGATGGACAGGCCTGCGCATTGACGCTTCGCGAACCCGACGAATACCGGGTCCATATGTTGATCGACCGCGAGCCCGGCCGCGAGGATCGGGATTGGGATTATTATACGCGGCGCGTCGATCCCGGTGATACGGTGGCTCAAAACGTCATCGAGACCGGGGAGAGATTTGTCTGCCGCACCGGGATGTGCCGCGTGCTCCCGGGCCCATCGCCCAGAGAAGAGGGGCTTAATATCGACAATGTGTTGGCCGTGCCCCTCTTCGATGACGACACCTGCATCGGGGCGCTGATGGTCTATAACCTGATGACGAGCACCGACCCGCCGAAGCTGGGCTTTGTGGATGATGACGTCAAGGTATTGACCCTGATCGCCAGCCAGATCGCCGGGGCGGTGGCTGCCCGGCGACGCCGGGAGTACCGAGAGAAGCAAGAGCGACTGTCGACGATCGGGCAGATGATCGCCGGGATCCTCCACGATCTGAAGACGCCTTTTTCGGTGATCAGCGGCTATGTGGAACTCATGGTGGGCGTCGATGACGCCGACAAGCGCGAGGACTATGCCCGTCGGATCTTGAATCAATTCGACGACATCAATCAGATGACGCGGGAACTCCTCAAATTCGCTCGCGGAGACTCAGAGATCCTGCTTCGGCGGGTGCTGGTTAAGCAATTCATGGAAGAGATCGGCGAATTGCTGGAGAATGAATTCGAGCCCCATGGCATCGATTTTGAGGTGCACACCGAGTATCGCGGCTACGCACACCTGGATCCGGTGAAGATGAAGCGAGCCCTGCTCAACCTGGCGCGAAACGCCGCCGAGGCCACCGATGATGGCGGGGAGGTATCCATTCGGGTGTGGGAGGAGGAGGGGCAGCTTCGCATCGCTTTCGCCGATACTGGCAGCGGTATCCCCGTAGAGATTCGGGACCGCATCTTTGATTCCTTCGTCACTCAGGGCAAAGAAGATGGCACGGGCATCGGCCTGGCCCTCGTCAAAAAGATCGTCGATGAACACGGCGGCGATATCACCTTTGAGACAAGCCAGGGAGAGGGCACGACCTTTTATCTGTCGATGCCCCTGACGCCGCCGGACATGCAGAAGAAGGGGAGCTCATGACGCGTCGAGCAGCGATGGTGGTCCTCCTCGTGGTGGCCCTGATGATGGGGGCATGTGACCGGGAGGATGAGGCACCGACGGTTCAACAAGAGCCTGAAACGGCGCCGGATGCGCCGCAAGAGGCACCATCTGAGGTGCCCCAGGGCGAGGGGGGGCAAGAAGGGGTGGAGGAGGCCGTTGAGGAGGGCGGCCCTCATCAGCCGGCGGTGGAGGGGCTTCCCGAGGGAACGCAGGAGCAGCGCCAGCAGTTTACGGAGGCGCGCCACGCCTTTTTGATGGACGATCAGGAGCGGGCCGAGGAGTTATTCGAGGATATCGCCTTTGCCGATCCCATGACCCATGACAGCTTGTCGGCGGCCATCGCGTTGTCTCAGATCTATGTGGAGACCGGGCGGGGGGACCAGGCCGTGGAGCTCTTCGGGCGGCTAGAAGACCGGGTCTCGGAGCTACCGGAGGTACTCCTGGTCCTTGCTCGGGCCTACGGCGAGATGGGTCACGCAAGGGAGGCTATCTCGGCCTATGAAAAAGCCTATGAGCAGAATCCGGACTATATCTTTATCTTGCCGGAAGTGGGGGAGATTTTATTGGAGGAGGGGCAGGAGGAAGAGGCCTCGGAGGTCCTTCTGGAATATGAACGAAAACTCGAGGAGATGGCGCTATTGCTGGAGGGCGGTGAGGAGACGGAGGATCGGCAGCGCTATTTCGTGGCCGAGATCTTGGCATTGCTAAACGACGATCGGGCGCATCAGGCCCTGATGGCAGCGCTGGACGATCCCCTCGACGAGATTCGCCATGAGGCCATCGTGGGGTTGCGAGAGATGCGGGTGATCGAGGCCCGCGATGAGCTGGAACAGGTGGCGATCCACGACGAGTCAGCGGCCATTCGCGAACTGGCGCGGGAGGCGCTGGCGGACCTCGGGGTGGACAGCCTGCATCTGGAGTAGAGGGCGGAGTCACAAGAGGTTGGGGTTTGGATGGCGTCGGGCGCTGCGGTAGGCTCTCTGGAGAGCGCGGTCGATGGTCAACGAGTAGGTATCTGAGCCCTGGGAGGCGCGATGGTAGGTTTTGCAGAGATCGAAGCCGCTCGGGAGCGGATCAACCCCCACGTGAACGTGTCGCCGTGCACCTATAGCGAGATTTTCAGTAAGCGCTACGGGTATAAGACCTATTTGAAATGCGAGAACCTGCACCTGACGGGGAGTTTCAAGGAGCGCGGGGCCTGCAACCAGTTATTGGTGCTCAAAGAAGAGGGCGGGCACCCAGGGGTGATCGCGGCGTCGGCCGGCAATCACGCCCAGGCGGTGGCCCTATACGCCAGTCGATTCGGGCTGACCTCCAAGATCGTGATGCCCGAGGGCACGCCTCTGGTAAAGGTGACGCGGACGCGAAATTTCGGCGGGGAGGTGGTCCTGCATGGAGAGAATTTCGACGAGGCCTACGACTATGCCCAGGTGCTGGCCGAGGAGGAGGGGCTATATTTTGTGCATCCCTTTAACGAGCCGGAGATCATCGCCGGCCAGGGGACGCTGGGGCTGGAGTTGTTGGAGCAAAACCCGTACCTGAAGACGATCGTGATTCCCGTGGGCGGTGGGGGCTTGGCCGCCGGGGTGGCCACGGCGATTAAGGAGACCAACCCCAAGATACGCGTCGTGGGGGTGGAGGCGGAGGTCATTCCGTCGATGACGAAGTCGCTGGAGGCCGGCGAGGTCTTGGAGATGCCGCCGGCGACCACGCTATGCGACGGGATCGCCGTGCGGCGCGTGGGGACGCGGACCCACGCCCTATTGAGCCGATATCTGGATGATATGATCACCGTCAGCGAGGCCGAGGTCGCGGGGGCGGTGCTCGATATCTTGGAGACGGAGAAGATGATCGCCGAGGGGGCGGCGGCGACCAGCGTGGCGGCGCTGACGGCCGGGAAGATCATGGTCAGCGAGGGGGAGAGGGTCTGTGCCATCATCAGCGGCGGCAATATCGATGTGAACGTGCTGGCCCGCATCATGGAGCGGGGCCTGGTGGCCACGGGGCGGATGGTGCGCCTCGATCTGCAGCTTCAGGACACCCCGGGGGCCCTGGCTCGGGTGCTGAGCCTCATCGCCGACCTCAACGCCAATGTGCTGGAGATTCAGCACAACCGAACCTTCGCCGAGGGATCGCCCGTGGGCAAAACAAATGTGGAGTTGAAACTTGAAACAAGAGGCGAGGATCATATTCATGAATTGCGGACTCGCATGAAGGCCGAGGGCTATCGAGTGCTGGGCCATGAATAGGTTTTGGAAGCAAAGAGACACCTGCGATGATGGACGGAATGAAGCATTGGGCAGCGCGCGTGGCGATGATCGGAGGGCTGGCTGTGGTCGGCACGGGACTGTGGGGGTGCGATGGGGAGTCGGCGAGCGATGAGGAAGTGGCGGTCGCCGATAGCGCCGGGGAAGCACAGGGCCAGGAGGACGAGGCCAAGGAGTTCTATTCGCCCTATATCATCGAGGGGGAGGGGGAGCTTCCCTTTGAGAAAATAAGCTTTACCGATGTGGGCATCGAGCAGCCGGTGGCCGAGGAGCCGTCGTCGATGCTGCTGGAGACGATTGCCGAAGCCCTCAACTACGGCTTGATGGGCCATGACGAGGTCGAGTTTATGGGCAGTGTGGCCTACGACGAGGGGCAACTCGACGAGGCCAACCACAAGACCTGCGATGCGGATCATCTCTATATCGCCATCTGGCGGGGATATGATCCCGAGCGATGGGGCTATTCGCTATGGTCCGGGTGCCACGAAAAGCAGAAATTTGCCTGGGAGGAGTTTGACGATCCCCTGGACGGCGATCGCAGCGATGTCGTGGCCTGGGTGGAACCACTGGCCGATCATATCGCCAATCGGGTGGTGGAGGCCTACGACACGGAGTGCTTCGTCGCCGATTGCGAGCATCAGGACCAGGAGCCCGGCGAGTTATAGGAGATCTTTGGTGTCGCTGACGTCCAGGCGGGCCGTGCGGGTAAATATCTGGAGGGCTTGACCGATGAGGCCGGCGAGGCGCTGCATGCGGGCGATGCGCTCCAGGGTGGCGTCGTCGACGCCGTCCTGTTGACGGGCCAGGCGATAGGCGTCGTCCAGGTCCTGTTGGACGCGCGAGATAAGCTGCCCCTCGCGCTGCTGGAGAACGCGGGTGATCATGGCCATAAAGGCATTTTGGGCGACGAATTGGCAGGCTTGTTGATCCTCGGGGTGGATGCGGCGCACGACATTCCACTCCTCCAGATCACGGGTGATCATGGACACGGCGCCCTTGGAGAGCTGGAGGTCTTCGCGGAGCTGGCGCGCCGTCATGGGTTCATCGCGCAGGTAGAGAAGGGCCCATAGACGTCCATGGTTGCGCTTAAACCCCCAGAATTCGATGACGTCGCCCACGGCGCCGGTGATCAGGGATTGCCACAGCGGCAGGTGGTCGTCGGGCTCCGGGCGGTCCGGCCGGTGGGTATAACCCTTCACGGTGCGCTCCGAGGCAGGGGAAGAGGCTCAGTGCTCGAGGCAGCGCCGGGCCAGCGTCAGGAGTTGGGTGGTCCACTCCACGATAAGGGAAGTCGAGGAGTTTTCCAGATCGCCGAGGGCCTGATGGGCGTCGGCGACGTGCTCTTCGATGGCGGTGACGGTGGCCTGGGGACATCCCAGATCCTTGATCTCTTGGGCCAGCTCGCGGAGTAGCTCGTCGTCGGGCGTGGTGGGGGCCTGCCAGGCGGCGTCGATGCGGCGGCGCAGGTCCGGATCCATCTCGCGGGCCAGACCCACAATATAGGAGGGGTTGGCCTGGCGAAGATCGTTGAGGGGATCCTTGCCGGCCTCGATGCCCGTCAGATCGACGAGGTCGTCGGCCAATTGGAAGGCGATGCCCAGGTGGTGGCCACAGCGGTGGAGGCGGCGCGCCAGCTCCGGTTGGCCGGTGGCCAGCGCCGGGGCGGCGCCGCACCAGGCCAGGAGGGCACCCGTTTTTCCGCGGGCAACGGCCGTCCAATCGGAGAGGGTCCACTGGTGGTTGCGCCGCGCACGCACCTCCAGCATGGCTGCCCGGGTCATTTCGGCGACCAGATCGATGGCCTCGATGGTGATTTTGTGGGGCAGATCCTCGAGTTGTTCCAGAGCGATGCACAGCACGAGATCGCCGCTGAGGACGGCCACCGAGTTATGCCACCGGGCGTTGGCCGTGGGCCGACCGCGGCGCTCGGAGCCATCGTCGACGACGTCATCATGCAGGAGGCTCGCCGTGTGGATGAGCTCGGTGGCGATCGCCAGGCGGATGCGCTGCTCCAGGGGGAGAGCCACCATGTCGCCGAAGTGGTTCACCAGCATGGGACGCATGCGCTTGGCGCCGTCGGCAAAGGCCAGATGACGCGACGCCTCCATGAGGATCCGGGGTTCCGCCTGGGCGTGACGGGGGTCGTTGAGAACCGATTCAAAGTGGTTCTCGAAGGCGTTGATAAAACCGATCTGGGCTGCCGTGGCGTCCATGAAAATGCTCGTGCGATGGTGTGTTCAAAGGTGCTTGAACCCCCCGTGGGCAAGCAATTGTACCCACGGGCGGGCTGTTAACAACCATAAAAGTTAAGGCGCGACAAGGTCCGCTCAGCGGGGGGCGGCGTTGCCGAGGAGATCGCGGGCCGCCTCACGTGTTTTGTCGGTGGCTCGTTGGCCGCCGAGCATTCGAGCGATGGCTTCGATGCGCTCGTCGCTCTCAAGGGGACGGATGGTGGAGCGGGTGCGTCCGTCGACCTGGCCTTTTTCGACCAGGTAGTGATGATCGCTTCGGGAGGCGATGCTCGCCAGGTGGGTGATGCATAGGACCTGGTGGTTGTCGGCCGTGGCCTGAATTTTGGAGCCCACGATGTCGGCGGTCTCGCCGCCGATGCCGGTGTCGATCTCGTCGAAGACATAGGTCGAGATGGTGTCGCGGCCGACGAGGACGGATTTGATGGCCAGCATGATGCGCGACAGTTCGCCGCCGCTGGCGATGTCGGCCAAGGGGTGGAGGGCCTCGCCGGGGTTGGGGGAGAGGAGAAATTCCACGGTATCAAAGCCCAGGCGCTCCAGGCGGGGCGCGTGTTCGTCGCCGCGCTCTGGAGCCTGATCGGAGGGCAGTTCCGGGGGCTGGAAGGCGACGCGGAAGCGGGCGCCCTTCATATTGAGCTGGTGGAGCTCGGTCTCGATGGCCGATTCCAGGCGGGAGGCCGCTTCGCGACGGGTTTGGCTTAGGTGGTGAGCCACCGTCCAGGCCTTTTGACGCGCCTTGTCGAGCTGGCGCTCCAATTCCTCGCCGTGCTCGGCGGCGTTCTCCAGGCGGTGGAGTTCAGCTCGCATGTCGGCGGCGTTGGCGATGATATCTTCCACGGTGGCGCCGTGCTTGCGACACAGCTTTTTGATGGTCTCCTGGCGCTCGATGAGTTCATCGAGGCGGGCGGGATCGGATTGGAGATCCATGCCGTAGTGCTGGATGTCGCGGGCCAATTCGGTGACGAAGGTGTTGGCTTCCGCGAGGCGCTCCTCAAATTCAACGAGGGCCTTGTCGTGGCTGGAGACATTACGAATGGCGCCCAACGCTTCGCCGATGCGCTCCACGGCGGCGCCGTCGGCGTCGTGGAGATTGAGCGACGCCAGGCGCACGGAGTCGGCGATGCGTTCGGCGTATTTTAGTTTTTCCACCTCGGCGTCCAGGGGGTCCTGCTCGCCGGCCTCCAATTCGGCCTTGTCGATCTCCTGGAGCTGGTAGCGAAGGAAGTCGATGCGGTGGAGGCGATCGCGGTCGTCCTGTCGCAGCTCTTTGAGCTCTCGTCGAAGGCGGCGAACCTCGCCGAAGACCTCGACCATGGCCTGGCGCTCGTCGGCGCAGTCGGCGAAGGCGTCCAGGAGGTCGATGTGGCCGTCGACGCGAACCAGGCTATAGTGTTCGTGTTGGCCGCTGATATCGACGAGGTCTCGGGTGGCCTCGGCCAGGTTGGAGACCGTGGTGAGGCTGCCGTTGATAAAGACCTTGTTGCGGCCGCTTCGGCTGACGATGCGGCGGATAATGAGTTGGTCGTCGAAGGGGATGCCCCGGGTCTCCAGGGTTTGGGCCACGCGATCGCGGGCCGGTCCCTCGGGTTCGAAGATGCCCTCGACGACGGCTTCCGGCTCGTCGGTGCGAATGACCTCGTTGGAGGCCCGACCGCCGAGGAGCAGGTTGAGGGCGTCGATGATGATCGATTTGCCGGCGCCGGTCTCGCCGGTGAGGACCGTAAAGCCCGGGTTAAAGGGGATCTCCAGGTGGTCGATGATGGCGAAGTTGCGGATGATCAGATGGGAGAGCATGGGCAGCCCCGAAGAGAAAGGGTGAACGTCCTTGATTGACGAATCCCGTGACACGATGACGACGGCAGCCCGGGAGGAGAGCCAGAAGGGAAATAATTCACGGCCGCCGTTGATTCAACCCATGAGGGTCGATTCCTCGTAGATTGGTTGGTGTCACATCACGTCAAATAGAGGATGGAGGCGATGAAAGAGGGCGCTAATGATATGGTCAGCCAGGTCATCGATCCCCAGCGATGGCTGGTTCACCGGGCGGAAACCCTGATCGAAGAGGAGGCCTTCGAAGAGGCCATCGACTACGTACGCCGATTGGAGGCGGGGATCGGCCAGGGCAGTGCCCGGGGCCGATGCCAGGTCTATCTGGGCTACCTCTATGTGATCGTCGGCGACGCGACCTCTGGAAAGCGATGGCTGGAGGAGGCCGAAAGCCAGGGAGTGGCCGACGCCCACGTATCGTATGCGCTGGGGCATCTGGAGTCGCAGCAGGGGCGGTGGGCGGCGGCCACACTTCGCTTCCTGGAGGCCTATTTGCGCAGCACCAACCCCCTGGAGCAGGCGGAGTTTTTGCGGTGCGCCGCCATGTCGATGGCCGATGGGCAGGGGCCGACGCAGACGGCGGTGAGCATGCTGCTGGGAGCTCAGGACCGGGATCTCAGAAACCCCTGGATCTTGGATGGGCTCGCGCGGATCTACGAGGCCGACGGGCGGTGGTTGGACAGCCTGGAGATCCTGTCGGTGCTGGAGTCGGTGGTCACGGAGGCAAGGGACTCCCTGGTCGTGCATCGGGCGCCGAGGATGGAGCAATTGCTTCGCAATCGCCTGATGGGAAAGCCCGTTCGACCCTTGGATTTGGAGAAACGGGCGGAGGCCATCAATCAGGCGCTGCGGGAGCGCTTTGAGGTGGTGCTAGACGCCGAGAAGGTCCAGCGGGGACCGTCGATGCTGGCGGCCCTGGATATGCCGAGGACGCTGAAGCGCCTGGTGGAGGTATTGGAGTGGCAAGAGCGAGCGCCGACGCTGGTGGAGCGCGCCCATCGGTTATGGGCCCGATCCTCTAAAGAGGGGTTCGGTGAGCTGTTGGGGGAGGAACGGCAAGCAGCGGCTATACAGATGCTCGTGGAGCGTCTGGATTGGCGAATTGCCACCCCGGTGGATGTACTGGCGCGCATTCACGGGGCCGATGAGGAGGCCATCGACGCATCGGCCAGATTGATCGCCGGACGGCTGGGGCTGGAGCCTTTCGATAGATGGACGCTGGGTCCAGCGTGCCGGGCCGATGAATTGCGGCGCCTCGACGAAGTGGTGCGGGGTGTCCTCTTTGGTGAGGCCCCCGAGGGTGGACGCCAGAGCGCGCTTCGCCTCGGGGGGTGAATGGACCCGGCGATCAATCGCTGTCGCCGTCACCGTCGCTGCCGATGGGCTCCATGACCGAGTCCTCTTCTTGCTTGGTCTCCTTCTCCTCGGGGAGGGTCTCGCCGACGATCTTTCGATAGACGTAGCGAGAGCCCACGGAGGCACCCATCCCGCAGGCCAAGGCGGCGGGACCCATGGTGCCCGTGAGCATATAGGCGGCAATGGTACCCGCCGTGCCCGATGAGGAAGTCACGAAGCCACAGCCAGCCTCGGCGCCGGTGTGGATGACCGCTTGCTTGCCGTCGATGCGGCCGTCGCGCACGGCCTTGATGGCCTGAAAGCTTCCCATGGAGCCGTCGACGACGGCACCGGCGACGCCGGCGCGGCCGCACATATAGGCGACCTGCTTGACGGGACCGGAGCGGATGGTGTGGCCGGCGGCCTTGATGGCCACCTGGGTGGCCGGGGCCTGGGCGACGGCCCGGGCGGCACCCTCGGTGGTGGCTCGCGTGGCGGCTACCTGGTGGCGAGCGCTGCGAAGCGACGCCTCGGAGGTGGCCTCTTTGATGGCGCGCTTGCCTCGATAGGCCAATTTCTTGAGGCTTTGTTTGAGATCATCCGACATGGCGTGTTGCCTCCAATGTGATGGCGGCCGTGATTGCCGCTTGCAAGAATTCAACGGGGAATTACCCTCACCGTTCCAATGTATGCAACAGCACGGCGGCTGACAAATTCCAACCGTGCAGGCTGCATGTGTTCGTCGACAACCCAAGCAAGAGGTGCCGATGTTTCAGTTGCGCGAAGTCCGTCCCGATGATCTGGAGGGTCTCTATGACGTGGCTCAGCATCTGGACACCTTAAATCTACCCGCCGATCGGGCGCGTCTCAAGGAGACGATCGAGATAAGCCGTCGAAGTTTTGCCCAATCGCTGCCGCCCCATGAGCGCACCTACCTCTTTGGGCTGTGGAGCGGCGACCGCTTCGTGGGGGCCTGCATGATCATCGGCCAGCATGGGACCTTTGAGCGCCCGGCGGTCTACTTCGATATTCGCGACGAGCAAAAATACTCGCGCACCCTGGAGCGCCATTTCGTCCACAAGGTTCTGCAGCTTCGCTTCGAGTTTGATGGCGCCACCGAGATCGGGGGGCTGATCCTGCACCCCGAGTTTCAGGGGCACCCGATGAAACTCGGAAAGCTATTGAGCTATATCCGCTTTTTGTTCATTGGGATGAATAGGGAGTGGTTTCGCGACGAGATCGTCGCTGAATTATTGCCTCAATTAAATGACGACGGGACGAGCGATCTCTGGGAATGCCTGGGCAAGAATTTCACGGATCTGGAGTACCGCGACGCCGACAAGATGAGTCGCCACAATATCGAATTTGTGCGCAGCCTCTTTCCACAGACGCCGATCTACACGGCCGTATTGCCGAAGCAGGTGCGCGAAAAGATCGGTGTGGTTGGCGGGCCGACAAAGCCCGTGGAGAAGATGCTGCGCTCCGTGGGCTTTGAGTGGAATAAGAGCATCGACCCCTTCGATGGGGGGCCGACCTTTGTCTGTCGCACCGACGATTGCCGCATGGTGCAGCGGACCCATCGGTCTCAGATGGCGGGCCTGCTGGGCGAGGACTGGGAGGGGCGGGCCGTGGTGGCCACCGAAAAGGGCCTATCTGGCAGTCGGTTCAACGCCGTGCTATCGGCCTATCGACGAGTGCCCGAGGGCTATGAATTGGACGCCGAATGCGTCGAGGCGCTGGCGTTGGAGAAGGGCGACGCCATTGGCATTCTCCCCTTAAGCGGCGTGGATATCGAGGATATGTATAAAGTCAACTGGGAGGATGTGGTATGAGCCCACCGGTGATCATCGACGCTCACGTCCACCTGGTGGGACTGGATCGGAAAAATGGCTGTTATGTCCGAGAGGAGATCTCGGAAGGCCTGCTCTATTATCTATTGACGTGGGAGTTGGGACTGGCCGGCGTGGAGCGCGAGGCGTTGGACCATGCCTATCGCGATCAACTGGTGGCCTGGGCCGAGGAGAGCGATCTCGACGGGGTGGGGGTGCTGGCGTTTGATGGTGTTTATAATAAATGGGGCGAATACGACCGAAAGCGCACCAACTACGTGGTCTCCAATGATTTCTGTTTCGAGGTCTGCGAGTACTCGGCGACCCTTCTGCCCATCGCCTCCGTCAATCCCTGGCGAAAGGACGCTCTGGACGCCCTGGACGAGGTGGCAGATCGGGGGGCGGTGGCCCTGAAATTGCTGCCCAATAGCCAGGGCATCGATCCGGCGCTGGAGCGCTTTCGCCCTTTCTGGCGAAAGCTCGCCGACCGTGGCCTGCCCCTGATCAGTCATACCTCCTTTGAACATACCGTGCCGGCCCTGGACCAGAGTTTTGGCAAGCCCCGTAAATTGCGGCCCGCCCTGGAAGAAGGGGTCACCGTCATCGCCGCCCACTGCGCCGGTAGCGGTGTGGCCCACCCCTTTGAGGAAGACTTCGATACCTGGGAGGCCATGCTCGATGATCACCCCAACCTGTGGGGCGATATCTCGGCGATGGCCTCGGTGTCGCGCTTTCCCTATATCCACCGCGTCCTGGCCTCCGAGAAGGCCCGCCAGCGGGTGATCCTGGGAAGCGACTTTCCCGTGCCCATCGCCCCGACGGTCTTTACGCCCCAACTGGGGTTTCGAAAGGTCCGCCAGCTCTCCAAGATTTCCAACCCCCTCCAGCAAAACTTGGAGGTCTTCCGAGCTCTGGGTGTCGATGATGCCATCCTGGGCCGCGCCGCCGAGCTCTTGCGTCTGCCCCAGGACTGGGGGCCAACGGCCTCGGAGGCGCCATGAATCAGGCCGATGTCGAACCCTCGGTGGTGGTCACCATCGCCGGGACCGACCCCAGCGGTGGGGCGGGCATCAACGTCGATCTCCAGGTGTGCCGCGACTGGGGCATCCACGGCATGGCCGCCATCACCGCCGTGGTCTGGCAGAACACCCAGCGGGTCTATGGTTGGAGGGCCATGAAGCCCGGGGAGTTAGACGCGCAATTGGCGGCGATTGGGGCCGATGTCGAACCGTCGGCGATCAAAATCGGGATGCTACCCACCGTCGACCAGCGCCGCGTGGTGCGCCAGTGGTTGGCGGCGATGGAGCCCCGACCGCCGGTGATATTGGACCCGGTCATGACTGAAGGCACGGGCGATCGCGCCCTGACGGCCGACGAGAATAGGCCTGGATGGGAGGCCTTGGTGGAGGTCGTCGATCTGGTGACGCCTAACGCGATGGAGGCGAAAATACTGGCCGATGTCGAACCGTCGGTGCCACCAGAGGGCCTGATTTCGGCACTTTTGGAGGCGGGGTGGCGCCGGGTTCTGCTGAAGGGCGGCCATCTCGACGAAGGGGGCGACGCGGTCGTCGATTGGTTCGGTGGGCCCGATGGCATTATACCCCTGAGGTCGATGCCACGTCTGGAGGTCGATTGCCGAGGGACGGGATGTCAGTTGTCGACGGCGATCGCCTGCGCCATGGCGTCTGAGCAGGGAAATACACCGCGGTGGGTCGATGGCATTGAGAGGTCTCGCGCCTACCTCCATGATCTTCTCCACCACCGTTGTCAAACGGTGGGAAAAGGCCGCCAGATCGTGGTGCGAACTATCGACCAGATGCAGCACCGAGGGTTCGACATTGTCCAGTGATTCCGCCGATATCTCGCCTCAGACCACCTATGCCCTGCGCATGATTGACCGGGAAATTAAACTGGCCCAGATGATGACCCGGCCCGTGATTTTGACGTGGTGGCTACTGGCCCTAAATGGCTTGTTTTGGTTGATGGCCAAGGGCTATGGGATGTGGCTGGTGGAGGCGGGATTGACGACGGCTTATCTCAATGCCGAGCAACTCAGTTTTTTTACGGGGATGAAGTACAACGCGGCGATCGCCGAGGGGCAGTGGTGGCGGCTTTTGAGCGCCCAATTCGTGCACCTCGATATTTTGCATCTGTTATTTAATGGATACGGGATTTATGTGCTGGGTTGCTTCTTTGAGCGAGCCTACGGGGCCCGGCGGATGCTGGTGCTCTATATCGCCAGTGGGACGATAGGGTCATTGGCCAGCTATTGGATCAATGCCGCGCCGGGAGGTGGGGCCTCGGGAGCTGTCTACGGGCTGGTGGGAGGCCTCATCGTATTTGGGGTCAAGTATCGGGACTGGCTTCCCTCGGGGGTGTCTCGGGCGCTGACGTTGGGTCTTGTTCCGTGGGTGATATTGAGTTTGGGCGTAGGGTTTATCGACGCCATTCCCATGGATAACGCGGCCCACATCGGGGGCTTGTTGACGGGAGCGTTGGTGGCGGCGCTGATGGCGTCGCGGTTTCGCAGCAGAGAACAGGGGGTCAGTGATCGGGTGGTGACGGCGCTGACGGTGGTGGCGGCCGCGGGTTATCTGTGGATGATGGTGGGATGGAGCGCAGAGGTCACGGAGTGCCTGGTCGATGAGGAGTCCTATCGGGCGTGCTACCCGGAATTGAGTGCGGAGATAGAAGAGGGGGAGTGAGCACGGCTGGGATGTATTTGTTGTATCATTGTTGTTTCACAGTCGTTTTTTGTTGAAATATCCGAGCGGGCGTGGCGGTGGTAAGTCGCTAAATGTAGGGTCGATGGACCGTTGGTGGGGATGGTACGGCGGTTGCAGAGGGTTATGGGGAGTAGGAATCAAACTCATGCCACTGCGAAGAAGAGAGAGCGGGATGGAAAATTTACCCACGGTTGTCGGCGCGCTGCTATTACTAGGGGTCGCGGCGTACCTATTTGGTCCCTCGGCGATGGCTATGATCCAAGGGCCACCGGAGATCGACGTGCAGGCCCAGGTGGGCGATAAGGAGTACGAGCGGATCGGCGAGATGGTTCAGGATGGAGAACTACGATTGGTCGATGTGCGCACTCCTGCAGAGTACCAGCAAAATGGGGTGGCCGGGGCGGTCAATATTCCACTCCACGAGTTGAGCCAGCGTGTCGACGAGCTCGGCGATAGGGAGGAGACGCTCCTGTTATATTGCCGGTCGGGCAACCGAAGCGGCCAGGCCCGGCGATTCCTGGAGGGCGAGGGCTTTGAACAGGTGGTGGACCTGCGAACGGTCAATGGCGCTCAACGAGCGATGCAGCAGCCCTGCGGAGGGGAGGCGGTCGACGATGCCGATCAGCAGCGCATGTGTTAGAGGGGGGATGGTTGGACCGACGGTTCGACATGAGCCTTGATTGGCGCGGTATTTCTAGACGAGGAGCGACGATGAGCGAGGACAAAAAAGACTACGATCCGGCGGCGTTTTGGAACGACAAATTTGGGGGGGAGACGTATCGGTATGGAAAGAAGCCCAACGCCTTTGTGGCCGATATCTTGCCGGAGGTCGTCGACGAGGGAGGACGGGTCTTATTTGTGGGGGACGGCGAGGGGCGAAACGGGGTGTGGGCGGCGCGCCAGGGTTTTGAGGTGACGTCGCTGGAGCCTTCAGCGTCGGGGATTTCAAAGATTAACCGGTTGGCCGCCGAGGCCGGTGTGGAGGTGGATACGATTTGTGACACCATGCCCTCGGAGAAGGTAGAAACCGAGAGCTACGACGCCGTGGTATTGGTCTATATCCACGTGCCCAAAGCGCTGAGGCCGGGGTTGCACGCGTCCTGTGTGGATGCGTTGGATGAGGGAGGCGTGGTGGTCCTGGAGGCGTTTCGGCCCGAGCAGCGGCTCAATGGTCGCGACAGTGGGGGGCCGCCCGATGTGGCCTTGATGTACGACGCGCCGTTATTGCAGGACGATTTTCAGGGCTTGGAGGTGGAACTCCTGGAGGAAGTGACGACGGAACTCCAGGAGGGACCCGGTCATCGAGGAGAGGCCGACGTGGTGAGGTTGGTGGCGCGAAAGGCCTGAATGGGGCCTGCGTGGTGGTCATGTCCCGGCGGGGCGGGGGCGCCCCATCCAGACGCCGAGGAGGATGAGCGGGCCAGCGATGAAGAGCATTGATGAAGGGGGTTCGCCCAGGGTCAGCCAGGCGATAATGGCGGCCATGGGCGGGATCATCAGAAGCGCTTGGGCGACCTGATTGGCGGGAAGCGCCGACAGGGCGATGGAACTAAACCAGTAGCCAAGGCCCATGGCCACGATGCCCAAATACAGTAGGATCAACCATCCCGACCACTGGAGGTCCGCGCTGGCAGACCAGGTCCAGGGCAGATGAAAGACAAAGGGAAGGGCGCCGATGATGGTGGAGTAGGCGGCGATGGTCAGCGCCCGGGTGCGCTCCAGAAGACGTTTGTTGATCACCAGGTTGGCCCCGGCGCACATGGCGGCCAATAGAATCAGAAGGCTTCCCAGGGTGAGGGTCCCGGTGGCCTGATCGATGCTCATAAGCCCCACGCCGACGAGGCCCAGGAGAAGTCCCACGAGGTTTCTCAGGCTCAGGTGCTCATCGAGAAATTTCCAGGCCAATAGAGCGGTCCAGATCGGGGCGGTGGCGATGATAAAGCTCGCCTGGCCGGCGGGCACCGTTTGCGTGCCCACGTTGAGCAGATAATGGTAGGCCGAAAAGCCCAGAAGAGCGGCGGCGATGAGGGGAGGGAGGTCTCGACGCGTTGGCATCGGGAGGCGAAATACCGCGACGATGGCGCCCATGAATAAAGCAGCGGCCATCAGGCGGATGGTCGTCATGCTCATGGGATCCAGTTGGCGCAGCACATAGCGGATGCCGGCAAAGGAAGACGCCCAGATGGCAATCGTCAGGGCCAGAATGAGGTAGGCGCTCTTCTGAGAGACCGTCGAAATGGGGGAGGGGGGTGCGGACACGGCGACGCTCGATGGTAGGAGGAGGCAACGACGATCGATGCCATAGGGGCTGTGGTCCGGGTTGGCAAGTCCGGGGTTGCCGGTGGCGCGTTGGTATGGCCGATGATAATGAAAGGGGAATGGTGACGATCCTGAAACCGAGATATTGGAGTGACTATGGCGATGCGGAAAAGGTGGTTGGTGGCGACGTTAGTGATGGTGGCGGTTTTTGGTGTGGCGGCGGTGGCCGGCGCCCACCCGGGGCATCACCATCACGGCGGTGAAGGATTGCTCGGAGGGGTGATCCATCCCTGGGGTGGGTTGGACCACCTGGTGGCGGCGCTATTGGTAGGGGCCTGGGCGGTGATGAGCATCGAAGAGCGGTCGACGCTCTTGCTGCCCGGTGCATTCCTCGGGGCCATGGGCCTTGGGGCGGTGGCGATGGCTGTCGGTGTGGGGGCCGGCGTGGCCGGCGGTTTGACGGCCCTCACCGTAGTGGCTCTGGGGCTCGTCCTGGGATTTCGGTGGTCCGTGCCGGTCTCTGTTGGGGTGGGAGCGATGGCTCTATTTGGGTTGATTCACGGCGCCTCCCATATGGCTCTGGGAGCCGGGTTGTCGGTGGCGACAGCGACCTATCTGCTGGGATTGATGCTCTCGACGGCGGTGCTGCACGCCTTGGGCGTGGCGGGAGCAGGCTTGGCCATGCGCTCAAAGCGGTCGGTGCTGGTGACCCGTCTGGCCGGCACCGCAGCGGCCGTGGCCGGCGTGGTGCTGATGCTCCATCAATGGTTGATTGGGTAGGTAGAAAGCGGGTGATGGTGAACCGTCGGTGCCGGAGCGGGTATGAAATTTTGGGCCAAAATCGGGGTGGGACTCTTGGTGGTTGTGGCCCTGGTGGTGGCGGTCATGCTGGGGCGAGCCGGCTGCGTGGAGTCGACGCAGCCAGCCGGGGGCGAAGGTGTCGAGATCGATGTCGATGGCGGGGAGGACAAACTCCAGAGACTGAGCCAGGCGATTCAGTTTGAGACGATTTCGCCGCGGAAAGCGGGGGATGAGGAACCCTTTGAGTCCATGCATCAATGGTTGGAGGAGGTATTTCCGAAGGTGCATGACCGGGCCGACAGGCGCTTACAAGGTGGGTTGACGCCTCACTATATGTTGGAGGGAAGCCAGGAAGGGGCGCCGCACGTGCTTTTTTTAGCCCATATGGATGTGGTGCCTATCGACGAAGGTACGGAAGAGGATTGGGCCCACCCCCCGTTTTCCGGAGCGATGGAGGATGGCTATATCTGGGGACGGGGGACGCTGGATAATAAGCAGAGCATGATGGCGATCTTGGAAGCCATGGAAGCCCGGCTGGAGCAAGGGTGGACGCCGGAGCATACGATTCATCTGGTATTCGGTCATGACGAGGAGATCGGGGGCATGGAGGGGGCGCGCGGTGTCGCTGAGTGGATGGTCGATGAAGGCATTGAGCTCCAGGCCGTCTACGATGAGGGGTTGACGATCACCGAGGGGGTGGTACCCGGTGTGGAGGCCCCAGTGGCGCTGATTGGGATCACGGAAAAGGGGTATCTTTCGGTGGAGCTTCGAGCGACCGCTCAAGGGGGGCATGCATCGATGCCGCCCGAGGAACTGGCGGTATATCGGCTTATGGACGCACTCTCGGTGCTTCAGGCCGACGGTGCAGAGCCTCGGATCGATGGCCCTGCAGCGAAGATGTTTGAATGGCTAGCACCAGAGATGGGATGGGGTCACCGGTTGATCTTTAGAAATCTATGGTTGTTGGAACCGCTGGTGGTTTGGCAGATGGGACAGGCGCCGACAACCCGCGCCGTGTTGCAGACCACGGCCGCCCCCACGGTGCTGCGGGCCGGCGACGCCGATAATGTATTGCCGCAGAGCGCGCGGGCGGTGATCAACTTTCGTCTGCACCCACGAGACGATATCGAGGGGTGGATGGAGCGACTGGAAAGCATATGGGACGAACCCTATTTGTCGGTGGAGCCGGTGGGAGATATGCGCTCTGAACCCGGGCCCCTGGCGCGGATGGAGGGAAAAGGCTACGAGGCGCTGGAGACCGCGCTCATGGAGGTGTTTCCAGATGTGGTTGTAGCGCCCAATATGTTGGTTGCGGCGGCCGACGGCCGTCATTTTACGGACCTTACCGCCGATGTGTATCGCTTTCAGCCGTTGGTGCTCGATGGGGATGAAATCGGGCGGATTCACGGCACAAACGAACGCATCACTAAGGTGAATTATCTGGCGTTGATCGCCTATTACGATCGGTTATTGGCCCATTGGTGAACGCAGGGGATAAGCAATGAAACAACACGAGCAACACCCGGACATGATTCAACCATCTTCCGAGCAGGCTCGAGAAGTCGGCGAGATGCTCAGGGAGCTTCAGGAGCGATTCGTCGAGGGGCTCAGAGAGGTGGGAGCCCAATTGGGCGGGGGGGAGTGGGAGCGTTACGATTGGCTTCGAGATGGCGGAAAGCACGGCGGTGGGCGGCGATGGGGCACCCTCGGTACGCCGGCATTCAATGGTGGTTCCGTCAATTTTTCGTCGGTGCATTACGATGATATGCCTAATCGGCGGCTTCGCTCGGCCAATGCCCTATCCACTATTATCCATCCCGATCACCCACGACTTCCGTCGATGCATATGCATATCAGTTGGACAGAGCGACGCCGCGCCAAGGATTATTGGCGGGTGATGGCCGATCTCAACCCCTCACATCCGGCGCCCAATCAGGTTCAGCGCTTCGAAAATATCCTTCAACAAGAGGCCGGTGATCTCTATGAGGAGGGTCGACGAGAGGGCGAGCGCTACTTTTTTATTCCGGCTCTCGACAGGCACCGGGGGGCGTCGCACTTCTATCTGGAGGGCTATCGAAGCGATGATGATGAGGGAGATTTCCAATTTGCCAGGCGCTTTGGTCAGGCGGTGATCGACGGGTATTTATCGCTGTTGAGCACGGAAAGTCAGGGCCTTGTCGAACCGTCGGTGGAGGAGCGAAAAACGCAATTGGATTACCACACGCTATATTTTTTCCAGGTGTTGACCCTGGATAGGGGGACGACGTCCGGGCTGTTGGTCCACGATCAGAACGATAAGGGGATCCTGGCTTCTCTGCCAATGCGAGTAAATAAAGAATTGCTGAACTCCTGGAGGGTGAAGATGGAGCCCCCTCAAGACGCCCTGTTGCAGGCGTTGGTAGAGGCACTGCCGGAGGGCAAAGAAGTGGAGGTGGACGGAGCGGTGAGAAAGCGTCTGGCCCAGGTGGTTCGAGAGCACTATCAGGACCATCCAGAAGCTCTGGGCATGCAGGCCTCGGCGAGCAAGACGCCGCCGACGGTGGCTAACCACGGTGATGGGAAGAAGGGTCATTAATTCCGGGAGAGCCCTTGAGAAGCCGATAAGCGTGCACATCTTGGAGGATGTTGATGCGTTAATTGAACCAAGGCCTGTGCACAGCGGGCTCTCAATGGAGGAATTTATGACTGAATCACAGAAGAAGCTCGAAGAGTCTTACGATCGGCTTAAGCAGATGCGCGATGAGTTGAAAGTTCAACTCAATCTGGGCAAAAAAGAAGCCAAAGAGCGGTGGGAAAAGGTCGAGAAGGACCTCGATGAATTGCAGGTACGCATGAAGGCCTACGCCGAGAAGGGCGAAAAACAGGCCGATAAATGGAAAAAAGAGACCCGTGACTTGATCGGCGATGTTCGCACGCGTCTGGAGACGTATCGCAAAAATCTCGAGGACTGAGATCAGTCAGATAATGGTGTCGGCGACCCGTAGGCCTCCCAGGGCGACGGCCAGTGTGCTCTGGCCGGGAAAGACGGTGTCGCCGACCATCCACAATCCCTTCTCAACCTCCACAGGCCCCATTTGGAGGTAATTTTGAATACCGGCTCGTCGGGGAATGCCACCGACGTAGCCCTGATGGCGGTTGGTAAAGCGTTCAAACGTTCTTGGACTGGCGGTCATATCGAAGACAATGGACTGGTCGACCTTGGGGGCGCGTGTGGCCAATGTGCGTCTCATGGCCTGTTGGATGGCGTCGATATACTGCGCTTGGCCAGCGGCGTCGTCGTTCCACAATCGACTCATATTGACGTGGGTGGATACTGTGGCGACCCTTTGTCCCTCGGGGGCTCGCTCGGGTTCATCCTCGCCGCCGACGGAAATAAAGATGTGGTTGCCCTCTTGGAAAGGGCGGTCGAGATCATCGATCAACTCCAGATGAAATGCGTGGGAATCGTCAAACGACTCGGCGTCACAGCCGAGGTAGAGCATGGCCGCGCCCCATCCGCCTTCGACCTGCTCATCTAAATCCCGCAATACCGGCCAATCAGAGGGCGTCCCGCCGAGGACATCGGCAAGGTTTCGGGGGATCAGGTTGGCCACGACCTGATCGGCATAGATCTCGCGGCGTCGACTCTCCACGCGCCATCGTCCATCCTCCCGTCGCAGTTTCCAGACAGGATCGGCAAAGAACACGTCTCCTTCGAGACGTTCGATGGTGTCGGTCATGGCGGTGGCCAGCTCGCCGATACCACCCTGAATATGACCGCTGCCGCGAAAGAAGTAGTCCATGGCTGCTAGCGCAAAGGGGGCCTCGGCTTCGCGTGCTGGAAGTTGGACGGTGATCTGACATACGGCATCGAGATAGGCCGTGAGTGGGCGATAATGGTGCAGATCAAAGCGCTCCAGAATGTCACCGAGGGTTCGACCAACGGCCCGTAATAGGGGGATATATCGCGGCGAGCGTCCGATATGACGCAATAAATTGGAGGCCGAGAAAGGGGGAAGGAGTGAGGGGTCATCAAAGAGGTCCCAAAGGGCGTCGGCCACCTTCTCCTGCCATTCAAAAAAGCTTCGTAGGCGCCCGGCGGGGGCGCCCTCCATGGCGCAGAATTGGTCGATGAAGTCATCGCGTTGTCGGGGAATGGGCAACGTAAACTGGGATGTGCGGATTTCGACGACGGGTTCCATGGGCTGGAAGGTTACGTCCATATCGTATTTTTCGATCCAGTCATGAAAGAGTTGGCCTTGGTCAAACCCGCAGAATAGTGTGGCGCCTGATTCGAAGCGGTAGCCTTTGCGCTGAAAGGTACTGGCACAGCCGCCGGGGTAGGTCAGGCGTTCAAATAGGGCCACTCGAGCTCCCCGTTCGGCAAGTCGGAGAGCGGTGGCCATGCCGCCAAAGCCTGCGCCGATGACGGCGACATCGTAGGTCGGGTGGGATTGATCATTCATGGTAGTTGACCTCGCGATCCGCGGCAGTGAGCGGCGATGCCTCGGACATAGTGGGGATAAATTCGTCATGAAGTCCGAGCTTGGCTCGAAGTGACGATTCCAGAGATGGGTAAAAGAAGGGAAAATTGGCTCGCTGCAACTTTGTGGGCATGGCGCGCTGGCCGCGAAGAACGATCTCTTCGCTGGCTTGGTGTCCGAGAACGCCACGAAGAATAGATGAGGGCACTGGCAGAAAGGACGGTCGCGATTGGAGGGTCGCCAGGGTCTGGAGGAGTTCTCTGTTCGTGACTGGGTTGGGTGCGGTGGCGTTGACCGGTCCTTCAATCGTGGGGGAGTCGATGATGAAGAGGATGGCCCCTAAAAGGTCATCCATATCGATCCAACCGATGGGCTGATCGCCGGTGCCAAATCGGCTTGCGAAGCCCCATTTGAGGGCTCGCTGAAAGGAGGGCAGAGCACCACCCTTGGGGTCGAGGACAACGCCGATACGAAGTTGAATGGTTCGGATTCCAGCGTCTACGGCGCCCGATGTGGCAGCCTCCCAGGATTGACATACGTCAGCCAGGAAGGTGTCGCCCGGGGGGCTCGATTCATCGACGGGCGATGACGAGGTATGGCCATAATATCCGATTCCAGAAGCAGAGATGAACACCGAGGGTGCGACATCGAGGCGAGAAATGGCGTCGCTAAGCAGTTTTGTTCCCCGGACTCGGCTATCTCGGATGGCGGTTTTGGTCCGTTCATCCCAGCGCTGAGCGACGGGCTCGCCCGCCAGATGGATGACCGCATCCAATCCCTCGAGTTTTTCCTGCTCTATCTCTTGGGTGTCCGGAGACCAAAAGATGTCCGATGGGCCCAGTTGGTGCCTGTCTCGAACCAAACAACGGACGTCGTGGCCGCCAGTGGTCAAAAAAGCCTTTAAGGCAGTGCCGATGAGACCGGAAGCCCCGGAAATAGCAATTTTCAACGGACGAGCGGTGTGCGTATGGTGCCTCAGGAGATCCTCGTAGGTTCGCCGATGGCGAAAGGCGAACATGGGGTCCAATTTATTGAGGGCCTGAGACATGCCCACGCGATGGCTGAGTGGGGCCAGAGGGAGGGCGAAGTCAATCTTGTCGACGAGTTGACTGGAGTGATCGCTGATGCTTTCGAAGCGATGAGTATGTACCCAGCGCTTAAATGGTCCGCGAACCTGCTCGTCGATAAATTGTCGGCCTGGGATATGACCGTGGTGGTGGGCCTCCCACAGAAGAGACAGCGGACCCTGGCGGAGTTTCATGATTCGGATGGCCCCATCCTCAATCCCCCCTTGGGCCTCAAGGGTCTCAATATTATCCCAAGGAGGAGCGAGCCTGTCGAATGCACCAGGGCGTGCATGCCAGTTGTATAACTGCTTCGCCGGGACCGGGATCGGGGTGGATTTTCGATAGTTAGCCATGGAGTGATGGGGGCTTCAGTGGGTTGACGGACAAGAGCATCGTCACACCACGCGAGATGTCGAGATATAGACTTTACTGGAGGACAACCTCGATGGTGTTGGTGGGCTCTCTAAATAGTGTCATTGTCGGTGCGAACGCGGATCTGAAATGGTGGAATCGGCGTAAATAAAGGCGCATGTCGCACCGTCGGTGCCGACAGTGGGGGGCATTTTGATATTTTTTCGTGACA
>CAZMJS010000043.1:0-11141 GCA_964566695.1 uncultured Bradymonadales bacterium
TGGAGCATATCGATGGTGGGGGAGAGGTGGATCTGGTGGTGTTGGACCTGATGCTTCCCGATATGACGGGCTATGAGGTCTGCGAGGCCATTCGCCAGCGCAGTCAGACCGTGCCGATCTTGATGCTCACGGCGCGGGGCGAAGAGATGGATCGGATTCGGGGATTTGAGGTGGGGGCCGATGACTATGTGGTCAAACCGTTTAGCGTCCGGGAGCTAAAGCTGAGGATTCGGGCGATCTTAAAGCGAGTCGATCCCTATGGAGGGGACGAGGAGTTAAAGGTGGGGTCGCTGGTTCTGGATGGGGAGGCGCATCGGGTGCGGGTGGGTGAGGAGAGCGTGGAGTTGACGCCTCTGGAGTATAAGTTGATGGAGGTGTTGATGAGCCGGAGGGGAAAGACTCAATCCAGAAATGTATTGCTGCGCGATGTGTGGGATATCGAGGCCGATATCAATACGCGGACGGTGGATACTCACGTTCAGAGGTTGCGCGCCAAATTGGGGGAGGCCGGTGAGGTCATCGAGACGGTGCGCGGTGTGGGCTATCGATGCTCAACCAAAGAGGAGCTGTGAAGATGCCCTTTCTCAAGTCCTTTCGAAGCCGGCTCTTTGCCATCTCGATGCTGTTATTGCTGGTGTTTTTGAGCGGAGTGGGGATCTACGTCCATCAGGTGCTGGAGCGGTGGACGGAGTCGGTGATCGAAGAGGATCTGATGATCCGGGCGGAGTTGGTGGTCGACGCCCTGCAACTGGCGCCGGAGGGGATCGATCCCCAGGAGGTGGTGGAGACCTTTGATGGGATTAAAGAACAGCGGCTGACGATTTTTGGGGTCAATGGGGAGGTGGTAGCCGATACCTACAGAGATGCAAGGGTGGTCGAGAATCGGGGGGAATATTGGGAGCGTCCAGAGGTGGAGGCCGGGTTGAGGGGAGAGGCGGCGTTGACCAAGCGCATGAGTCACACCGTGGGAGAGGAGATGCTCAATGCGGCACTGCCCGGGCCCGATGGGCAGTCGGTGGTGCGGTTGTCCGTGCCACTTCGAGAGGTTGAGGAGGTGCTGGCCGGGCTGCGAATCCTGCTGGCGATCAGCGCGCTTTTTGGATTGGGCGGCTCGATCTTGATCAGCGGGGCGGCGTCGCGCCTGATGACGCGGATATTACGCAATATGCTGGCTCGGGCCCGGGCTGATGAGGCCCTGGAGACCAGCCCCATCGATTATGACGAGTTAGAAATGGCGGGAAATGACGGGTCCCTAAGGCGGGTGACGCGGGCTTTGGAGCAGACTCTGGAGGAGTTAGCCGATCAGCGAAATCGGTTTCGGGCGGTGCTCGACGGGATGAATGAGGGGGTGGTGGCCACGGAGGTTGATGGCCGGATCACGATGACCAATCGGGCGGTGCGCCATCTCTTTGGAATGCCTCGGGAGCCCGGGGAACAGGAGCTCTCGAAGTGGGTTCCACAGGAGATCTTTGGTTTATTGGTGGAGTCGCCCGATGAGATCGTGGAGTTTGAAACTACGTCGACGACGCCGCGACGGATCCAGGCCCATGCCACACGGCGAGACGATGAGCAGGGCTATATTTTTGTCTTTCACGATGTGACGGCGATTCGACAACTGGAGCGGGTAAAGCGCGACTTTGTGGCCAATGTATCTCACGAGCTGCGAACCCCGGTGACCGTGATTCAGGCCAACGCCGAGACATTGCTCGACGGGGCGCTCGACAAGGAGGAGCCGGCCCGACGGTTTACGGAAGGGATCCACCGAAATGCGGAGCGATTGGGTCAGTTGATCGCCGACTTGTTGGATTTGTCGCGGATGCGAGAGGGAGAAATGGAGTTGGAGACAAGGGCCCTCGATGCGGCGGCATTGGTCGACGAGGTTGTCGGTGAGGTGCAGAGCTATGCTCAAGAGGGAGAGGCGACGGTGAGCTCGGAGCTAGAAACTGGGCGCACGGTGATGGCCGACGAGGATTCACTGCGCCGGGTTCTGACGAATCTATTGGAGAATGCCCTCAAATATGGGGGCCAGGGGGTATCGGTGTGGGTCCGGGGGCGCTATCACGAGGATCGGATGATCTTGGAGGTCGTCGATGACGGCCCTGGGGTGTCGGTGGAGCATCAGGATCGAGTCTTTGAGCGCTTTTATCGGGTCGAGGAAGGGCGGTCGTCGCGCATTGGTGGAACCGGGCTAGGGCTGTCGATCGTCAAGCTTCTGGTGAGCGCGATGGGTGGGGAGGTGGGGTGTAAGAGTCGCGATGGTGGAGGGAGTATTTTTTGGTTTTCACTGCCTCTGGAGGAGCGAGTGGGGTGAGCAATGAGGTGTGCGAAGAGCTCCAGTGCGTTGCCAACGGCAATTTCAGCAACCTGCCCGACCCGTTCAACGATTAACCGGAGTTAGAATCAGCGGAATCCTTGAGCCTCCCCGCGATTTCTTGAGTCGAAACCTCCTCAGTGCTACGGTCTCAATGCGCATCATATGGCGCATCTCCCATTTCTTAGCATTGTCCGTCACCAAGGACCATCTCTATGGCCTCTCCCACCGAACGAGCGCTGCCGCTCTCTCCCCTGTGGATTTTCCTTATCGCCTGTCTCGCCTCACTTTCTCTATTTTGTGGCGACGACGAATCGTCAACGAGCTCCTCGGCCGCTCCCTGTCCCGGACCGGGGTGCGAGTGCGTCGAAGACCATAGCTGTGCATGCGACGACGGCGAAAGCTGCGGATGGGAGTGCTCCGAGGCTGACCTGGACATCGCCGCCGGCGAGCAATGCACCTTTGATTGCGGAATGAACGGCCGCTGCGACACGACCTGTGATGACAATTGCGACATCTTCTGCGACATCGGCGCCACCTGCGGTGTCACCACCGGCGACGACTCCGACGTCGACTGCCGCGTGGGCACGGACTGTGACATCGTCACCGGCGATGGCTCCGAAGTCGATTGCCGAGAGGGATCGACCTGTAATATCACCACCGGCAACGACGCCGAGGTCGACTGCGACGAGGGCGCCACCTGCAATATCACCACCGGCGAAAACAGCGACGTCGACTGTGAACGAAGCTTCTGCACGGTCACCATGGGTGCCAATAGCGACTTCGAATGCGAAGAGGGCGCTATCTGCGAGGCCACACTCGGTCCCGGTTCCGAAGCCGAATGCGAAGACGACTCCACCTGCACCATCATCTGCGAGGGCTCCTGCGAATTCGAGTGCGAATCCAGCGCCACCTGCGAGCTCCAATGCGCCGACGATGATATGCCCCAGCAGGTCGACGGCGGCACCACTGCCACCTGTTGAGTCCTCATTGCCAATCCCCAGCCCCCACCGCCTGGTGTGCGACCAATCGCGTGGGGGCTTTTCGCTGTGAACTCCAGTTTTTCGTGGGTCCCAAGGTCACAATTTGCGACACGCCGCCACTGAGATTCGCCTTGGATGGAATCGGCGCTCAGTTGCATGAGGCCCAAGCTTCGTCGGTTAGCGAACAGGATTCATGATCGCAAGGGGAGCAGCCTGACCGTCAGTCTTCGGCATCGGGGTCAGGGCAGGTATCTTGCGTCAACTCCGGGTCCGTAGCTGCTCGCACCTGGTGGTCATAGTGGATGGAGGTATCGCCCTCGGCGGAGAAGAGATTGCCGGCGAAGAGCCCGCCAAAGATTTCGAAATCTCCCTCGAAGGTCATGTGATCCTCACCGAAGAGAAAGCCATTGAGTTGGACGTCGCCTTCGAATGCCGTCTGGTCATCGACGTAGACGCGGGTGGAGGCCGGGAAGTTGGGAGAGCCCAGTATAAGGCTTCCCTCGGCGGTGATTTGGCCGTCGATAAAGAGATCTAACTCGGCGCCCGGGGCCGGGAGGATGCGGAGTTCACCCCCGGCGCTAAAGTCGTCGTCGATATAAATGGCCGTTCGACCTTGAGCAATGATTGTAAAGTCCGTCTCGACGTCACTTCCATGGAGGAAGAAATGACCGCAGGGTAGCGCCAGGTGCTGGATGGAGTCGTACTCCTCGACCAACAGGTCGGCATCGAGACCGACGATCTCGTTGTCGTTGTGGTCTTGGCGGGCCTCAATGATGGCCGGCACGTCGGGGATGTCGTCGCAAGGGCAAGGAGGCTCGACGGTGACGTCTTCCTCAACGAGTTGCTCGAAGTCGTAGTCCTCAACGTCGGTACCCTCGGGAACGGTCAGGGTACCACCGACGGTGAGGGTGGAAGCAGAAATACCGGAGGCGATGGATGCGTCGCCATCAATCGTGGCGTCATCGGAGACCCTGAGGTTTTCGCCGACATAGAGGTCTTCCATGATGACGAGGTCGGACTCCACATCCAGTCGACCGGCGGTGGTGACGTTGCCATCAATACTGGCTGAATCTTCGATGTCGAGGTGGTCGTTCATGGCCACGGGACCGTCCATTAGGCCGGGCTCGTAAGGAGCGGAGGCAC
The DNA here is from genome assembly GCA_964566695.1 of uncultured Bradymonadales bacterium. Taxonomy (GTDB): domain Bacteria; phylum Myxococcota_A; class Bradymonadia; order Bradymonadales; family Bradymonadaceae; genus SLJM01. Next base: position 4,438 of record CAZMJS010000043.1, read on the forward strand.
TATCGAATCCATCGGTGGTGAGAAGGCCCTCAAAGACGGCGCGATCGCAACTGCAAATGGCGTTGTCGAAGAGTTCCTGGCGAAGTTGCCCACTGCATCGATCGCCGCGGGTAGGGTCTTCGATGACGATGGCTGGACCGCCACCGAGGCAGTGGGCATCGTCGCGCTCAAAGGTCATGGAGTCCACGCACTCGCCCAGGCTACAGCCTTCACCGGCATCGCAGGCATTGCCGCATTCGCCGCAGTGGTCGGGGTTAGAATCGAGGCTCACACATTGACTGTCGCACATCTCTAGACCAGCGCTGCAAGTATCAACGCATTGACCGGTTTGACAGGCTTCATCTTCGCCGCAGGTCGTATTGCAGGCGCCGCAATGGTCGGGGTCCGTTTGAGTGCTCACGCATTGGTCGTTGCACATCTGAGTATAGGGGCCGGTGCATTGCTGTTCCTCGGTCACCCCGTCGTCATCGGAGCAGGCCGTTAAGGGCAATAGCAGGAGCAATAAAAAAACCGCGAATTTGCGGAGGGTTTTAGGTGTGGTTTTCGGCATGGTTTTTCTCTTAATTTTTGGAAAGTCGGTATCGCAGGGTTTTGCCTAAATTGGGACATTATCGAGGCCAGATACCTATTGCAAATGGAGTTGGTGAGGCCGGGTGGTGGGACGGGATAACCCGCCGTGTAGAAATACGTGAGTTTTGGTTTATTGTAACACGATTGTGACAGAAAGATGTAATTGTGACACGATTGTGACTTGCGTTTGTGGTTTGGGGTTAGGGGGAGTCTGTGGAGATCCCCTTCTCCGACGCGAGTCCGGATACGGGCTCGCCGCAGGCCTTGGGGTGTTCGATGTGGACGCTATGGGCGGCGTCGTCGATGAGGTGGTATGGACCGCCGGACAGCTGGGCGGCCCGGGGGATCAGGGAGGCGTATTTGGGGTCATTTTTGCCGGCGATCCACTGGTGAGGGACCTTCAATTCGGAGAGGCGGGGCCACAGGTCCGGTTGGGCGCCGGGGCTCATGTCCTGGATGATGCGGGCCATGGCAGTGGGTGATTGGGCGAGTCGGCGCTCGATGAGGGCGTCAAATTGGGGGTGGTGGCGGAGGTCGCCGAAGATGGGGAGTTGGTACCAGCGCTGCAGGAAGGCCGGAAAGTCGGTGGTGATCTGGTGGGCCCGGCGGGCGTCGTCTTTGCGTCGCGTGCGGCGCTCTTCTTCGTTGGAGATGCCCGGGGAAGCGGCGATGAGGGTCAGGGAGTTGAGGAGGTGGGGCGATTGGAGGGCGAGGTAGAGGGCGATGCGGCCGCCCATGGAGTAGCCGACGAGGTGAACGGGGCGCTTGCTGAGCAAGCGGATGCGCTCTTCGACGTGGCCCGCCATCCAGGCGAGGTTGGCGGGCTGGTTATCTGGGAGCAGATCGGCGGCGTCGCCGTGGCCCGGGAGATCGAGGGCCCGAGTGGGGCCGGGGAGGTGATCCATCAGGGGCTGGAGGTCAGCGCCGGTGCCCATAAAGCCGTGGAGGAGGATCGTCAGGTCTGCCATGGCGTGCTCATTAGACGGGGATGAGAGCTAGACGGGGATGAGATCGGGGTGGGTGTAGAGGCCGCCCCAGTGGGCGGTGGCCATGGAGGCGGCGGCGGCGATCCACCAGCAATAGTAGCCAAAGCGCATGAGGCGCTGGTTGGGCTGGCGGTGGCCGGCCTCCAGGGAGGCAGCGGCGATCAGGGCGATGCAGAGGGCGAGGATGCCCAGGTAGCGGTGGTGCTCCAGGGCGGTCTCGCCGCCGCTGAGGCCGGCGGCGCCGATGCCGGTGGCGCTGGCGGCAATCACGGAGGTCAGGGCCAGTAGCGATCCCAGGCGGAGGGCGCGCCAGATGACGGGGGGGCGCGTCTGGCGGAGCGCCCAAGTAGCCAGGGCGGCGAAAACCAGGGGCAGCACGATGGCGAAGTGCATCGTCAGGTGATGGAGGAATTCAAACCACATGGCGTCGGCCATCCCTCATTGCTTGAGGAAGGCGATGGTGACGCCGTTGCCGCCCTCATTGGCCTCGCCGCGGCGGAAGCGGTCGACGTAGCGCGATTGAGGCAGGTGGCCGCGCACGGCGCGGCGAAGCGCCCCCGTGCCGTGGCCGTGGATGATATAGACGCCGCGCTGGTCGTTGAGGTAGGCGCTGTCCAAAAAGAGGTCCATGCGCTCCAGGGCCTCGTCGACGCGCAGGCCTCGCAGGTCGACGGAGTTGTCGTCGTTTTGAGGCAGCAGGCCGTCGCCTTTGCGCTGGGAGCGCTGGGAGGGGCGGTCGTGCTGGGAGCGGCCGCGCTGGTGGTCGCGGCGCTTCTTTTCGCTCCCGTAATACAGGTCATCGAAGGAAACATTGGCCTTCAGATCGCCGAGCTGGACGCGGACTTGCTCGGCGCTTTGGTCGATGGAGAGGATCTGGGCCTCGCGCTTAAAGGGCTGGCAGTAGACGGTCATGCCCTCCTCCAACTCCTCGGGGTCGACGGCGGTGCGGCCTTGAGGGCCGGGCTCCGGCGGCTTGGTGTGATCCCGGGTGGTCTCCAGGGCCTGTTCGGCGCCCTGGAGCTTGTCCTGCATCTTTTGGAGGCGCCGGTGGTCCAGGTCGCCGCGGTCGGCCGTCTTCTGGTCGCGGAGGCGCTTTAGCTGGGTGCGGATGAGATCGCGGGCCTGGCGAAGCTCCTTTCGGAGATCTCGGGTCTCGTCGAAGAGCTCTTCGCGCTCCGTCTCCAGGAGGTTCTGGTATTTGTCGCGGAAGCGGCGCTCTCGTATCTCGGCGTCGCGGCGTCGCGACTGGAGGCGTTTTTTCTCCTCCTCCAATTCGTTGATCTGGTCCTCCAGGCTCTCCAGGACCTCCTCGATGTCCTGGTGGTCCTGGCCCTCCAGGATGGCCTCCGTGCGGTCGACGATGCCCTGGTTGAGGCCCAGGCGGTCGGCGATGCGCACGGCGTAGGAGCGCCCGGGGATGCCCATGGTGAGCTCATAGGTGGGGCGAAGGTCGTCCAGATCAAAGCCCATGGAGGCGTTGGCGAAGCGATCGCTTTGGTAGGCCAGCGTCTTTAGCCCCTCCAGGTGGGTGGTGACGACGGTGGTGACGTCGCGGTCGGCGAGAAATTCCAAGAGGGCTACGGCCAGCGCCGAGCCCTGGGCGGGGTCGGTGCCCACAAAGAGCTCGTCAAGCAATACGAGGCTGTCGGCGTCGCAGCGCTCCAAAAAGGAGTTGATATTGGTGACGTGGCCCGAAAAGGTGCTCAGATCGCGCTCGATGGATTGCTCGTCGCCGATATCGCTAAAGATCGTATCAAAGAGGGGAATCTTGCTCTTGGGCCCGGCGGGGATGGGCAGTCCGAAGCGGGCCATCATGGCGCAGAGACCGGTGGTCTTGAGGGTCACCGTCTTTCCGCCGGTGTTGGGTCCGGAGATGATCAAGGCTTTTCGGGGCGGCGAGATGGCCAGGTCGTTGGGCACGGTGTCCGACGGCTCGTCGGGATCTTTTTTGTGGTCGTCGTGTTGCAGAAAGAGCAGAGGGTGACGGGCGTCGTGCAGTTCGATGGCGCCGTCGCTGATGGTCGGGGCGTGGGCCTTGATCTGGGTGCCGAAGCGAGCGATGGCCGTATTCATATCCAGGTAGGCCAATAGCTCGATATTGCGGAATAGGGCTTCGGCATGGTCGGCGACGAGGGCCGATAATTCGGCGAGGATGCGGTCGATCTCGTCCTGGAGGTCGATCTGGGCCCACCGCAATTGGTTGTTGAGCTCGATGAGTTCCTGGGGCTCGATAAAGGCCGTCTGACCACTGGAGGAGTAGGCGTGGACGATGCCCTGGACGTCGCCCTTGGCGCCGATGCGGATGGGCAGGACGTAGCGGTCTTCGCGAAGGGTATAATAGTCGTCGCGCAGCGAGGTCTGGAGGCGCTTGGATTGCAATAGTTGGTTGACCCGGGTGGTGATGCGGTCGTGCTGGTGCTGGACGGCGCGGCGAAGCTTGGGGAGGGCGGAGCTTGCGGAGTTGGCGAGCTCGCCACCGGCGTCGATGGACTGGTCGAGGCGGCTTCGAAGGGTGCGCATCGGCGAGATGCGCTTTCCCAGAGGGCTCAGGTGAGGGAGCTTTCGCTGGCGGCTCTTGAAGTAGCGCTGGACGCGGGCGGCGCCGTCGCAGTGGCGGCGGATGGCGGCCAGATCCTCGATGACCAATTGGCCGCCCTTGGTGGTGTGATGGACGGCCTTTCGGATGTCGTGAAACCCACCCAGGGGCGGAGCGGGATCGGTGTCGATGAGCTCCATGAGCTCGTCGACCTCGTTGAGGCGACGGCGCACCAGCTCGGCGTCGCCGGGGGCCACGAGGTGATCCAATAGGAATCGGCCCTCCGGGGTCTGGGCGTGATCGGCGACATGCTCCAGGAGCTGTGGCCACTGGAGGTCGTCGCGGGTCTTTTGAGGGATGGTCGTCGCCGGGCTCACCTCCTGGACCAGGGGGGCGAGGGTGATCTGGAGGAGGCGCTGCTGGTCCGGCGGGAAGTGTCCGTCGAGGCCGGCGATGGTCAAGGAGGGAGACGGGGCGTCCGAAGAGGTCTGGGTCATGGGCGGTGTCGGGTGGAGAAGAGTCGGTGATGCAAGCAGAGTTAGTGGGGCCGGGGCGTGGCTTTGGCGTCCAGGGTCGACTGGTAGGCCGGGAAGCTGACGGTGACTCGGGTGCCGCGTTCGGGTTCGGAGTCGATGTCGATGGACCCGTTCATGCCTTTGACCAGGCCCTGGCACACGAAGAGGCCCAGGCCGGCGCCCTGGCCGACCTGACGGGTGGTAAAGAAGGGCTCAAAGGCTCGGTGGGCCACCTCGGGAGCCATGCCCGGCCCCTCGTCTTCCACGGTGAGATAGACCTCATTGCCCTCGCTGTACAGGGAGACCTCGATGCCGGCCTTGCCTTCGACGGCGTGGATGGCCTCCACGGCGTTGTCCAGCAGGTTCCACAACACCTGGACGACCCCCACCTCGCTGGCCCAGATGGGGGGCACCTCCTGGAGGTTGGGGCGGATGTCGAGGGTCTTGGCGGACTTTGTCTGGGCCCGGCGCAGCACCCATTCGATGAGGCGCTGAAGGTCGACCTGCTGGGGTTGGCCCTCGGCGGCGTCGGTGAAGGTGCGCAGGTCGTCGACGATGGCCCGGACGCGGTCGATGGAGTTCTGGACCTTGCCGACGCCGATGGAGATATCATCCAGGGCTTCGTGGACATGCGATGGAGCGTCGATGGCGTCGATGACCTGTGTGACCTCCTCGGCGACGTACTCCAGGTTGGCCATGGCGATCGCCAGGGGATTGTTGATCTCGTGGGCCACGCCGGCGGCCAGGTTGCCGACGGCGGCCATTTTGCTATTGACCAGGACGCGCTGACGCATCTCGTGGAGGTCGCTGATATCGAAGACGACGCCGTCGAGGTATTCGCGCTGGTCGTGATCGGCGTAGATGGCCTGGCCGCGCTCGTTGAATTGGTGGATCTGGCCGTCGGCGGCGATGGCCCGGTAGGTGATGTGGAAGGGCTCTTGATTGTCGACGGCCTCGAAGATGGCGTCGCGCACGCGGCCGCGGTCCTCGGGGTGAACGATGGAGGCCAGGTTGCGGCGGCCGGAGATGAAGTCCTCGGCGGGATAGCCCAATAGATCTTCGATGCCCGGGGAGACGAAGATGGCGCTCCAGACGTCGTCGATGTGGCAGCGGTAGACCACGCCGGGGATATTATTGACCAGGGTTCGGTAGCGGTGCTCTCGCTGTTCGACGGCGCTATTGGAGAGCCACTCATCGGTCATATCCCGGATGACGACGACGGCCCACCCGGGTTGAGGGCCGGCCATGGCGCGGGCCTCCCAGGAGCGCATCTCACCATCGAGGGGGAGGCGATAGCGGGTGATCACCATCTGTTGGGTGCGCTGGAGTTCGTCCAGGGCTTCGTCCATCTTCTGAGCCACTGGTCCAGGCACGACGTCGACGTAGGGCTTGCCCAAAAACTCCTCGGGGGCGCGAAAGGTGGGCACCCGGGGCGATCCGTGAAGAGCCACCAGGCGGCGCTGGTCGTCGACCTCAAAGATCATGTCCGGCAATAGCTGCAGGATCTGGGAGGACGTCAGTTGAGCGAGGTCCGATCGATGAGGGTTGTTGGACGTCGTCACGGTATATATCCATGGATGTGTATGGATGATTCAAAATTGGCGGTCGTGCCAGGGTGCGACCTTAGCGCAGCGGGCGAGAGACTTAAACAAGCAACGGTGAGAGAGATTCCAATGGGACAGGAAAAGGTCTTGGTCAGCGCGTGCTTGATGGGCGAGCCAGTGCGCTACGACGGGGCGTCCAAGGGGATGGTCAGTGAGGCCCTCAATAGGTGGCAGCGCGAGGGGCGATTGGTGATGGTATGCCCGGAGGTGGCTGGAGGGTTGTCGGTGCCCAGAGAGCCGGCGGAGATCGTGGGGGGCAGCGGGGCCGAGGTGCTCCGCGGCGAGGCGCGTCTGGTGACCCGTTCGGGGACCGATGTCACGCAGGCCTTCGTCGAGGGGGCGAATCGGGCGCTGGAGGTGGTACAGCGCGAGACGATCCGGTGGGCCCTCCTTAAAGCCCGCAGCCCCTCCTGCGGATCGGCCCACATCTATGATGGGTCATTTGAGGGGCAGTTGATGAGCGGAGAGGGCGTCACGGCGGCCCTTTTGCGGG
>CAZMJS010000043.1:11241-17543 GCA_964566695.1 uncultured Bradymonadales bacterium
TCATTTGAGGGGCAGTTGATGAGCGGAGAGGGCGTCACGGCGGCCCTTTTGCGGGCTCATGGGGTGGAGGTCTTTAGCGAGGAGACGATCGATGGGCTCATCGAAGCCGTGGAGGCAAGTTGAAACGAGGGAGGAATTTGGTACACCCTTAATGTAAAGAAACGCAGGCGTATACAGCCAGGATTGAGTGGGTCGGAGTCGACGTGAGGAGTATTGAGATGACCAGGCATAAGCGTGTCCCGAAGGTTCGGGTGGCAATCAAAGTGGTGACGGCGGCGGCGCTGGCGGCGACGCTGGTGGCCTGCGGCACGGACGATGATATCGATGTGCCCGATGTGCCATCGCTGGGGATCGACGATCCCCTGAGCTTTGAAGGCTTCGCCGGCGCCACCAGCGAGGCCAGCTTTGAAGTGGCCAACGAGGGTGACGATGCGGTGGAGCTGGAGGTGGCGGCCACGCCGGCCTGGATGGAGGTGGAGGACGCGCCTGGCACCATTGAGGGGCAGTCGGCGGTCGACGTGAACGTCGGCGTGACCTGTCCGGACGAGGGCGGGGCCCTGGACGGCACCGTAGAGATCGTGGGCGATGGCACCTCATTTACCGTGGAGGCCTTGCTCGATTGCCAGCCCCTGGACCCGGGCAGCCTGAGTGTGGATGTGGAGGGGCTTCCCGATGGGCTGGACGCCCGCATCGACGTGGTCGGCCCCGCCGGCTTTGAGGCGGAGGTGGGCGCGTCGACGACCCTCGACGACCTGGTGCCCGGCGAGTATCGGGTCTACGCCTTTGAGGTGGGTGACGAGGCCATTTATCGACCGGAGCCAGAAGAGGCCACGGTGGAGCTGGAGGCCGGTGAAGAGGCCTCGCTGAGCGTTGATTACGAGATGCTCCTGGGCGGCATTGAGGTCGCTGTGGAGGGATTGCCCGATGGGGCGGAGCCCGAGATCGCGCTCATCGACCCCGAGGGCGAGGAGCAGATGGTGGCCGATGGCGACGTCATCGAAGACCTGGAGCCCGGCGCCTACATCGTGGCGCCGGCGACCTTCGAGGACGACGACGCCATCTATCAGGCCTCGTCCATCGATGTGGACGTGGTCAGCGGTGAGGTGACGCTGGCGGAGATCAATTATCTGGTGGACTCGGGCTCCCTGGAAGTGGAGGTGCTGGGGCTTCCCGACGGTGTGGATCACGATATCGATGTGATCGATGGCGACGGGGAGATCACGAGCCTGCCGCAGAGCGGTGAGCTGTCGGCGCTGGAAGAGGGGGATTACGATATTGTGCCCAATGACGTGGAGGAGGGGCTGGCGACCTATGAGGCCGACGCCCAGCAGGTGACCATCGTCAGCGATACGGTCACCGACGCCACGGTGGTCTACGAGGTGATCGACGGGGAGCTGCCCGTGGAGATCGAGGGGCTGCCCGCCGGTTGGGACGCCGACGTGACGCTGGAGGGGCCGCAGACGCGCACGGTGACGGAGACGACGACCTTCGACGACCTGGAGCCCGGCACGTATACGGTGACGGCCAATGACGTGACGGTGGATGGCACGACCTATGAGGTGACGTCGGCGCCGACGTCGGTGGACGTGGCCAGCGGCGATAATGATGGCATCGAGATCAGCTATCAATTGGTCAGCGCCACCCTGGAGGTGGTGATCGCGGGACTGGATGGCATCGACGGCGACGTGCTGGTCACGGGGCCCGATGACTTTGAGGAGACGATCACGGAGACGCAGAGCTTCGACGATGTGGCGCCCGGTGAATATACGGCGACGGCTCAGCCCGTCAGCGATGGGCTGGCGGACTACGAGGGCGATAGCGCCAGCGTGACCCTGGAGAGCGGCGACGACGACAGCCTGACCGTGACCTACGCCGTGGTGCCCGGTGAGTTGGATGTCCAGGTGGCGGGGCTGCCCGCCGGTTGGGACGCCGACGTGACGCTGGAGGGGCCTGAGACGCGCACGGTGACGGAGACGACGACCTTCGACGACCTGGAACCCGGCACGTATACGGTGACGGCCAATGACGTGACGGTGGACGGCACGACCTATGAGGTGGCGTCGGCGCCGACGTCGGTGGACGTGGCCAGCGGCGATAATGATGGCATCGAGATCAGCTATCAATTGGTCAGCGCCACCCTGGAGGTGGTGATCGCGGGACTGGATGGCATCGACGGCGACGTGCTGGTCACGGGGCCCGATGACTTTGAGGAGACGATCACGGAGACGACGACGTTTGAAGACCTGGCACCCGGTGAATACGTGGTGGCGGCCAATACCGTCAGCGACAATGGCATCGATTATACGGCCGACGGCGACACGGTGGAGCTGGAGAGCGACGATAGCGACACGGTGACCGTGAGCTACGAAGCGGTGCCCGGCGACGTGGAGGTGCAGATCAGCGGCCTTCCCGCTGGCGTGGACGCCGACGTGCTCATCGAGGGCCCGGAGGATACGCTGGAGCCCACAGAGACGACCAATTATACGGACCTGACGCCCGGCACCTTTACGGTGACGGTCGAGGAGGTCAACGACGATGGGACCATCTATGAGGTGGTGTCGGCGCCGGAGACCGTGGAGCTTGGCAGCGGTGATAATGACCCCATCGAGATCGAATATGACGTGATCTCCACGAGCCTGGAGGTGGTCATCGAGGGACTCGAAGATCTGGACGCCGACGTCGTGGTTACCGGCCCCGATGACTTCGAGGAGACGATCACGGAGACCACCTTCTTCAATGAATTGGTTCCCGGCGAGTACGTGGTGACGGCCAATGATGTCAGCGACGGTGGCATCGATTATACGGCCGACGGCGACACGGTGGAGCTGGACAGCGACGCCAGCGAGACGGTGACCGTGAGCTATGAAGCGGTGCCCGGCGATGTGGAGGTGCAGATCAGCGGCCTCGACGATGGCGTCGACGCCGATGTGCTCATCGAGGGTCCGGAGGATACGCTGGAGCCCACGGAGACGACGAGCTACACCGACCTGGTGCCCGGCACCTTTGAGGTGACGGCCAATGACGTCACCGATGGCGCGGCGACCTACGCCGTCACGGCGCCAGAGACCGTGGAGCTCGGCAGCGGTGATAATGACGCCATCGAGATCACCTACGAGCTGGTGACCGGCGATATCAATCTGACGACCCGGGTCTACGAATCGCTGGAGTTTGAGGTGACCCTGCAGGGGCCCGATGGCTTCTCGGAGCCATTGACCGAGGCCACGAGCTTTAGCGACGTGATGCCCGGCGAATATGAGCTGAGCGTGACGGACGCCCCGCAGGATGGGGAGGACAATGAGCCCTATGTATCGTTTGAGGAGGCCAGCTTTGAGGTCCAATCGGGCGATGTGGTGGAGCAGGAGATCGTGGTCGCGCCGGGACGCCTGGTGACCCGAGATGGCGATGAGGGCGTGGGAACGCTCCGCGATCGGGTGGCCGAGGTGGTGGCCGATACGACGATCGAGTTCTCGCCAAATGTGCCGATGGTCATGGTGGGCGACGAGCCCATCGTGATCGCCGAAAGTTTGACGATCGATGGTGGCGGCGACGCGACGATCGATGGACAAGACGACGGGCGATTGTTGGAGATCGTCGACGACGTCGACGTGGGCCTGACGGGCCTCGTCCTGACGGGCGGTTCCACCGACGAAGATGGTGGCGCGCTTTATATCGGCGGCGCGGCGATGGTGGACATCATGGGAGTGACCTTCGAGGCCAACTTCGCCGAAGGCGGAGGGGGCGCGGTCTACGTCAACGACGATGGAAGTGCCTATATCGAAGAGACCGTCTTCGAGGGCAATAGCGTCGATGGCGGAGGGGCCGCGCTGGCCATCGGCTCGACGGCCACGGACGCCATGGTCCAGATTCACCGAAGCCTCATTGATACCAACCAGGGAGGCACGGGCGCGGCCTTGATGAGCCTCGGTCAGGGCTCCCTGATTGTGGCTCAGTCCACGGTGGTCAATAACCACAGCGACGCCAACTCGGCGGCCATCAGCGCCACCGGCGGCAACGTGGAGGTCATGGGTGCCACGGTGGTCGGAAATACGGGCGCACCGGCTGTTTATTCGGAGGCCAGCCTGTCCTTGACCGGCAGCATCGTGGCCGACAACGACGAGGGCGACCTCGACGGGGCCGACGCGGACTTTAGCGACGGTGGCTATAACGTCATCGGCGTCGGTGCCGCCGGCTTTGAGGACGGCGAAGAGGGCAACCAGGTGGGCAGCGAGAGCGCTCCTCTGGATCCGATGCTCGGCGATCTGGCCGACAACGGCGGCCCCACCTGGACGAAGAAGCCCCAGGCCGGCGATAGCCCGGCGGACGGCGCTATTCCGGCCTCTGTATGCTACGACTGGATCGACGATGTGGGCGTGCTGTGGAGCGAGGACCAGCGGGGTGAAAACCGACCCGCCGGGGCGAGCTGTACGGCCGGAGCCTACGAATTCGATAGCTCGTTTGAGAGTTTTGATAATGCCGATATGAGCCGCTCCAGTTATAACGATGGAAGCTTTGAGGGCGATCTGGGGCTTACCTGGGTCTACGAAGGAGTCCTCCGACAGTCGGAGGAGGAAGGCGATGATTTTGTCATCGACGGGGAGTCATTGATGCTCGATGGTAATCAGGATAGCCGTCTTTATGTCGATGACGTGCCGGGCGGGGTGGACTCGTTGTCGCTGCAAGTTTCCATGGCGTGGACGAATAGTAGCCCACGCCAGGTGGAGGTGCTGATCGACGGCGATGTGGTGGCCACCTCGCCAGATGCCATGGTGGACTCCGACGAGTTTGATGCCCCCTATCCGGTGTTCACCCTGGAGGTCGACGGGTTGGGCGTGGACGGTGATTTTGACCTGGAGATCCGACCGGCCTCGGGTAGCCGGCAGGTGATGGTGGATAACCTGAGCCTCCGCTGATGGCTTCTGATTGACCAGCATCAGGTAAACCCCTCCGGGCCTCGGCGCGGAGGGGTTTTTCCGTAGGGCCCAAGTTTTGTTAGGATGCACTTAACAGTGGTTCTGACGACAGACTGATGGCGGCCCACGGGAGGCCTAGATGGTGAATAGATGGCGACGAGCGATCCCCCTGGGGGTGCTGGTAGGCGCGATGGCGGTGCTGGGGTGCAGCGAGGATTACGATATGGAGCGCCCCGACTTCGAGCGGGGTACCCTCGGCGAGGAGCTCTATGAAATCTGGGCGAAGGATACGGCCCGAAGTGCGACCCGTTCTGAGGAGCGCATGGAGCTATTGGAGTCACGGCGCGATGATTTTGTCGATGGCGTGGACCGGGCCGTTCCTCCCGGGCAGGGGGGGGAGCTCGATGAATTTCTGGTCTCCTTTATGCCCCTGATCGAGGAGGGCTATTTTCCGGCGGTGACGCGGCGAGTGCCCCTTTATTTTGATGAGGCGCGGGCGGACGACGAGCTGATGGAGAGCCTGGTCCATCGCCCGCCTTACGGGGCTTTTGATTATCTGACGCCTCGCGAGCGCGGGGGCTTGTTGGAGGCCGTGCTGGCCTACGAGGAGGCCGTGTCGCTGGTGGGTCACGTCGGAGAGGTGATGGTAGCCCATGATGGGCGAGATGAGAGGGGCGAGGAAACCCTCGGGGGCGCGGAGGGCTACGCCGATCTGATGCGCTCGCTGGCCATGGTGGTCAACGACCCGCCGGAGGTGGAGGCCACGGACCGGTGGTCCAGGACGCTCCGGGATTTGTTGATCGTGCCAGACAATCGCTATCGGGAGGGCGATCGCAGGGATATGATCGTCGCCCTCTTCGACGACGCCGGCCGGCCCCAGGTGCGACACTCCGACGGCCAGGTGGTATCGCCCTTTGTCGATGAGGTCGGCGATGGCATGGCCGACGTCGACGAAGAGGGGCGATTTCTCATGGAGGATGGCCAGGCGCTTGCGATTGCGCCGCTATCCAATGAGGCCATCGATCACCCAGATCTCAGCCGCGACGTCATGGGGCGGGCTCGTATCGATGGCGGAGGCTATGCCTTTCAATACGTCGATATGAGCGATACAGCCCTTCCCTTCGTGCTGCGCATGGCCGGCGAGCTGGCTGAGGGCGACGCCTTATATCACCTGGCCCGGGTGGGCATTGATCTTCTGGGACCGCCCAGCGTCGGTGAGGATGAACGGGGCACCCATCGTCAATTCGACGAGAACCACCCGGTGGTCGATCTCTTCGACGCCGTGATCAGCGGCCTGTCGATCTCAGAGCTTCCCGAGGTCATGGGGTTGGTGGAGCGCTATCTCAACCGGGAGGTCGATACGCTGGCCAAGCTCAGCTATACCGTGGGCGA
>CAZMJS010000043.1:17643-29848 GCA_964566695.1 uncultured Bradymonadales bacterium
CGCTTTCAGCGCATGTTCCACCTGCTGTGGGATACGACGGGGGCGCCCTACACGATCAACGTCCAGGAGTTAGACGCCCCGTTGGCCCTGGACCCGGCGGATATGCCGGAGATCGCTCATATCGATGGGTCGGCAGAGGCCTTTTTGCGCTCCGTGGGAGGGGAGCTTCACCTATCGGAGTTTTTGTCGGCCGACGAAGAGGACGAGTTGGGGGCCTTGCTCAATGTGATCAATTTCGCCACGGGCGGAAGCTTTGATGAGGGCACGTTGGTGCTGGCCCTCAGCGAGGCCACGGAGTTGATGGGGGCCCGACTAAGCGAGGAACCCACGCCCGATGAGATCACGCGCATGTTCAATATGGAGACCTTCTCGCTGGAAGATGAGGATATCTATCTGGAGGTCAACCCGCCGCGTGGCCACGACGGATTCATCCTGGCGAACCACCATGCCAACGAACTTTTCGCCGCCGAAGCCGCGGGGATCATCGACGTGGTCCATCCTCTGGCGCGGGCCTTTGCCAGGCATGATCGCGAGGACTTGCTCGCCGAATTATTCGTCGTGGTCCACGACCACTACGCCAGTCGCGATGACTTTTATCAAAACGCCGACGGCGACTACTCGCCCATGAGCGCATCGAACCTGGTGAGCGCCGAAGAGGCGATGCTGGAGATCTTTGAGGACGGCACCCTCTTCGTGGCGCTTCGGGAGCTGGCGCTGTCGGTGGCCACCCTGAGCGATGACGACGGCGTGGGCATCGACGAGCGCCTTCGCCAGTTGATTTTCCAGTGGCTTCGAAATGATGACGGCTACTCGCCGCGCACCGAACCCTTTGAGATCGAGCTGCCCGATGGGCGAGTGCTCGACGAGGTGAGCCGCCTGGAGGTGATCTTGGATCGGGCGGTGGAGATGGTGGATCGCGTGGAAGACGATGAGCAGGCCAAGGAGCACCTGACCTCTTTGGTGGAGGTCGTCTTTGAGGTGCTTCTGAGCGCCGAGGAGCAGGCCGACGGCGACTATATTTTCAACCAGCCAGGGGTCGTCGCCCTGGTCAACCATTGGTTGAGCTACCTCGGCGAGAGGGCCCGTGAGATGGAGGCGCGAGGCGAATTCGACGAGTGGCTTACGGAGACGGTGCCCGACAAGGTGGAGCGCTTCTATTATTCGCGCGGCTTCTTTGCGTTTATGGAGATCCTGGACGCCCTCCACGAGAGCGAAGAGGGGCGGGCGCTGATGGCCGACGCGCCGGCTTATTTCGGGGCCGACGCGGCGCGGGCTGACCAGGTGTCGATGGCGCTCTATGCCCTGATGGTGCAGATGCACGATATGGAGGAGTTGATGCCGGCCGGGCGCTTTGCGATGGAGGTCATGGATCCGGATCGCAGCCGGACAATGGAGCCCTTGTCGCAGATGCCCACGAGTAGTCTGATCGCTCATCTGATGGCCCGCATGCCAGAGGTCGACCCTCATGGATACGGGATGGACGTGGTCCGCCGGGGGGCGACGACGCGGGAGAGCCATGACGCCACGTGGAGCGTATTGGGTCGGCTATTTGTGCGCTATTTTAGCGGCGATCCGGCCGGAGAGGAGAGCCTCGATCGAGCGGCGCTGGAAGAGGGCCTGATCAATTTTGGCGACTGGCTCCACGACCCGCACAGGGGCATGGAGCGATTCTACCAGATCGTCGAGATGCGAGGCGGTCTGGAGTTGGAGTCGCTGAGCGACGAGGAGTGACGCCGATGGGGCGTGGAGGGGTTAAAACTCCACGGCTGGCTGGGGTTGGTGAGCTTGTTGGTGGGCGCTCTCGATGCGCTCCATGAGGTGTTCGACGGCCTGGTCGTCGTGGGTAAAGTCGACGTCTTCGGTGTCCACCTCGATGAGCGGCGTCTCTTCGTAGTGAGCGAAAAAATCGTGATATAGCCGGCTGAGGCGGCTGATATACTCCGGATCCATGTCGCGCTCGTAGGAGCGGCCGCGCTGGTCGATGCGATCCATCAGGGTGTCCAGGGGGGCATGGAGGTGAACCACGACGTCCGGGGTGGGCACCTGGGTGGTGAGGATGGAGAACATCCGATCGTAGAGGGTCAGCTCGTGGTCCGAGAGGGTGAGGCTGGCGAAGAGGCGCGATTTGACGAAGAGGTAGTCGCTGACGGTCAGACGCCCGAAGAGATCGGTCTGGGCGAACTCCTCTTGTTGGCGGTAGCGACTCAATAAGAAGAACATCTCCGTCTGGAAGGCATAGCTCTCCTGGTCGTCATAGAAGTCGGCGAGGAAGGGGTTTTCCTCAAAGACCTCCAGCACGGTGTGGGCCCCGAAACGCTGGGCGAAGCGGTTGACCAGGGTGGTCTTTCCGACGCCGATGGGGCCTTCAACGACGATATAGCGGGGGGAGTCGGGGGCGGATGGAGAGTTCATGCGCGACCGGGGGTCCAACGGTAAAATGAATGGCAAATCAGACGCCGCGAAGGCTATCCCGAGGAGACGACGATGGTCAATCTCTGACGGCCACGGAGAGCCCTGTGTGAGCTGTCTTGACAGCGAGAAATCGCCGCGATGGCGTCGATAAGCGGGGGCCGAATAGTTATCGGGCGATGGCGATATCGTCGGCGGCGATCGCCGGTGGGGATTCACGCCGCGTTGCGCTTTGTTTTGGAGATCGTCATCCGACCGTTATATGGGGTTGGAGACATTGTGGGCCACTGCCCGCTATGCGATATTAATGCTCAGAGCAGACGTGGCGATGGGTATGGTGCAAGGCGAGGATGGGATCGATGGTGGCTAATTGGTATGGGTTGATCGCTTATCAGTCAGATCGGATCGAGGAGTTGGTCGATCACCTGGCGGTGGAGATGGCGTGGGAGCTTGAGCGGCAGGGGATCACGGAGGTCGATCGCCCCTTTGTGAGCCATAAGGTGGTGGTGCCCACGAAGAACTTGGAGGCCTATCTGCAATTTGAGTTGGCCGCCCGGCGAGGCGTGGTGGCCAACGTGGAGTTTATCACGCTGGAGAACTTCCTGGAGGATCTTCTCCCAAAGGATGAGTCGGGTCAGACGCAGGTGCGTCTATTGGATCAGACGGCGCTGACGCGCCTGGTGCTGTCGGTGCTGGAGTCCAGTGCGTTGGACGACGAGCCATCGCTGGCGCCGGTGAAGGCATTTTTGGAGGCCGGCTCCGGGGGGGCTCGCTCCAGGGCCAGGCGTCACTATCAATTGGCCTTTCGGGTGGCTCGTCTCTTCGAGGAATATGGCTACGCCAGGCAGCGCCTGTTGGCCCACTGGCGAGAGGGGAGGCCCGGGCTGAGTCGGGAGTATCCAGAGCGGACGACGAACGCCCACGAGGAGATTGAGGCCTGGCAGCTTGGGATCTGGCGGGCCATCTTCGGGCCCAATGGACTGACCCGTGAGGTCGATGATGGCGATGGGCGCCCCTGGATGACCCTGCCCCAGGCGGTGGTTCACCACCTGAGCCGCGGCGATGAGTTGCGATGGCCGACGATGGTGCACCTCTTTGGCCACTCCTATTTTCCACGCTTTTTTAGTGAGTTCTTCGAGACGCGACGGGAGGTCCCGGAGCATCGGGTGGCCCTCTACGTCATGAACCCCAGCCAGGAGTATTGGGCCGACGGCGTGGCCGGCGATCGACGCGAGGATCCGGTGTTGGAGATCGTCGGCGAGGACAGCCTGTTGCAGGGCGATGATTACCCGTTGCCCCTGGCGATCTGGGGGCGGGCCGGGCGCGACTATCAGCGCATGATCGACGACGTCGCCAGAGAGCGGGTGGACATCCCACGGGAGCTGCTCGGCGGCGATGGTACCCGGGAGCGCCACACCCTTCTGCATCATTTCCAGGCGATGATTCGCCACATGGAGCCGGCACACCAGGTCTTTGAGGAGCGACCGTTTCCGGCCGATGAAAAGAGCGTCAATCTGTGGTCCTGCGCCAGCGTCCAGCGCGAGTGCGAAGCCATCGCCAGCGAGATCTGGGAGCTCGTCAGCACCCACGACGATCTGCGGTTCAACGATATTGGTGTCGTCGTCCAGCCCGGCGAGAGGGATATCTACCAGACCCACCTGCAGGCGGCCTTTGCGCAAAGCGGGGGCATCCCGAGCAATGTCATCGATGTGGAGGAGGCAGAGATCAGCCCCTATCTGGAGGCCTGCCGCCTGCTCTTGGAGTTGCCGCTGGGGAGCTTTAATCGCCGCGAATTTCTGGCGCTTCTGGTCCACCCCTGCGTGGTGGCCAATTACCCGGAGGCGGAGCCCGAGCTGTGGGAGGGATGGTGCGACAAGCTCAATATCTACCAGGGGGCCGACGAGTCCGATCTGGAGGGGACCTACCTGGAGGAGGATCGATTTACCTGGGGACAGGGCATGAAGCGCCTGGTGCTGGGCGCCTTTATGGAGGCGTCGGAAGAGCGGGGCGCCAAAACGGTGCCCCTGGGCGCTCAGGAGTACCTTCCGATGAGCACGGACCACGGTGAATTGGACGCCCTGGGTCGGCTCCAGAACCTGGTCTTTGAGCTCATCGACGACGCTCGAAAGTGGCGCCAGGAGAGACGCACCTTGGAGGGGTGGATCGACGCGATCACCCAGTGGATAAGCCGTCATGTCGCTCCTACGGAGCGGTACGAGCGGCGTACGCGCATGCGCTTTATGGGCGGGCTGGCCCGAGTGGCCGACGCCGATTGCCGGGGCAATGAGGAGATGGATTACGCCACGGCTCTGGAGTTTGTGATGGCCGCCATGGGCGAACTGGAGCAGACCCGTGGGCATTATCTGGCTGACGGGGTGGTGGTGTCGGCCTTTCGACCGATGCGGCCCATTCCGTTTGAGGTGGTATTTATCACCGGGTTGGGCGAGGGGAAATTTCCGGCGCCGGATCCGCCGGATATGCTGGACTTGAGGCGGGTGAAGTCGGAGCCCCACGACGTCAATCCCCGCTATCAGGATCAGTATATGTTTTTGGAGACCCTGATCTCCACGCGCTCTCGGCTGTATCTGTCGTGGGTAGGGCGCCACGCCGTGACGGGCGATCGGCTGGAGCCGGCGTCGACGGTGCATCAGTTTCGGGAGATGCTCATGGAGATGGTGCCCCGTGGAGAGAGGGGGCAAGAGGTGGAGGCGAGGCTGGAGGAGCGGTTGAGGATTCGAGAGCATCCGCTCCGGCGCTACGACGAGCTCTATTTTCCGGAGTTTCAAGGAGAAGAGGCAGAGGCGGAGCGCATCGACGCCCGGGGGCCCGATGCCATTCCGGCGGGGCCGGAGAGTGCGCGTGACGAGGGAGAGCCGCGGTGGGAGCGCGTCTTTCCGAATCATCACCGCGAAGCCCAACGGGAGGCGCAGATGAAGGGGCTTCGAGCCCACCTCGATGAGCGTATGCCGGGGCATTATCGGCCGTCGATGGGAGAGCTCCAGGAGTTGCTGGACGGTCCGTCGTCGGAGCGCCTCAAAGAGGTGACCCGTTGGGTGAGGCCGGACGATGAAGAGGGGCCATCGGCGGGCGGTGGGCTTCCGACGCTGGCGCTGAATCTGCGCGATTTACGCCACTTCTTGATCTGCCCCATGCAGGGATCGGCGAAGGTGGTGCTGGGCCTGTACGATGACGACGAGGAAGATGTGATCGGTCAGGAGCATGAGCCCTTTGGCTCCGATTTCTTGACGCGGTTGATGCTCATTCGACGGGCCATGGAGGAGTGTCTCGCCGAGGGCATTTGGGCCAAAGAGGAGATGCGATCTCGCGTGGAGGAGATCGCTCGGGTCGCCGAGCTCAAGGGTGAGTTGCCGGCGGGGTTTTTCTTCGACGCCGAGCGGCGGCGCTGCCAAAGCGAGTTGATGACCTATCGAAAGGGGCTGCTCAAAAATGGCGTTGAAGAGGGGACGGCCCTTCGTCGGATTCGCGTCGGCGGCGGGGGCTTTGAAGAGGGCGTCGACGACCATCTGGAGGCGCTATCTCTGGAGATCGAGATCGACGGGGAGCGGCGCCGCGTCGATGTGCACGCCAGCGCCGGCCTATTGGACATCGATGGCGGTGTGTCCTGGCTGGCAGCGGCGGGCTCCAAGGTCAAATTCAAATATCGGGTCCAGGTCGGTCTGGAGCAGATCCTGTTGAGGGCCATGGGTTTAGACGTCAGCGGCCGCGGCGTGGTGGCAGCCACAAGGCACTATAAATCCGATGAGGTGGTGCTGCCGGAGTTATCCAGAGACCAAGCGCGCGCCTATCTGGGGACCCTGGTGCATGATTTATTTGGGGAGGTCCACGGCTATCACATGCCCATTGAGTTTGCCGAAGAGGTGATCACCAAGGGCGACGATATTGACGATTATTGGGAGTGCGCCGAGAGCTATAAATTTAAGCGCTATGGCAAGAGTTCGTCGCAATATGGGCCCATTCGCCGGTGGGCCGACGCGCAGTCCCTGGAGAAGGAAGAGGCGTTGGCGCGCATCGAGCGGCGCTTTCAACCATTTATTGAGATGATGCGAGGGTCCAAATGACGAAGCTGATCTACGAAGCACCGACCGCGGTGGGCGAGCTGGACACCGAACGCCACGGGGTCATCGACGCCTCGGCGGGGACGGGAAAGACCTATACGCTGCAGCATCTATTGGTGCAGATATTGCTGGATCATCGCGACGTTCGCCTCGATGAGGTGCTGCTTGTGACCTTTACGGTGGCGGCGACGGCCGATCTGAAGCGAAAGATCCGCCAGACCCTGGAGGGGTTGGTGCGGGCCCACGAGAAAGCACAGCGCCGGGGCTTGGAGGTCGCCCGCATGTCGGGAGGAGAGGTCGTCGACGCCGCCGAACGGGAAGCTTCGGCCATCGAGGATCCGTCGATGTGGGTGCTCGACGAGGACGCCATCGCCCACCTGCGCCAGGCGCTGCGTAATTTTGACCGGGCGGCGATCTATACAATCCACGGCTTTTGTCAGCGCATTCTGGTGGAGCACGCCTTCGTCAACCAGCGCCTATTTGACCAGGAGCACGTCTCGGAGGAGGATGTCATCTCCGAGGCCTTCGCGGCGATGCTTCGCGAGGAGATTCGGCCGGGGACGGAGGCTCAGCAGTGGCTGGAGGCTTACCTGGGGAGCGGTCACGATATCAGCGATCTGGAGGAGAGCCTTGGGCGCTATCTGGGCTGCGATGGCGAGTATCAGCCCCGGCTGTCCATCGACCTGGAGGCGTCGAATCGCTTCATCTTTGAATTGGCCGATGCGTTGCGCGATCTCGATGTGGAGGCTTGGACGGTGGAGCAAAAGGACGTCGCCCGGGCCACCGAGGGGGTGACCGCTCGCACGGCCACCTCCGTAGGAACACGAGTGAGTCTCCTAAAAGAGGAGTTATTGCCGAGGCTTCAAGAGGGAGATGGGGTGGCCAATGTGGTGGCGCTATCGCAGCTCGACAAGAAGAAGCTCGGCTATCTCCAAAAGGACAAGGCCCAGATCTTACTTCCCCAGTTAGGCCGCATGGGCGAGCTATTGGATGCCATTGACGACCACTATTTCGATATCGAACTCCTGGTAGTGGAGGCCCTGGGTGATCGCCTCAAGGAGCGAGTCCAACGGCTCAAGGAAGAAGAGGGGTATTTTACCTTCAGCGATATGGTTCAGGTGGTGCGCGACCGGCTGGTGGAAGAGGATCAGGGAGGGCCGCTTCTGGAGCATCTACGACAGGAGTATCGCTACGGGCTGATCGATGAATTTCAGGACACCGACGATGCGCAGTGGGATATCTTTCGGCGGATCTTCGTCGATAGCGACGCTGCGGATCGCCATTGGCTCTACCTGATCGGCGACCCGAAGCAGGCGATCTACGGCTTTCGCGGGGGCAATGTCTATACCTACCTGCGGGCGCGACAGAGGTTGGAAAATGAAGGGGCGGTGGAGGCCTCGCTGGGGATGAATTATCGCTCCACGCCGGAGGTCATGGCGGCGACGAACGCCATCTTTGAGCGCGATGCCAGCCCATCGGTCAACCTCGGCGAGGGGATAGACTATCGCGAGGGCGGCGTGGCGGCCGCCAAGGACTGGCTTCACCTGCAAGGCGATGATGGATCGGTAGCTCCCGGGTTGGTGGCCCTCGATTTGAAGAGCGAGCGCGAAAAGGTCTCCGTGGACGACGTCCGGGAGGCCATGGTGGAGCACTTCGCCGACGAGATCGAAGCGGTGGTCAAGGGCGATAAGCGCTATCGGTTTCGCCCCGAGGAGGGCGCCGAGCCGGAGACTCTGGGCCCTCGCCAGATCTACGTGTTGGCCCGGGCGCGAAAGCAATTAAAGTCCATGGCCGACGCCCTGCGCGCCCGAGGGGTGCCCTTTGCGTTTCTCAAGCTCAAGGGGCTCTTCGAGACGGCGGAGGCCGAGGATATCTACGATCTGCTGATGGCCCTGGATGATCCCTATGATCGCTCTCGGCGCGCCCGGGCGTGGATGACGCCATTTTTCGATCTGGAGCTAAAAAACCTCCAGGGCGGCACAGAGGATGAGGGGGCGAGGCGACTGATGCGGCGGCTTCTTAGCTGGCGTCAACTGGCGGAGCACCTGGAGTTCGCCGAACTCTTTGGCCGGATCCTGGAGGAGAGCGGGCTCATTCGACGGCGGCTGCTTCTGGAGGAAGGGGAGCGGGAGCTGACCAATTATTTTCATCTCTTTGAGATTCTGGCGCAGGAGGGGGCCGGTCAGATCCAGAGCCTCGATCGGTTGGCGGCCCGACTGCGGGCATTTATCGATGGCAAGGAGGCGCCTCAGGCCGACGAGGCGGACCAACAGCGACTGGAGACCGACGAGGCGGCGGTCCAGCTTCTGACCATCCACGGGAGCAAGGGGCTTCAGCGAGGATTGGTTTTTGTGATCCCCAAATTTAGCGATGTCAGCTCGGGGTCTGGTCCCTATCGCTTTCATCGGCTTGAGGAGGACGAGCGGGCTCGCCGCATCGAGTGGCATGGCTCGAAGTCCAAGATGGATCCCGCCGATCGCGAGCGCTTCGAGGAGGAAGCCCATGGCGAGGAGATGCGCCTGGCCTATGTGGCGATGACCCGGGCGGTGCTACGCACCTATATCCCCTTTGTCAGCGGTGAAGGGGTGGTCCAGGACAAGGTGGAGGGCACGCCCTTTTTCGAGGTGGTTCAGCGCACGCGGGCCGTGCTCCAGGAGCGACACGACGTCGACATCGAGGTGCTCGATGGCCCCCTGGAGGTGGAGCGGCAGCGCCTGACCGTGGAGGACGTCAAACGGGAGCTTCAGATCGATGAAAAGGGCGGGTTGGAGCTGCCTATCGTGGAGCCCACGATCGACCTGGAGGCACGCCACGCCCTGTGGCAGGATCTGATGCTTCGGCGCTGGGAGGTCACCTCCTATAGCAAGCTCAAGAGCGAGGGACAGGCCACGGCCCGGGTGGTCGACGAAAAGGGCGATGACGATAGCGATATCGGCCAACTCGATCTTCCGGGCGGCATGGGCACCGGTAATTTTTTGCACCTCGCCCTGGAGGAGCTGGACTGGAATCTCGTCAGCAGCCACGGGCGCGACGAGTGGTTGGCCTCCCCGGAAATCGATGAGGCCATGAGGCGCTGGGCGCGTCGCTTTGGAAGCTACGATGACGCTGCCATTCACCGGGCCAAAACCATCGTCTATGACACCCTGAAAACCCCGACGGGTGAACGCTCCCAGGGAGCGACGATGGCCAGCATTTATGCAGCCGATCCGGGATCGGTGCAGCGGGAAATGGAGTTTTTATTCCCCGTGCCGGAGCGCCGTGAGGAGGGGCTGATCCAGCGCACCTTTTTGAGGGGCACGGAGGTGAAGGCGGGGTTTGTCACGGGGATCGTGGATCTCTTATTTCGCCACCGGGGGAAGGTCTATTTCGCCGACTGGAAGAGCGATATCGCCGCCGATTATGGGCCGCAGGGGTTGGCGGCGTTGGTGGAGCGACGTTATTCGACGCAGGCCATGCTCTATACGGCGGCCATCAGTCGGATGCTGGGGATCGATACGCAGGAGGAGTATGAGGCCCGCTTTGGGGGCCATTACTATTTCTTTGTCCGCGGCATGAGCCCCGAGCGAGAGGGCGAGGGCATCTATGAGGGGCGGGTGAGTTGGGAAGAGCTCCGGGAGTATGAGGAGCGCCTGATGGGGATCGTCGATGAGAATAAGCGTCAGGCGTCCTGAATGAGGGATGTCCGTTGAGCAGGCAATTGGGAGAAGCGATGAGCGAATATCAGATGGATTTATTCTCCAGCGATTCGGAGGCGTCGGCCAATGGCGGCGCGGAGCCAGCGCTGGTCTTCGATGGCCACGGCTTCCAGCGCTTTCAGTTTGTGCCGGGGCTGGCAGCCCACCTGGTGGAGGAGGGGCTGTCGGCCGGCCGTATTCGGTTGGCCGAGGCCCTGCTGGGGATGTGTCCATCGCTGGGCGAGGAGGAGAGGCGAGCGCTATTTATGGCGGTGATCGTCGGTCTGGAGGCCCAGTCGCGGGGGAGCACCTACGTGCCCCTTCCCGACGAGGAGGACTATCTGATGAAGCGTCTGGAGGTACTGGTGCCCGAGGAGTTGGTGGCGGTCAATGAGGCCTGGGCACCGGAGCGGGTGGGAGAGGCCCTAAAAGGGCTGATGGAGCGGCGGGACCTGCCCGTATTGGGGGCAGAAGGCGATTATAAGCCCCTGGTGGTCAGCCAGGGCAGGCTCTACCACCAGCGGATGAAAGAGGTGGAGGGACGGCTATTGGGGCTTATCCAGCATCGGCTTCGCCGGGGGGAGCGCCAGTGGGGAGATGAGGCGCTACAGACGGCGATGGAGGATGTGCGTCGGCGACAGCCGCCCGGCGGCGGGGGGGAGGCGATGGTGCTCAATCCGGAGCAGGAATACGCCGCCCTGACGGCGGTGCACCGGCCGATGACGGTGATCACCGGTGGTCCAGGAACGGGAAAGACCTCGATTGTGGTCACGATTTTAAGATTGCTCCAGCGCCTGGGCGTCTCGCCGGCGGAGGTGGCCCTGGCGGCGCCCACGGGCAAGGCGGCCAACCGGATGGCGGAGTCCATCCATGGTCAATTGACGTCGATCATGGAGCCCTCGGAGGGCGATGAGCGCCTGGGTGAGGCGCTGGAGGCGCCGCGCACATTGCATCGACTGCTGGGCTATTCGCCGCGGCGCGACCGCTTTCGCCACCACCGAGACAATCCGCTGGCTCAGCGAGTGGTCATCGTCGACGAGGCGTCGATGATCGACCTATTTATGATGGAGCATTTGATGGACGCTCTGGCGCCGGGGGCTCAGTTGGTGCTGTTGGGCGACGCCGACCAATTGCCGTCGGTGGATACGGGGGCCGTGCTCCGCGATCTCATCCCACAGGAGGTGTCGACGCAGACCCCCTGGGCGGATCTCGTGGGGGCGGAGCTTCCGGATCGACGGGGCGATAGTGCGATGGCCGAGGCGGCGGTGCGCCTGGAGACCAGCTATCGGATGCGGGCCGATGATCCAGCGGGGCGTGAGATCCTCCAATTTGCCAACGCCGTGCGCGATGGGGCCGATCCCCTTCCGGCGCTCCAGCTCGTCGACGAGCTGCCCCAGGGCGGCGTCGCCGATGGGATGAGTCGCTGGGAACCCGGCGATATTTCGGCCTTTGGTCGGTGGTGGTTCAAAGAGGTGATCCTCGATGGCGATCGGCGCCGGTGGAAGGAGCGCTTCAATTACCGCTTTCAATTCGACGCTCAGGGGCGCTGGCTGGATGAGGATCGCCGGCGCTTGCAGGCGCTGCTCGATCACCACAAGCGGGCCCGGATCCTGACGCTGACCCGGGTCTATGAGCGGGGCTCGGTGGCGATCAACGAGGCCATCCACCGAGCGATGGCCTCTCTGGGGCCCGATCGGGAGCACGCCTACTATCCCGGAGAGGCGGTGATGATGCTTCGAAATGACTACGATCGCCAGTTATTCAACGGCGATCAGGGCGTCGTGGTGTGGGCCAGCGAGGCTGCGCGGCGAGAGCGGCCGACGCTGACAGTCGTCTTTGAAAGCCCGGAAGGTCTCAAGGCCTACCCGCTCCAGGAGCTGCGCCGCGACGTGGAGCACGCCTTCGCCATGACGGTTCATAAATCGCAGGGATCGGAGTTTAAGAGGGTCGCTCTGGTGCTTCCCGATCGCTCCATGGAGCTCCTCCATCGAGAGCTCCTCTATACAGGGCTGACGCGCGCCAGCGGCGGGGTGTTGGTGGTGGGCC
>CAZMJS010000044.1:0-7236 GCA_964566695.1 uncultured Bradymonadales bacterium
TATCCTCGTCGAGGCCGTCGGGGGCGCCGAAGAGGTCGTCGCTATCCTCGTCGAGTCCGTCGGGGGCGCCGAAGAGGTCGTCGCTATCCTCGTCGAGGCCGTCGGGGGCGCCAAAGAGGTCATCGCTATCCTCGTCGAGGCCGTCGGGGGCGCCGAAGAGGTCGTCGCTATCGTCGTCGAGGCCGTCGGGGGCGCCAAAGAGGTCGTCGCTATCCTCGTCGAGGTCCGGCGGGGGGGCGAAGAGATCGTCGTCGTCATCCTCGATGGGGGCGCCGAAGAGGTCGTCGTCGTTGCTCTTGGCTACCGGGGGGGACGGTGATGGGGCACTTTGAGGGAGGTCAGCGCCGGCACTCTGGGGGAGGTCAGCGCCGGCACTCTGGGGGAGGTCAGCGCCGGCACTCTGGGGGAGGTCAGCGCCGGCACTCTGAGGGAGGTCAGGAGTAGAGCTTGAGCCCTTGGGACGTGGAAGGTCGGGAGCGGAGCTTGAGCCCTTGGGACGTGGAAGGTCGGGAGCGGAGCTTGAGCCCTTGGGACGCGGAAGCGATGGTCCACGTCCACCCTGGCTGGAGCGGGGGAGATCCGCGCTGCCTGCGGTCGAGCGGGGAAGGCTCGTGGAGGCATCGCTCTGGGTATTACCCACGCCAAATTGAGTCTTATTCTCCAGAATCCCGGCGAAGGCCTCGATCTGGTGAATCGGCTGCCATGTCTCTTTATCGGTTGACACTTCGGCGTCGGCTCCAAGCTTATTTCCTTGGAGCATCAGACGAATGGCATTCTGGTCGAAGGGACCGAAAACCTTTCCAGTGGGACGCTTGACGTAAAATCGTTGCATGGGCAGTGGGGGGGCCAGAGGCAGTTGGAGGCTGACGGGCCAGTCGCGAGTCTTCGGAGGCGAGCGGCGGGGACAAAAAGTGAGGAACATCCCTATATCGGGAAGTCTATCGTGGCCAGCCGTGATGTGGCAAGTGAGGGGCTTCGATTGACCGTGCGGCGACCCTCTGACTAGGGTCCATGATCCCGATGGTGGTCGCGCTAAAACCAAGTATTTAAGGAGTGATGATGAAGTGGTCCAGAACCCCCCATCTACGGCAGTTGATCGATATGGCGTTGAGCGAGGATCAGGTGGGTTTAGATATCACCTCCGCCGTATTCTTTGCTGAAGAAGTGGGACGGGCCACGGTGGTGGCCAAGGAGCCGCTAGTGATGGCCGGTCAGGGGGTGGTTACTTGGGTGTATGAGCGCCTCGATGATCGGGTTTGTTGGCAGCCGGAGGTCGAGGATGGCCAGAGCGTGGAGGCCGGGCAGGTGGTGGCGCGGGTGGAGGGCCCGGCGCGCGCCCTTTTAAGCGGGGAGCGAGTGGCGCTCAATTTCCTGCAGCGCCTCTCCGGGGTAGCCACCCTTACGGCCCGTTATGTGGATGCCCTGGAGGGCACGGCGATCCGGCTGGCGGATACGCGCAAGACGGTGCCCGGGTGGCGAGCCCTCGATAAATACGCCGTGCGCTGCGGTGGCGGCACGAATCACCGCTATCACCTGGCCGCCGGAGTCATGGTCAAGGAAAATCATATCGCCGCCGCCAAAGGGATCGCCGAGGCGGTGGCTCGGGTCAAGGAATTGAGCCCGCATACGCTGGCGGTGGAGGTAGAAGTGGAGACCATCGACGAGGCCCGTGAGGCCGTCAACAGTGGGGCAGACGTGGTCATGTTGGACAATATGGACAACGAGACGATGGCCCAGGCGGTGGGGGTGATTCGACGCCACCGCCGGGGCGATGACGTGGTGATCGAGGCCAGCGGAAATATGGACCGAAAGCGCCTGCGGACGTTGGGCGGCATTGGCCTGGATGTGGTCTCTGTCGGTGCCCTGACGCACTCGGCGCCCGCTGTGGATCTATCGATGCGATGGGAGGATGATAGCGATGGTTGAGCGGCGAATTGAGTTGGTGGAAGAGGCGGGATCGACGAACGCCCTGGCCCTGGAGGCGCTCAACGCTGGCGTCGATGCGGGCTATGTGCTGGTGGCCGATCGACAGGTGGCGGGACGAGGACGGCGTCGAAATGGGGAAGGGCGAAAGCCCTGGTTTTCGCCCGGCGGGTTGAATCTCTATATGTCGGTGGTCCTTCGCCCGGCGGTGCCCGTGGGAAAGAGCGCCGCCATCACCTTGGCTGTGGGCGCCCAACTGGTGACGTGGTTGCGCGACCATAGCGCCGTGGAGGTGGCCCTGAAGTGGCCCAATGACCTGTATGTGGGGCCCCGAAAATTAGGTGGGATATTGACGGAGGCCGTCAGCGGTCGGCAGGGGCTGGAGGGATTGGTCGTGGGGGTGGGGCTGAATATCAACGTGGAGCGAGACCATTTCCCCGATGAATTAAGGGACCGGGCGACCAGCCTGCGAGAGGAGCGGGGAGAGCGCCTGGATCGCTTGTCGATGGTGGGGCCGATGTCGCAGGCGATCGTGGAGGCCGGTCAGCGCTTTGAAGACGCGGGATTGACACCGTTTATGGAGGACCTACAGGCCTATGATTGGTTGCGGGGAAAGCCCCTGTGGGCGGAAGTCGATGGGCGTGAGCAGCGGGGCGTCGCCGACGGCATCGGTGCCCAGGGGGGATTGATGGTGAGCTTAGAGGACGGGCAACGCCGGGAGATCATCTCCGGCGAGGTTCGATGGATCGATGACGAGAGTGCCCAGCCAGGAGAGTCATGAAGGCGGTCAATGAGCAGGAGGTAGAAGCCCGGGTGGAGCGGTTATTGACGGGACAGCCGGCGGCGCCGCCGGAGGCCCGAAGGGTGCGTCGAGCCTTCCCGGTGGTGGATCGCCGCCAGGCCAGTGCGCGCCACCTGGGGCTGACCATCGAGGTGGACGAGGAATACGCCGAGAGCCTGTTGAGACCCGGCCAATACGTGACCCTGAAGGTGTCGGGGTGGCCGCCGCGCTTTTTCGTCGTCGCCAGCCAACAGGGGCGCCGGTGGGAGTTTTTGGTGGACCAGAGAGGCGAGCTGGGAGCGGCGTTGAGCCACTTCGAGGTGGGAAAGACCATTTGCATGAGCCTGCCCGAGGGCGGCGGGTTTGAACCCACCCAGGCGCGCGGTCGGACGGCTGCCATGTTTTGCACTGGCAGCGGGGTGGCGACAATGCGCCCGTTGATCGAGTGCTGGCTGGCTCACCCGGAATGGAGACCCGATAAGATGGTGTTATACTATGGCGAGATGGAGCTCGATGCCTTTGCCTATGGCGCTTTATTGGAGGCGTGGGCCAAGCAGGGCGTGGAGGTTCACCTGGCCGTGGAGGACGGAAGTGGCGAGGGGGGCCATCGCTACGTCCAAGAGGCCTTCGACGCGGCGCCACTGCCGGCGAAGGATTGCGTAGTGTATCTGAGCGGTGCCCCGGTGATGATCCAAAAGGTAGCCGACAAGATGCTGCGTCTGGGCGTTTCGCCATCGCGGGTTCGGACCAATATATGACGAGCCACGGGTGGCCACAGGGGCGGCTTGTTTGGGGACCGCCCATGGGATATGGTTGCGCGCCGTCGGGCCCCAGAATTTGAGCGAATAGGCTTGAGGGCGCCGTCATCGCCGACGAGGCGAGGAATCCCGGGATTGTCGTGACCTGAGCACTGGAATGAGCATGCGCTATTATCGATTGTTGGGACAGCTCTTCGTGGCCGCCAAAAGCTGGGAAATGCTCCCGGACGTCAAAGAAGCGATGAGCCAAGAGGGGATTACGCGAGACGACGTCGACGAGGCTCTGAGCCTGGTGGAAAAGGGAGAATCCCTCGTCCAGCAGCGGCGAGACCTGGCCGGCGGTGATCGGATCGCCGTCCACGCCATTCACACGGGGGCCGAGGAGTTGGAGATGTGGTTTCAGACCGTGAAGATGTCGCTGCGCTCCAAGGTGGGCTCCGATGACGTGATGAACCTGGCCGTGGACCATCATATCCACTCGCCCGATCATACGACGACGGTGGTGGCCGGGACCCTGCGCACCCAGGGGGTGCTGCGGACCAACGACGAGATCGCCGAGGGCTACGGGGCGCGTCGCCAATCGCTGAGGGACCTGATCATGCGGGGGCAGACGCTATTTGCCAAATTGATGCTGACCACCGAAGACCTCACGGGCGATACGGTCACCAGCCGAAGCAGCGATATCTTTGCCAAGATGGAAGAGCATCGCCAGGACATGGCCCAGTGGTTGAGCAAGGTGAGCCGGGCGGCCGAGGCGCTCCGGGATCGCCCGGAGGTGCTGGGACTGGTGGGCTACCTTCCGGAGGGAGTGGGCATCCCCTCCGGCGGCGGCTCCTTTGCGGTGCCGTTGCATAAACGAGCCCAGCGTGAGGCTCCCGATCCCTCCGAAAAGGGGTCGACGTCGGGGTGGTCCATCGGTCGGCAAGGCCGAAACCGAGAGAACCTGGGCGGTGGCTTTGTGGACCCCAACTTTGAGTAGGGGTCGTCGATGGAGTTGGGAAGTGAATCCTAGCGAGGTTGAATAGAGGGTTATGGAGCAAGATTTTTACGACATCCTTGGGGTTTCCAAAGACGCCGACAAGGCGCAGATCAAGAAGGCCTATCGGGAGAAGGCGCGAAAATTTCACCCAGACGTCAACCCCGACAACCCAGAGGCCGAAGAGAAGTTTAAAAAGGCGTCGGCGGCTTTTGAGGTGCTCAGCGATCCGGAAAAGCGAAAGCTCTACGACGAGTTTGGCCTCGATGGGCTGAGAGAGGGCTTTGATCCGGAGCAGGCTCGGCGCTACCAGCGCTGGCAATCGGCGGGAGGCCCCGGCGGTGGGCGGCGGGTTTATCAGGCGAGCAGCGCTGATTTTCAAGACATATTTGGCGATATTTTTGGGGGACGGAGCCCCTTTGATACCAGTGAATTCCGCGATTTTGGCGGGTTTCAGGGAGGGGCGAAGGGACGGGATGTGACGGCGTCGATGGAGCTGGACTTTGTCCAGGCCATCGAGGGCGATGAGATGACGATCTCCGTGGGCGGCGAGGCCATCAAGGTCCGCATCCCGCCGGGGGTAAAAGACGGCGAAAAGTTGCGCCTCAAGGGAAAGGGTGAGCCCGGCCCCCAGACCCAATATGGACGCGGCGAGCCCGGCGATCTGCTGCTCAAGATCGCCGTTCGCGACCATCCCCATATTCGCCGCGATGGCCTACACCTGTATATGGATGTCCCCGTGACCGTTCCGGAGGCCATCGAGGGCACCAAGATCGACGTGCCCACGCCCTGGGGCACGCTGACGGTGACGGTGCCACCGGGGGTCAACTCCGGCGCCAAGCTGCGCATCAAGGACAAAGGGGTCAAGCGGGGCAATAAGACGGGCAATTTTTATGTGGTGATCCAGATCAATACGCCACGGGAAGATGCGATCGACGATGAACTCATTCAACAGGCCCAGGCCATGGCCGGCGCCTATGACAAAAACCCACGCCAGGGACTGAGCTGGAATTAGGGCTCGGCGTTGGTGAGGACCCAGGAGGTCAGAATAATGGATACATTGGATGTGATGCATAAGGCAGAGGATTTGGGCGGGAAAGACCGCCGCCACGCCCTGGAAGATGTGGTGATCAACGCTCGAGAGATGGGCTGCGATCTCAAGATCGGTGGAGGTAAGGCCGGTGGCATCAACCTGCGCTACGGGTCCATCGGCTACGCCGTGCTGGACATCAACACCAAGGGATTGGTCAAGCTCTATGCGTCGGCCCACCCCGGTAAGGATGCGCCCGACGAATACCGAGACTCCATTAACGCGTTCATCGACGCCCGTGAGGAGTTGGAGCCCAAGTCGGCGCCGATCAACACCTACGGGCACCTCAGTGATACCATCGAGGAGATCGGTGCCCGGCCGGTGGTGGAATTTGCGGAGCATGCCATTGGGCTGATTCGAAAGTTCTATTACGACCCCTGGAAAGAGCTCCACGAGGACTGAGCCACGTGACGGTGATGGCGCTGTGACGGTGCATGTAGGAGCCGCTCCCAGGGAGGTCTACGGACCTCGGGGGCGGCTCTTTTTTTGAGTGAGGACGGTCATATGGAACAAGTTCAGGCCTGGCTGGAGGAGTTGAAGTCCCCGACGATGGCGGCAGGGGTCGAGCAGCCTATGCTTGAGGGGTGGCGCCAGGCGGTGGCGGCGTCGCTTGAGGAGGAGGGATATTTTACGCCGGCCAGCGTGGCCTGGGCCATGGAGCGAGGGCCCCTGAGTCAGATCGATGATGTGGGAGGCGAGTGGGAGGAGGCAAAGACAGCCCTGTCGACGACGCGGGAAGCTCTGGGGGCTGTATGGATGAATCTGAGGCGAGGGGGATTTGAGCTGGGCCAGAGTCCGGGGGGGCACTGGCGGATTCATCGTCTGATCTACGGTGGGTCCTGGGTGCTCGATCGGATGTTGGCCGGGGATGAGAGCCGGCCGCTGGTGGTCGGCGTGGTGGCAGCCAGGATGCTTCGCCAGGCGGTGGCCGAGGGAGGACAGCGCGATGAGCGGGGCTGGATCGGTGAGTTTCAGGCGCCCCTGGTGTGGGATCGGCGCCGTGACGAGCAGCCGTGGCGACGGGAGGCGCCACCACGATTGGGAGCGTTGGACGAACAGAGTGGGGAGGTCATTGATTGGTTGCTGGGACAGGTGGTGGCGCGAGTGGCCACGTCGTTATGCCTGGAGGCCACGGTGCAGGTCGACGGCGATGAGCGGCGTCACGAGGTGGACGACCAACTCGGTGAGTGGGCGTTGAGCCAGGACGGTGAGATGTCGGCTCTGATCATGGGGGCCCTCTTTTCGTCAGTGCGGCTCGGCGGGGCAGAGCGAGCGCGGGAAGGGCGCTTTCGCGAGGCCTGTCGGCGGGCGACGACGATGGCCAAGGTGGAGAAATTGGCGCTCATGGAGCGACATGACGGGCTAGCCTTGGTGGAGCAAATCGATGGGTTGCGGGGACGACCGACGCTCTTTGAGAGGCCCCTCCGCTGTCGCACCGACGGCGGGGAGGTCAGCGGGCGTCTGGGGGTGATCATGGAGGTGCCGCGGCGCGGAGCGGGCGGCGGGGTGGCCGCCGTGATGGGGCGAGCCGGCTTCTTTGCCGACGACCCGGAGGGCTGGCAAGACCTGGGAAATGAGCATGTGAGGCAGGTCAGACAGCAGATCGCCCGGGCCACAGCGGCCCTCGACGAGGCGCTCTTTGAGCGATTCGGTGACGTCTTCGATGCGTGGGTTGAGAAGGTCGTCGATGGGACTAACTTAAGCGCCG
>CAZMJS010000044.1:7336-27528 GCA_964566695.1 uncultured Bradymonadales bacterium
GACGTCTTCGATGCGTGGGTTGAGAAGGTCGTCGATGGGACTAACTTAAGCGCCGACTTTCACTCGCCCTTGTGGACCAATCTCGCGGCGGGGGAAGCGGCGATGCGACGAGCCGCCGAGGACGACAATGGGTCGCGTCTGCAAAAGGTGATGGGTGAGTGGACGGTTCAAATCGGCGATGTGGATAGAAAGGATGAGGCATGACCCAGGCACAGGGAAAGCGCAGAGAGGGGGAAGTGGCGCCAGAGATTTTCAGCGCCGAGGAATTCGTCAACAGCCTGAGCCACGGCGTGGCCATGGGGATGAGCATTGCCGGGCTGGCCCTGGCGATCGTGGTGGCGGCGCTCAACGGTGGGACCACCGAGGTGGTCAGTGCGGCGGTCTACGGCACCACCCTGGTGCTGCTCTTTGGGGCGTCGACGGTATATCACGGGATGCGAAAACCGGCGCTTAAAAGGATTTTTCGGGTCGTTGACCATAGCGCTATCTACTTGCTGATCGCCGGCACCTATACGCCATTTACCCTGGTGACCCTGTCGGGCACGGTGGGATGGGTGGTCTTGGGCATCGTGTGGACCATGGCGCTCATCGGGGTGCTCTATAAGGTCTTTTGGTTCGGTCGCTATAAGTGGCTAAGCCTGGGGCTCTATCTGGTGATGGGGTGGACGATCGTGGGGGCTGCCAAGCCCCTTCTGGAGTCGCTGGATATGGGCGGCGTCATCCTGATGTTCGCCGGGGGATTGCTCTATACGGTGGGGGTGATCTTCTATCTGTGGGAGAAGTTATTCTTCAATCACGCCATCTGGCACCTCTTCGTGCTGGCGGCGGCGATTTGCCATTACCTGGCAATTCTGATCTATGTATTGATGTGATGTGGGCGACGTTGGGCATTGTGGGCGACGTGGTCTGGACCCCGTAGCGATGAGGAGAGTGAGCATGAAGAATTGGAAATGGACGGTGGCAGCCTTGGCAGCAGCGATGGTGATGGCGGCGTCGAGTACGGCGGTGGCTCAGGAGGCGGCGATCTATGACTGGCCCTCCGAAGAAGCACCCATACTGGTGACCAATGGGCAGGGGCTTTTGCTATTCAACACCGAGGCCGAGCCGTTTCGGGCCTTTAGTTGGGACGGCAACGAGGGAGAGCACGACCAACCGCTGAGGCTCGTCGATCTGACGGGCGATATGTCGCCGGAGATCGTGGGCAGCGGGACGCCGACCTTCGTGACCGATGCGGCGGGGATCCCTCAATACTCGTTCAACGATGGGTGTCGGCAGGTGGTGATCGCCGAGATGGGCCACGGAAGCGAGCGCGACTTTATCTGCGTGCAGCGAAATGAAGTGCAGGTCTATACGGGAAGTGGAAGCCACGCCTGGACGATTCGGCCTGGACAGCCTATCGATTGGTGCCGCGCCGGAGATTTGACGGGGACGACGCACGA
The DNA here is from genome assembly GCA_964566695.1 of uncultured Bradymonadales bacterium. Classification (GTDB taxonomy): domain Bacteria; phylum Myxococcota_A; class Bradymonadia; order Bradymonadales; family Bradymonadaceae; genus SLJM01. The sequence continues at coordinate 8,776 of CAZMJS010000044.1, forward strand.
CGATCTGGAGTGTCAATATACCCGCGGTGGGTATATCCGCTTTTCTGCCGGCGGTGAGGTGTTGGACGCCTCGGCGCAAAACCCGGGCCTGGAGGGCGAGCGCGAGGAGATCAGCGAAGTCGAGCCCTTTGGCGAAGACCTGTGGAGCGGTGAGCAAAGCGTGGATCTAAGCGGCGACGGCGAGCCCGATCACCGGCTGCGCGCCGATGGCTCGGAGTTGGTCCTGGAGGTCGAGGGGGCCGACGAAGAAGAGGAGGCCAAACGCGTCGATGTGGGAGGCGAGATCGAAGCGGTGGGCCTGAAGGACTTCGGCGATGAGGTGGGCGTGGCCATCGTGGTGCTCACAGGTAGTGAGGTGGCGGTGATCACCGACGCGGGGGAGAGCGTGGAGACCTATGTCGCCGACCCCGGGCGCTACGAGCGAAAGCCTCACGCAGAGTATACGACCCTTCGCGCCAGCGGCCATGGCGACCGAGAGGAAGAGGTCAAGGAGATGCTCGAGGCCGTGCGTCAGGACATCGCCCAGTGCTATGGCCAGCGTATGCAGACGGCTCCTTTTGCCGGAAGCGGGGTGCATAATATTCAGGTGGAGTTGAACGACGATGGCAGCGCTCAGCTTCGTCAGCGCCGCTCCGACGTCGATGACGAGCGCATCGAGTCCTGCGCCAATGACGCCATCGAGGGCATCGATTTCCCCCCGCCGGAGAGCACTCCGGCGTTGGTCGTGGTCAATATCACCTTTTCTTTTGTCGATGAGGCACCATGAGCGAGCGAGAGCAAAAACGAGATATTCGAGCCCCTCGGGGATCGACGCGCACCTGCAAGGGCTGGGGCCAGGAGGCGGCGCTGCGCATGTTGATGAATAACCTCGATCCCGAGGTGGCCGAGGACCCGGATCGCCTCGTGGTCTACGGCGGAAGTGGCCGGGCCGCCCGCTCCTGGGAGGCTTTCGACGATATTGTGGCCACCCTCAGGGAACTGGAAAATGACCAGACCCTGCTGGTGCAATCGGGAAAACCGGTGGCCGTCTTTCCGACCCACGAGGACGCTCCCAGGGTGCTGATCGCCAATAGCAACCTGGTGGGCAAGTGGGCCAATTGGGAGCACTTCCGGGAGTTGGAGAAGGCCGGCTTGATGATGTACGGCCAGATGACGGCCGGAAGTTGGATCTATATCGGCACCCAGGGGATTCTGCAGGGAACCTATGAGACCTTCGCGGCGGCGGCGCGCCAGCAATTCGATGGCGATCTGCATGGAAAGATGGTGCTCAGCGCCGGACTGGGCGGGATGGGCGGTGCTCAACCGCTGGCGGCGACGATGAACGGGGCGGCGTTTCTGGGGGTGGAGGTCGACCCTCATCGCATCGAGCGACGCGTGGAGACGGGCTATTGCGACAAGATGACGCACGACCTGGACGAGGCGCTGGAGTGGCTCACCGAGGCCATGGACGAGGAGCGGGCGCTCAGCGTGGGCCTGGTGGGCAACGCCGCCGAGGTCTATCCGGAGCTATTGGAGCGCGGCGTGGTGCCCGAGATGGTCACCGATCAGACCAGCGCTCACGACCCCATCGAGGGCTATGTGGCCCCCGGGATGAGCCTGGAGGAAGCGCAGGCCATGCGCCGCGACGATCCCGAGGGCTATGAGCGATTGTCTCTGGCGGGCATGGCTCGCCACGTGGAGGCCATGGTGGGGTTTCAGGACGCCGGCAGCGTGGTCTTTGACTACGGCAATAATATCCGCCAATTCGCCGCCGACGAGGGCGTGGAGCGGGCCTTTGATTTTCCGGGCTTCGTGCCGGCCTTTATCCGGCCGCTATTCTGCGAGGGATCGGGCCCCTTTCGCTGGGTGGCCCTGTCGGGCGATCCCGAGGATATCTATCGCACCGATGAAGCGCTCATGGAGATGTTTCCCCACAAAGAGCACCTGCTCCGGTGGCTGACCATGGCCCGCGAGCAAGTTCAATTTCAGGGGCTTCCGGCCCGAATCTGCTGGTTGGGCTATCGGGAGCGCGCGGAGGCTGGACTTCGCTTTAACGAAATGGTCCGAAGCGGCGAGTTGTCGGCGCCGGTGGTCATCGGCCGCGACCACCTGGATGCCGGAAGCGTCGCCAGCCCCAACCGAGAGACGGAGGCCATGAAAGATGGCAGTGACGCCGTGGCCGATTGGCCGATCCTCAACGCCCTGGTCAACGCCGTCAACGGCGCCACCTGGGTGAGCTTCCACCACGGTGGTGGCGTGGGCATGGGCTATAGCCTGCACGCCGGCCAGGTGATCGTGGCCGACGGCACGGACGAGGCCAAGGCCCGTCTGCAACGCGTCTTGACCAGCGATCCCGGCATGGGGGTCGCCCGCCACGTCGACGCCGGCTACGAGCGGGCCAAAGAGGTGGCCCGAGAGCGCGGCCTGGACGTGCCGGGACTCGATGATTGAGCGCGCCGCTCACCGGCTCAGCGCGAGGGGGCTTCCAACTCCGCGCTCTGGCCGGTGAGGTAGCGCTCCAAACACCCCAGTAGATGATGCATGTGGGTCAGCAATGACTGTAGATCGGAGGTCTCCTCCTCGGCGGCCCAACCCAGGCGCTCCACGATGGTGAGCTGGGACTCCAGTTGGCCGAGCGCCAATTGGGCGGCGTGGACGTGGCGCAAGTAGTCGGCGGTCTTTCGCGTCTGGTAGCCCGACGCCAGGTGGGTGGGGATGGCCAGAGAGGCGCGGCGCATATCGGTCAATAGATCGCGGGCGGCCCCGTGGGAGAGGGTTTCGCTCAGGCGATAGGTCAGCTCCACGACGTCGACGGATCGATTCCACACCGTTAAGCCCTGATAGCCACGCAAATTCATAAATCCCCCTCGGTGATATGCCCTGGTTGGACCGCCGCGGCGGTCGCTAAACTCGCCTTTAAAAATTCTAAGCAACGGCCCGGCGATGGCCAGTGAGCATTCGATGATTCTCAAGATCAGGAGAGCCCGATGTATGTGATTAAAGCCCGACAGCTATTGACGATGCCCGCCGATGAGGGAGCGCTCTCAGAGCCCGTACAAGAGGCCGATCTGGCCTCCCGGGATGATGCGATCGTGGGACTCATCGAAGAGGGGGCAGTGGTCATCGACGATGAGAAAGAGGAGATCAGCTGGGTGGGCGAGATCGCCGACTTGCCGGACTGGGCCAGCGGCTATCCGACGATGGAGGCGCAGGTGGTGATGCCCGGGTGGATCGACTGCCACACCCACGCCGTCTTTGCCGGGGAGCGCTCCCAGGAGTTCATGCTTCGAAATGCGGGCACCCCCTATGTGGAGATCTTGGAGGCCGGCGGCGGAATCCTCAACTCGGTGGACGCCCTTCGCCAAGCGTCGACCGACGAGCTGACGCAGTCGCTACTTCGGCGGGTCTATCAGTCGGTGCGCCTGGGGGTGACGACCATGGAGGTCAAGAGCGGCTACGGCTTGACGACTTCTGATGAGCTAAAAAGCCTCAAGGCCGTGGCCCGCGCCCAAGACGAAGCACCGCTGGAGCTGGTGCCCTGCTTTTTGGGGGCCCACGCCATCCCCAGAAATTATCGGGATCGTCGACAGGACTACGTGGACAAGGTCTGCCAGGAGATGATCCCGGCGGTCGTGGACCAGGGGCTGGCCGATTATTGCGACGTATTCTGCGATCGTGGGGCCTTCGACGTCGAGGAGGCGCGGCGAATCCTGGAGGTGGGAAAAGACCATGGATTGACGCCTCGGATCCACGTCGATGAGATTGAGGATCTGGGCGGGGCCGTGATGGCCGCCGACGTGGGCTGCGCCAGCGCCGATCATCTGGAGCATACGCCCGACGAGGGGATTGAGGCGATGGTGGAGGCCGGGGTCACGGCGGTGCTGATGCCGGCGGTCAATCTCTACCTGGGGACGCTCGACGAGTTGGCGCCGGCGCGCCAGATCCTGGAGGCCGGCGGAGAGGTGGCGCTGGCCTCCGATTTCAACCCCGGAAGCGCCATGACCCAGGATTTGGGCTGGATTCTCAACCTGGGGTGCACATTGTATAAGATGACGCCCGGCGAGGCCCTTTATGGGGTGACCCGGGCGGCGGCCTCAGCCCTGGATCGCCGAGATATCGGGGCGCTGGAGGCCGGGGCTCGAGCCGACGTGGCCTGCTTTTCGGTGCCCCACTATCGATATCTTCCCTACCATCCGGGCCAATCCCACGCCACGGCGGTGATCCATCGGGGCACGGCGGTCTACTGGACCGAAGAATCGCTCTTCGATGGATGAAAGGCAGTCGCTATGGTGTTGGATACCATGAGCCGTGAGATCGATGCAGCGAGGAGTCAGCTATGATGGACCTTTGGTGGCTATTTATGGGGATCGCCGCGCTGGTGATCATCTTCCAGATGATGAGCCCGGGGCGCCTCAAGCGTGGCCTCAAGGAGGCCCGGACCAGCGGCGAGATCGCCGGGATCGTGGCCGCCATCGAAGAGGCCAAGGAAAAGCACCACCCCAATCTGTGGGACCAGGCCATCGGTCGGTTGTGGGAGGATTACCATCGGGAGGCGGCGCTGGATGTGATCGTGGCCGCCGCGCGGCGAAGCCAGGCGCCGGTGATCCAATTTTGGATCAAAAAGGCCATGGAAGTGGAACCAAAACTTGCCAAACAGAAGTTTAGTGATGAGTTTCTGGAGACCTATTTTCGGCCGGCCGTGGCGGCCCGCTGTGGTCGGGTCAGTTGCTGCATGTAAAGCGTAAGTAGTGCTCCGTGAGACGGGCCGTGGCAGGGCCAAGCGGTGGATAAGTCAGTTGTCACCGGGGAGTAAGGATGGGGCCGTGGAGGTTGTCAATCTCCGCGGGTCTGTGTAGGTGTTCAGTGGTGGTGGATGATCCTTTGAGTCATGACGAACGAGGCGAGCGATGAGCGAATCGACATCGGTGGCAGAGGCCGACAAACCAACGACGCTGGAGGATGCCATCGAGGCCCTGCTGACGCAGGTGCGGAGCCGTCGACGGCGCTTGTCGCGGGTGAAAAACCTCCTCGAGAAGGTGCGCCACCAAGAGGTGTCGGCCGACGGCTTTGAGGAGTGGCTGGAGGTCCTTCGGGGCCTGGAGGGCTATGAGGTGGGCTATCCGGAGATCGATGAGCGGCGAGAGAAGATCGTCGCCGCCATCGACAAGCGCCTGCAACGGGTGCGCATCAAGGCCCGCATGGCCTTTATGACCAAGCTAAAGGCCCGGGCCGAGATGGAGGAGATCGCCGTCGACAAGATCTCGGAGAGTCCCCTGGTGCTCCACCTGGATCCCCTGACGGTGGAGGTGGATTTTGAGCAGGGCGGAGCGCGCCTTCTGTTTGGCCATGAGCCACTGGAGGAGGTGTCCATCGACGCCGCTGAGGTGTTGGAGGCCCGGCGAGCGGCCATCGACGAGTTAGAGGCGCGACGCATGGAGGCGGAAGATTTTTTCGATCACCTCTATCGGGCCTATCGAAGCGTGCTGGCGACCCAGGATGGAGCCCCTGGAGAGCGGGTGGACCTGGTGGATGTACTGGTGCCCCTGGCAATGCTGGGGGCCGGCCGCGACGCCCTTCGCAAAAAGGGCATCGACGCCATCGAGCCCTACACGCGGGCCCAACTGGCCTATCAATTGGCGATTCTTCGCCGGGAGGCGAGCCTGGAGATGAAGGGTAAGCGCCTGGATCTGGGGGCGGCCACTGGCGGATCGACTCGAAAAAAACGAGACGTCCTCTATATCCCGGTGGGCGCCAAGAGCGGGCAGTATTATCGATCGATACGATTTGAGGAAAGTCGCCAGCCCGGCGAGCGATAATAGAGGGGCGTGGGGACACGCCGGAAGACGCGTTGACGATGATCTGCAATCCCAACAGAGGTTGACCATGGCCACATCACAGGTGGACACGCCTGCGGAGCCACAGCGAGCCATCGCTCCCCAGACGGCGGCCCATATTATTCAGCGACTCGGCGAGAGCGGCCAACCCCCGGAGTATGGGGTGGAGCATATCAATGTGGGAAATGAGGGGTACCTGCAGGTGCTGGAGGAGGAGTATTTTCAGCACCAGCTAAAGGGCGGGGCCAGTTTTAAGCTCGTGCAGGGCTATTTCGGTGGGGGCAAGACCCATTTTCTATATTGCGTGCGAGATATGGCCTGGCGCCACGGGATGGCGGTGTCCGTGGTGGAGCTATCGCCCACGGAGTGCCCCTATGACGATACGCTAAAGGTCTATGCCTCGGTGGCGCGTCGCCTGGCCACGGAGGTGCGAAAGCCCGGCGAGACGCCGCGCTACGGGTTGAGCGATATGCTTCGCGATCTGATCGATGATCGCGTTACTGAGGAGGCCCGCAGGCTTCGCGAGGAGGGGGCGCGCTACCCCGGTGAGGAGGCGCGCCAACAGGTGCGGCGCTGGCTTCGCCGCGAGGTGGGGCGAACGCCCTGTGAGAGCGCGTCCTATCGGCGGGCCATCGTCGAATTTGGCCTGGCCTGGCTCGATGAGGATTATGAGGCCGAGCAGCGCCTGGAGGCCTGGCTGCGGGGCGAGGGGGTGCCCAAAAAGGAGGTTCGGGACTACGGGGTCTACGAAAAGATGAGCCGGGCCAATGGCTTTTTGATGCTCCGCAGCCTGACGCAGATGATGACGGGTCTGGGCTTTGCGGGCACGGCTCTGCTCTTTGACGAGGTGGACCGAAACTTAAGCGTCAGCGAAAAGCGAAGCCAGGTCATCGGCGACAACCTGCGCCAGGTCATCGACCTATGCGGCCGCCACCAATTGCCGAATACGCTCTTTATGTACGCCGTGCCGCCGGAGTTTATGCGCACCATCGTGCCGGACTACCCGGCGCTCTATCAGCGATTGAAGACGCCCGTGCCGCTCAGCGTGCGAAGCCCCCAGGCGGTGCTCATCGATCTGGAGCAGCTCGATATGGGGCCCACCGATCTATTGACCGAGATCGGCCACCGATTGATCCCCGTCTTCCAGCAGGCCCGGCGGGTAGAGCTCAATGTGGAGCGCCAGCGCTCCAACGCGGCCGTCCTGGCCAACGCCTGCGTCAACACCCAATTCGAGGTCAACCACCGGCGCCTCTTCGTCAAGAGCTTCATCGACTTTTTGCAGATGCAACAGGTGGAGGGAGAAAAGGAGTTGGACCTCGACGAGGCCATCGATCTGGTCATCGAGGGCCATGAGGCCATCGAAGGGGTGGGCGAGGAAGAGGAATTTGCGGACTTCTAATGCGAGGCGAGTGCCATGAAGAGTCACGATACAGGCAAGGTGCGGGCCTCGTTGACGCTGGAGGCGATGCGGCTGGGCGTGGTGCCCCAGACGGATCTGGAGGCCTATACGGTGGGCCGGCGCCGCGAGATGGAGTTGGTGGCCCAAGACTTGGAGAGGGCCCGAGAGCAGGGAGCGGTGCGCGCCTTTTTGGGGGCCTATGGGTCGGGTAAGACCCATCTATTGGAGTTGATCCGACAGGAGGCCAACCGCCAGGGCTATGTGACGGCTCAGGTGGTCTTAAACCCCGATGAGACGGCGCCCAGTCATCCCAAGCGCGTCTATCGGGAGCTCGTGCGCAGCCTGTCCATTCCCGGCGACGCCATCGCCAACGGCGGCAGCGTGGAGCCCATCGTGGAGAAGGCGGCGGCCAGCGAGGAGGCCTGCGAGCGCTTCGCCGTGCATCAGCGAGAGCTGGCCCGAAATTGCCTCGATGAGGGGGCTCATCTCTATTGGACGCCCGTGCTTCGCTATTATCGAGCGCTGGCCATGGGAGAGGCCAATCAGGGCCGGCGGCTGCGCGATGGGGCGGCCGATCCGGAGGCCCGAGACGAGGCGCTTCGGCTGCTCTTTCACTGGATCGAGGGCAGCCCGACGATCTCCAACCAAGAGATCGACGATCGGCTTCGCCATGTGGTGGGCCGCCAGGACCGGGTCTATAGCCTCAAGGACTATCGGCCCTGGGCGCGCATCTATGGCTATGTATTGAGCGGTCTGGCTCAACTGGTGCAGGCGGCGGGCTATAAGGGGTTGGTGGTGCTGGTGGACGAGGCGGAGTTTTACTCGCTGCTATCGTCTCAAAATCGGGAGTACGCGCAGATTTTATTCAAGGCCCTGGCGTGGGCCAGCGTCGGGGAGCGCGATGGGGAGGGCCCGGTGTCCCGCGATGAGCTAGAACTGGGCGGGATGGGGATCCTCAAGCGGTTGCCGCCGCGCTATGGGGATAGCGGCCTGTATACGGTCTTCGCCATGACGCCCAATGAGCAGGGCGTCGACGCCCTTCGAGGAGCCGTCAAAGAGGAAGCGATCTGGGAGCTGAGTCGGTTGAAGATGGGGGATTATTCGCAGCTCGTGGGCGCCGTGACCCGCCATATTCGCGACGCCAGACCGGGCGAGTCCTTCGACGAACGCCTGGAGGGAGCGCTGGCCAAGATCGTCGCCGGTCTCCTGGAAGCGGGCTATGTGGAGAACCCCAGACAGGCCATGAAGTTTGTGGTGGAGTTTTTGGATCTGGCGACCTTTCGAGCGGAGTCGATGCCCCAGGTGATCGCCGACTTGCGAGCGATGTATGGATAGGGAGGTCAGCGAGGAGGGGCGGTTGAGACGCTTGCTTCCCCACACGTGGCACGCCTTTTTGGGGCGCTTCGGAGGGGTGACGCCCATCCAGGCCCGGGCGGCGGGCCCCGTGGTGTCTGGGGAGTCCCTTTTGGTGTGTGCGCCCACGGCGTCGGGCAAGACGGAGGCCTTGTTGGCGCCGTTGGTAGAGCGCTTGATCCGCCAGGATCGGCATCTGGGCGGTATCCGCCTGCTCGTGATCTGCCCGACGCGGGCGCTATGCAACGATCTTCATCGACGCGTGGAGAAGCCCCTGTCTCGGTGCGGGTGGGATAGCGGCATCAAGAGCGGCGATTCGCCGCGGCTCATCGATAGCGATCGGCCGTCGGTGGTGGTGACGACGCCGGAATCGCTGGACTCCATCCTGGCAAGGCAACCTCGTCGGCTGCGCTCGGTGGGGGCCATCGTCCTCGATGAGCTCCATCTGCTCGACGGCCGCGTCCGGGGCGACCAATTACAGATGTTGGTCAAGCGGCTGGGTCAGGTGGCGCCGGGCCTTCAGGTCTGCGGAGCGTCGGCCACGGCGGCCCGCTCTGATGTGCTGGCGCGCCGCTTCGCCAGCGAAGATGCCGGGGTGGTGGAGGTGAGGTCGGGCCGCGACCGCCAGATCGATATGGAGCTCGTCCAGGCCCTGGATCTGCGGGAAGCGGCGGCGATCATCGAGGAATTGGCCCGGGGAACCCCGGGGGCGAAGTGGTTGATATTCTGCAACCGCCGCGACGAGGTGGAGTATTTGTCGGCCCATATCGAGGGCGTGGAGGTCTTCGCCCACCACGGCAGCTTGTCTCGCGGGGAACGGCTGCGAGTAGAGGAGCGATTCTTAAACGCCCCGCAGGGGTTGTGCGCGGCGACGATGACCCTGGAGCTGGGCGTCGATATCGGCGACGTCGATCAGGTGGTGTGCATCAACCCGCCGCCGAATGTGGCGTCCTTTAGCCAGCGCATCGGTCGGGGAAACCGCCGCGGTGAGCGGCTAAAGGTCCTGGGGCTCTACGTCAGCGGCTTTGATCGGGCGCGCTTTGAGCACCTGGCCGATTGCGCCCGCCGCGGTCAGTGGTTTGGCGAAGAGGTGGCCTTTCGACCGAGCGTCATCGCCCAGCAGGCGGTGTCGTTGATGCACCAGAACCCCAGGGGTTGGATCTCGGCCCGGGCGCTACACGGCCGGCTTCCCGATGCCATCGGATCGGGCGTTAGCGTCGGTGATTGCGAGGCCATTTTGGCGGCCATGAGGGATGAGGGCTACCTCTATGGCGACTCTCGGGGGCGCTTTGTGGCCGATGAACAGGCGCGCCTGGACTATGAGCGAGGCCAGATGCACAGCCATATCACCTCGGCGGGGGAGGTGGAGATCATCGACGAGGCCACGGGGCGTCGCCTGGGCACGGCGGCCCCCGATGGCGAGGCTGGCCTCCTCTTGGCGGGCCGGCATCGAGAAGTGACGCGGGTCACGGACAAGCAGATTTTTGTCGGGAGCAGTGATGACGATAAAGAGCCGAAATTTATCTCCCGCATGGGACCGCGCTACTCCTATGGGCTGGCCCGCGATCTGGCGCGCTTTCTGGGCCATGGGCCGGGGGAGATGCCCATGGACCGGGTCGGTGAATCGAGCTGGATGGTGGGGCATTTTATGGGCAGCCTGTGGGGCCAATGCACAGCGATGGTCATGCGAAAGCAGGGCTTTCGGGTAAAGTCGGTGGGGGCCTTTGAGCTTCGATGTCGATGGCCCAAGAGCGGCGATCCCCCGACGGGATTTGGCGATGAGAGCTCCATTGAGGCCTGGATGGGCGCGGAGCTTCGCCGGGGATACCGGCGCTTTTTGAGTCGGTTGGAGGTCGGCCCGTGGGGGCGCTTTGTACCAGAGGAGCAGCTTCGACGGTGGGTGGAAGAGAGCCTGGACATAGAGTCCTTTGCCGAGGCGTTGAGCTCATTTAAGCGAGTCGAGAGGCGTTGAGAGGAGCCAGAGATGGAGCGTGAACAGAGGGTAGAGGACTTTTTGGAACTGGCCATCAGGGTGCGCCGGGAGTGCGTGCACCGCCATAACCGGCCCGATCCCGGTGGGAGCTTTGGGGGCCAGAAGCCATTGGTGGCTCTGGTGGAGGCCCTATCGCTGGAGGGTCCGCCGGCGCCGGAGAGCGATCTACTCTATCTGCTGAGTTCCTATGCCTTCTGGGGCGGCGAGTGGCCGGGGTTGATGCTGGAGCAAGAGCCCTTCACCTGGGGCTTAAAGGGCGATCTAAAAGAAGCCTATCAGGCCCTTCGCTTTGGAAGCTTTGGGGCCTGGCGATGCCAGTCCGTCGAGGTAGAGGGGAGCGCTCAGTGGTGCGCCCTGGGGCCGCCGCGGGCGATGCCTCAACCGGTGGCCGCGGTGACCGACGCCGCTGGAGAGGTCATTGAGGCGACCCCGGGAGATGTGCGGGTGGGGTGGTTTGTGGAGGTGGGCGAGGCGTCGCTTGTATGCTTTTCGGCACCCATGGAGGATCGGGCGGCGGAGACCGTGGAGCGGGCCGAAGAGCAGCATGTGTGGGTCGATGAGGAGGGGCGAAGCGCCAGCTTTCAGGGACCCTACTATGAAAAGGACTGCCTGCGGCTGATGGCGGCGCCCGATCTGGCCGTCGATAAGTTGGGCCTGGATCGACTCTATTTCTTGCCCCGCGACCAGCGGGCGACCTTTCCCCCCCGATTTCGGCGCCAGTTGAGCCGCGATTTGATGGAGAGCGTCGGCGGTGAGCATAAGCACTGGATGGTGGCCCTGGCAGAGGGGGATAAGCCCTGGGAGGAGGGGCGAGCGTCGGCGTGGTTGCAGCAGCAGCGGCGCAAATCGGCGAGGCGGCTATTTTTCTATCGGCGGTCGACCTTTGATTTCTCGAAGCTCAGTCTCTTGGTCAGCGATGAGGAATGCCTGGCCATGCTGGGGCTCGACGCAAAGGGGCAAATCGATACCCGTCGCCTGCCGCCGCTGAAGGGACAGCCCTCGAGGCTTCTGGAGGTCCAGGCGGTGGAGGAGATTCCGCCCGGTCTGAGCATCGGCGAGTTGGAGACCTGGGTCGGTGAGCGGGGCCGGCGCGGGCTGAGCGACGCCTTCGAGGAGGCACTGGAGGAGCATCGGCAGCGCCTTCGGTGGATCGCCTTGGTGCACCGCCTCCAGGAGGGCACACCGTCGCCGATGGTACAACTTCCCCCGGATTATAGGTCTCTACGAGCGATTCAGGAGCGCTTTTTTCGGGGACTTCGCCATCGACTGGTGGCGTCGCTACTGGAGGGCACCCGTCAGAAGACGCGGCTCGTGGAGGCGCTGGAGAACGCCCTGGGCGTCGATGAGCGACCGCTCATCGTCGACGATCTGCCGATGGAGAGGTGGGAGTTAAAGCGTATCCGGGGAGTGGGTCCCAAGAGCGTGGAGGTTCTGGTGGGGGGGCTGTGGGAGGCCATGCTCAACTGGGAGGAGATGGGCAGGGCCTATGGCGATCAGGGCCTGGCCAAGGAGCAGGTCGACGAGGCGCGAAAGCAGATCGACGAGGGGCTGGAGATGATGGAAGACCTCTTTAGCTAGCTTTGCCAGGGAGGAGTCGATGGGCCCAGAAGCCGGCAGCTCCCAGCGCCAGGGGATAGAGGGCGAAGAGAAACAGGGCATCTATCGGACCCACGGCGGGGTCCTCAAAGAGTCCGTACCAGGTCATTAGACCCAGCGTCGGTGCCAGGGCATTGAGGGCGATGGCCGTGATAAGAACGGCGTAGCCCATGGCAAGTTGTCGCAGAATTGCCTTCATGAGGTTGGAATCCCGACAGAGAGTGGTACATTAGTGGCCTATCAAGGTTGCCCACCGACCCTCGATGAGTCCAGGACTGGTCATGACTTTGCGGATGCGCCCGCGTTTCGAGATGACCGTCGCCCAGCCGCGCGACGAGGCCTTCGACCGCATGAAGGCGCGTCTGGAGGCCGGACCGGCGCCCTATCACGTGGCCCTTCTCAACGGCCAGATCGAGGTATCGCCGAGGCAAGATAAGCTCCATTTTTGGTCGCCCTACCTCAAGGTGCGTCTTCAAGAGGAGGGCCAAGAGACGACGCTTCGCGGACGCTTTGGTCCCAACGTCAACCTGTGGACCCTGTTGGTGGCGATCTATTCGATCTGTGGATTGGTGGGCGGCACGGGCCTATTGGTGGCGCTTAGCCAGTGGCAGCTAGGGCAGTCGTTGAGCGGGTTGATCCTGGCCGCCATCTGCGCGGCCATCGCCGCCGCCGTATGGGTGGCCGCCCAGATCGGTCAGCGTTTTGCTCAGGATCAAATGCGGGGCATCCACGGGTTTTTGGGAGAGGTTTACCAGGGGGTATTGGTCGATAGTGGTGGAGATGTCGAGGCTCCTCAAGAGGTGCATCCATGAACGAGCGAATCTTGATCGTGGAGGATGAGCAGGGCCTGGTCGATAACCTCAAATATAATCTGGAGCGCGAGGGCTACGAGACGGTGGTGGCCATGGATGGGAAGGAGGCCATGGCGGCGCTGGGGGCGGAGGACTTACCCGATATGGTGCTCCTGGATCTGATGCTCCCCGACTTGTCGGGCATCGAGATCTGTCGGCGCCTGCGAAGCCAGGAGAGCACTCGAGCGATCCCGGTGCTGATGCTGACGGCCCGCGGCGAGGAGGAGGCGCGCATCTCGGGGCTGGAGGCGGGGGCCGACGATTATGTGGTCAAGCCGTGCAGCATTCGCGAGATCAAGCTGCGCGTCAAAGCCATCTTAAGGCGCACCCAAAACGACGCTCAGGAGGTGGTTGATGAGCGCGTGGAGTTTGGGCCGCTGAGCGTCGATATCGCCGGCTACCGCCTCTTCTTAGATGGCGAGCGGCTGGCTCTGACGGCCTTAGAATTTAAGCTATTTAAAACCCTATTCCTGAGGCGCGGTCGGGCTCAGTCGCGGGAGGTATTGCTGCGGGATGTGTGGAATATCGAGGCCGATATCACGACCCGCACGGTGGATACCCATATCAAGCGGCTTCGCCAAAAATTAGGTCGGTGCGCCCATTTTGTGGAGACCGTGCGCGGGGTGGGATATCGCTTTGTCAAGGAGTATAGAAAAACGAGTTAAGAGCCGGTGATATTGAAAAAATAGTTATATCACTTATCCTTTGTGGCAAATAAGTGTTTACTTATTCGGAGCATGGACGATGTCGAGTGATACTGATGACCAGGGAAATCCCCCGCAGGAGGTGAATTACCTGGCCCACGAGGTCAATATCTTTCGGCCCAAGACCCCGTTTATGCGGGAGAATCTGAGGGCCATCTTCTGGCTGACCACATTGTGGGTGCTATTTGTATTCGGGCCGGTGACGGCGAGCGTCTTCTTTCCGGAGTTTATGACGGAGACGCGTATTCTGGGCGGATTTCCGCTCAATTTCTTTATGACGGCCATGATGGCGCCCGGGGCGGCGCTGGTGTTGGCCGGGGTCTACGCCAAATACCGGGATCACCTGGATGAGAAATATAACCCAGGGGCAGACGCGATGGAGGAGAAGTAATGCTAGATATTGTGCTTCTCTCTGTCGATTATACCACGGCGTTGGACCCGGGCTTTAAGTGGCTTCCGGCGCTGACGGTCGTGTTGATGATGGTCCTCTTTCTGGGGATCGGCTGGTTCTTTCGGGTGGCCGCCGTCGACGATCTATGGGTGGCCGGTCGATCGATCGGTCCCATTGAAAACGGGATGGCCATTGGCGCCAATTGGATGAGCGCCGCCTCTTATCTGGGGGTGTCGGCTCTGGTGGCGACGATGGGCTATTTCGGTCTGGCCTACGTGGTGGGTTGGACGGCGGGCTATTTTATCTTGCTGATCTTTATGGCCTCCCAATTTCGGCGCTTCGGTAAATATACGGCGCCGGACTTTATCGGCGATCGCTTTTATTCGGAGCGGGCTCGCGGCATCGCGGCGGTGACGACGTTGGTGATCGCCTTCGTCTACGCCATCGGTCAGGGAAGCGGAATGGGGCTGATGGCCCAGTATATTCTGGGGCTGTCCTATGAGATGGGGGTCATCATCTTCATGGGGGTGACCGTGGGATATGTGGCGCTGTCGGGAATGCTGGGGGCCACGAAGAATATGGCCGTGCAATACGTGATCTTGATGTTCGCGTTTTTGATGGGGCTCTACGCCATTGGCTGGACTCAGGGGTGGGCGGTGGCCATGCCCTACGCCGAATTTGGGCCGCAGATGGCAGAGCTCATCGATGAGTTTGATCGGCAATTTGCCGAGCCCTTCGCCCACGGTGGGTTCTACCACTGGATGGCGCTGACGCTGAGTTTGATCCTGGGCACCTGTGGATTGCCCCATGTGTTGGTGCGCTTTTATACGGTGGACAATGAGAAGACGGCCCGGTGGTCCACGGTGTGGGGACTGTTCTTTATCTGCCTGCTGTACTGGGGCACGACGACCTACGCGGTCTACGGCGGCTTGCTATACAGCAATCCAGAGCAGGCGACGGATACGGCGGTGACCCTCGGCGAGGCGGCGACCTTTATGAGCATGCCCGGGGCCGACGCCGACGCGTTGGTGGCTCTGACGGCGCAGCTCGCCGATCTTCCGGAGTGGCTGGTGGGCTTTGTGGCGGCCGGCGCCGTGGCCGCCGCCCTGGCGACCACGGCGGGGCTGTTTATTTCGGCGTCGTCGGCGGCGGCCCACGATATCTACACCAACCTGTATAAGGAGGAGGCCACGCAGCAGGAGCAATTGGTGGTGGCCCGACTGACGATCCTGGGCATCGGCATCCTGGTGACCCTGGTGGCGCTGAACCCGCCGGCGCTGATCGGCGAGCTGGTGGCCATGTCCTTTGCCATCGCGGCCTGTGTGTTCTTCCCGGTATTCTTTTTGGGGCTGTGGTGGGAGGGCACGACCCGCGAGGGGGCGCTCTCTGGCATGGGGGTCGGCCTATTCATCTCCATCGGGGCGATTATCAACGCCACGGTGCCGGAGTATACGGATCTATTGCCCGGCGACGAGCTGGTGCCCTGGCTTGCGGAGTGGATGCCGCCGACGTCGACGGCGTTGGTGGGTGTGCCCGTGGTGTTTCTGGTGATCATCGCCGTGTCCAAGGTGACCGACGATCCACCAGAAGAGATCAAGCGCATGGTGCGTCAGTGCCACAGCCCGATGACCATGGATGGCGATCAGTCAGCGGAAGACGCGGTTTCACAATCCGATTCTGAGGAGGCGTGATGTATCAGACCATATTGATTCCCACCGACGGAAGTGAGGCGGCCGAAGAGGCCGTGGACCACGCCGTGGAGTTAGCCAGGCGCTTCGACGCCACGTTGCATATCCTCTACGTCGTCGACACCTCGGCGGTGGATCTGAGCATGGGCACGGAGCAGGTCCAGCGCATCAAAGAGGGGCGGCTAGGAGAGATGAAGGAGCTCAAGGAGCGCATCAGCAGCGCCATGGCTCGCGTGGAGGAGAAGGCCAAAGCGGCCGGCGTGGAGACGGTCAGCGAGACGGAGGCCGGCCGGCCCCACAAGCAGATCGCGACCTACGCCGACGAGCAGGACATAGACCTGGTGGTCATGAGCTCCCATGGACGCTCGGGGGTCCAGCGATTGCTGCTGGGCAGTGTCACCGAGCGGGTGTTGCGCACGCTGAAGCGGCCCGTGCTGGTGGTAGATGCCTCGGGCTAACTCAGCTCAAACCTCCTGAGTCCGGAGCCAGTTCTCCAGGCGGTGGTGTGGGCGCTCCTGGTCGCGGAATTTCTGGGTCTGTCGCCGAAGGGCGTTTATCCGGCGTTGCCGGGCGGCGTCGCGACCGCCGCAGGCCTGCCACAGGGCGTCGACCTCGTCGTCGGAGAGGCGACGGGTCTGGCCTTCCGGTAGATCGCCAAGCGATTGGGGGCCGATGCGCCACCGATGGAGGTGGTGCAGATCGAGCCCCACGGTGCGGGCCATGCGACGCACTACGTGGTGGCGGCCCTCGTCGATGACCAGCGACAGACGGGTGAAGCCAAAGAGGTGATCCAGGACCTCCACGGAGAGGGCGGTGGCCGGTCGGTCCCCGTCGTCGCCGATGGCCACGCCCTCTCGGAGGTGCTTTAGGCGCCGATCATGGGTGGAGATCCGCCCGGTGAGGGTCAGATGATACTCCTTGGGGACGTGAAACCAGGGGCGGAGCAGGCAAAAGCAGAGGTCGCCATCGTCGGTGAGGAGCATCAGGCCCGTCGTATCTTTGTCCAGGCGACCCACGGGGAAGATCGTGGGGGGAAGATCGTTGAGCCACCTCGCCAGGCAGGGGCGACCCTGGGGATTGCTGGTGGTGGAGAGGATCCCCGCCGGCTTGTGAAACAGATAGGTGTGTCGCGGCGCCGAGAGCTCGACTATCTCGCCGTCCAGGCGCACCTCGTCGTCCTCAAAGATCAGGTGAAAGAGTTGGTGCTCCCCGCGGCGGTGCGCCGGCCCGGGCCGCACGTCGATGCGCCCCGCCTGGTAGGCCTCTTTGATCTGTCGGCGCGACAGGGCGGTGGCGTCGGCCAAAAATTTGTCGAGGCGGCGTGGGATCATGGCGAACCAAGTAGGGCTATGACGATCGATGGCAAAATTGACAGGCCCAACCTGTGGGTGCGACGGTGGGGATGTCAAATCCGGGCCATGATGATAAAATCGGTCCGGTAAGCTATCTCTCGGGGTCATCCGTCGTCAGTGCGCAGGAGTTTATTTGTGAGAGCACTGGAAGTTGCAGGTCAGTGGATCGTCGTAGCAATCATGGCCGCCCTGGTGGCGACCCTCGCGGGCAGTACGGCGAGCGCCCAGATGGCCCATGATACGGGGACGTCGACGACGACCCAATATGTGGTGGTCATCGACGACTCGGGGTCCATGCGGGTGCGCACGCAGGATGGGCCGGCGGCCGATCCGGACCGGCTGGCGATTTTTGCCACCCAGGCCCTGTTGCAGTTTTTGGACGATGGCGACGAGGTGACCATCGTGCGGCTCAACGGGCCGGCCGACGACGAGTCCATCACGCCCGTGGCGCCGCTTCGGGACAACCGCGACCGCCTGGAGGAGATGCTGGCCCTCGACAGCGTGATGGCCCAATACATCGGGCAGTGGACGCCCTGCGTCAACGCCCTGGAGGCCGTGGAAGAGGAGCTCAACGAGGCCTACCGGCCGGGCGTTCGCCAGGCGGTGCTCTTTTTGACCGACGGGGAGTGCAACGACGGCGATCTCAACCCCTCTCAATACCTTCAGGGCCTGGACTCCCACGGCGATGGCCTCTTTGATTTCCACCTGTTGCGGTGGCGGGGGCGGGTCTACTCGCAATACCTGGTGGATCTGGCCGACGAGAGCGGCGGCGGGGTCAGCCTGGTCAGCGCCGACGACCCCACGGATCTATTGACCCCCTTTGCCACGGTGCTGTCTCAGACCCAGGGCCACGACGCCTATGAGTTATCGCCGGGCGATCAGGTGCTGCCGGCCCATCGCGGAGCCCGTCGGGTTCGACTGCTGGCGGTGAGCCCGGACCACGGCGCGGACCTGGACCTGAGCGTCAGCGCCGACGGCGAGGGCGAGGCGCCAGAGCCCATGGGCACGGCGGAGGTCGGGCGACATCAATACGAAGACGGAGGGAGCTATCGCTACGCCTATCTGGCCTATGAGCCGGGCGATAGCGAGGTGCGCGTCGACGTCCAGGGTGCCGGCGACGACTGGAAGGTCGTGGCGGTGCCGGAGTATCGCCTGGAGGTGGAGACGGCGATCTATGCCGGGCGCTGCGGCGAGAGCTCTGAGGAGACGACCCACTCCGAGGTGGGCGGCGACGTGTGCGTCGAGATATCTCTGGTCAATCACCGCGGTGAGGTGGTGACCAGCGACGTGGCACCGGGGTCTCTGGAGGGCCAGATCGGTTATCTGGAGCCCGGCGCCGAGGAGCCCCGGGACCTGTCGGCCAGTCAGGTCGACGGAGAGCCCGTATTTCGGCTGGAGCGGGTCAACCTGGAGGAGGGGGACCACGGCTTTTATCCCCGGGTCTTGCTCCACGGCGACGGCGGTCAGGCCACGGAGATACGAAGCGCCATGCGCTCGCTCCAGGTCTCGTCACGGCGGGTGGAGGCCAGCCCGGAGCGCCTGGAGATCGGCGACCTTTTGCCGGGCACGGAGCACTATCACGAGGTGACCATCGACGGGAATTTCCCCACCAC
>CAZMJS010000045.1:0-27507 GCA_964566695.1 uncultured Bradymonadales bacterium
ACTACTACGAGGGCTGGACGATGAAGGAAGTCACCTTCCCCATCCGCGCCTTCTCCCTCCTCGGCATCGACCACATGCTGGTCACCAACTCCGCTGGCGCCGCCAACCCCGACTTCACCCCCGGTGACCTCATGGTCATCACCGACCACCTCAACCTCACCGGTGACAACCCCCTCCGCGGCGCCAACGAAGACGCCTTCGGCCCTCGTTTTCCCGACATGAGCGACCCCTACAACCACGAGCTTCGCCAGCTCATCCACGACGTCGGCTCCGAGCTCGACCTCAGCCTCAAAGACGGCGTCTACGCCGGCATGGCCGGCCCCACCTACGAGACCCCCGCCGAGGTCCGCATGGTCCAGGCCATCGGTGGCGACGCCGTCGGCATGTCCACCGTCCCCGAGGTCATCGTCGCCAATCACTGCGGCATGACCGTCGCCGGCATTAGCTGCATCACCAATATGGCCGCCGGCCTCAGCGCCGACAAACTCTCCCACGACGAGGTCAAAGAGACCGCCGATCGCGTCCGCGATCACTTCGTCAACCTCGTCCGCCACAGCGTCCGCGCCTTCGGCCAACGCTTCTAATTTCACTGCTTTTGGACCCCATCCATGTCTGACACCGACGACTTCCCCAACTTCGGCGGCATCGACGGCTCCACCTGGCAAGTCCTCGCCGAATCGGCCCGCCAGGTCCGCGACCACGCCTACGTCCCCTACTCCGACTTCCCCGTCGGCGCCGCCATTCTCACCCCCGGCGATCACGTCTCCACGGGCTGCAACGTGGAAAATGCCACCATCGGCGCCACCGTCTGCGCCGAACGGGGAGCCATCAGCGACGTCGTCGCCAAGGGCCACCGCGAGATCAAGGCCCTCTGCGTGGTCACCGACGTCAGCCCCCCCTCGGCGCCCTGCGGCATCTGCCGTCAGGTCCTCGCCGAATTTTGCGACGACCTCCCCATCCTGATGATCAACCCCCACGGAGAGTCGCGCTTTACCACCCTCGACGACCTCCTCCCCATGCGCTTTTCGGGACGCGACTTCAACGAGCCCACCGATTAACCCCCGGTTTGACCCATCCCCATCCAATCTCGCCACCACTGGCCATAATCCGGCCAGGCCAACGCGGCGACCCGCCGGCGGCTTGCCTCTCGCAGCGCCCCCACCGCCTCACCGTCTCGCTCCAACCACCGCCCCATCGCCTCCGCCCACGCCCGCGGACTATCCGCGGGTCGCACCCGCTGAAACCGCGGCTCCCCCAACCACTCCTCAACCCCCGGCACCGCCCCCACCAACGGCACCGTCCCCACCGACGACGCCTCTAATATCGAGACCGGAAGCCCCTCATGTCGATCCCTCGGTGCCCGCTGCGACGGCGCCACCACCGCCCCCCAGGAGCGAAGATAGCGCCACTTCTCCTCCCCAAATCGTACCCCTAAAAAACGCACCCCATCGCCGGCCGCCCCTTCCCACCGCTGCCGACAGGGCCCATCTCCCACCACCTCCAGACAGACATCTTCTCCCTCTCGCCGAAGCCGGTCCACCGCCTCTAACACCACGCCCAACCCCTTGATGGGCACCAATCGCCCCAAAAAACCCAGGCACCGCTCCCGCCGTTCTACCGCCTGCTGTGGCGCCGGCTCATACCCCATCGGCGCCACCTCCACCGTCGACGCTTCGCATAGTTCCCCCAGCTCCTCCTTTAACGTCCGCGTCGGCACCGTCACCGGCCCCGCCTCCACCACCGTCTGGGCCAGCCACCGACCCACCCCACCGGGCAGCCGACCCAGCATCTGCACCCCTCCCGAATGCCCCACCACATAACTCGGTATCCCAAATACCCGCCCCATCCATCGCGCGATCAATCCCCCGGGCACCAACCAATGCCCCACCAGCGCCGACGGACGCCGCGCCAAAATCCCCCGGGCCACCGCCGCCATCATCGCCCCCATCGCCGGTCCCGCCATCAATCCACGCCACCACCGCTCCTCCAGGTTCTCCGGCGCCCCCGACCCATAGAATAATCCCTCCATCGAGCGCGGCCCGTAGGGCACCACATTCATCTCCAGCCCCTCCTCCAATTTTCGGCTCTCCGATCCCTCGCCGCGCCAGCTATAGAGCCGCCATGTCGAACCCTCGGTGCGTACCCACCGCACCCATTTGCCCACAAAATGACCGGCGATATCCCGCTCATGCCTCGGATAACTGCTGGTGATCACCAGCACCATCTCAGCGCTCTCCTTTGCGGACCCACCCACCGATCAATATCGCCGTGATCGTCGGGATCACCGCCCTCACCGACAGCCCCGACTCCTCCTCACCATACACCGGTCGCACCACGGGCTGGCTCACCCGAGCCCCCATCTCTCCCAGCCGAATCAACAGATCATTGGGATAGCCGTAGTGGGGATAGAGCTCATCCAGCGCTAACTCCTCCAATACCTCCGCAGATATCGCCGTATATCCACATTGCGCATCTTCCAGCGTCTCATAGCCCGCCACCCAGCCGGTCAGCCGTCCCAATATCCAGGTCCCGAAGCGCCGCACCGGCGGCATCGCCTCAATCTCCGGATGGGCCAGGCGATTGCCCTTACTATACTCCGCCCGCCCCTCCATCACGGGCGCCACCACATCCTCCAGATCGTCGGGATCCATCTGCGCATCCGCCGCCATCACGGCCACCGCGTCGGCCCCCTCTTCCATCGCCCGGCGATAGCCCGCCACGATCGCCGCCCCCACCCCCTGATTATAGCCCAGTCGAATCACCTCCACCCGATCCTCTTCTCGGGCCAGTCTCACCGCCTCCTTAAAGGTCTCATCCGGCGACCCATCATCGACCACCACCACTTGATCGACCCACCCCGGGATGGTCTGCACCGTCTTCGCCAGCAGCGCCTCCTCCCGATACGCCGGCACCACCACGGCCACCTCCCCTTGCTCTCTCCAGTGCTCCTCACTCACAACCCACGCCTCTCCATCAGTGTTGAATAAACCAGGCCTCCGGATCGATCGGCTGGCCCCGACGCCGAAACTCAAAATAGAACTTCGGTCCCTCCAGGCTCCCCGTCTCTCCACTGGCGCCCAGGACGGACCGACGCTCCACGGCTTGCCCCTCCTCCACCTCGATCTCGCTGAGATGGGCATAAATGCTGTGATATTCATCGCCGTGATCGACGATCACCAACTTGCCAAAGCCCGGCATTCGCTCTCTGGCCACCACCTCGCCATCGGCCACCGCCCGCACCGGCGTCCCCTCCTCCACCACATAGGTCAGCCCCGTATGACGATTCTTGGTAAACGAGCCCTCTCGCTGCCGAGGTCCATAGCCGTGGGTCACCTCCTCGCCAGCGATCGGGCGTCGAAGCGTCCCCTTGAGCCGGTGAAAGTCACCATCGCGCTCCCGCGCCTCCAGCCCTTCGATATAGGCACTCAACCCCTGAGCCGTCTCCTCCACTTCCTGGGCCAACTCCTCGGCCCCTGCGTGACGCTGAGCCTCCTCTGCTACCTCTTCTCGCTCCTTATCAGCCGCTGCCACCAGGGCGCGCTTCCCGGCGGCCTGCCTGGTCACCTGAGCCCGCTCCCGGATCAGCGCCTGGCCGTAGTCTACGCCCTCGTCTACCTCCGCCAATAATCTCACCTGACGTCGCCATTCCTCGCTGACGGGCCACCCACTGGCCTCCACCGCCCGCTCCACCATTCGCGCCTCCAAAGGCCCCTCGACCACCGCCTGGCGAGCCGCTCCCCGCTGGCCGCGATCCCACTGCGCGATCGATTGAGCCACCTCCTTTCTCAGGCCTCGCGTCGCCCTCTCTGCCGTCTCTGTATCGGTCAAGCTTCGGGCCAACTCGGTGTCAATGGCTTGCCACTCCCCGCGCAACGCCTCTGCTTCCTGATGCCTCTCCTCGGCCTCCACCTCCAATCGCTGGACGGCCTCAAACCACCCCTCTCCCTCGGCCGCCACCGCCCACGTCCCCGGAACGGCCACCATCAACCCCATCGCCACCATCGCCATCAATCCCTTTTTCATCACCGAAGCTCCCACAATAAGCGCGAATCATTGGCCTCATCTCCCACCCCATCGCCGTGGGCGAACCCACCCATCCACCCCGCCAGGGCCCCCACCAACACCCCCGACAATCCCAATACCACCGCCATCACCAGCGCCCCCATCGCCGACGTCGCCGCCCCACCCCACAGCGCGTCGCTAAACTGCCTCAGCGCTACCAACCACACCAATAACGCCCCCGCCGCCACCACCCCGGCTCCCGTCCCCATAGCCACTCCACGCCACAGCGATGGACTTCGCAGCCGACTGCCCCTCATGCCGAATCGCTCCATCAGGTGATATTCTCGCCGACTGCGCCGATGCACCCCCCTCAAGAACCCCACCAACCCCAGAAATGACGCCACCAATCCCAACACCGTCATCGCCCCTACACCCCACAGCAGCCGGCGCATCGGCGCCACCCACTCCAGGCTCGTCGCCCCCGGAGCGTCCACCATCAACACCGACTCCCTCACCTCCAACGCCTCCACCCTCGCCACGGCCTCCGCCTCCCCTGGAAACCAGGGCGAGGGGCGAACCACCAGCGCCGTGGGCATCATCGCCGCCTCCAGGCCCAGCCCTTCATCCCACTCCGGCGTCGCCATCAGGCGCTCCAAAAACGCCTCCTGACCTTCCACCCTAACCTTTGACACCCGCGGCCACTCCTCGATTTCCTGGACCATCGCATCCACTTCTCCGGCGTCCACCCCGCTCTCCAGATAGACCACCGGCACGAAGTGATCCCACCACTCATAGGCCTTCTCCTCCACCTCCCAGGCCAAGGTCACCAGCGCCGCCACCAACCACAGCGCGACCGCCAGACTCAACGCCACCACCGCCGTCCGACCCCGATACCTCCCCAGTGCCTGAAGCGGCGATCTCAGCATCGGGCCACCTCGTCGGTGGGCTCCAGCCCACTCATGCCCAGGCGCCACACCTGCTGATTGTCACGCCTCGGGCTCGGCCGCCGACCAAATATAAAAACCGTGCTCCCTGCCTTCTGACAGCGCTCCAACCAGGAATAGACCACGCCCCTCACCGCCGGCTCCAGATCTTCATGCACCCCGTCGATGAGGATCACCTCCGGCTGGCCCACCGTCGCCCGCGCCACCCCCACCAACCGCCGCTCCTGTTCACTGAGCGCCTCCACGGCCCGATCGCGCTGAGGCATCACCCCCAAAAAGCCCAGGGTCTCCTCGGCCGCCTCCACCGCTCCATCCAATTGCCCCCGCACCACCATGGGCAACACCACATTCTCCACGGCGCTGCGTTCCTCCAGCAGCACCGGGCGCTGCCCACAACTTCCCACGCACTGGCGAAGCTCGGCCATCTCCCCCTCATCGAGGCGCTCCAGATTCCTTCCGGCCACCACCAATCGACCCTTCTCCGGCTTTCGCTGCAGGCTCAGCACCCCGTATAATAGGCTCTTTCCGGCCCCCGAACGCCCCACGATATCGTGCCACACGCCCCGCTCCATCTGCACCGACAGGTCCTCGATCACCGGTCCATCCAGACCTCTTCCCCCCACCGAGATATCAAATAAACCCACATACATCGCGCGCCGCCCACTCTCCCGGGGTCTTGCCGTGCTCCAGCGCTTATCTCAGCGCCGCCTCCACCAACTCCGTCAAGCCCAACTCTTGCCCCTCCACATCGCACCCTCGCCACGCTTTGACCCCATCGACCCCCACGGTCACCAACGGCTCTGCGCCGTCCTCTACCTCCGAGACCTGAACCGTCTCAAAGGGAAGCTCTTCCAAACGCTCCGTCACCCCTCCCTCGACGGCGACTTCCTCCGCGGCGACTTCCTCCGCGGCGACTTCCTCCGCAGCGACTTCCTCCGCGGCGACTTCCTCCGCGGCGACCTCATCCTTCTTTTTTTTCTTCAGTCCCGCCAGCTTGTCTTTGAGCTGCGACAGATTGACGTGGTTTTGACCGGCCGGATCTTCAAACCCCTCTTCCTTGGCCTCTTTTTCCAGCGCCTCGATCCCATCGCGCTCCAGCTCCACCGCCGCCTGAGGCACACGATCTTGACCGGGACTGAATTGCTCGGCCTTTTCCTCCACGACCTCCTCCGGTTTCTCCACCGGATCAAGGCCCACCATCTCATCGTATTTCCCCGCCAGCAGCTTGCGAAATAAGCTTCGGTGGCTGGCCTTCATGATGGACTTAATCTTGGTATTTCTTTTCTTTCCCTCCAGCCCCTCCACGTGCTCTTCGTAGGAGGTGATCTTCGTATCCAGGATCGCCCCACCGTGAAATAACTGCGTCTCGATACGGTGGTCATTGGACCCCCGATCCTCGGTCTGAATATGGAAGGTCTTTCCCCGGTGTTCCACGTCGTTATTATACCCAATGAGCATGCTCACTCCTGCCGAGAGCCATCTTTCAAACGCACTTGATGCCGTCCTCACTTCCCTCCCAGTGTGCCCGCTCATCGTCGATCTGACAACCGGGACCCGCTGGACCTCGGTGGCCTGTGACGGTTATTGTCTCGCCGCTTTGGCTCTCTCCTGTTCTGGAGTTCTTCATGCAGTCCGATCCCAACCAACCCATCGGCATCTTCGACAGCGGCGTCGGCGGCCTCACGGTCCTGCGCGCCGTCGTCTCGCGCCTGCCCCGAGAGGACGTCATCTACCTGGGCGATACCGCCCGCGTCCCCTACGGTAACCGCGGCGCCGACACCATCCGTCGCTACGCCCACAACGCCGCCCACTTGCTGGTCAAGCGCCAGATCAAGGCCCTCGTCGTGGCCTGCAACACCGCCTCCGCCTTCGCGTTGACCACCCTCCAGGAGGCCCTTCCCATCCCCGTCTTCGGCGTCATCGCCCCCGTCGCTCAGCGCGCCGCCGAACACAGCCAATCCCACTCCATCGCCGTTCTCGGCACCCGCGGCACCATCCGCAGCGAGGCCTATCAGCGACGCTTATTGAATCTTTGCCCCGACGTCGACGTCCATCCCATTGCCTGCCCCCTGCTGGCGCCCCTCGTCGAGGAGGGCTGGCTCGAGGGACCGGTCCCCGATCATATTCTTCGTCATTATCTCGCCCCCCTTGCCTCCACCGACGTCGACACCATGATCCTCGGTTGCACACACTACCCCCTGCTTCGACCGGCCATCGCCGAGGTCGCCCAGTCCATCATGGGCCACTCTCAGGTCAACCTGCTGGACTCCGCCACCGCCACCGCCGAGGCCCTGGAGACCCGCCTTAGCTCCCTCCAGCTCCTCCGCGACGCCGGCACCCGGCCTGGTTCCCGTCGCTTCTTGGTCACCGACCAACCCGATTCTTTCGTCGCCGCCGCCACCCGCTTCTTTGGCCGGTCCATCGATGGCCAATGCCAGCACGTCGACATCGTCGACCGCGCCGCCGACCCCTCTCCTGTTTCTTAAAGGTTTTACCATGGCTCCCCTACGATGGCTGCTCGCCCTCATTGCCTCCGCCATTGTCCTCGCTCCGTTGACCGCCGCCGCCGAAGGCGTCGTCGGCCTCGATATCGATCTCGGTGAGATCTCCCAGACCCCTCTGGGAAGTGACCTCCTGGATTCCATCGACGACGCCTTCGCCGACGACCAGCGCTATCGGTGGATCTCGCCCTCAGACGCCCGGGCTCGCCTCTCCTCTTCGCTCCTTGGTTGCCGCGACGAAGACTGCCTACTGGACATCGGCGACGAGCTCGACGCCACCGCCGCCATCGACATCGACCTCTCCGTCTCCAGCCAGATCTACGAGGGCACCATCCAGATCTGGGACCTTGAGGCCGCCGAACCCCTCGCCACCCGCTCCATCACCTGCGAACTCTGCGGCGACTCCGACATCGAAGCCGAGTTCTTCGCCGCCATCGCCGGCGCCATCGACGATATCGACGCTCGCGACGACCGCGCCCCCGATCCCGCCGACACCACCCTCGACGAAGAGCCCTCCGAGCCCGGCTCCCAGGTCCGCATCTCCGTGACCCCCGAGGACGCCAAGATTTTTCTGGATGACGACCCCGTCGACCGCGGCGACGCCACCCTCGACCTAGACGTCGGCGAATACGAACTTCGCTTCTCCCACCCCGATCATCTCGGCCTTCGCGAAACCCTCATTATCACTGAGGACTCCTCCCCGGTCTTTGTCTTTCGCGTCCACCTGGCTGCCGAACCGGCCGGTGAGGAGCGCCACGTCATCACCCGTGGCGACGGTTGGGTCGACGATATCGAGTCCCGTCGATCCACCATCGGCTGGTCCGCCGTCGGCGCCGGCACCGCCCTGACCTTTACCTCCATCGCCCTCGCTCGCCGCCATGGACAGCCCACCTGCGATGATGACGTCCCCGTCCAACGCTGTCCCGACGTCTATAACACCGCCACCTGGTCTTCCCTCACCGGGCTCGTCGGCATCTCCACCCTCACTGCAGGCGTCGCACTTCTGCTATGGCCCCGCCTCGCCGGAGAGGACCAGGAGCCCGAGCCCGTCAGCCGCGGCGTCCAGCTCCAGCCCTCCGTCTCCTCCCAATTCTCTGGCGTCTCTCTACGCGGTCGCTTTTAGCGCTTCCACCGTCTCGCGGTGGATCTGCCACTTTCGATCCACCCACAACACCTCCCGATCGCCCAGCGCTTCCCACGCCTCGCCCTGGACACGATTGGCGATGACCACCGCCCGAAACCGATCGTGATGCTCCACCTTCGGCTTATGCCCGGCAAATAGGGGCTCCTCCTCCACCACATCGATCCCCTCAAAGACCCGATACCCCAGATCGCCTCCGATATTGACCGCCACGGCGCAACGATCACTGATGGCGACCGCCTGAAAGTCCTCCAGCGCCCGATCGCGCTGCTCCAGGCTCATCTCCTCCAACAGCCCCACCGTCGACGCCAGAGCCCGGGCATAGAGATGGGGCCGTTCCGACTTCGCCGTGCGGCTAAACTCCGCTTCCACCCGCCGATAAAACTCGTGAAACACGGCCTCCGCCGTCGCCGTCCCGCCAATATTTCGCTCCACATGATCCGGCAACCCATCCACCAGTGGCTCCTGAAACCCCTGGGAGTCCTCCCCCAACCCGCACTGGGCATAGACCCAATTTCGGAACCGATAGGGTTGAAGATCTTCCGTACTCACCCGGCCCATGGACTCGTGGCGCACATGGCCCACCATCGCCTGGGTCGGAATATCCGATACCAACGACGGCAGATCCACCGCCGCCGCACGCCCCTTGGGCCGCTTGCGCAGCAATGACCGCCCGTCCTGGAGATATCCAATCCCCAATCCCACGCGGACGTCGCTCGGCACGGCCCTCAAACTCTCGCCCACCTGGCCCATCACCGCCGGCGTCAAACTGTCGTCGCTGCAGATATAACCAAAAACCTGAGACATCGCGTACTCGCCTCCTCGCTAAGATGCTCTCCTGCTTCGGGCCTTCCTGTCGACCCAAGCGCTCATCTCATGTAGCGTTTAGCATAACTGAATTATTCTCCTACCACCAAAATCTTTGCCATGGCCCACCCCCCTTCATTGCTCACAGCGATCGCCGCCCTCCTACTCCTCGGCGCCTGCTACGCCCAGGGCGGCGCGCCCACCAACTACTCCCCCGAACAGTGGGAAATGCGTGCCCTCGAGGCCTGTGAACGCGGCGATACCCGCGCCTACAAAACCCTCATTCGTCGCGCCGGCAGCGAACCCTCTCACGACACCTGTCCCCCCGATGCCGA
The DNA here is from genome assembly GCA_964566695.1 of uncultured Bradymonadales bacterium. Taxonomy (GTDB): domain Bacteria; phylum Myxococcota_A; class Bradymonadia; order Bradymonadales; family Bradymonadaceae; genus SLJM01. The sequence goes on from CAZMJS010000045.1 coordinate 9,731, forward strand.
CGCCGACCCATCATAGCTCCTCTTCCACCGCTTCCGCGCCCTCTTCGATCGCCTCCCCCAGGTCCTCTACCTCGTCACTCATGCCCTCCAGCCCCTCTTGGATCTGCTCCGCCCCGCCCTCGGCGTCTTCCATCACATCCATCAGCACATCCTCCGGTAGCGTAAACCCAAGGGGAAAGACCGTCCCCAGTTGCCGTGCCGTCGCGCTATCCTCTCCGCTTACCAACGACCCCACCCAACCGCCGAGTCGCCCCTGCGTCTCCACGAAACCAGCGTCCCCTTCAGCCCCCGTGACCTCCGCCACCGCCGTCGCCGGCCAATGACCATAAAACCCCATGGAGGTCCCCGCCCGATCATTCATCGGTAGCACCAACGCCAGCAACAGCACCGCCGCCATGGCCCCCACCCATAAGCGGTAGGAGCCTCGCTCCGTCACCTTATAGAGTATCTTCGGAACCCCCAGCACCGTCCCCAGCACCACCAGGGCGATCAGCCACCCCGCCGATACCCAGTGGCCCAAAAACGCCCCCAACACCCAGCCAAAGATCAACGCTGGCACCACCCACGCCACATTCTTGGCCACCCCCAGGGCGATTCGCTTGCCTCGCTGATCCTCGCTCCCCCCTTTGGAGTCCTCGCTCTTCTTTTCCTTTTTGGCCTTTTTCTTGCCCTTCTTCTTTTTCTTGCCCTTCTTGGCCACCTCTTTTTTGGGCTCCAAATCCGCGAAGGCCGCCTCCAGGTCATCGTCCTTCTTCTTCGACGCCTTGGCGGTCTTCGTCTTTGACTCCGCCTCCGCCTCCACGCTCCCCAGAAAGTCTTCCAGGTCCTGGTCATCATCGAGCTCCGCCTCCGAGCCTCCGCCTTCGGCCGCCCGCCCCTCTAGATCGGCGAGTAACGCGTCGTATTCTTCGTCACTCAACCCGTCGTTGTCTGCCATCGCTATCTCCTTGGTCCCATCTGCCACAACGTCTATTCACAAGCTAAGGGATATCGCCCTCAAGGCAACCGACCTCCACAAAATAGAACCGGGCTGCCCTCCCCTATGGAAAGACAGCCCGGTCTTTTTAACGCTCCGTCACGCCCCGGCGATCACTCGCCGGCCGCCACGTCCTCATTGAGGGTGCCAAAGCGCTTCTTGATCGCTTCCGGCAGCTCTTCCGGCTCCTCCACCCGATGGCGCAGACGCTGGTACTGCTCGGCGCCCGTACCAGCCGGGATCAGCCGACCCATGATCACGTTCTCTTTGAGTCCGCGAAGATGGTCCACCTTGCTCTCCAGCGCCGCCTCCGTGAGCACCTTCGTCGTCTCCTGGAAACTGGACGCCGAGATGAAGCTCTCCGTCGACAGCGAGGCCTTGGTGATCCCCAGGAGCAAGTCCTGAGCCACCGCCGGTTGAGCTCCCTTCTGAACCAGCTTGCGGTTCACCGCTTCAAAGGCCGTTCGATCGACCTGCTCGCCCGTCAGGAAGTCGCTGTCGCCGACCTCTTTGATCTGCACCTTGCCCAGCATCTGCCGCACCACGACCTCGATATGCTTGTCGTTGATGCCCACACCCTGGAGTCGGTAGACCTCCTGAATCTCATCGACCAGGTATTTGGCCAGCGCCTTTCGACCTTTGATGCGCAAGATATCGTGGGGGTTCTCCGACCCCTCCATCAGCGCCTCACCGGCCAGGACCTTATCGCCCTCCAGCACGGTGATATGCTTATTTCGCGGGATCTTATAGCTCTTCGGCTCACCCACTTCCGGGGTCACCACGACCGTGCGCTTGGTCTTCGTCTCTCGTCCATAGGACACGACCCCGCCGATCTCGCTGACGATGGCCTGCTCCTTCGGCGTCCGCGCTTCAAAGAGCTCGGCGACCCGCGGAAGACCTCCCGTAATATCTTTATTCTTGGTCGTCTCTCGCGGAATCTTCGCCAGGATCTCACCGGACTCCACCACGTCGCCTTCGTCGACAAAGATCGCCGCACCGACCGTCAAAAACTGACTGGTCAGGATGGTGCCATCCTTGTCGCCCTTGCGAATCGTGATCTTGGGGCGCACGCCGGGATCGCTACTCTCGATGATCACCTTACGGGACAGTCCCGTATTCTCATCGATTCGCTCCTCCATCGACACCCCTTCGATGACGTCCTCGAAGACCACCACACCTTTGGCTTCCGTCAGCACCGGCGTAGCAAAGGGTTCCCACTCCGCCAGGGTGGCTCCCTGCTCGATCTCTTCGCCGTCGGCGTAAAACAACCGGGCGCCATAGACCAGTGGGTAGCGCTCGCGCTCGCGCCCTTTGTCGTCGACCACCGACACTTCCCCGTTTCGGGTCATGACGATATTGACGGTGCGTCCGTCTTCTTCGCGCTCGATGCTCTTCATATCGTGGTACTTCACCTTACCACTAAAGCGCACCTCGTGCTGGGACTGTTGTCCCTCAACGGATCCAACACCACCGATGTGGAAGGTCCGCATCGTCAACTGCGTTCCCGGCTCACCAATGGACTGGGCGGCGATCGTTCCCACCGCTTCGCCCACGTTGACCAACCGTCCACGGGCCAGGTCGCGACCGTAGCACCGCGCACAGACGCCATCTTCCGTCTGGCAGGTCAAGGTCGACCGCACTCGCACGCGCTCCACGCCCGACATCTCGATGGCTTCTGCCACCTCTTCGGTGATCGGATCGTTGGCGTCGACGATCATCTCGTCGTCCTGATCCCACACCGGTTCCAGGGCCACCCGACCCAGCACTCGGTCGCCCAGGCTCTCGATCACCTCGCCGCCCTCATAGAGCGCGGCCATGTCGATGCCGTCGAGCGTTCCGCAGTCAAATTCCGTCACCACGCAGTCATTGGCCACATCCACCAACCGCCGCGTCAAATATCCGGAGTTCGCGGTTTTCAGCGCCGTATCCGCCAGTCCCTTTCGGGCACCGTGAGTGGAGATGAAATACTCCAGCACCGTCAGCCCCTCACGGAAATTCGCCGTAATCGGCGTCTCGATGATCTCTCCCGACGGCTTGGCCATCATGCCCCGCATGCCCGATAGCTGGCGCATCTGCTGCGCCGAACCACGCGCTCCGGAGTCGGCCATGATATAGACCGGGTTGAAGGACTTGGTCACCTTCTCTTCGCCCGTCTCATCGTCCACGAAGGTCTCTGTCGAGATCTCCTCCGTCATCTCGTCGGCCACCTCGTCAGTGGCATTGGCCCAGATGTCGACGACCTTATTATATCGCTCACCGTCAGTGATGATTCCCTGCGTATACTGATTGTCGATCTCGCTGACCTGCTCTCGCGCTTCTTCGATGATATCCCATTTTCGCGCTGGGATCTGCATATCGCCGATGGAGATGGAGATGCCGGCTCGCGTCGCATAGTCATAGCCGATGGTCCGGATGGCATCGGCCACCAGCACCGTCGTCTTATTGCCCGCCATGCGGTAGCAGGCGTCGATGACCTTCGCCAACGCCTTTTTGCCCATGGGCTGATTGACCATCTCAAAGGGCACTATATCGGGCAGCACCTCGTAGAAGATGACGCGGCCACAGGTCGTCTCGATGAGCTCTCCCTCGTAGCGCACTTTGATCTTCGCCATCAGGTCCAGCTCATCGGCGTCATAGGCCATGCGCACTTCCTCGAAGTTCGCATAGCAGCCCTGCTTGGGCAGACCGTTGTCCCCTTCGCGGTAGCACCCCTTGGCGAAGGGTCGCTCCGAGGTCATGTGATAGCAACCCAGCACGATATCCTGACTGGGCAGGATGATCGGACCGCCGTTGGCCGGCGACAGGATATTATTGGTGCTCAGAAGCAACACCCGCGACTCCATCTGCGCTTCCAGCGACAGGGGCACGTGCACCGCCATCTGGTCACCATCGAAGTCCGCGTTATAGGCCACGCACACCAGGGGGTGGATGCGAATCGCCTTGCCGTCGATGAGCACCGGCTCAAAGGCCTGGATACCCAGGCGGTGCAGCGTCGGCGCTCGGTTGAGCAGCACCGGGTGCTCCTTGATCACCTCGTCGAGCACGTCCCACACCTCGGGGACCTGCTTTTCCACCAGCTTCTTCGCCGACTTGATCGTCGTCACATAGCCCTTCTCCTCCAATCGGTTGTAGATAAAGGGCTTGAACAGCTCCAGCGCCATCTTCGTCGGCAATCCACACTGGTGCAGCTTCAGATCCGGCCCGGCCACGATGACCGAACGACCCGAATAGTCCACGCGCTTTCCGAGCAGGTTCTGACGGAACCGGCCCTGCTTGCCCTTGATCATATCCGACAGCGACTTCAGCGGCCGCTTATTGGGGCCCGTGATCGTCTTGCCCCGTCGCCCATTATCGAACAGGGCGTCCACCGCTTCCTGGAGCATCCGCTTTTCGTTGCGGATAATGATCTCCGGCGCGTGCAGATCCAGCAGGCGCTTGAGGCGGTTATTTCGGTTGATGACCCGTCGGTACAGATCGTTGAGATCGCTCGTGGCGAAGCGGCCACCATCCAGCGGTACCAGGGGCCGAAGATCCGGCGGCAGCACGGGGATCACGTCCAGGATCAGCCACTCCGGCAGGTTCTCCGAGTCCCTCAGCGACTCCACGATATTGAGGCGCTTGGCGATTCGCTTTCGCTTCGCCTTGCTCGTCGCCTCTTTCATCTCCGCCCGCAGCTCCTCGGCGATCCGGAGAATATCCATATTCTGCAGAATATCGCGAATCGCATCGGCGCCCATTCGCGCCTCAAATACGTCGCCATACTCCTCCAGATACTGCATATACTTCGGCTCCGGTAGCACATCGCCCTTGACCAGCGGCGTCCGCCCCGGCTCCGTGACGATATAGGCCACGCAGTACAGCACCTTTTCCAGGTCCTTGAGCGTGATATCGAGCAGGTTCCCGATCCGCGACGGAAGGCTCTTCAAAAACCAGATATGGGCCGTCGGCGTCGCCAGGTTGATATGGCCCAGGCGCTCTCGCCGCACCTTGGACTGGATGACCTCCACGCCACACTTCTCGCACACCACGCCGCGGTGCTTCATCCGCTTATACTTGCCGCAGATGCACTCATAATCCTTGACCGGGCCAAAAATCTTGGCGCAAAACAGGCCGTCTCGCTCCGGCTTAAACGTCCGGTAATTGATGGTCTCTGGCTTTTTGACTTCGCCGTGACTCCACTCGCGAATCCGCTCCGGGCTGGCGATCCCAATGCGAATCGCGGAGAAGCTGAGCGGATCTTTGGGCTGTTCGAAGAAGCTGAAAATATCTTTCAAGGGACCCTCCTTAGGGGGACGCAAAGAGGTACTATCTTAGTCTTGGGTTCGAGCCACCGCCGCCGCCCGGGCATCGGACGACGGCGATTCGGGACGTGCCGCTTCTTTGCTTAAGCGACATCCTCCAACAACTCGACGTTCAGGCAGAGCGAGTGAAGCTCCTTAATGAGCACGTTGAAGCTCTCCGGCATTCCCGGATCGAGGGTGAAGTCACCCTTGACGATCGACTCGTAGACCCTGGTTCGGCCCTGGACGTCGTCACTCTTCACCGTCAGGAATTCTTGCAGCGTGTAGGCCGCGCCATAGGCCTCGATGGCCCACACTTCCATCTCTCCCAGTCGCTGGCCACCGAATTGGGCCTTGCCGCCCAGCGGTTGCTGCGTCACCAGGCTATAGGGACCGATCGAACGGGCGTGGATCTTATCATCCGCCAGGTGGTGAAGCTTGAGCATATACATCACGCCCACCGTCACCGGCCCGTCAAAGGCCTCGCCCGTCCGCCCGTCATACAACGTCGTCTGGCCACTGGGCTCCCGATCGCCGAGCTCCAACATCTCTTGGATGTCCGTCTCATTGGGCCCGTCGAACACCGGCGTCGCCACGTGGGCGCCCTCGCGGATGGACTCCGCAAAGTCTACCACCTCTTCCGGCGTCATGCCGTCGATCATCTCCACCTGCTCCGGGTCGTTATAGACCTGCTTGAGGAAGTGGCGCAGATTCTCCGGCTTTTGCGACTCTTCGATCATCCGCGAGATCTTTTCGCCGATCCCTTTGGCCGCCCAGCCCATATGGGTCTCCAGCACCTGACCGATATTCATCCGGCTCGGCACACCCAGCGGGTTGAGCACCACGTCCACCGGCGTTCCATCATCGCGATAAGGCATGTCTTCTTCCGGCATCACCCGGCTGATCACACCCTTATTTCCGTGACGTCCCGCCATCTTATCGCCCACCTGGAGCTTACGCTTAATGGCGACGTGCACCTTGACCATCTTGATGACCCCTGGCTGCAGATCATCGCCCTTGCGGATCTTTTTGATCTTCTCGCCATAAGTCATGCGAATATCGAGGATCTCGTCCTCCACATCGCCCAGGATGGACATCAGGGTCGTCGTGGTCTCCTCGTCAATATCCAGGTCCGGCCAGTATCGGCGTGGCACTTCTGCGAGAATCTCCTCGCTCAGCTCCGTGCCCTTATCGACCAACACCTGCTTGGCCTCGTCCAATAGCTCGCCCTGCGTGACCTTGCCCACCAGCAGATCGTGCATCTTTCGGTAGGCCGCGTCGCGCAAGATCCGGATCTCATCGTTCTGATCCTTGAGAAGCCGCGCTTCTTCGGCATCTTCGATGGCCTCCGTTCGGGCATCCTTCTCGGCGCCCTCTCGGTAAAAGACCTGGGCATCGATCACCGTGCCCTTGGTTCCGGGGGGCATCCGCTTGGAGGTGTCTCGCACATCGCCGGCTTTCTCACCGAAAATGGCTCGAAGCAATTTCTCCTCCGGCGACAACTGAGACTCGCCCTTGGGCGTGATCTTACCCACCAGAATATCGTCCGAGGTCACCTCGGCGCCAATGCGAATCACGCCCGCTTCGTCGAGGTCGGCCAACGCATCTTCCCCCACATTGGGGATGTCTCGCGTGATCTCTTCCGGACCCAGCTTGGTGTCTCGCGCCGTGCACTCGTACTCGTCGATATGGAGCGACGTATACCAGTCGTCCTTGACCAGCCGCTCGCTGATCAGGATGGCATCCTCAAAATTATATCCGCCCCAGGGCATGAAGGCGACCACGCAGTTGTGGCCCAGCGCCAGCTCGCCGCGCTCCGTCGACGGACCGTCGGCCAACACTTCGCCTTGCTCCACCTCATCGCCCACATCGACGATCGGCGACTGATTAAAGCAGCTTCCCTGGTTGGAACGCGTCCACTTCATCAACCGATAAATATCGGGCTTCACGAACAGTTCGTCCCCACTATCATAGGGTCGGACCACGATTCGCTCCGAGTCCACCGATTCCACCACCCCGGCCCGCTTGGCCTGGATGACGATCTCCGAGTCTCGAGCCACCGTGCCCTCGATGCCCGTGCCCACCAGCGGCGAGCGTTGCTTGATCATCGGCACCGCTTGGCGCTGCATATTGGCGCCCATCAACGCCCGGTTGGCGTCATCGTTTTCCAAAAATGGAATCAATCCCGCGCCCACGCTGACCAACTGGTTGGGCGACACGTCCATCAGCGTCACCTCTTCCGGCGACACCAGCGTCGCCTCGCCAGCGTCTCGAGCCGCCACGTCCTCCTCGATGATATTGCCGTCCTCATCGAGCTTCGTATTGGCCTGAGCAATGATATTATGCTCTTCTTCGAGCGCCGAATAATAGCGCACGTCTTCCGTGGCCTTGCTGTCCTCCACCCGTCGATAGGGCGATTCGATAAAGCCATACTCGTTGATACGACCATAGGTCGACAGCGAGGCGATAAGACCGATATTCGGCCCCTCCGGCGTCTCAATGGGACAGATGCGCCCGTAGTGCGTCACGTGCACGTCTCGCACGTCAAAGCCCGCTCGATCTCGGGTCAATCCGCCCGGCCCCAGCGCCGACAGGCGACGCTTGTGGGTCAGCTCCGACAGCGGATTGGTCTGGTCCATAAACTGCGACAACTGACTGGACCCAAAATACTCCTTGAGCACCGCGCTCACCGGCTTGGCGTTGATCAGATCATCGGGCATCAACGTCTCGATGTCCTGAGAGACGCTCATCCGCTCCTTGATCCCGCGCTCCATGCGCACCAGTCCGATGCGGTATTGATTTTCCAGCAATTCACCCACGGTGCGCACCCGTCGGTTGCCCAGGTGATCGATGTCGTCGATCGTGCCCCGGCCGTTGCGAAGCTCCATCAAATAATTGACGGTCTCCAGGATGTCTTCCTCGCGCAGCGTCTGGATGCGCCAGGGCTCTAGCTCCTCTTGGACCTCTTGGAGTTCTTCTTTTAGCTCATCGATCTCGGCCTCATCTTCTGACGCCTCGATCGCCGCTTCCAATTCCCGCTCCCGATCCTCCAGCGGCTCCACCGTGTCGCGGTGGAATTTATAATTGAGCTTGAGCCGACCCACGTCGCTTAGATCGTAGCGCTCGGGGTTGAAGAACAGATTGTCGAATAGGTTCTGGGCCTGCTCTTCCGTGGGCGGATCTCCCGGCCGCAGGCGCTGATAGATCTCCAGAATCGCGTCTTCCGGCGACCCCGCCGTGTCGGCCAACAACGTATCCCGCAGGTAAGACCCCACGTTGACGTTGTCGATAAATAGGACCTCGACCTCTTCGATGCCCCGGCTCATCAACTCTTCGAGCTTCTCTTCGCTCAGCTCTTCGTTGCACTCCACCAGAATTTCGCCCGTCTCCCGGTCGTAGACGTCGCGCGCTGCGATCTTGCCCACCACCTCTTCCAGGGACACTGGAATGCGCGTGATCTCGGCCTTCGCCAACCGGCGAATCGAGCCCCGCGTAAACTTCTTGCCCTGCTTGACCAGCACCTTGCCGTCCTCATCGACCACCGGCAGCGTCGCCACCTGACCCTTGAGCACGTCCAGATTCACGTCCTTGAAGTACTGCGTCCCCTCGATATGGATCGTTTCCGTATCGTAGAAGTAGTTGAGCAATTCCTCATCGGAATAGCCCAACGCCTTGAGCAGCACCGTCGCCGGCATCTTGCGCTTTCGGTCGATGCGCACGTGGGCGATATCCTTTGAGTCAAACTCCAGATCCAGCCAGGAACCCCGGTAGGGGATCACCCGCGCCGAATACAAAAGCTTGCCCGACGAATGCTTCTTGCCGCCGTCGTGGTCAAAAAACGCGCCCGGCGAGCGGTGAAGCTGGCTGACGATCACCCGCTCCGTGCCGTTGATGATGAACGTGCCCTTTTCGGTCATCAATGGGATGTCGCCGAAGAACACCTCTTTTTCTTTGACGTCGCGAATCGTGCGCGTCTCCGTGTCCTCGTCCACGTCCCACACCACCAGGCGAATCACCACCTTGACCGGCGCCGCGTAGGTCATTCCCCGCGCCACACACTCATCGATATCGTATTTGGGATCGCCGATATCGTAGCTAATAAACTCCAACGTCGACGTCTCATTGAAGTCTTTGATGGGAAATACGCTCTCAAAGACGCCTTGAAGCCCTTCGCTGCCCCGCTCTTCCGGCGGCACATCGGCCATCAAAAACTCATCGTAGGAGCGTCGCTGGACGTCGATCAGATTGGGAACCTCCGCTACCCTCTCAATCGTCCCATAATCCTTGCGAATCCGGAAATTCGACTTCACCGTCTGACCCATCATCTCTCCTTCTGGAGTGCTTCTGAACCGAAAAAAGGGCTTGGCCACCGGACCCTTCGGGCCCGATGCCTCGCATTTCTTATTTGTCGACGCTTCGGCGATCGCCGTTGGACCGCTCGCTAGCTCGACCAACTCGCTGACCGTCGCCGCCCACCCATCGGTGTGCTCAAACTCAGCATGCCGGCATCTCCCCCACACAACACCATGCTTGACTGAACCGGGATGGGCTCAGTCTCTGCATCGGTCCCGTTTTCCAGGGGGATGGCCGACAATCTATGTTCCGTCTCTCTGACAGTTCGACACGCGTCGTTGGATTTTTTTTGCGTTCTCTGGGGCTCACCCGACCGTCCGGGTCGTGGCGTGCATCGCCTCTGCGTCGATATATGTCACCCAAAAGGCGATCGGGTAAGGCGGCATAACTTATGGTGGTCGCCTCCCCCTGTCAAGCTGATCTATCGGATTAGGGCCCGCTGGGGGTCGGCGTCCACCCCGAGGTCTCCCAATTCCAGGCAAGATCGGTCCCCACGGCCCGCTCCATACCCGCCCGCCGCCGATTGCCATCGGGTGATATCATGGCGCCGATCACTTCCCGCGCCCGCTCATCCTCGATCTCCTTTGCCCGCTTCTCCCAGGTCCGCTCGATCTGCACCAGATCCGTGGCCTCCTCGAAGAGCTGGCTCCCCGTCAGGATCTCAAATAGGATCGCCCCCAGCGAAAAAATATCGACTTGCTGATCATAGTCCGCGTCATCCAACGCCAACTCCGGTGCCCGATACCCCACCGTTCCCATGGCATTGACCAGATCGGCGATCGACTCCTCCTCATCGATGCGCGCAAAATCAAAGTCGGCGATCTTGATCGGCACCGCCTCCGACTCCCCCGTGATATAGATCGACCCCGGGTGCAAATTGCGATGCACCACCCCGGCCTCATGCACCGACGCCAAGGCCTTCACCAGATGACCGGCCATCCTCAACCGCTCGGACGGCGCTGGATCCTCGGCCAGATAGTCGGCCAACGTCATCTGACTGACCCACTCGCTCACCAGGTAATAGATCGCCTCGTCCCCATAGTCTGGCTGCATATCATAGGCCCGCGCCACGTAGGGGTTGTCCGCCAATGCATCCAACGCCGCCAGATCCCGCACCACGCGGTTCTGCCACTGCCTCATCTCTTCACTCGTCAGCAGGGGATCCATCTTATAGGCCTTGATCCGCACTTTTGAGCGATGCCTTAAATATTGATGGGACGCCAAAAACTCTTTATACGGCCTCCCCTCCTGGGAGCAATTCTCATTGACCTCATAGTAGGTCAGATACACCTTATTTTCCGACGGCGTGGCGATGGACGTGATGGCGTCGATGATGGCCTGTCGCGTCTCCTCTCGCCGGAAGGGACCCGGTCCCCGCTCGCGCACCATATCCAGATCCACGAAGTGTTCGTAGAGCTGCGGCGGCTTGACCACATTTGTTCTCATCGCCTGAGGAAGCTCCAGCCGCGCTCCCTCCTTCGGAAAAAACAGCACCGGCTTATAGAAGCAGTCCTGACAATCGCGTCCCACCTGGTCATTGATCACCTGGTCATTGATATAGTGGGCCAGCGCCTTGGTCTTCGTCTCCAGATAACTCAACGGATTGGACATCCGCCCCCAGGGCACCAACCAATTGCGATCGCCGCCCTTGATATCCCCCGTCCACCCCTTGATCTCCACCGCATAGAACCCATATTCGCCGATCACCACCGCGTCGTACTCCAGCGAGTTTCGTCGCTGGGGAAGGCGAAGGTTAAAATTTCCCAGTATCTGGTAGTGAGCCGGCAATTGCTCGCGGAGCATGCGCAGCCCTGTCTTCTCGGCATCGTTGGCCGGCTGGCCTATGCGGATATACTTTGCCATGCGCTTCTCGTTGCCTGTCGCCGTGACCGTCGATCGATCGCACCCATCGTTCCCCTCCATTGGGGAATCGACGATGAGCTTCCGTATTTCATCTTACACTACCATAATGAGGAATGCCCGGGCGGTCTATTCCCTTCTCTATTTTCGATGATCGCCATGATCGGTTTAAACATTGTGTAACATAACGGTTTTTCTATGCACCGCTCCCGACAAACGCTGGTCATCGACGGCATCGATCACTATGCAGGCGCTGAGATTGCGCGATTCGGCCGCGCCATGGGCCACCGCATCATCGGCCTCGTCGACGGTCCTCTTCCCGACCCCGAAGACTTCCAGCACCCCTGGATGCACGGCGTCATCTGGCTGAGCGATCCCCAGGCCTTGAGCGATCTCGACTTCGCCGACCACCCCAGAGCACTCATCCTCTTTCGTCACAGCCTATATAATGGCGCCCGTCAACGCTTCCAGAGCACCCACGTCCACCGCATCCGATCCCTGCTAGCCCTCGTCGACCACTGGCCGAGGACTGCCCACGTGGTCTTTCGCTCCACCGTCGCCCAACCCCTCCTTCCCCGCGCCTACACCGACACCCTCCACGCCGCAGAATCCCTCCTCCAGCCCTTCGCCCCGAACCTCACGATCATGCGCACTCCCCTTCTATACGGCCCCGATCGGCCCGACTCCCTCCTGGCCTTCACCCTCTCCCAGGCCCTCAACCGCCTCCCCTTTGCTCGCTCCCTCATCCCCAGCCCCCTGCCCGTGGAGACCGCCGCCCTGGCCGCCCTCCGCGCCGCCCTGGAGCCCGATCCCCCCACCTTGCTGACTCCCGACGACATCGCCTCCTACGGCGACGTCATGATCCCCTCCTAGCCCTCTGCGACGATCGCCGCCGCATTCCCAGCATCCATGCCCCTCTTATCGCACCCTCGGTGCCGCATCACCCCAATCGGCAGCCCTTTTTGGCCGGCCCTCAATTCTTTACTTGCATTCCTCGACGCCCATCCCTATGTTGGCGGCCCTTTTGTGGGCAGAGGCGCGCCTTCGCTCGTCTCCTCCCACGGGCGACATTTTGAGTTTTGAGAAGCTTAATTTGATGAAGCGCGCCCGCCCCCTGGTGTGGCATTTGGCGACGACCTGATGGCAGCGCGCTCCCCTATATCGGTTGACGATTTAACTGACAAAGACAGGTATCATGGCACGTTATACTGGACCCCGCTTGCGCATCGCTCGACGCCTCGGCACTGACCTGCCGGGCCTGACCCGAAAACTCGCTGACCGGCGCCCCTATCCCCCCGGACAACACGGAAAGGGTCGTCAACGCTTCAGCGAATTCAAAAAGCAGCTCTACGAAAAGCAAAAGCTTCGCTACAACTACGGCGTCGGCGAGCAGCAGCTCCGTAACCTCTTCGTCGAAGCCCAGGCCTCCCGCGACCCGGCGGGCCTCGTCCTGCTTCGCCTTCTGGAGCAGCGTCTGGACAACGTCGTCTTCCGACTCAGCCTGGCCCCCACCATTCCGGCGGCCCGCCAGCTCGTCGTCCACCGACACATCATGGTTGACGGCGACATCGTCGACCGTCCGAGCTACCGCGTGCAGCCCGGCCAAGAGATCACCGTCAAGCCCAAGAGCCAAGAGCTCGACGTGATCGAGGAGTCCGTCGCCGCCCCCACGCTCCGACTGCCCGGCTACCTCAACTTCGACGAGAGCACCCGCACCGGCCGCATGGAATCGCTGCCGGCTCGCGAAGACGTGCCCGTCCAGGTCCAAGAAAACCTGGTCGTTGAGTACTACTCGCCGCGACTCTGATGTCCGCCGAGTGACCGCATCGCCTGGGCGCCAGCGCGCAGTCTCCGGACTGCCCTGGCGCCCTTGCTTTTTGGATCGCCTCTTTCTCACTCAGGAGCCCCCATGCCTCGCCTCCATCGCCTCGGACTCGTCGCCCTCCTCGGCCTCATCGCGACCGCCTGCTCCACCGGTCCCACCCCCCTGAGCGATGACTCCCCACCCCACGCCGTGGAGCAGGCCAAGAAGGCCCAGGACGCCACCGACGCCGCCGACCCCGATCGCACCATCTACGCCTCCAGCCGACCCGATCCCGTCGACGACGCCCCCGAGATCGAGGGCACGCAAAACGGCGACGACGGCGACGACGATGATCGCGAAGACACCGACGACGATCACAGCGATAGCGATGACTGAGCGCCCCCACCTCCTCCTCTTATCGGCCTATCACGCCTCCAGCCATAAGCGGTGGACCACCGGCCTCGTCGAGCACCTCCAGCCCCACTTCCAGATCACCCTCAAGACCCAGCCCCCGCGCCACTTCGCTTGGCGTAGCCGTGGAAATAGCCTCCACTGGGCCTTCGACGACCACCTGGCCGACCTCCAACCGGACCTCCTCGTCGCCACCTCCATGGTCGACCTCGCCGGACTCCGCGGCATGCTTCCCCACCTGGCGACCACCCCCACCGTCGCCTACTTCCACGAAAACCAATTCGCCTACCCCACCCGAGACGACGAGCTGCGCCCCAACCTCCTGCTGACCAACCTCTACACCGCCCTGGCCGCCGACCTCGTCCTCTTTAACTCCCCCCACAATCGCCGCACCATGATCGACGGCGTCCACTCCTTCCTTCGCAAGATGCCCGACCAGGTGCCTCCCGGCGTCACCGACCACCTCCGCCGCCACAGCCAGATCCTCGCGGTGCCCCTGGAAAACCAGCTCTTTGTCGCACCCAGGGTGCGACATGAGCCTGATTTTTCGCCACCTCTGCGAATCATCTGGAATCATCGCTGGGAGTACGACAAGGCCCCCGAGCGCTTCTTCAAGGCCCTCTTCGACCTCGCCGACGAGGGCGTGCCCTTTCGCCTGGTCGTCCTGGGCCAGCGCTTTCGCGAGGCCCCGCCGATCTTTGAGGAGGCTCGCCATCGCCTCCAGGACCGCATAGATCATATGGGCCACGTCAGCTCCCGCGAGGACTACCTGCAGTGGCTCCGACGAGGCGACATCGTCGTCTCCACGGCCCTCCACGAATTTCAGGGCCTCGCCGTCCAAGAGGCCGTCGCCCTGGGCTGTCGGCCCGTGCTTCCCGATCGCCTGGCCTACCCAGACTTCTTTGAACCGCCCTTTCTATATCCCTCGGACGCCGCACAGCCCGACGCCGACGTGCAATCCCTCAAAGACCACCTGCGCCCTCTCTTGACCTTCCCCGACCGCCTCGGCGATCCTCCCCTCCCCGACCTTCACTCATGGAGCTGGGAGCACCTGGGTCCGCGCTACCAAACGCTCTTCAACGACTTGCTTTGATCGCCCTTCGTGCCTATCTCTAGCGCCCACGACCGCCTCCTTTTCACCGGCTGGAGCCCCCACCATGTCCGACATCCTATACGACGCTGACGACGCCATCGCCACCATCACCCTCAACCGTCCAGAGGCCCGAAACGCCTACTCCGACGACATGGTCACCCAATTGGTAGGTGCCCTGGACCGGGCCGACGCCGACGCCGACGTGCGCGTCGTCATCATCACCGGTGAGGGCTCCTCCTTTTGCGCCGGCGGCGATCTCAAGGCCATGCGCGATGAGACGGGCATGTTCCAGGGCGACCCCGTGGAACTTCGCGACAAATACCTCCGCGGCATGCAGTCCATCCCCCGGCGCTTCAACCGCTTCGACAAGCCCACCATCGCCGCCATCAACGGCCCGGCCATCGGCGCCGGCCTCGGCCTGGCTCTGATGTGCGACCTGCGCATCAGCGCTCAGAGCGCCAAATTTGGCTCCACCTTCGCCAAGGTGGGCCTTATCCCCGGCGACGGCGGTGCTTATCTGCTCAACCGCGTCGTCGGTTTCGCCCGCGCCCTGGAGCTCATCCTCACCGCCCAGGTCATCGATGCCGACCGGGCCGCCGACATCGAATTGGTCCACCGCGTCGTCGACGACGCCGACCTCCTCACCGAGGCGCGCGACACGGCCCAACAGATCGCCTCCCTGCCTCCCAAGGCCCTGCAAATGGCCAAGGCCGCCCTTTATCGCAGTGTCGACCAGGATCTGGAGACCTCCCTCCACATCACGGCCGCCCTCCAGGGCCTCATCCAGAGCACCGACGAGCACAAACAAGCCGTCGCCGATCTCCTGGCCTCCCTCTCTCGCTGACCACCAACGCCCGATACATCCCCCTAAACTTACCGGTTGTGGAGTCTTCATGCGCTTGATTGGCCTCTCCGTACGAGCCGCCCGCTCCCTCGTGGAAAGCGAAGCCGGCGGCCGCGTCGCCACCCACATTTTGATGGAAGATCACGGCATCTCCGATCTTCTGGCCTTGGACGCCGGCCACCGCGCCCCCACGGGCGTCCACCCCGGCCCCCTTCCTCAGCGAAACCTCCGCGCCTGGCCCTCCGCCGATCGCCCACCGGAGCCCCACGACGATCCCCGCTCCTCGGCGGCCCGATTGCACACGGCCTACCAGGAGGGCCAGACCACCCCCCTTGAGGTGCTCGACGAGCTCTTCGCCACCATCGACGCCCGAGACTTTGGCCACGCCCACTTTAGCCCCTTTCGCGCCCTGGACCGCGACCGCGCCTACCGGGCCGCCGAAGCCAGCACCGAGCGCTACCGGGACAACAAGCCTCTGGGTCCCCTCGACGGCATCCCCCTGCCCATCAAAGACCACTACGATATGGAGGGCCTTCGCGCCTTCTGCGGCGGCCCCCACCCCATGGACGAGGCTCAGCAAGACGCCCACATGGTCGCCAATCTACGCCGCGCCGGCGCCCTCCTCTTTGGCACCACCCACACCACCGAATGGGGCATGGACCCCTGCGGCTATAACGAATTCTACTCCATGCCACGAAACCCCCATCGGCCGGGCCGCGCCGCCGGCGGCTCCTCCACCGGCGCCGCCGTCTCCGTGGCCCTCGGCCTCTCGCCCCTGGCCTCGGCCTCCGACGGCGGCGGCTCCATTCGCATCCCCGCCACCCTCAACGGCCTCGTCGGCATCAAGCCTACCTACGGTCGCATCGGCCGCAGCGGCGACCTCTTCGGCGCCAGCACCGTCTCCACCTCCGGCCCCATCGGCCTCACCGTGGAGGACCTGGTCCAATTTCTCATCGCCGCCACCGCCGAGCCCGACGTCGATGATCCCATCCACCCCTGGGCCTCCGACGCCGACACCGCCCCCAGCGCCTGGACCGACGCCCTCTCCCGAGGCGTCGACGGCGCCCGCATCGCCGTGCCCCACGCTCTGTGGGAGCGCGCCCACCCGCAAATCGCCGCCCAGGGCCGCCGCCTCCTCGACGATCTCAACCACCAGGGCGCCGAACTCATCGACATCGACATTCCCCTCCTGGGCCATGCCCCGGCCGTCGGCGTCCTCTCCATCGGCATGGAGGCCCTGGCCAACCTCTCGGATCTCGTCCACGAAGCCCCCCACCTCTTTAGCGATCCCCTGCGCATCAATATGGAAGTGCTCCGACGCGTCCAGGTCGAGCAATACCTCAACGCCCAGCGAACCCGCCGGGCCATCCAGGAGACCATGCGCGACCTCCTAGACGACGTCCACCTCTTGGCCCTGCCGACCACCGCCACCGTCGCGCCTCCCTATCCGCTGGAGCTGGACGCCACCCCCGTCATGGACGACACCGCCCTTCGCGACATGACCTGCTTTACCTTCCTAGCCAATATCACGGGACTCCCCGCTGGATCCGTGCCCTGCGGCATGGTCGACGATCTCCCCGCCGGACTTCAATTCATCGGTGGCGCCTACGACGAGGCCTCCGTCCTGGCCGCCATGGCCGAGGCCCGGCGCATCAGCGGCGCCTTGCCCCGGCCTTAAGATCATCCATCGATCAGGCCTTCCACGGCCTCCACCACCCGGTCCGCAGTCAACCCGAAGTGCTCGTAGAGCTCTTCGTAGGGGGCCGACGCGCCGAAGTGATCCAGGCCGATCGCCACGCCCTCGTGGCCGATCCAGCGCTGCCATCCAAGGGTCGCTCCCGCCTCGATGGACACCCTGGCGCGCACCTCCGAGGGGAGCACCCGCTCCTGATAGGCCTCGTCCTGGGCCTCAAAGGCCTCCCAACAGGGCATGCTCACCAATCGCACCGACTTGCCAGCATCGGCCAGCCGACGCCAGGCCTCCAGGGCGATCTCCACCTCGCTACCCGTGGCCAGGATCAACGCCTCCGGCGCCTCTCCCTCACCGCTATTATCGGCCAGCGCGTAGGCCCCTTGATTCACCCCGCCAAACCCTCCCAGGCCCCGCCGGTTGATCGTCGGCACCGACTGGCGCGTCAGCACCAGGCCCGATGGCC
>CAZMJS010000046.1:0-27328 GCA_964566695.1 uncultured Bradymonadales bacterium
AGCAGATCATCCGGCCCACGGGCCTGGTGGATCCGGTGGTGGAGATCCGGCCGGCCATGGAGCAGGTGGACGATGTATACGGTGAGATCCGGGAGCGGGTAGACGCCGGCGATCGGGTGTTGGTGACGACGCTGACGAAGCGGATGTCCGAGGATCTGACGGATTACCTCCAGGAATTGGGGGTAAAAGTGCGCTATCTGCACAGCGATATCGACACCATTGAGCGAAGCAATCTGATCCGGGATCTGCGAAAGGGGGTATTCGACGTGCTGGTGGGGATCAACCTACTCCGAGAGGGGTTAGATATTCCGGAGGTGAGCCTGGTGGCGATTCTGGACGCCGACAAGGAGGGCTTTTTGAGGAGTACGCGCAGCTTGATCCAGACCATTGGACGGGCGGCGCGAAATGTGGACGGGAAGGTGATCCTATACGCCGACAAGATGACGAAGAGCCTGGAGGCGGCGGTCGACGAGACGGAGCGGCGCCGGGAGATCCAGTTAGAGCATAATGAGGAGCATGGGATCACGCCGGAGACGATTCGAAAGAAGATCTCCGATATCGAGGAGCATGTGCCAGAGGCGGAAGGCGAAGAGGGGCGGGCGGCGTCGAGGCATGACGGCGAGGAAGAGGATCTGCCGGAGACGCCAGATTTGATCGACGAGCGCATCGAGGATCTGCGCGAGAAGATGCGGGCTGCGGCCGACGACCTGGAGTTTGAAGAGGCGGCGGAGTACCGCGATGAGATTCGGCGTCTGGAGGCCCATCGATTGGGGCTCAGCGGGAGCGTGGCCTGAGGCGATGGAATGGCCTCAGCGGTGGGTTCGTTGCCACCGTTGCCAGATCTCATCGATGGTCTGGTCGAGCCGGGGATGGCGAAGGTCGGGGGCGATCTCGACAAGTGGTTGAAGGACAAAGTCGCGATTGTGGAGATCGGGATGGGGGACGGTGAGGCGATCGGTGGCGAGTTGTTGGCGGCCGAAGAAGAGGAGATCGAGGTCGATGCGCCGCGGGCCCTTGTCGAGGGTGCGGCGGCGGCCCATGGAGGTCTCGATATGGAGCATGAGGCTCAGGAGGTCGAAGGCGTCGAGGCGAGACTGGAGGTGGAGGCAGGCGTTGAGAAAAGGCGGTTGGTCCTCGACAAAGCGGGGGGGCGTCTCATAGATGGAACTGCGGGCGAGAACGCGGAGCTCGCTCTGTTGATGAAGGGCCTGGATGGCCTGCTCGATGGAGTGGCGCCGGGGCCCGATATTGGCGCCCAGGGCGATATAGGCGTCGGTCCAGGAAGAAGATGGAGCGCTCATTGGTGGCGACGAGGTTGAAAGTGAGAGATTGGAAGCGTTGGATAGGGGCCGTGGCATTGGTGTTTGTGGCCAGCGGATGCGGCGACGGACTCTTAGCAGAGGGGGAGGAGATTGTGTACCTGAGTCCGCGAAGCGGCGCCGGCGTGGAAGCGGCGCCGGTGGTCGATGAGCTTCCGGAGCCCGACGAGCAGCGGGCCATCAATTACGAGCAGATTCGGCAGGGGTTTGCGGCGCGGCCGGCGGTATTATTAAACGATCCAGATGCGCCGTCGATGCTCAGTGCCATCGAGCAGAGTTTCTTGTTGAGCGGCCATTATCTGGAGCTGATCGCGCTCTATGAGCAGGTATACGCCGCGGAGGGCACGGCGTCGATGGCGGCGCCGGCGCTGGCCTGGGCCTATATGCAGATCGGGCACGAGCCAGGGGTGCGGGCGCTGGTGGAGCGGATGGTGGAGGAGCAGCCAGAGGATCCGCTGACCTGGTTGGTGGCCGGCAATGCCCACCTGGCGATGGGCGATATGTCGTTGGCGGCCCAGCAGCGGGCACTGGACTCCTTTGAGCGGGTATTGGAGCTCGATCCGGGGTTTGAGCGCTTTATCGCCATGGATCGAGGGCGACTGGATGCGCAGATTTCAAGTCTTCGCCAGCAATTGCCCGACGATATCCCGCCAGAGGTGCTGGCAGAGGCCGACGAGGGAACGCCGATGCACCATGCCGGGGAGGGCGAAGGTGGCATGGGGCTGGAGGTGGAGGCCGAGGACGCGGAGATCGACGTAGAGGCGGCGGAGGAAGAAGAGACCGACGAGGAGGCGGCCTCTGAGGAGGCGCAGGTCGTGGCACAGGAGGTCGCCGGCGGTCGAGCCCCGGCGGTGGCGCAGGCCGTAGAGGAAGTGGCCGCGCTCCGGGACGAAGAGGAGCCGGCTGAGGACGAGGAGATCGAAGAGGAGGTCGAAGAGGTCGATCCGCTGGCGGCGGCGCGAAAGGTCGCCGAAGGGCGGCGGCTGATGCGCCAAGGAAGCGATCACTTCACGGACGCCCAGGAGGCCTTTGAGGAGGCCCTGGAGTACGAGCCGGAGAATGTGGACGCCGCGATCGGGATCCTTCAATTGGCCCAGCGATCGGAGGCCCCCCAGGATATGCTTCGCAATCAGGTGGACACGATTGCGGCCCACGAATTGAGCGCTCAGCAGGCCTATGATCTGGGACTGTTTAGTCTACAACGCTTGAATGATAGAGAGCTCGCGTCTAGCTTGCTGGAGCGGGTCCGCCAAAAGGACCCCTCATTTGCCGATCGCGTCGACATCGACGCGCTGCTCGACGATTGAGGTCGAGCACGTTCAGATCATTTACGCAGGAGTCGCATTTATGTCCGATAGCACGTCGGTCGTATCCGAAGGAAAAGTCGTCGCCCTCCATTATACGCTCAAGGGCGATAACGGTGAGGTCATTGAGAGTTCAGAAGGAAAAGACCCGCTGGTCTATCTCCACGGGGCGAGTCGCATCGTGCCCGGTTTGGAAAAGGCCCTGGAGGGCCATGGGGAGGGCGAGCAGGTGGAGGCCGTGGTGCCGCCGGAAGAGGGCTATGGGCCGAAGACAGATGCCGAGCTTCAGGAAGTGCCGCGCTCGGAGTTTCCCGATGGTGTGGATTTTTATGAGGGGATGATGTTCACCGCTCAGGGTCAGGGCGGCCAAGAGATCCCGCTGTGGGTCGATAGCTTTGATGATGAGACGGTGACCGTCGACCCCCATCACCCGATGGCGGGCAAGACGCTGCATTTTGACGTGGAGATCGTGAAGGTGCGCGATGCCTCCGATGAGGAGATCGCCCACGGTCACGCCCACGGCATCGACGGCCAGGGTGGTCATCACCACTGAGCCGGTGATTAGCCATCGAAAAAGAGATCGGCGGAGGCGCTCAAGCCTCCGCCGGTTTTGGGTTCTAGGAAGTCTTGAGCGCCGCCAGAGAGGAGGTATAGGGGGCGGTGGCGACGCCGGCCTCCGTGATAATGGCGTCCACCAGGGCGTTGGGGGTGACGTCGAAGGCCGGGTTGTGGACGGGGGTGTCGTCGGGGGCGACGGGGTGGCCGTCAAAGTGGGTGACCTCGTCGGGGCTGCGCTCCTCGATGGGAATGTCGTCGCCTGTCGGGGTGTCGAGATCGATGGTGGAGAGAGGAGAGGCGACGTAGAAGGGGATGTCGTGGTGATGGCAGAGGGTGGCCAGGGAGAGGGTGCCTATTTTATTGGCCACGTCGCCATTGGCGGCGACGCGGTCGGTGCCCACGACCACGGCGTCGACCAGGCCGTGGGCCATGATATGAGCGGCGGCGGAGTCGCAGATCAGGGTGTGGGGGAGGCCGTCTTGCTGGCATTCCCAGGTGGTCAGGCGGGTGCCCTGGAGGTAGGGGCGGGTTTCGTTGACCCAGAGGGTTTCCAGGGCGCCCCGGGCGTGGAGGCCGCGGGCGACGCCCAGAGCGGTGCCGATGCCGCCGGTGGCCAGGCCACCCGTATTGCAGTGGGTCATCAGCCGCACGGGGCATGTGTTGAAGAGCTCAAAGCCGTGGGTGGCCAGTCGCCGGTTTTGGCGGCAATCCTCGTCGTGGATGGCGGCGGCTTCTTCAAAGAGGCGGTGGGTCAACTCGTCGAGGGAGCCCTCAAAGTCGGCGGCGATGTGTCGGCAGCGCTGGAGGGCCCATTGGAGGTTGACGGCCGTGGGGCGGGTGTCGGTGAGTTGGTCGACGAGGCGGTCGAATTCGCGCTCCGGGTTGGCCATGGGATCGGCGGCGTAGTTGCGCACGCCGAGTGCGAAGCCATAGGCGGCGGCGATGCCGATGGCCGGGGCGCCGCGGATGACCATATCGCGGATGGCGTCGGCCACGTCGCGGGCGTTGCGAAGCTCCAGCCAGGTCTCCTGGTGGGGAAGCTGGCGCTGATCGAGCATCTGGAGGACACCGCTCGGGGCGTCGCCCTTCCAGCGAAGGGGCGTGACCGTGGAGGGGATGTCAATGAGGGTCGTCATGGAGAAGCTCCTTGAGGAGAGAGGAGACCATCTGGGGGTCGGCGCGACCGCCAGAGGCTTTCATGGCCTGGCCCATAAAGTAGCCGAAGAGTTGATGTTGACCGCGGCGATAATCGTCGACCAGATCGGGGTGTTGAGCAAGGACGTCGTCCAGGATGGCCTGGAGGGCCGATGGGTCCTGGAGCTGTCGAAGGTCGTACTCATCGACGATGGCGTCCACTCCCAGGGAGCGACCATCGTCAATGATGGCGTCGAGTATGGTGGTCACGGCGCTGGAGTTGATGGTGCGGTCGGCCCGCAACTCGGCGAGTCGGGCGAGGTCTTCGGCGGTGGCCGGTAGGTCGGCGATGGAGGGGCGATGATCGTCGACGTAACTGAGGAGGTCATTGGTGATGAGGGTGGCCAGAGCGGGCGCCAGAGCGGGGTCGACCTGGTCGAGGGCGGCGTCGAAGAATTGGGCCCGCGAGGGGGGAAAGCACAGCATGTGGGCGGCGTCGGCGTCCAGGTGGAGGTCCTCGGTGTAGCGCTGCCAGCGATCGAGGGGCCGTGGGGGCAGGCGTCGCTGGAGGGATTGGATGTGCTCGTCTGTGAGTTCCAAAGGGCCCAGATCGAGGGCGCGGAGATAGCGGTACTCCGGGGTGGATTCCTTGTCGCGAAGGGGCAGGGTGCGGTCTTCGGCGGGGTCGTAGCGGCGGGTCTGATCGGGGAAGCGCTCGCCCGTTTTATGGGCGTCGAGGTGTCGCTGGAGCTCGTGGGCCAGGGCCTTTCGGACGAAGCGAAAGGAATTGAGGTTCTTGAGCTCTGTTCGGGGGGCCGGTTCGTAGAGAGAGAGGGAGATATTGGCGTCGCATCGAAAGGAGCCGCTCTGGAGTTCGCCGTCCGTGACGCCCAGGGAGACCAGGAGGCGGTGAAGGGATCGAAGGGCGGACTCGGCCTCTTCGGGGGAGGTGAGCTCGGGGGCGGTGACGATCTCGATGAGGGGGTGGCCGGCGCGGTTGTGGTCGATGAGGGTGCGCCCTGGTTGGTGGATGGAGCGGGCGGCGTCCTCCTCCAGGTGCAGGCGCTCGATGGAGAGGGTTTGGCGCTGGCCATCATGGAGGTAGGAGAGGGTACCCTGGGTGCAGATAGGTTGGTGTTGCTGAGTGATCTGGAAGCCCCGGGGGAGGTCGGGATAGGCGTAGTGCTTGCGGTCGAAATAGGAGGTGCGGTGGACGGTGCAGTCCAGGGCCAGGCCGGCCTGGATGGCGAGGTCGACGGCCCGTTGATTGAGCACAGGGAGGGTTCCGGGGTGGCCCATATCGTAGGGAAGGCAGGCGTCGTTGGGGGCCTCGCCACCGGTGGGGGCGGGGCTAAAGAGTCGGGTATCGGTGGCCAGTTGGCAGTGGATCTCGAGGCCGATGGTGGGCGATGGATCGTCGATGAGGTTCATGGTCGGGGATGGTGTGTGGAGGCGGCGTGGAGGAGGGCTTCGTCGCGGTCGGTGGGGGCGATGAGTTGGAGGCCCGTGGGGAGGCCGTCGGGAGAGTGGCCCATGGGGAGCGAGATAGCAGGGAGACCGGCGAGGCTGGCGGGGATGGCAAAGCAGTCTTCGCGGTAGGAGGCCAGGGGATCACCGGTGCGCTGGCCGATGGGAAAGGCCGTGGAGGGGGCGGTGGGGGTGGCGATGAGGTCGACGTCTTGGAAGGCTTGCTGGAAGGTCTGGATGATGCGGTGGCGGATGCGATAGGCGCGGTCCAGGTAGGCCTGGTGATGTCCCTCGCGGAGGATGAAGTGGCCCAGGAGGAGGCGGCGCTGGACCTCGTCGCCGAAGCCCTGGCTTCGGGCGGCGCGGCGATAGGCCGTGGCGTCTGCGGGGGCGGGATCGGGGGCGGTGCCATAGCGGATGGCGTCGTAGCGATTGAGGTTGCTCGCCGCCTCGGCGGTGGCGATGACCTGGTAGGTGGCGGTGGCGTAGCGCAGTACGGGGAGATCGAGCTCCACAAAGCGGGCGCCCTGGGCGTGGGCGCGGCGCCGCCAGCGCTCAAAGTGGTGGCTGACGGCGTCGGTCACGTCAGCACCCATGGGCAACAGGCCGATGGTGGGGCGGTCGCCGAAGGTGGCGCTGTGGTCGGGGTCCAGGGGGCGTCGGGAGGTGGCGTCCAGGGAGTCGCGGCCCTCGATGATGGTGAAGGCGCGAGCGATGTGGTCCAGGTGGCGCGATAGGAGGCCGATCTGGTCCAGGGAGGAGGCAAAGGAGATGAGGCCGTGGCGGCTGACGCGCCCCCAGGTGGGGCGAAAGCCAATGACGCCACAGAAGGCGGCGGGGATGCGGACGCTTCCGCCGGTGTCGCTGCCCAGCGCCAGGGGGCATAGATCGGCGGCCACGGCGGCCGCGGAGCCCCCCGAGGATCCGCCGGCGACGCGGGTGGGGTCGTGGGGGTTTTTGACGGGGCCGGCGAAAGAGGTCTCGGACGCGCCGCCCATGGCGAATTCGTCGAGGTTGGTCTTGCCGAAGGCCGTGGCCCCGGCGTCCAGCAGGCGCCCAACGGCGGTGGCGTCATAGGTGGGCTGGTAGTTCCTGAGGAGGGAGCTGCCGGCGGTGGTGGGCATGGAGGCGGTGCAGATATTGTCCTTGATGGCCACCGGCCAGGGGGGCTCGCCGGAATCGATGGAGGGGGCGGGCGCCGCGATGAAGGCATTGAGGGGATCGTCGCCGATGGTTTCACGTGAAACAGGTGGGTCGGTGGGCTCTGAGAGGTCGGTGGAGGAGGAGGTCCGGGAGTCATTGGGGGCGTCGATGGCGGCCGGGGCGACGACGAAGCCTCGGTGGTGACGGGGGGCCTGTGCCAGGAGGGCGTTTCGAGGGGTCGGCTGGCAGGGCTCGTCGGGCCGCTGGCGGTGGCTCAGTCGGTGGGGATGATAGGCGGGGATGGTGCCCGTGATGTCGAGGTCGAAGAGGCGCTCGATGGAGTGGAGAAGGACCTCCATGTCGGCGCGGCGACGCCGTGCTTGGTCGCCGGAGAGGTGGAGGCCCGCCAGGTGGGCGAGGGCCTGAAGGGTGTGATCTTCCATGGGGATCAGGAGGCCTTGGAGGATTGAGGAGCGCGAGGGGTGCCAGAGGCAATCTGGAGGGCCCGCATGAGGTCGGTCTTGGTGACGATGCCGACGACCAGAGAGTCGTCGTCGACGACCAGGAGGCGGTGTTGATCATCGCGCATCATGCGGTCGAAGAGCTCGGTGGCGTCCTCGTCGATGGAGATGGTCTCCGGGGGATTGGTCATGGCCTCTTTGACACGGGTGTCGGGCCGTGCCTGCTGGACTGCTTCGAGGGTGATCTGGCCGATGAAGTCGCCGCCGTCGGTAATGACGGGGTAGGCGATGCGGGCCTGAGCCATCATCTTGTCCAGGACCTCTTGGAGGGATTGGTCGGGGTGGACGGTGGCCACGGGGCTGGACATCAGGGAGCGGACCTGAAAGCGCGAAAGGGTCTCGGTGAAGGCGGCGTATTTGGCCTCGGCACTGACGGCCATATAGACGAAGAAGGCGATGAGGATCAAAAAGAGGTCGAAGAAGAGGAGGCCGATAAGGCCCAGGGTGATGGCCATGGTCTTGCTGATGGCGGCGGCGATCTGGGTGGCCCGAAGGCGGCTCATCTTGAGGTGCAATAGGGAGCGCAGGACGCGACCGCCGTCCAGCGGCAGGGCGGGCACCATATTAAAGGCGGCGAGGATGACGTTCATATAGGCGGCGTAGAGGACGACGAAATAGAGGCCGGGCAATTGGTCGATGGGGATCAGTTGGAGGAGCCCGAAGAAGACGAGCCCCAGGGCGATGGAGGTGATGGGGCCGGCGACGGCGACGACGGCTTCGGCACCGCGCTGTTTGGGCATTTCCTTAAAGTGGGCCATGCCGCCCAGGAGCCAGAGGGTGATGCGCTCGGTCTCCACTTGGTAGAAGCGCCCCGTGACGGCGTGGCCCAGTTCGTGGACGACGACGCTAAAGAAGAGGGCCAGGGCGGCCCAAAAGCCAATGAGGTAGGGCGTGGATCCGACGAGAAGGGGCTCGATGAGGGCCGGGTCGTCGGGCCAGGCGCCGACCTCGATGAGGAAGCCAAAGAGATCCTCCATCTGAGAGCCGATCAGCCAGGCCAGCAGCGGCAAGACGATGAGGAAGGTCAGATCCAGGTAGAGGGGGATGCCTAAAAGCTTGAAGGGAAGTTTGAAGGCATTCTTAAACATCGGTGGTGGCTCCTGAAGAGACGGTCAATACACGGGAGCTAATGGTGCGCACTGGCGCGCTGGATTCAACCGATGGCGAGGTGAAACGGGGTGTAACGCGAGGGGCAGTGGCTTGGACCAGCGATGCGCGTGGACTATGGTGGGGGGCAAGGAGAGATAGCGATGACGACACGGCCGAATGTGGCGACAGCACAGCGGGGAAGGCGAGGTGCGGCGCGCACGGGGGACGCCCCGGAGTTGCTGGTGGGCCGAACGCTGGAGGGGCGCTATCGCCTCGACGAAGTGCTCAATACGGGGGGCATGGGGATCGTGTTTCGAGCCACCCAGCTCAACGTGGGGCGCACGGTGGCGCTCAAGATATTGAAGCCCACGCTGAGCAAGGATCCGTCGCTCAAGGAGCGCTTTCACCTGGAGGTGGAGGCGGTGGCGCAGATATCGCATCCCAATGTGGTGAAGTTGATCGATTGCGGAGAGGATGGCTCGGGGTTGCTCTACCTGGTCATGGAGTATGTGGAGGGCAAGACCTTGAGGGAGTGCCTGAGAGCCGGGGATCTTCGGCTGTGGGAGATCCTGGAGGTCTTTGCTCAGGTGTGCACGGCGCTCATCGAAATCCATGGCCAGCAGGTGATCCACCGGGATCTGAAATTTGATAATATCATGGTCCAGCGGATGCGCGACCGGCGATTGGTGGTGCAATTATTGGATTTTGGGGTGGCGAAGCTATTGTCGCAAAACCGACAGCTCACGGAGGTGGGGCAGGTGCCGGGGACGCCGGCGATCGTGGCCCCGGAGTTGGTCGATGGGGAAGAGCCGACGGCGCAGAGCGATCTGTATAGCCTGGGGATCCTGGTGTTTACGACGCTGGTGGGAAGGGCCCCCTTTGAGGCGGAGAACGATCTGGCTCTGATGCGGGCGCACAAGCACGAGGACGTGCCCAATTTGAGTCGACGGGTCGATGAGGAGGTGCCTCAGGAGGTGGTGGATCTGGCCAATGAGTTGCTGAGCAAGGATCCGCAGATGAGGCCGCCCAGTGCGGAGGCGGTGCGCCACCGCCTGGAGACGATCGGTGCGCGCTACCGCGAGGAATACCCCGATATGGGGCCCTATTATCCGCCGCAGAGCGAGGGGCTGGAAGAGCCGTCGCAACCGGCGTTGGACGCCGCCGATGCGGAGGCCATTGAGTCGGTGGCCTCTGGGGGAAGCGAGGCGGACGAGGAGCGCCGGGGGTGGATCGGCGTGCTCTTTCCCAGACCCCTGGTGGCACCGATGACGGTGACGGCGTCCTTGAGTTTATTGCTGATGATCCTAGTTATTATACTGATCTATCTCGTCTACCAGGAAATTCAGGTCCTGCAGTAGGGCCAAAATACGGATAAAAGGAGCGCCATGAGCCACCACAGAGAGGACACCTTCGAGACCCCGCAGGCAGCCGCCCAGGGACGGCAGGCCCTGGAGGCCTACCGGGAGTCGCTGCGGCACAATGGCTATGAAGAAGACGACCACTTAAAGCGCCTCATTGGCCTCTATGCCCCGGAGGAGAGGCGGGAAGAGATGGAAGCCGCCCTGAGCGAGTTTGGGGAGGCCGTGATGGGGGAGATCGATGATCTGGTGCGGGAGAATAACGATCGCCACAACCTGCCGCGCCTTCGTCGCTGGAGCGATTACGGGACGCGCCTGGAGGAGATCGAGCACCACCCGAGCTACCATCGGGCGGGAGAGCTGATGTACGGCGCCGGGATCATGGCGGCCTACGCCGATCACCCCAACGCCCTGGGCGTGCTGAGCCGCTTCTATGTGTCGAGCTTCAATGGCGAAGCGGGCCATAATTGCCCCATGGCGTGCACGGCAGGGGTGATTCGAGTGCTCCAGGAATTGGGCGATAAGGATCAGAAGGAGCGCTTTTTGGAGGGGTTTTTGAGCCCGGACTACGAGGAGCACCTGGAGGGGGCGCAGTTCTTGACTGAGATCCAGGGCGGAAGCGATGTGGGGGCCAATGGAACGCGGGCCGTCGAGGGGGAGGATGGGACGTTTCGCATCTATGGCGAAAAGTGGTTTTGCTCCAATATCGACGCCGACGTCTTCTTGATGACGGCCCGGGTGGAGGCGCTGGACGAAGAGGGGACTCGAGGGTTGGGGCTATTTTTGGTGCCCCGCGAGCTGGAGAGTGGGGAGGTCAATGGGTTTTATATTCGCCGGCTCAAGGAGAAGTTGGGGACGCGCTCGATGGCCTCTGGAGAGTGCAATTTCGACGGGGCCGTGGCCTACCATATGGGGGATGTGGGCGACGGGTTTAAGCATATGATGCAATTGGTGATCAATACGTCGCGGCTGTACAACGCCGTGGGGTGCTGCGGGATCATGCGTCGGAGCCTGGTGGAGGCCAAGGCCTATGCGCGCCATCGCGAAGCCTTTGGGCATGCCATCGAGAACTACCCGCTGGTACAAGAGACGATCGCCGACGTGGAGTCGGAGTGGCGGGCGGCCCTGTCGGGGACGATGCATCTGGTGGCTCTGCAGGACAAGATGGACGCCGGCGAGGCCAGCGAGATGGAGCGGGCCTTCTTTCGGATGGCGCTGAACCTCAATAAGACCCAGACGGCGCGGTTGGCTCGGTGGGCCACGGTGGAGGGCATCGAGGTCTTTGGCGGTAACGGGGCCATCGAAACCTTTACGGTGCTGCCGCGGCTTCTTCGCGACGCTGTGGTCTATGAAAATTGGGAGGGCACCCATAATACGCTGTATATGCAGGTGTGGCGCGATATGCAGAAGTATCGGGTCCATGAGGGCTATTTCGGCTATCTCCAGGAATTGCTGGAGGAGGTGCCCGGCGGGGAGCATCGGGAGGCGGTGATGGCGATGATGGAGGAGCTTCAACAAGAGGTGGTCAAGACCCTGGAGCGGCCGATGGCGTCGGCGAGCCTCGCGATGCGGCGGATCGTGGAGGGGCTGGTGGATGCCTATTACGGGGCCGTGCTTCTGTGGCAAGCGGCGCAATGGGATGTAGAGGGCGATGAGCAAGCGCGGCTGGAGGCGGCGATCGATCATTTTGTGGATAGGAAGATCGTCGGTCAGCAAACCGATGTGGACGATGGGGCCTACTTGAAGCGGTTGAGCGTGCTCAAAGAGGGATGGTGAACGTCCATGGCAGGGGGATCTTGTCAGGTGACGGTCTGGTCATTAGGTTGGGCGCCGCGCAGTTAAGTCCCCCCACATAGAGAGTGACCAGATATATGAGTGACGAAGCGACGAAGCCCTGGCAGGAGTCGATGCCGACGGAACAATTCGAGTTCATGCGTGAGATCTTGGCGGCGCCCAGCCCCATCGGCCTGGAAGGGGCGATGACCTATGGCGTGCTCAAGCCAGCGATGGAAGCGGTGATGCCCGATGACTGGGCGATCCACCAATTCCGAGGAAACGCCGGGTTGGTGGTCGATACGGCGCCCAACGACGATGACAAGCTGACGGTGATGGTCATCGGCCACGCCGACAAGATCCGCATGCAGGTGCGGAGCATCGGCGACGATGGCAAGATCTGGATCAATAGCGACTCCTTCTTGCCGCTGACGCTTCTGGGCAATGAGGTGGTCATCTATAGCGAGGATCCGGAGGAGCCGGGCAATTATCGCCAGCTCAAAGGCGGCACGGTGGAGGCTCTGGGAGCCATCCACTTTGCGGATGCCCAGATTCGCCAGGGCAAAAAGGGCGTCAAAAAAGAGCAGCTCTACGTGGAGCTCCACGTTCACGGCGAGGACAAAAAGGACCAGATCGAAGAGCTGGGCATTCGCGCCGGCGATCCGATCTTATTGGATCGGCCGATCCGTCACGGCTTCTCCAATGACACCTTCACCGGGGCCTACCTGGACAACGGGCTGGGATGCTTTGTCACCGCCGAGGTGGCGAGGCTGATCGCCGAGGAAGGAGGCCTGGAGAATGTGCGCTGCCTCTTTACCTTTGCCAGCCATGAAGAGATCGGCCGTTTCGGAAGCCGGGTGGTCGCCGGAGAGCTGGTGCCAGATGTGTTGATCGGCGTGGACGTCAACCACGACTACGTGGCGGCCCCCAATGTGGGAGATCGGCGCTTTACGCCGCTGGCCATGGGCGAGGGCTTTACGATGTCCGTGGGCGCCATCGCCAGTGAGTTTTTGAACCAGCAGATCGAGTCGACGGCCAATGACCAGGACATCCCCTTTCAGCGCGATGTCTGCGGTCGAGACACGGGGACGGACGCCATGGCCGGCGTCCTGGCCAGCGTGGACGCGGCGGCGACGTCGATCGGGTTTCCGATCCGCAATATGCACACCGTCTCGGAGGCCGGTCATACCGGTGATGTCTTGGCGGCGATTCACGTGCTGGCGGAGACCTTCAAGGCGATGGACGATGAAGGGCTGACGGCGGAGGACTTCGAAAATGGTCATCCCCGGCTCGATCAGAGTGAGCCTCTGAGCGCGGAGTGATGCCATCGATACGGGCGATGAGGCGCGGGACGCCCTGGCGGGGCGTCCCCGGCTGGCCTTTGTGGGGGTGGCCAAAAACTGCGGGAAGACCACGACCCTAAACGGGTTGCTCGCCAGGCGTCGTCGGCTCCAGTTGGAGCCGCCGGCGCTTTTGTCGATCGGCGTCGACGGCGAGGATCGGGATCTATTCTTAAAGACATCGAAGCCGTCCATCGAGGTGGTGGCCGGCCAATGGGTGGTGAGCGCTCAAGGGGCGCTGAACCGAAGTGATGTGCGGGTGGAGTACGTCCGGGAGTTGGAAGGGACGACGCCGCTGGGGCCGGTCTTTATCTGCCGGGCCATGGAACGAGGCAAGGTGGTGCTCGGCGGGTTGAGGCATCGCCGGGAGGTGGCGCGGGCGGTGGGGGCCCTGGAGGATCTGGGCGTAGAGGCCATCTGGGTCGACGGGGCCTACGGGCGAGTGATGGGCGCTCACCCCGATGTGAGTCCGGCGGCCCTGGTGGCCACGGGGGCCATCGCCGGCCGCGACGAGGCGGAGGTGGCCGACAAGACGGCGGCCCTGGTCCAGAGGTTGGGGTGTGCGGCCATGGAGCGCCACACAGAAGAGGCCACGGCCATCGAGGCGCTCTTGAGACAGGGGCAATTAGGGGTGGTGGGCGACCAGGGGGTGGTAGCGATGGAGACGTCGTCGGCGCTGATGGGGTTGGACGAGGTGGCGGCGTTGGCGCCCCGGGCGAGGCGGGGGGTGGTGATCCCCGGGGTGGTCAGCGAGGGGATCGTGGAGGCCCTGTTGGGGATGGGAAAGGGACGGCTCTACGTGTCGGATCCGACGGTATTCCAGGTCGATGTCGGACCCTGGGAGCGGTTGGTGGGGGCCTGGGATCCCCGGGTGTGGCGGTCGGTGGAGGTGGTGGGGGTGAGCGTCAATCCGACGTCCGTGACCGGTCGAGCGATGTCTCGTCGGGCGCTATTTGCTGAGCTGGGGGCCCGACTGGAGGGGATGGTGCTGGTCGACGGGATGGAGGTGGGCTCAGTCGTGGTCGGCGATGGCCTGGCCGACGTGTAGGCCGAGGGCGTAGATAGAGACCTGTGGAGGCCCGCCGATGGAGGTGGGGAAGAGGGAGCCGTCGGCGACCCAGAGGCCGTCGAGGCCGTGGTGTTTTCCGCGGCTGTCGACGGGGCCGATGTGGGGATCGTCGCTCATGGGGACGGAGCTCATGGGGTGGACGGCGGTGAGTTCCATGGTGTCGGCGTCCATGGTCAAGGCGTCGATGGGGCTTAAGTCATCGTCGGGCTCAAAGGCGATGGGCGGGTCGGTGGGGATGAAGGCCTGGCGGGCGCCGGCCGCCAGGAGGAGCTCGACGCAGCGCTTGAGGCCAAAGCGAAGCTCCTGGCGGTCCCGATCGGTGGGGCTCCAGTGGATGTCGACGCCCAGATCACCGGCGGGCTCGACGGAGCCCGTGACCCGGTCGTGGACCATGGCCGAGAAGACGCCGAGGTGGTCATAGGACTCCATGAGGGTGCGGTGCTGCTCGCCGAAGCCGGGGAGGATAGTGGCCGTGCTCATGGGGTGGGCAAAGGCCGTGATGAGCCAGGTGCGAAGACCGATCTGGCGGGCGTCGTCCAGGGCCTGGGCGTCAGCGTCGGGGCCTGGATGGGCGGTGTCGAGGTCCAGGAATTCGGTGCACTCATAGGATTGGGGGATGCCCTCCCAGGCGCGGACGGGCTCGTCGAATTGGCCGCCGGCGACGACGGCAGGGTGGATGGTCAGGCCCTGGCCGGTGCGTTGGGAGGGGTCGGGGATATCGGAGCGCTGGAGGATCGCCGGGGTGTGGGTGGCGGAGGCGGAGAGGCAGATATGCTGGGCCTCGACGTAGACCTCGTGGGTGGGCTGGCGAGAGGTGGGATCGACGGCGGTGGCGATGACCCCGGTGGCGCGCTGGCCGTCGTGATCCAGGGAGATGGCGCGGCAGTGGACCAGGGCCTGGGCGCCCTCCTCGAAGGCCCAGGGCAGGTAGACCTTGGTGGCGTTATTCTTGGCGTCGTAGGGGCAGCCGACGGCGCAATAGCCGCTGTGGGTGCAGCCCGTTCGGTTATGTTCCAGGCCTCCGGCGGCCCAGTCGAGGGCGTCGGCGCCGCGCTTTAGGAGGCGGTTGTGGCGGCTGACCTCCGAGGGGTCGATAGGGCTTATCTGGAGGTCGTCATAGACCTGGTCGTAGAGCTGTTGCCAGCGCTCCAGGGGAAGGTGTTGTAGCCCATGGGTGTCCTGCCACTCCCGGAGGATGGGCCGGGGGATGGGCTTGCAGAGGTTGATATTGTGCACCGTGGATCCGCCGAGGGCCCGGCCCTGGATGATGGTGCAGTGGCGGTCTTGGGAGGTCTGGGAGCCGTTGGCGTAGAGGAGGGCGGGCATCATATCCTCTTCGCGCTGGTTCATCGTCGACGGGGGGACGAAGGGGCCGGCCTCTAGGATGGTGACGTCCAGGCCGCGGCGGGCGGCCGCCCAGGCGGCGGCGGAGCCGCCGGCCCCGGAGCCGATGATGCATAGATCGGTGCGAAGGCGGATGGGCTCGCCGAAGGTGGAAGCGTCGTAGATCATTGAAGTCCTCGGGGAAGCTCACCGGGGGTGGCGATCCACTTTTTATAGGGGCCGGCGTCGTCGGGCGTCACCGGGGTGGAAGGGGCGTCGCGTTCAAATTGGGGGCCCGGATAGCCGATGGCCGGCCAGGTGCGATCGTCCTGGTAGAAGCCGACGTAGATAAGCGCCCGGATGCCCTGGAAGGCCTGAGAAAAGAGGCCGCCCTGGTCGCGCAGGCGCTCCAGAAATTGACGGGCGTCGGTCGGATCCAGGCGGGTGATGCGGCGAAATTTACAGCCCGCCAGGGTGCCCTGCTCCAAAAAGGCCATGAGAGCGCGGATCTCTCGGAGCATGGGGCGGGGAAAGCCTCGGAGGTAGCGGTCGACGTGGGCGGCGACCTCCAGAGGAGTGGGGGCCTGGTCGGGCCACTGGCCGGGCTCGTCGGGGATGAGCGCCAGGGCGACGGCGGCGACGACGTGGGCCTCCCAGCGGGCCAGGTGGTGGCCCTCCCACTCGTCGTCGGGGTAGCAACCCAGGCGAAGGCCGAGGGCCGTGGAGCCGCCGGCGATGGCGGCCAGCCAGAGAAAGCGTCGTCGCGTCAGCGCAAATGTGGGTCGGTCGCTCATGGGGCGAGTGTAATAGGCATGGACTCTCAATGCACGCGAGAGCCAGGGGCGTCGCGGTCGTCGTGGTTTATCGGCGGAAGGGTCACCGTAAAGGTGGTGCCCCGGCCGGGGGTGGAGTCGACGGTGATGTCGCCGTCGAAGCTCTGGATGATGGATTGGGAAATAGATAGGCCCAGACCGGTGCCCTGGCCCACGGACTTGGTGGTATAGAAGGGTTCAAAGATCTGGGTCTGGACGGGCTCCAGGATGCCGGGGCCGGTGTCGCGGATGCGCACCCGGATGTGGCCGCGAGAGGTGGTATCGGCCGATATATGGAGATGATGATCGCGCTCGGGGACCTCGGCCATGGCCTGGATGGCGTTGGTGATGAGGTTGATGAAGACCTGGGAGAGGCGGGTTTCGTCGGCTTCCACCGGGGGAAGATCTCTAATGTCGACGTGGAGGCGGCATTCGTGGCGGATCTTGGCGCGGGTCATGCGCAGGGCGATGTCCAGGGCTTCGGTCACCGAGGTGGGGCCAAGGTCGCCGGGACGGCGGTGGGCGAAGGCCTGCATATCCTCCACGATGCGACGGATGCGGTCGATGCCCTGGTTGGAGGTGTGGAGCAGGGCCTCCAGATCGTCGGTGGCCTCCTGGAGGCGACGGCGAGCGGCGGCGTCGATGGGGGTGGCGCCGCCGTTTAGCAGGGGGGCGACGGTGCGGTGAATGCGATCGGCGGAGTCCCGGGCCAGGTGGAGGTTGCTCAAGACATAGGTCAAGGGGTTTTTGATCTCGTGGACCACGCCGGCGGCCAGGGTGCCCACGGCGGCCAGGCGATCCATGCGCGTCATGCGGCGCTGGAGCTCCATGCGCTCCGAGATGTCGCGGATGAGGACGGCGAAGACAGGGGTGTCGTCATGGCAAGCGGCGACCAGGGAGTATTCGACTTCCACGGTGGAGCCGTCGGGGCGAAGCAAGAGGCCTTCGCGAAGCGAGCGGAGCACTTGCTGCTCCTGGCAAGCGTGAAAGTCCTGCAATTGCTCGCGAAAGTGGCGGCGTTGGTCCTTGAGGTCGTGGTTTTCAGCGCCGAAGAGAAGGGGCAAAATATCGGCGCCGATGGCCTCGTCCCGGGAGCGCCCCAGGAGTTCGGAGGCCCGGCGGTTCCACATGCGGACCTTGCGCTCGCGATCAAAGATGGCGACGGCCTCCACGGCGTTGTCCAATAGAATGCGCAAGCGACGATCGCGCACCGTCAGTTGACGGCCGAGTTCGTCTTCGTGACGGCAGACCTTGGCGTAGTCCACGGCCAGGCCGCCGAAGATGATCAAAAAGGAGCCGGTGCGCATCAATTGGGCGGCCGTAAATCCACTGTCGAAGGCCATCTCCGACAAGAGGGCCATATAGAGATGAGCCGCCAATAGGGGAATGGTGGCCAGCCACAGGGCCAGCGAGAAGGTGGAGCGGCAGTGGCGGTGAACCCGGGGCAGCAGAAAGAGAAAGGCCGTGCCGAAGAGTAGGGCTGGGCCCAATTCGATGAGGCGGATGCCCAAGAACTGGCCGGTGACCATGTCGGGGAAGATGGGGTCTAGGCTGGACCAGTAGATCGTGCCATAGGCCAGCAGGGAGCAGGCGATGAAGATAAAAGCCAGGTAGCGGTTGGAGAGCCAACGGTGGCGGTTTCCGTAGAGGAGGACCACCGCCGGGAGGCCGACCATCAACAGGCCCGTAAAGGACTGAGCGAGGGTCCAGTTGGAGAGGACGAAGACCGAGGGAGAGGTGCCCTGAAGGGAGGCGCCCACGTCGTGGAAGGCCATCAACTGAAAGGCGATGATGGCGCCGCTCCAAAAGGTGGCGATGGCCACCAGTAGAGAGATGATCTCTCGGCGGATATGAAAGTGGACGTAGCCCAGGACGGCGGTCAATAGGGCGGTGCCGGCGCTGGAGCCGGCGAGGACGGTATAGACGACCTTGCTGCGAAGAAAGTCGGCGCCCAACTCATCGATATCGCCCAGGAGCCAGTCCTCGAGGAGGTCGGTGTGATGGGCCATGCCGGTCTCAACGCCCAGGCCCAACCACAGAAGAAGAGCGGGCAATAGGGAGAGAGCGACGATGATGGCGAGGATCCATCGCGCCTGCTTGACCAGACGGCCGGACGTGGACTCGACGTCGTTGGAGCGGTTCATCGAATGCATCCCCCCGGATGAAGTATAGGGTGGGTCAGGCGTCGTCGAAGCCCATGGCCTGGGCCATGTGGACCTGGCACAGGGCGGTGTCGTCGCCGGTGTCGCGGCGCAGATCGTCGCAATCGGAGCAGGCGTCGGCCTCCTGGTAGACCTGGTGGTCGCGCATCTTTTGCTCCAGGTGGGCCAACTCCTGCTCGGTGTCGCGCTGGGCGAATGCCTCGGGGTCCCAACCGGGCTTATTCTTCAAGGCCCGAAGGCCCTGTTGGACGACCCGCTTTTTATGGCGGTTGCTGCTGGGTCCGGAGTCATCGCTCATGGGGTCCTCGCGCATCAATCGTCGATGGTAAAGCCCACCTTGAGTTTGACCTGGTAGTGGGCCACTTCTTCGTCTTCGATATGGCCTCGGGTCTCGACGACCTCGAACCAACGCATATTGCGCACCGAATCGCTGGCGGTGTCAATGGCGTTTTCGATGGCGTCGTCGATGCTATCGCTGGAAGAGCCGACGAGTTCAATAACCTTATAGACGTGATCGCTCATGGGAAAATCCTATGTGGGTAGTATATGAATAGGCGCGTGACCAAAGCTATCCACAGCCCCCGAGAAAGCAACCGAGGCGATCGGCCAGCGGTGGAGCTCGCTGGACCTTGAGGATCGGCAGATGGCGCCTAGGTTCCCCGTGGCAAGTGATAGGGTAGTCAATGGTGTTGGAAAAAAGGCGAGATAATGGTCGAAACGGTGCCACAGGTGCGGCGGCGAAAGCTCAATGACAAGGCGATTAATAAGGAGGGAAAGTGGGTGCTATACTGGATGGTGGCTCACCGACGACCGAGCTATAACTTTGCCCTCCAGCGAGCGCGAAATCTGGCCGATGAGCTGGGGCGACCGCTGTTGATCCTGGAGCCCCTTAGACAGGGTTATGAGTGGGCCTGCGATCGCTTTCACGCCTTCGTGTTGGAGGGGATGAAGGCCAATCAACAGGCCTTTGAGGGACCGGGGGTGCGCTATATGCCGTTTGTGGAGAGCGCGGAGTGTCCGGGAAAGGGGTTGATTGGCCGCCTGAGCCAGGAGAGCGCGGCGGTAGTGGTCGACGATTTTCCGGCCTTTTTCCTGCCGCGGATGGTGGAGGCGGCGGCCGACCAGGTGGATGTGGCGATGGAGGCCGTGGACAGCAACGGGCACCTGCCGATTCGGGGGACGGATAAGCTCTATAAACGGGCCTATGACTTTCGACGCTACCTGCACAAGGAGATGCTTTCAGAGCCGCCACAGTGGCCGCTATCGGATCCGCTGGAGGGCATAGAGGTGGCCTGGGGAAAAGAAGAGGAGGCTCTCCTCGATGAGGTCCAGGCGCAGTGGCCGCAGGCGTCGGAGGCGATGCTCAACGCCGATAAAGAGGCGTTGGCCAGGCTTCCCATCGATCACGATATCGCCCCCAATGAGGATTATCCCGGCGGGTGGGAAGCGGCCACAGAAAGGCTCCAGCGCTTTATGGAGCGCGATCTGGAGGGCTATCACGAGCGGCGAAATGACGTCAGCGAGGCCGCCGAGAGTGGGCTATCGCCCTATTTGCATTTTGGGCATATCAGCACCCATCGGATATTTTTGGCCCTCATCGACAGGGAGGGATGGAGCGCGGAGCAGCTGGATCCCGATCGGGTGGCCAAGCGCGAGGGCTTCTGGCAGATGAGCGAGGGCGGCGAGGCCTTCGTGGACCAGATATTGACCTGGCGAGAGGTGGGCTTTAACCGCTGCGCCCTCGATCCCGAGGGCTATGATCAATACGAGACGCTGCCACAGTGGGCTCAAAAGACGATGGCGGAGCACGCCGATGATGAGCGGCCCTACGTCTATAGCCTCGAGGAATTTGAGGCCGCCGAAACCCACGATGAGTTGTGGAACGCCTGTCAACAGGAATTGGTGGAGACGGGGGTGATGCACAACTATATGCGCATGCTCTGGGGAAAGAAGATCTTTCACTGGTCGAAGAGCCCTCAGGAGGCGCTGTCGATCATGGTGGAGCTCAATAATAAATACGCCCTCGATGGGCGCGATCCAAATTCCTATAACGGGATTTTCTGGGTGCTCGGCCGCTTTGATCGGGCCTGGGGGCCGGAGCGAGAGGTCTTTGGCAAGATCCGCTATATGACGTGCCGGAGCACGCGGCGAAAATTTTCGGTGGACGCCTATATCGAGCGCTACGCCGGGTGAGCGCTGAGGCTTAAGACGCCAGGAGGTCGTAGGCCTCGCAGACCCAGGAGAGGAGGGTGGCCGTCGGTGAGTCGCCGGCGTCGCCGTGGCAGCCGCTGGCGTCATTGAGGGCGGTGGCGCAGCCCGAGGAGGTGGTCAGGAGGCGCTGTTGGTCGGGGTTTCGCTCCAGGCTCTGAAGGACGGTGGTGGCGGCCTTTTTGGAGGCTGTGGGCTCCAGTCGGCGGTAGGCGATCTGGCCGCCGCAGCACTGGGATTCGTCGCCGTCGTAGGCCATGGCCGAAGGGGTCGTATCGAAGATGTGGTCGACGATGGTCTGGACCTGGTCCTGGGCTTTTAGCTGGCGCTGGACGAGGCAGCTATGGTGGAGGAGGGCGTCGGCGCCGTCCAGGGGATTGGGTGGGTTGCCGAGCTCTGAGAGGTGGTCGCAGATGAGGTCGTAGATATGGGCGATGGGCGGGTGGTCGTCGGCGTCGACCTGCCAACTGGCGTCGTCTCGTTGCCAGGCGGCGAGGGCAGCGCAGTCACTAAAGATGCGCTCAACGCCGTCGAAGGCGGGCCATAGGTCGTCGGCGCAGTCGTCGGCGGTGGCGATGCCGGCGGCGGTCAGGGGAAAGCCGCAGCAAGGCGGGTGGTCGACGACGTCGTCGGTGATGAGGCGCACGGGCTCGCCGGTGGCGCGGGCGATGAGGCGGCCGATGGGGGCGATGAGCTGTGGGTGGTGGGCCACGGTGGAGCAGTCGGGCCAGAAGGCGACGGTGCCCTGGTCGTCGAAGACCTCGTCCTTGGCGCGCTGGAGGTGGTCCCTGGCGGGCTCGTCGAGGGGGCCGTGAGGCGTGGCGTGGTCCTGGAAGGCGTCGTGGATGGGGAGCATGGACTTTGGGAGAAAGCCCATCTGGACGCTCTGGCGGCGGGCCTCCCACAGGGCGCGGGGGACGTCGTTGTCGTGGTTGCAAAAGCTCTGGCAGCGCCGGCAGCCCGTGCAGTGATAGAAGGCGCGGGCCACGTCGGCGTCGACGGGCACGGAGCCGTCCTGGCACATCTCCAATAGGCGCATCATCCCCCAGGGCGTCGACGTCTCGCGGCCCTCGGCGGCGGCCGTGGGGCAGCTAAAGCGGCACATCTTGGGGCAGTAGGTGCAATACTCGGTCATCTGCTGGAGATCGTCGTCGAGCTTGGGGCGGCTCATGGTGGGCTCTTCGTGAGAGTGGGGATCAGGTGGCGGCCAACAGGGGGGCGTGGGCCCAGTGGGTGGCGCGGTCGGTGGTCGATGGGTCGTCACCCACCAGGTGGTCGATGGACTCCAGGGGCTGGTCGTAGGTGATGAAGGACTGGACGCGATGGGGCGTCCAGCCCAGGACCTGGAGGTCGGCGACGTGGGGTGGGAGGTGGGCGTCGAGGTCTCGGAAGGCCTCGGGGGTCCACCAGACGATCTGGGTGCGCCCGGCCTGGGGCTGATCGCGGCGATCGGGGTGGCGGGCCTCCAGCCACTGGCGGCGGGTGCGGGCGTCGTCGCCGCCGGCGACGGTGTCCGGGGCGCCGGCGGAGTCGGTGAGCCACTTGATGCGCTGGCGCAGGAGTTGGCCCGGGGCGTGGAGGAAGAGCTGGAGCCGTCGAGACTTCAGGCTGTAGTGCAGGGGCGGGCCCTCCAGATCGGCGCCGTGCCAGGCGTCCATGATGGACTGGGCGCGGGTGGGGGCGCAGTCTTCAAAGACTACGAGCCGGGCCTCCGTGGGCCGCCAGACGATGAGTTGGAGGTCCGTGATGGCGCCGACGCGGTCGCCGCGGCCGATAAAGAGGTGGCGAAGGTCGGGGCCGGCGGCCTTTCGCGGGGCCTCCAGGTAGCGATAGGCGCTGGAGTTTCGGGGGTGGGCGCCGATGGCGATGCAGCCGTCAACGACGGAGCCGCCCCGGAGGTAGGAGGGGCCCGGTCGATGGCGGGCCAGCAGGCCACCCAGGGTGGCGTGGGCCGGCTGCAATCGATAGGGCTGGAGGCTTAAGTCGGCGTCGGCCAGCGCCTCTTGGAGGGCTCGCCAGGTGATGCCGGCCTCCACGTGGACCAGCCCGCTTCGGCGATCGATGCCGATGAGGGCGTCCATGTCGGTGGTGCGAATGACCGTCGTCTCGTCGGGGTCGTCGAGCCGCCGCAGATGATGGCCGGCGCCGATGACGCGAAAGGGAATGCCCTGGGCCGTCAGGTCGTCGACCAGGGCGGCCATGGCCTCGGCGCTATCGGGCCAGCGCTCGTCGAAGGGCGTCGGCAGGTGGCGATCGGCGTAGAATCCGGGGCTTCGGATGGTCGGGGTGTGGCTCATCGGTAGACCTTTCCGGGGTTGAGGATGCGCTCCGGATCGTGGCGATCCTTGAGGCGTTCAAAGAGGGGGCGGCCGCCCTGGTGATCCCGGGGCGTCCAGGGGGCTTTGGACTGGCCGACGCCGTGGTGGTGGGCGATGCTGGCGCCGGAGTCGGCGACGGCGTCCAGGCCGGCCTGCCAGGTGGCCTTGTAGCGGGCGAGGCTGTCGTCGACGTCCCGTCCGAAGCCGGCGAAGGTAAAGTAGATGGAGCTTCCCTCGGGGTAGACGTGGGAGAAGTGGGCCATGACGAAGACGTGCTCCCGCATGGCCTCGCGCACGTTGTTATAGAGCGGGATGAGGCGATCCCAGGTGGTGGAGACCTCCATGGTGTCGACGAAGGCGCCGGCGGCGTACATCGGCGACTGCTTGTAGGAGACGCTATAGCGATGCTCCAGCCAGTGATCGCCGGGCCCGGTGCCCAGGTCGATGCCGTAGCGGCGAAAGACGTCGAAGGCGTAGTCCGCCTCGTGGTCCACGAGCTCGTTGGTGCCCTCAAAGCCCACGACCAATAGGCAGTGGCCGGGGACCAGATCGGCGACGGCGTTGACCATCAAGGGGTTTCCCACGGCCCGGCGAAGCAGGCCCTGGGTGGCTTTTTCGACGGTCTTTTGCAGGGGTTTCTGGATGGCGTTGGGCAGAAATTGACGGGCCTGGTCAGCCAGGCGGCGTGCCAGGGGCGGGGCGTCGGGCGTGGGCTGACCCTTCTTTTTGGAGCTGGCCACCAGGCTGTCAGCCTCGTCGTAGAGGCGCACCACGGCGGGGCGAAGGCCGAGCTGCATGACCTCCTGGATGGCGTCCAGGGCGAGGTCCAGGCGGGAGAATTGAAAGCCCCGGTAGCGGCGGCAGGTGGACGCCGGCTTGATGCGCATCAGGGCTTCCGTGATGAGGCCCAGGGTGCCCTCGCTTCCGACGATGAGCTCGTTTTGATCGATGAGGTCGTGGGCGTCGAAGCCGCCCGGGGCCCCTCGAAAGGGGTCGGCAGCGGTGGTGACGACCTGGCCGCGACCGTCGACGGCGCGCATGGAGAGCACCATATCCTCGATCTTTCCGTGGCGGCTCGACAATTGGCCGGCGCTGCGGGCGGCCAGGTAGCCGCCCAAGGAGGAGCAATAGAGCGACGATGGGAAATGGCCCATCGTCCAGCCAGCGTGGTTGAGGTAGCGCTCAAGGTCCATGCCGATGATGCCGGGTTGAGCGCGGACCGTGGCGTTGGCCTCGTCGATGGCCACCAGTTGATCCAGGCGCTTGAGGTCCACGACGATGGCCCGGTGATCTTCGGCGACGGTGCCGCCGCAGACGCCGCTGCCGGCGCCAAAGGGGATGATGGGCGTCGAGGACTGGCGAGCCCAGTCGACGATCTCCATGACCTCCTCTTCGTCGGCCGGCTGAACGATGGCCGAGGGGAGGTTTCGGTGGAGGCGTCGACCGCGGGCCAGGAGGATGCCTCGAGGCCAGCAGTCGTTTTGGTAGGCCAGCCGGTCGGGGAGTTCCGTGCGCAGGTGGTCGTCGCCGACGATGGCCGCCAGGGCCTGGCGGTGAGCAGGGCTTAGGGGACTGGGGGAGGGACTGGTCATGGATCGCGATCCGTGGCGTCGGGGGGCTGAAGCCAGAGCTGCAATAATTTGTCGAAGAGCGTCTCCAGGTGGCGAAAAAGACGGCCCAGCTCTTCTTTGTCTTTTTGGTGGGCGTCGCCGCTCTTTTGCTGGGCGAAGAAGGCGGCCTCGATGATGGCCCCCACGGCGCGCTGGCCGAGGGATTCCAGGCGGGTCGCCAGATCCTTGATGATCGGTCGCACGGTGTCGGCGTCGACGTAGGCCTCGCCGGCCTCGATGGCGTCCGATAGCGCCGGCACGGCCTGGCCCATGGTGGGCAGGGCGTCGCCGATGTCGACGAGGGTGTCTCGAAGCTCCTGGAGCTGCTCCACCGGCCATTGTCGGGGCTCGTCGCCGTCTTGGCGAAGCTCCTTTCGCAGCGCGTTGGCCAGGGCCACGGCGCTCTGGCCGGCCGCCCAGGCCGCCGCCAGCGTGGGGACCCATACGCCGGGTCCCTCGTCGTCGGCGGGATCGACGCCCAGACGACCCAGGAGGGCCAGGGCCATCGGTGGAAGCTGGGCTTGGTCTTCGTCGCTCACGATCGTTCCCGCGGTGGAGTGGGTCGCTGAATCGGGCTTCATTATCGGGGCAGCGATGGGGTTGGTAAAGGGGAAATGGGGGCGTGGCGGTATGTAGCGGGGAGAATGAGCGAAAGGTTGGTGTCTGATCGTCGACAACAAATAAGAACCCTGACGATCGGCGAGAACAGGCAGAGGAGCGGCGATGGACAAGATCAAATCGGCGATGGCGAGCATCGGTAATGCGCTGCCGGGGATAAATGAGGACCCCGAGGTGGAGGGCGCCGATGAGGGTGAGACGACGGAGGAGACGGGATCGACGGTGAGGGACAAGTGGTCTCAGGGTGTGGAGGCCGGTCGAGAGGGGTGGGATGCGGTGCGGGGACAGTTGGAGGAGGTCGGTGGCTTTAGTGAGCGCGTGGAGGACATGGTCAATGAGAGCGTGGGGGGCGTCCTGGAGTTCATCGAGCCCACGGTGGACGATCTGCGGGCGCTGGGGTCGACGGCCAAGGCGGTCAGCGGCGCCGTGTCGGAGGCGGTGGAGGGGTTTTCGTCGCGGGTCAACGAGCTGGCGTTGGACTACGCGGTGCATGGAGGCGGAGACTTGTCGGCCCGGGTGGAGGAGCGCCTCCAGGCGGTGGGGCAAGGGCTCAGTGAGGGGCATGAGCGCCTCCAGCAGTTAAATGATCAGATGCAGACAGAACTGGAGGATGTGGACCGCTATTTGAGCCGGCTGGGCGTGGAGGTGACGGCCGATATGTCGTCACAGATCCAGGCCTGCCTCAACGCCGTGGGAGGGGCTGCGGCGGATGCGGTGGTGGACCAGCGAGAGCGGTTTCAGGCCGGGGCGCAGGCCCTTCGCGGCGTCGACGAGAAGATGGGCCAGATGGATGCGGTGTGGAAGGCGATCGATGAGGTATTTCCGATGCGCGGGTCGGAGGTGGCGACGCGCTTCGCCGTTCGCGCCTGGGCGGACGCCCTGGAGATGACGCCGGAGGTCGCCGATTATATGGCGCAGACCGGTCTGGTGACCCGCGAGGGCTTCGATGACTGGCTGGGGGAGGTGGGGCCCGGGGAGACGCGGCAGTTGGACCTGGGATTGGCCGGTGAGTTCGTCAAAACCGTCGGTGGGTCGGCGGAAATAAGCCGCTCCGTCTCGGTGTCGCGAAGCGAGGACAATCCCCATGAGCTCATCTTGACCGTCAAAGGAGAGCGGGGATCGAGTGTGGACATGGGGACTTCCATCCAGGGAAAGGGAGCGTCCGCAGGGGTGGGGATGGAGGGGGCGAGGGAGGTGCAGTTTCGCTTCGATGAGCGCAGCGAAGAGGACCGCCAGACGCTGGCCTCCGCCGTCTTGAGCAGTCAGCTCCAGATGCCATCGTCGCGCCTATTGGCCGCTCTGGACGATCACTTCCTGTCGGTCACCCACGGCCAGGGGGTCAACGTGGGCGGCCAGCTCGAGAAGGTCTTGGTGTCGGCCAGAGCGGAACATGGCGTCGGGGGCCGGCATCAGCAATTTCTCCGCGAGGGTGAACTCATCGATCGCCACGAGGTGGAGTTTTCGTCGACCTTGGATGCGGGCCTGGGCCACGTGCGATTTCCGTCGGCCGTCGTCGAGGAGTTGGAGGCGGTTAACGACGACGAGGTGCTGCGGACGTTGGTGATGCATCTGTCGGGGGCCAGTCAGGGGCAGGTGGGGCTCGATGGGGATGTGGAGGCCAGGGTGAGCGTCGGGGCAGAGAGTAACCAAGAGGGAGATCTGGAGCGGTTGGTGGCCACGATGAAGGTCGATGGGGCGGCGATGGGCCACCGGGGCTTTGTGGAGATGGATATGGTGATTCATCAGCCCCAGGTGGTGGCGCAGGCCCTGGGTCGAGGGGTGGGGGATCTATACGACGATTTGGCGGCTGGCGAGCTGAGGGTCGACGATCTGCGTCAGTCGATGGAGGCCGCCGGCCTGGCCGCCGAGGAACTCTTGGGCCTGCAGGTCAGCGCCACCTCCGTGGAGGAGGACGGGTTTAATCTATCGGCCTTTGGGCTGGAGGCCGGGGATATAACGGAGCGCCATCGGACCCGTGAGATATGGAGCTTTGGCAGGCC
This sequence comes from uncultured Bradymonadales bacterium, assembly GCA_964566695.1. Taxonomy (GTDB): domain Bacteria; phylum Myxococcota_A; class Bradymonadia; order Bradymonadales; family Bradymonadaceae; genus SLJM01. The sequence continues at coordinate 27,127 of CAZMJS010000046.1, forward strand.
CCTGGCCGATGGGGCGGCGACAGAGGACGCCCAATGGAGGGAGGAGGTCAGCGATCGGCGCTCCGCTCAGGTGCTTCCCTGCTAGTGGCCACCCTTTTCAGCCGGCTGCTCGCGTCTAGGTTTATAGAGGACTGAAAGTTTTCCTGGAGCGAGGAGTGGCGATGGCACAGCTTTTGACGAGATTGTTGATCAATGCGGCGGC
>CAZMJS010000047.1:0-16222 GCA_964566695.1 uncultured Bradymonadales bacterium
GCTTGACGGTGATTGGATTGCCATTGGCCGGCGTTGACCTACTCTTGGGGTGTCGGGCTCCGCGCTGCTTCGGAGCCGCCAGCCCATCGCTTCGACCATATGCCCGTGACGCCAAGTGTCCTACTGATGAAGCAACTCGTCAAATCACCGTGGCTTCGCCTACTCCTCTCCCCGCTACTGATCCTCGTCCTCGCCATGAGCCTCCTCCTCGCCTGCCAGCGCCACCTCATCTTCTTTCCCGACTCCCTGCCGCCGACGGCCAACCTCCAACAGACGGGCGCCGACGAACAGGTCTATATGGACACCGAGGATGGCGAGACCATTCACGCCCTGTGGTTCGAAACCGACAGCCCCCACGACAGCTACACCCTCCTCTATTTTCACGGCAACGCCGGCAACGTCGTCTCCTGGGCCCCCGTGGCCCGGCGCTTCCAGAATATGGGCCTCAACGTCCTCCTCGTGGACTACCGGGGCTACGGAAAGAGCAGCGGCTCCATCTCCGAGGACGGGCTCTACCTCGACGGCCGCGCCGCCTATCGAGCCCTCCAACACCGCCAGATCGATCCCGACAAGATCATCGTCCACGGCCGCTCCCTGGGCGCCGCCGTGGCCACCGAGCTGGCCACGGCCCGGCCCATCGCCGGCCTCGTCCTGGAGACCCCCTTTACCCATCTGGGCGACATGGCCCGCGACCTCTATAAGGTGCGTCCTCCCTCCTGGCTGCTGCGCTTTGAATTCGACAACCTGTCGCGAGCCGCCCACATCGACACCCCCACCTGGGTGGTCCACGGCACCGACGATGGTATCGTGCCCATCGACCACGGCCGCGCCGTCTACAAGGCCCTGGACAACCCCTGGCGCATGACCGTCATCGACGGCGGCGGCCACAACGACCTCATGAGCTTCCCCCATTATCAGCGGGACTTCTTGGCCTTCTTAGATCACCTCGACGAGTCCCCATGACCCCCTAAAATTGCAGCTCTCGCCGTATCCGCTCCACGGCCCGCCCCATAAAGCTATCGGGATCGCCGACCCGCTTTGGCAGGCCGCTGACCATCTGCAGGCAATCAAAGCGGTGAGCCCCCCTCAGATACCAGGCCGGCAGGTAGGCCACGGGCGCAAAGCCCAGGGTCATCAGCTCCCGGATCTCGCGCTCCTTATTGACCGGCACCGCCAGCCGCAGATCGTGCACCCCCTTTTTTGATACCCGCTGCTTGAACTCCTTGATGATCTCCACCGGATGAGCCCCGGCGGCGTTCTCGATCTGGATATGGTTGCTCTGGGAGTGATAGGTGGGCCACACCCGCCCCGAGATCATCGGCGCCCCCGTGCCCCGGGGTTGACCGACGGGATAGCTCTTCGGATAGGGCACGCCCACCTCCGAATCCCCGATCTCGCGCTTCACCCGACGGGCGAAGGCGCACTCCGTGATGGCGTTGGGCGGCGGATCGATGCGCTTTTTGGCGTGCCCCGGGTGGGGAAAGCCCATGATCAGGCTGGACTGGTCCAACCGCAGCCCTCCGGGCCGCGGCCGATACCCCCAGCAGTGAGCCCCCAGCTTCTGGACGCGCCGAAATTGCGCCGACCCCTCCACCCGATGAAAGACCACCCCGTACTTCTTGCTCCCCAGCCGCATCAACGCCTTAAAGAGCGCCTTCTTGACCTTGCCCGGCTCCCGATATTGCCCCACCTCGATCGATGAGATCTCCAGGGAGTGATTCCAGCTTCGCACCTGACCGATGCCGGCGCCCACCATCCTCTTGGACGCCGTGGCCACCACCACCTCCAGTTCCCCCTGGCGAAGCTTCTCCTCCAATAGCTCTGCGCTATCGACCGCCGGGTGGCGCTCTGTGGCCTCTCCTGGATGGCCTTGAAAAAACCGGGCCACTGCCGCGCTATGCTCTTCTTTGGCCAGTACTAACTTCATAGCTCTCCGCGTCTCTTTTCTGGGCGTTTCTCCAGTGAGCAACCCGCTACTCACGTCGCGACCACCCTACTCCATGATCCGATACTCCACCAACTCCTCGACGATCACCCCTCCCTCGGGCCCATCGGCGACCTCCTGCTTGACGATGCCCCGGGTCGGCGAAAAGTAGCGCACCACCTGGGCGGTCGATAAATAGCGGTCCCACCACCCCACGGCGCCTCGCCCCTCGATGGCATAGGTCCCGGCGAAGGTCCCGGCCGGCGTCTCCACGCGCTGCCAACTCTCACTGACCTGGAAGGTCCCCTCCTCATCGGGGTGACCGGCCTCTCCCCAGCGCGCGCCGGCCTCCACGGGAAAGACCATAATCGGCGTCTGGCTGGCGAAGTAGCCGAGCAGCCACCTCGGATCGTCGACCCGCTCTCGGCAGGCCTCATTGCACCCGTAGATCTGGCGCGGCGTGATCACCCACCACTCCCGCGTCCGCGTGTAGTGGCGATCGTCGTAGCGGCGCAATAGCTCGATGAGGCGCACCTTTCCATGGCGCGACACATTTCGAACCTCCAGCACCACCTCCGTGGCGTCCGGCCCCTCCCGCGTCTCGTCCAGGCGTCGATCGAGCACATCTTCCTGGTCGTCTACCCCCTCGTCCCGGTCGTAGCGCCGGTAGCGCCAGAAGGTGCCCACGCCCAGCGGAAAGGGATACTCCTCGCTCCTCAACAACTGGGTCTTTAGATGAAAGCCCACGTCGAATAAGGTCTGGAATCGCCCGTCCACCTCCATGGGCGATCCCACCTGCAGTCGGCCCAACTCCTCGTCATCGCCGATGCGAAAGATCCGCCCGATCTCCACCTCCACGTCCAGCCCCAGCTCTTCGTAGCGCAGCACCACCGTGGAGTCCCAATATTGCACCACCTCTTCGGGCTCCGAGACCGCCCCGCCGTGGATATCTCGACCGCGCCCCAGGCGTACCTCCACCAACGAGAAGCGCTCCGCCAGCCCCTCTTCGGCCTCCCCCGAGGCCTCAAAGCGCCCAAAGAGATCCCACAGCGCCAGCGAGCCGCCCAGTTGATTGTCCACAAACTCCTCGGCCCGCGCCTGATCCACGCCCACGAGCCCCCGATAGTCATCGGCGCTGACGAAGAGCTCTTCCCACCCCGCCTCGTCCTGGCCCACCAGGGTCTCCACCAGGGCCTGACCGAACGCCTCCTCATCGCTCAAATCGTAGTCTTCGATGCCCCCGCCACCTCGCTCCAGCACGGCCTCCACCTCGCCGCCCATAAATTGGCGCCGAAGCCGTCGCTCCCGCACCTCGGCGCCCTCCGGCGTCAGCTCCGGATCCTCGGTGTAGATCAACGGCCTCAGGGGCCGATCGCTCTCCTCTCCAGCATCCACCTCCCCGCCATCGCACCCGCCGAGGCACACCAGGACCGTCGCTACCACCGCCGCCCCTGCCATGGCCTTCCACCGATTCATCGAACTCCTTCGCTCCACGTCTTTTCAGATCCTATCCCTCGGGCAGCGCGACGTCGTATAGCGCCTCCACTTCCCAGGGCTCCAAGCGTCGGCACCATCGCATCTTCAGGTCCCCCAACTCCAGCGGACCCAGCCGCACCCGCCGGAGCTTTCGGATCTGAAGCCCCGAGCGATCGCAGAGCCGGCGCACCTGGCGGTGTCGCCCCTCCGTGATGGTCACGGAGATCCATGTGCAGCTCGAGCGCTCCGCCACCCACCCCACCCGGGCGGGCGCCGTGAACCGACCGGGCTTAAACTCCAGCGGCTCCGTCAGGCTCTCCAACACCGGATCGTCGGGCTCGATCTTGGCCTTGACCTTGATGTGGTACACCTTCTCGATGGGATCGACCTCCTCCGGATCGGCCTCCCCGGCGTAGTTCTTATTGAGCAGCGCCTGGGCCAGGCGCCCATCGTCCGTAAATAGCAATAACCCCTGGGTATTATAATCCAGGCGACCCACGTGCGGCAGATCCGGCATATGGGCCGGGATATGGTCATAGACCAACTCCCGATCCTCGAAGTCCCGCCTCGCCGTGATGCACCCGTGGGGCTTGTTGAGCATCAGATACTCAAATGGCCGTTCGTCCTCTCTGCTCATCTAACCTCTCCGCATCCTCTCTCGTCGACATCTCAAAAGCGACCGCTCAGCCCCATCGCAAAGGCGTGGATCTGACCGTCGTAAATGCCCTCAAAGCCATCGCCCTGAGAGGCGTTCTGATCGAGGATGATGAATTGATAGGCTCCGTCAATGCGCCACTCCGAGGTGATCTCAAATCCACCGCCCAGACTGACCACCGTGCGATCCCCGTCGGGCTGGGCCGTGCGGGCCTCGCGCTCCGGCGCCGGCGAGGGCTCGATGGCCAGCCCGCTTCGGATGATCAGCCCGTCGGCCAACCCCCGGGCCTCCACCCCCGCTCGCATCGCCAGCGTGCCCTCCCAGTCTCGCTCTTCCACCACCGGCTCCGCCGCCGAGTCGTCAAACCCCACCTCCACGCGATCGTAGGCCCCCCACCGCCGATACTCCAGGTCCAGCGATAGGATCCCCATCGGCGCCATGCGATAGGCCAGCCCCAGACTCCACCGCTGGGGGAGCACCGTCGTCGTCATGGCCTCCAGGTCCCAGGGCTCGCCGTCCTCCAGGGACAGCGCCTGGGTCGACGCCTCCATCTCCAGATCGATGGCGCTTCGCCAACTGGCGCCCAGCGCCAGCGAGTCACTCACCGCTGCCCACGCCCCGGCCTGCATGCCCACGCCCACGGCCGACGCCTCCATCTCCCACAGATACTCCTGGCCATCCTGCGACGCCGCCACCCGATTGGCCTGGCTCATGGCGCCCCGCACGATGCGCGGCCCCACGCCCAGGGCCACCCGATCGATGGGCCGATAGGCCACCGACGGCGCCACCTCCCAGGCGCTGACCTCCATGGCCCCCACCTCGTAGCGCCCCTCCCAGTCCTCGGGCCACTTCAACCCGCCCCCGTAGCTCTGGCCGCCGTAGAGCCCCACCGCCACGTCTCCCCTACGCACAAAGCCAAACCCCTGGCCCTGAACCCGCCCATCCAGCGCCGCTCGACCGCTTTCCTCCGTGGCCTCCACCTCCACATCCACCCAGGGCACCGACGCCGCCCCCGACAGCGACACCCCGCCGCTTCCCTGAAGCACCCACCCCGCCGGGTTATAATAGCCGGCCTCCGCCGTATTGGGCCGCGCCACCATCGCCCCCGATACGCCGGCGGCCGACGCCCCCTGCACATTCTGCGCGTAGCCCGCTCCCATGGCCTGCACGGGCCACACCATCCAGGCCCCCACGATCATCACCACCGCCCATCTTGCCTTCATCGTCCCATCCCGCGCTCGCCCGGCCAACCAATCCATCAATCACGCACCGTCCGGGCCTCAAAGAAATCCATCATATCCGCTCGGGCGTCTCGCGTCGCCCCGGACAGATTCGTCGGATCGAATAAAAAGGCGTGATCCGTGATCCCCGGCTCATAATGCATGATGTCCACGCCCATGCGCTGCGACAATTGAGAGGTCCCGATATTGGGCACCACCCGATCGCCGTCGGCCTGCTGAATCATCACCCGTACCTCCCTATCCGGCAGGTGATTCGACGCCCCCTTGGCGCCGTAGTCCAGGGGCTCCTCGATGGCATGTTGCACCAGATTCAATGGGTCCACGGGGTCCAGGACCCACCGAGCGGCGTTCATAAACTCAACATAGGCGTCCGATCCAGCCTCGATGCCCCGATCGTCAAGGGCGTCCTCAAAGAGGGGCTCAAACACCAGGGAATGCTCGATGAGCTTTGGCAAATCGGCGGCCGGCACATTGAGCACAAAATCCTCGATCCCCGGCTCCGTCGCCGTCAACGCCGACCCAAGAATGCCTCCCAGGCTCATGCCCATATAGACGATCTCATCGCCCAGCCACAGCCCGCTCTCCTGGACCACCGCCTCGCTCAACTCCTCGCCCTGAATCACCCGCACCGCCTGCTGCAGATCCAGCAGGGCCTGCTCGAAGTGATCCCGGGTGCCCGGAATGGAATCCATATCGATGAATACCGCCCCGCTATCCATGGGATAGCTCAGCAGATCTTCGTATTGGGTCCCCGCCAAAAAGGGCGCCATAAATGTCACGTCCAGCTCATTGAGACCCGCCTCGCTGCCGTCCTCGTAGCGACAGACCCCCTCGGTGGTGTCGCACTCCGCCCCCGACACGCAGCCCTCGTCACGGATGCACACCGCTCGACTGCCGTGATAGGGCAGGTCCAGAGACATCGCCGCGTAGCCCTTTTGGGCGAATTCACTGGTCACCAGGTACAAAAGCTCTCGACTGGTCATCAGCCCGTGGCCAAAGAGCACCACCGGAAGGGGCTCGGCGACGCTCACATCCTCTGGCAGGGTCAGCACGAATTTGGCCTGCCGCTCCACGGCCACGCCGTCGCCATAGAATTGACGGGTCTGCGGGTCCAGGTGATCGAGCACCGTCATCTTCCCGCGGATCACGCTCTCAACGCCGTAGAGCAATAGCCCGGCGGCCCCGCTGGGCCAGGTGCTATCGATGTCGGTGACCTCCGTACTCACCTCCTGGTCATATAGCTTCTGGCGCCGCTCCAGCAGGCGGCTCGCCGACGAGGCCGTGCGAAATGGCACCGCCGTGATCACCTCGCCCTCTACCCCGCCCACCTGCCCCAGGGCCTCGTCCACCCGCGCCCGCAGCGGCTCCAACGCCTGAGCTTCCGCGTCGCTCAACATGGACACCGCCGACGCTCCCTCTTCGACCAGCGGCGCGCCCAGGGTCATCAGCGCCCCCAACGGCTGCGCCCGATGGGCCCGGCCCGACGCGCTCTCCAGGCGATCCGTCACCACCAAAATATAATCGCTCTCCGGCTCCAGGCTCAGCGACGGCCCGATCCACCGCGTGTCCCCGCGCTCCAACCACCCCTGCTCCACCCCTTCTTTGACCTGCCAGCCCCCGTCGGCCCGCTGCTCCAATAACTTTAGCCCCCTCTCTTCTCGGGCTACCTCGTGGGTGCTCTCCACCATCGCCGACCCCGAGATAGTGAACCCATCGAGGCGCGATAGGTCCTCGCGGATCGCCTTCTCCTCGTCGGTCATGGACTCATCGACGGGCAGCTCCAGCCCCTCTTCACCTCGCAGCAGATCGTTGGGCATCGGCAGCGCCCCCCGAGCCGGGTCAAAGCGCACCGCCGGCTCACTGGTCGTCCGAAATTGAAACATCACCGCCAGCTTCTCGCGGTCCAGCCCCCGCGTCGCCATATGCTCAAACCCCTCTTGCCAGGCCTCCTGGAGCGCCCCCAACTCCTGGGCCATCGCCTGTCGCTCCGCCTCGCTATCGCCGGGCATCACATCGGGATGGTCCTCGATGGAGGCCTCATTTCGAAGGTAGAAGAATAGCTCGTCGGCGATCACCTCTCGCCCGTCCTCGCCGCGCACCCCTTCGTCGTAGCCCTCGACGCCCACGGCGTAGCGCGAGTCTGGCTCCAGGGCCTCCTGGGGCATCACCTCGATGGCGCGGTGACCCTCGCTATAACTCAGATCTACATCCAGTAGATCACCGCTCTCCAGGTCGAACATCCGCACCGAGCGACTCAGACTCTCCTCGTCGATATGGCCCGACACGGGCACCCGAATCGGCGTCGATAACGGGTACCCATCGAGCTCATTGAGATAGCCCAAGAAAGCCTGCTCCGCCGCCGGCGCCTCCCCATCGACGGGAATCGCCACCCGCCCTGACTCCACGTCATACATGGCGTCCGTCGGCGTCGGCATCACCCCTGTCACCATGTCGAAGGTCGCCTGGATATACTCCCCATCCTCCACCTCCGGGGCCTCTGGCTCCGACGACGAATCGGCACAGCCCACCGCCAGGAGCACCATCAACCCCGCCCACACCGCCACCGACCATCGACCCATCGCCTTCTCTCGCCTTGAGATCCCATCCTGAGCTGCCATGACCCCACCATAGCGAGGTCCCCTCATGGCCTCAATCCCGCCCACTCCATAAAAAAGCGCCCTTTCCCTGCGGAAAGAGCGCTCGTTGATAATCCGGCCGCTAACTCAGCTCAGCCATTGCCCCTCAAGATCGCCGCCACTCCCGTATTGGTGGGCATCTTCTCCGACGGCACCACCACGACGTCCCCGCCGAGTTGAACCACCGTCTCCGCGATCTCATCGTAGACATCGACCGCCATGGCCTTGGCCTCTTCGTCGGCCCCCTCTTCCAGTCGCGTGACCTCACCGGTGGTGCGATCGAATTGGCCCCATAGCTCGGCCTCTTCGTCCAGGAGCAGCCGGTGCACCCGGCTCTCGATAACCCGACGACCCACGGTGGCCAGGTCTTGCTCTCCGCTGCCCTTTCCGTAGGCTCGCTCCCACTCCTCCAGGGCGTTGTCCAGGCGCTGGCTCATCTGTCGCTTGGCAATTGGCCACGCCGCCTCATAGATCGACTTATCATTCCAGTAGTGAACATTGCCCTCGATGCCCTCATCGGCCAAATTCTTCAACCGACTGGCATCCTCGAAAATGGGGTGGCAAAAATCGACGGCCGCAAGGATCACCGGCCCCTCGGCGTCGCCCAGGTAGTCCTGAATTCCCTGGGACACCTCGCTGAAATAGCGCTTCAGATAGGCCTTTCGCTCTTCACGCCCACCGCCGTGGCCGTGATAAACCGGCGACGGCAAGCTTCGACTGCCCCCACCTCCGCTATCGTGGCCCGCTCCTCCGGAGGTATAATTGGAGCCCGTCTGGTAGTTGAGCCCGTCCTGGCCCTTTTCCTGCTCGATCATCAGGGCTTCTTGCAGGTTTTTGGGCAGATCTTCGATCTCCGTGGCTTCCACGCCCGTGGGGCTACCCTCCCAGAAGGACACTTCCTTCTCACCGATGGCCAGCACCCAATAATCGGAGGGCATGGCGATATGCTCCAATAGCGGACGGGTGTGGAAATTCGATCCCACCACGGTCATCGCCTCGAAGCTCAGCGGCAAGAAGTAGCGCGACTCAAAGCCCGGCGCCACAAACACCGCCAGGCCATCGCCGGAGTGATCAAAGAGATTGCGCTCGTCGAGCATCGCTCGCAGCGGCTCCATGACCTCCTTGACCTTGTCGGGCTCCACGCTCTCGGCGGCTTTGAGCTTCTGCTCCGCCTCGTCGACCCGCGCCCGAAACTGCAATCGCAGCGCTTTATTGGTCATCTCCTGGCGCTCGATCGGCATATATATCGACACCGACGGCGTCTCATCGACGTCGAGCAACTCCCGGAATTCCTCTTTTCCAAATCGATCCATTCAATGCTCCTGGCTGCTCTGGTTACTAGTTGTCCCCGCACGGCCTTCACCGGCCGGTGAGGGGTGGGCTATTCGGCACCCCAAAGTAATAAGCCCCAGCCCCAGCGAAGCAAGCATTGGTGCCCCCTTCATTTCATTGGTTAACGTAGTCCAGAGTCACCCGGTTTTCCCCGGTCACCCGCAGCTTCCGCCCGTCGACCTCCACCTCCAGGGCGTAGCGCCCCTCGACGTTGAACTGGTGGGGATCGCTCAACGCCCCGGCCACCGTGCGCGCCACCCGCCCATAGCTCGCCAATAGATCGCGGTGGCTATAGTCGTCGCCGCGCAGCAAAAAGCGCAGCGAATCACCATTGCTCTTATCCGATCGCACCTGCACGGCGTGGGGCACCCGATAGCCCGACTCCTCGTGGCGCTCCACCTCGCCAAAGCGCGCTTCGGCGCTGGCGTCCTCATAGATGATGTCGTCGCCCACGCCCACGACCACCCAGGTCACGGGCCGGCCGCCATAGTCGCTGGTCAGATCGATCTCGCGCCACAGCACGAAGACGTCGTCCTCGTAGGCCCGAAAGCGGGTAAAGCGTTTGCCCAGATCAAAGGGCGCCACGTTCGTCACCACGTGGTCGGCATAGCCCGAGTCCTCGGTGGACACGTCGTGCCACTCACCGTCGATATAAACCCGGCCCTCCACCCGTGAGCGCGGCGCCACCAGGGTGAATCGATAGAAATCATCGCCGTTTCGAATCTCGCCATTGCCCGGTCGCCACATGGGCACGCGCTTTTCGAAGCGAAGCTCCACTTTTACGTCCCCGTCATCGTAGCGATATTCAAAGGCATTCTCCCCGTCGGCCCGAAGCTCGGCGTCGGCGATTTCAAGCCCGAATTGATCCTCATCGTAGGACCAATGGCGCCGCCGCACCCGCTCGCTCTCGCTATAGCGATCCCGATCCGGCATATCCAGCCGCAGCTCCGAGGCCCCATAGCCGCTTCGCAAGCCCAGATTAGAAATCGTCAGGTTGATCCCGATATGGCCCCCCTGATCGGGATTAAATGAGAAGCTATAGCGCTCCGAATAGGCCTGCCCCGAGCTGACCGTCGGGATCAGATCCTGCATCGTCGGCGTCCCCGTCGTCGCCCCGCTTCCCCATCCCTGGGCGGCCGTCGCCGTCGCGCTCATCACCAGGCTCACCCACAGGACCACTACCACCATCATCGCTGAACGTCTCATCCTCTTATCCTCGTCAATCTCGCTTAACCCTAACGCCGACCTCTTCAACCTAGACGCATCCCACCGTCCATTGATTCATTTTTCTTCCTTTTTCGGCAATATCCACGTCCACCGACGCTGCTCGGCCACCCACAACAAGGCCGGCATGATCAGGATCGTCGCCAAAAAGGCGCTGCCCAACCCGGTAAACGCCAGATAGCCGATGGACTGCAGGCCCGCCTCGTCGGTGATCGCCAGGCCACCAAAGCCGATCATCGACGTCACCGTCGTCATCCCCACCGCCGATCCCACGTGATAGCCCACGTCCAAGATCGAGCCCTCGCCCATATCCAGATAGCGGTGATAAAAATGCAACCCGTCGTCAATGCCGATGCCGATGATCACCGGCAAAATGATGACGTTGAAAAAATCCAACTTGATCCCGAACCAGGCCGCAAAGCCCAGCATCCAGATCGTGCCCACCGTCAACGGGATCAGCGCCGTCATCGCCCTTACGGGGCTTCGAAAATAGAGCAGCATCAGCAGAAATACCACCACCAGAGCGATCCCCAACATCTTCGCCCCGTCGGTCTGAATCTCGTCGAGCATCGTCGTATAGATATAGGCCTGACTGCCGACCCGGGCGTCCACCCCGCTGGTCTCCACCGCCTTTTGCACCTCTCCCAGAAACTGCCGCGCCTCCTCGCCCACCATATGGTCGATGCGCTCGTTGACGTACAGGATATACTCGAAGGCAAACTCCTCGCCCGGCGCCGGCTCCCGCGCCTTCGACCCGGCCTCCATAAACATGCGCTTGGCCCAATCCGGCAGGTCGTAGACCGTCACCGGATTGACATCCAGAAGGTCTCGGAGTTCCTCTAGATCCGCTCGCTCCTCGTCGCTGAGCCGCCTAAGATCGTCTTCCTCCAGCGTCTCCCGAAGCTCCTCCATGGCCTCCAGGCGCTCCTTCTGGGTGGCCTCATCGCCGGGCATAAAGGCATGCACCGACGTGATTGATCGCACCGACTCCAGCTCCCCGGCCTCCTGCATCTCGTGCATATGCCAGTATAGCTCGAAGGCCTGCTCCATATCGTCCAATAGCAGCAGCGTCGGCGTCGACGAGTGCATCCGGCTCAGGGCGCTCGTATATTTCGCCCCCGTGCTCAGCTGCTCCCGATCGCGGACGAAGGTCTCCGGATCGACGGCCTCGCGCACCTTCACCGCCCGATTGGCGACGTCCTCCGCCAGCGACGCCGCCCGATCCTTCATCTCTTCCATTTCCTCTTCCACCGGATCGGGCTCCTGAGCCCGCTGCCAGGGCGTCTCCACGTCGCCGATGCGTCGGAAATTCTCCTCAAAATACAGGTTCGGGATCTGCGTCACCGCCAGTCCGATCAACACCACGGCCACCCCCAGCATCCAGGGCGCCACCCGGGCCAGGTTCTCCCGGTGATACCATCGTTCCATATCCCACATCTCCTGGATCGTCTTCGCCGGATCCGGCGCGTGGGGCCACCGCTCATGAAGCGTCAAGATCAGCCCCGGCAGGGTCACCACCATCGCCAGCACCATCATCGCCACGCCGATGGCCGACACCTGACCAAATTGAGCCAGCCCCCGAAACTGGGCAAATGACAGGACCACAAAGGTCGCAAAGGTCGTCGTCCCCCCCATCACCGTCGCCCGCCCCACCGATTGATAACACTCCCTCAGCGCATCGATCGGCGACCGCCCATCCAGCCGCTCCCGGTCGTAACCATTGAGCAGGTGAATGCTAAAGTCGATCCCCAGGCCCAGTAGAATGGCGAACACAAAGATGGTGATCGTCGTCAACTCCCCGAAGATCAAAAACGCCAGCGCAAACGTCCACACCACGGCCATCACCAGCGGAATCAGCACCAGCCCCACCGCGCGAAAGCGCCGGAAATACAGCGAGATCACCAAAAACAATCCGATGATCGTAAAGAGCGCCGACTTCACCACGTCCGTCAAAATCGACGAATACTGCCCATCGCGGTTGACCAACCCCCCGCCAAACTCCAGGTACATCTCCTCATGGAAACTCGGCGGATCGAGCTCCTCGCCGATCCGGCGCACGTCCTCCAATAAGCGCCGCGTCGTCGCCAGATCCGTCGACCCCTCGCCGAAGCGCACCATGATCGTCAGCGAATAGCCGTCGTCGGCCTCCAGGTACTCCCGATAGTCCTGGTGCGCCAGATCCTCATAGCGCTCCTCGATATCGCGGGTGTCCACCGCCTCTTCCTCGTCCTCTTCATCCTCCTCGCTCAGATCCACAAAGAGGGGGTTTTGGCGCTGGCGCTCCTCGCGCATCCGACTTCGGATCCGATCGTTTAACTCCAGCAGATCCTCGCGATCGACGTATAGGAGTTTGTGCTCCTCAAAGAAGGTGCGATCGTTGTGATAATGGGCCAGAGCGATATCCGGATGGGCCCTCAACTCCTCGGCGTAGACCTCCGCAAAATCGCGGTTGGCCTGCCGCTCCGGGCTATCGATCACCACGAAGAGGGTCGACCCCGACCCCACCCGCTCACCGACCTCGTCGACCACCTTGCCGGCCTCCGAATCCCCGGGCAATAGCTCTCGAAAGTCGTTATTGATATTCCACTGGGTCGCCACCACCACCACGGCCAGCACCGTCATCAGCACGCTGATCACGGTCAACCACCGATGATGGGGGCCCACCACCTTCTCAAAATAGCTCTCGATTGCCTGTCGTATCATCGCTCAGCACTCGCCTGGCTTGGATTGACTTATCCGCCCGTCGCCGGCCCCTTGCCGCCTCGTCTAGACGTGCTATCAGAGCCTCGGAGGTATCTTATGGACGCTACACCATCGCGTAATTCGTCGGTCACTTCCAGCACCGACGCCACGGTCATGATCGACGCCCGCTATCTCAATGGTCGTCCCAGCGGCATCGGCCGCTACACGCGCCAGCTCATCGATCATCTACTAACGCTCGACGATGAGCTGCGCCTTCGGCTTATCACCCATCCCGCCGATCCGCGACCCTTTGAGCATCGCCGCGTGCACTGTCAGACGTTTCATTCGGCGCCAAATTCACCGGCCACCCGATATCTTCTCTCTCGCCGCGTGGACTTTGAGGGCGTGGATCTGTTCCATAGCCCCTACAATTTGCTTCCCCGAAACCTTCCCGTGCCGGCCATCTTTACCCTCCACGACATCATGTGGCTCATCGATCCGGCCTTTTGCTCCAACCGCTTCCTTAAAAAAATGGTCTCCGGCTTCTTCAACCGCCTGGTGATCCCGCCCAGCGTCCAGGAGGCCGACGCCCTCCTCACCGTCTCCCACCACTCCCGCCGCGAGATCGAGGACTGGTTCGGCCCCCGAGCGCCCGACGTCGCCGTCAGCTATAACGGCGTCGACCCCTATTTTCGTCCCCTCCCCCCGCATGAGGCCTGGCCGCTGCTTGCCCCCTTTATGGCTCCGCGCACCCAGTTTGCGCTCATCGTCGGCCAGGGCGCCCCCTATAAAAACCACACCGCCGCCGTCCGAGCCTTTCTCCAGGCCTTCGGCGACGATCCCCAGATGTATCTCGTATTGGTCCGCCGCATCTATAGCGGCCCCGACGACGAGCTCAAACAACTCCTGGACGATCCCCGCCTCAACTCCCGGGTCATTCTCCTCGACGGCGTCTCTCTGCCCCAGCTTCGCGCCCTCTACGCCATGGCCCGCCTCTTTCTCTTTCCCTCTCTCTACGAGGGCTTTGGCCTGCCCGCCCTGGAGGCCATGGCCTGCGGCACCGCCGTCATGGCCTCCGATCGCGGCGCCCCCGACGAGGTCTGCGGCGACGCCGCCCTCAAGGTCGACCCCACCGACGTCGACGCCATGGCCCACGCCATGGCCCGCCTGCACCGCGACGACGCCCTGCGCCGCCACCACCAACAGGCCGGCCCCCCGCGAGCTCGCCAATTCCAGTGGCGATCCAGCGCCCAGAGCGTCCTGCGCACCTACCGACGCGTCCTCCAACGCGGCGACTGACTCACGGGCACACCCACAAAAAAACCCCGATCCATGCGCTGGATCGGGGTTTTTTGTAGGCTCTCTTCAGCTCACATGCTTATTCACCCAGAGGCGGGTCGATGGGAAGCACGCCCTCTTCGAAGACGGTGAAGCTATTATGCTCCACCGTCTCATCGCTGACCCGGGAGTCGTCGGCCGTCCAACTGACCACCACGTCTTCGCCTTCCTCTTCAAAGGTCAGCTCCACGGTCGCCGACCCCTGATCGTCGGTCATAACGTCTTCCGGCACGGGGTCTTGGAGCACGTCTTCATCGCTGATCGACATCATCAGCTCCGCGCCCTCCCGGGCCACTTCCTCGCCCGCGCTGGTCTCCACGACCACCGTAAATTCAAGCGAGTCGCCCACCTCCACCTCGTCGGCTACCGGGATGGCGCTGAGCACCAATTTCTCCACCTCACCCCACACGGGATCGCTGGAGGTCATGGCGAAGCCCTCGCCGAAGGTATCGATGCGATAGTAGCGCCCTTCCACGTCGCTATCGGCCTCGTAATCCTCGTCGACGCACTCCAGCGCGCCCTCGCAATCGCCGAAGGTCTCAAAGTCGTCGCCGTCGTCGGAGCGGCTAAAGTCATGTTCCAGATCGCCCCAGGCTCGCTGGCCCGTCGCCGACTCCGGCTCGCTGGTGTCGCCACCATCGGTCACGGCGCGCACCCAATAGGTCTGTTCCTCGGCCGGCACCGGCTCTGGCGCCTCCACGACGATCACCGTCAACCCATCCCAGGTCACGTCGTCGATCTCCGGCGCCGGCACGTCGGCCGTCGCCATGGGCGCGTCTTCATCAAAATAGCTCATCTCGTCGCCCACGGCCTCCCAATTAGTGCCGCCGTCCGTCGAGATCTCATAGGTGTCGACCTCGGCGCCCCGGAATCCGTCCGCCGAATTCGATATATCGGCCTCTCCACCGGGGTAGTAGGCCACGACCTCGTAGGTGGCGAATTCGCCTTCCACCGGTTCGGAGCTCCAACTGACCTCGATGCCCTGGGTATCATCATCGCTGGCCATCACATCGGCGATCGCCGGCGCCCCGGCGGCCTCCGTATCCTCATCCAAATAGCTCAAGCGGCCGCCATCGACGTCGGCGATCTCCTCGCCGTCTCGATACACCCGGTAGCCATCGACGTAGGGATTGCCCCGCCAGGTCACGCGCACGCCGTCGCTTCGCGTGCCCTGGGTGGCCGACACGTCTTGCGCCTGCGGACATCCCAGCTCGTCGTCGCACATCACGGCATTGGCGCCGTCGCATACCACGGTGTCGATGCCGCACTCCCCACAGGCCGTCCCCGGCTCATCAGCCAGGTTATCGGTGCCGCCGCAGGCATTGACCTCGCCGTCCTCGCAGATCATCGACGTTCCCTCACAGGCCCAGACCCCGCTGGAGACCTGCGCCGTGGAGCAACTCTCGCCGACCTCTCCCGGCAGCTCCTCGCACCCACCGCACTCATTGGTGGGCTCCGGATCCTCGCAGGTCAGCGTATTGGGGCCGTCGCACACCAACTCGCCAAAGCCGCACTCCCCACAGCTATCGCCCTTCTCCGCCGGAGCGCCGTCAAAGGCCAATACCTGGGACTCTCCGCCGCATTCATTGACCGTCGCCGTATCATCGTCGTCGTCGCCGCATCCGGCCACCGCCAACGCCGCCACGGCCACCACCAGGCCCAACCATTTCTTCAATCCCGATCCCTTCGCCATACCGATTCGTCCTTGTTGAGA
>CAZMJS010000047.1:16322-26875 GCA_964566695.1 uncultured Bradymonadales bacterium
TCCCGATCCACCTTCCCGGAGGCCAGATCGGCATAGAGCGAGTAGATAAACGCGTCCTGTTCGGCGTCATCCCCAAAGAGGGTCTCCGGCGCCTCCGGCCCCTCCCCACGAACCTTGAGCAGGCTGTCCAATTTATAGCCCACCTGCCCGCGCACCGCTCGAAATCGGCCCTTGAGAATATTCTTGAGCGTTGGCTTGAGGATAAAGACGTCCGGCGAGATGCCGTCGAGGCGAAACTTCTCCTCCAATTTCTCCCGCATCTGCGACGGGCTGCCGCTGATAAAGGTGATATATACCCCGCCCTCGTCGGTGGGCCGGCTCAACTCCTTGAGCAGCGTCACCACCCCCGGCACATTGACCTTTTCCTCCGGGCGCTGCAGGGCCGCCCGGATCAGCCCACGCATCGTCTCAAACTCCGTGCGCAGGTAGGTCTTGTCCAGATCCCACCGATAGATGTGGCGTATCTCTGACACGTCCTAGTCCTGGAGTCGTCGGCTTAATTCGCTTTCGATGGCCCGGGGCAACTGGGCACGCACATTCTTGATCGCCAGCTTCAACCCGTTATTGAGCGCCCGCGGCCCCGAGCGCGGGTGGCATAAGATCACCACCCCGTCGACGCCCAGCAGTGGCGCTCCGCCATACTCCTCAAAATCGGTGAGCTGCTTCAACTGCTTGAGCCCCCCGCTCAATAACTTCAAGCCCATTCGCCAGGCCACCCGCGAGTGATAGGCCGATCGCGCCAGATCGAAGGCCGCCTCGCTGACCCCTTCCAGGATCTTGATCGCCACATCCCCCACAAAGCCCTCGCAGACCACCACGTCCGCCAACCCCCGGGGGATCTCGTGGCCCTCGATATTGCCATAAAAATTGAGTTCCTCATCGCGGCTCAACAACTCATAGGCCTCCACCACCTGGGGCGGCCCCATGGTGCTCTCCCTGGAATTGGATAGCAGCGCCACCTTCGGCTGCTCATTGCGGCTGACGATGCGGGCGTAGGCCGCCCCCATGCGCGCAAAGCCCAGCAGATCGTCGGGCTCCGCTCGCAGCGACGCCCCGACGTCCAGGATCAGGCTAAAGGGATCATCCTTATCGCCCCGCAACCGCGGCGTTGGATAGACGCTGGCCAGCGCCGCCCGCCGCGTCCCCTCCAAGAGCTCCAGGCACTCCATGGCGCTGAGCACCGCCGCCCCCGGATTGCCGGCGCTGATCACGGCGTCCGCCTCCCCCCGCTCCACCAACCGCATGGCCTCCATGATGGAGGCGTGGCTGCGATCGGCGATCGCCGTCTGCGGCCGCTCCGACATCCCTACCACCGTTGAGGCGTGGTGGATCTGGATGCGCTCCGTATTGTGATCGCGCTCAAAGAGGGCCTCCGTCAGCTCGATCTCGTCGCCCACCAGCACGAAGAAGACCGACGCTCCCTTCTCCTGCCGCAGGCTGGCCCGGGCCACCGCCTCCACCGCCGCGTCCGGTGCCCGATAGCCCCCCATGGCATCCACCGCGATGGTCAACGCTTCCTTGCTCTTTGCCATCATTCATCACTCCACTGAGCTCACCATTGCCAATGCCCGTAATATCATCGAATCCCCAACCCCTTGTCCACCCCCGGCCCCTTTATCAGTGGCGCAATTGCACCTGCATCAACGTCTGCTCCCCGTGGTGATTAAAGTCGATAATATTGGCCCTCAAGGCCTCGGCAAACCCGCCGGGGCACCCCACGGGATGCGTCCCATAGGCGTAGTCCACGTTCATCACATCGTGTTTGTGCCCATGGAGGATCAGCCCATAGGGATCGATATGATCGATGGCCTCGATCATCTCATCGACCCCGTCGGCCGGCTCCATCAGCCCTCCCAGCGTCGACGCCCGCCGGGGGTACCAATCGCTGCTGATATGATGATGCACCAACGTCACCAGCCGCATCCCCTGCACCTTGGACTCGTGGGCCTCGATGGTCTCCAACACCTCCGGGTAGATGCGCCCCACCGTATTGGGCAGCCACCGCTCCCAGGCGTGGCGATCGTCGACCGGATCGCGGTTGCTATCGATCTCCAACAAGGCCACCCCCGCCGGAAGTAGCTTAAAGCGCGCCTCCCGCGGCGACACCACGTCAAAGAAGTCCTCCATCCGATCGCGCTTGACCCGCTCGTAGAGATTGAAGCGATCGTGGTTGCCCGGCACCACCGTCAGCTTGTCCTCGCCCCACCACCCCGTGACCTCCAGGGCCGCCCGCACATCCAAAAACTCCTCGGACAACCCGCAATGCACCAGATCGCCCGTGATCGCCAGATGATCGACGCCCAGGTAGCGAAGCCCCACCAGCGCCTTTTTCAACAGGTTCGTATACAGCTTTCGCTGGCGCCGATATCGGTGCCCAAATTCGTTGGAGATCGCCGAGATCTCGTGGGAAAAGCGCTCCAGCGATCCCGGCGTCGACATCAGATCGCGAAGCCGGGTCGTCAGATCGACCTCCCCCGGCAGATGGATATCCGTGATCTGCGCCAGCCTCAACTGGCTGCTCTCCGGGCGCACCAGCCGCCGCGGCCGCCGCTTGTCGGTGCACCCCTTCCACTTAAAAAACGCCTGGGCCTGCGATGCATCACCGTTCACGACACCCTCTCCTCGCCCTCGGGAAGACCGATATGGCGGCGCCAATCGGGGTACTTTCGCTCCAGGAAGCGATCCGTGAGCACCGCCTCCGCCGCCTCGCAGATATCGTAGAGGAGCACCGCATTAAACCCCGCCCCCAGCGCCGCCCCCCACATCGACACCCCTTTTAAACGGCGCGGCTTCTCTATTTGCTCCTCTTCACCGCCCCACCACTGGCTTACCCGGTGGCGAATCCCCGCCCGAGGCGGGCCCTCCACCAACCTCCCCGCCGCCTGCACCAGCCCCCGCCCCGCCAGGTGCGCCGCCCCCCCATGAGCCAGCGCCCCCACCAATAGGGACTTGCTCAAAATATGCTCCTGCCAATTCTGGCGCACCAACAGCGGCTCGATGGCCTCCGGGCCCGTCCCCGACAGCGCCACCGCCAAGATCTCCAGGGGCAGCTCCCGCTTATCCTTCGGATCAAAGCCATAATACCAGCAAAAGCGCGTGCAAATATCGACGGTCAGCCCCAGCATCACTGGGATATCCGCCAGCGATATCATCGTCGTCGTCAGCGACGTAAAGGCTCCCGTCACCCCTCCGGTGGCCGCCCCCATGACCATGCGCCGCCCCTTGATATCGCCGATCACCCGCTCCACGTCGACCACCGACAACTGGGCGATCTCCTCAAACGACCCCACCTCCACCCCCGCCGCCTCGTAGGCCGCCAGCACCTCATCGCGCAGATCGCGGCGCAGCGAGCGCTGCTCCAGCCGCTCCATCGCCGCCTCCAGCCCCTGGTTGATCCACCCCACCTCGCTGAGCTCCACCCCCACCCACTCCAGGGGCTCGATCACTTTCTGAATCAACCGGTGCACCCGGCTGGGCTCCAGGCGCTTAT
This sequence comes from uncultured Bradymonadales bacterium, assembly GCA_964566695.1. Classification (GTDB taxonomy): domain Bacteria; phylum Myxococcota_A; class Bradymonadia; order Bradymonadales; family Bradymonadaceae; genus SLJM01. The sequence goes on from CAZMJS010000047.1 coordinate 19,813, forward strand.
GCACAAAATACTGCACCTGGGCCGCCCCGTATTTGTCGGCGTGCGCCAGGGTGACCCCATCGTATTTGGCGCTCAGCGTCTCAAAGGCCCGGTCGTAATCACTGATCACCAAAAAGAGCTCGTAATCCTGGCGCCCCACAAAGGGATTGGCCTCCCAATCGGCCGTCGGCCCCAGGCGGCGCACCCAGCGAACGGCCGTTCCATCCAGGGTCGCCGTCTTCACATAGAGCCCCAGAAGCCACCGCACCAGGCGCTCGTCGACCTTCTGCGTCGCCAGGCACTCCAGCGTCCGCTTGAGGCGATACCCATAGGTGCCAAAGCGCTGGCCGCAGCGCCGCATGGCCACCAGCTCCAATAGCTTCAGTGCCCGACTGGGGTGGTGGCGCTGCGTCCACTCCACCTCCTTCAACAAGCTCTCATAGGCCTCATGCTCTTGCCCCACGCCCTCCAGCCGCCGGCGATACAGATCCTCCAGGCGCCGATGATCGACCTCAAAGGCCCGCCGCCTCAGATAAGCCCGGATCTCCTCCTGGCGCTCCCGATCCTCGACGTGTAGCCGCACCGCCGCCTTCAGCGGCTTTTCCAACCACTGAAAGCGAAGCCGCCCCTTCATCGTCGCCTGCGCCATATAGCGAATCCAGCGCCGGTTCAGATAGGGGTAGCGCTCGCTGGCCAGATCGCAGGCGTGCACCAAATTCCGCGTCGCCGCCCCCCGCAACCACCGCCCGTAGCGATGCACCAACACCAGCCCCGCCAGCTTGGCCGCCACCTCCCAATAGTGATGGGCCAGCACCCACTCCACGAGCGCCGCCAGAGAGCCCCCGTTGGCGCCGTCGTTGACCAACGCCCCGTCGCTGGCGAAGACATCCACCACCTCGAATAACCACTCCGACTCCGCCGGCAGGGCCCGCTTTGCCAGGCGCTCTCGAGCCTCCTCATAGGCCCGTCCCTGCCCCTCATGACGCCAGATCGCCAGCGTCGCCAGGGCCGCCGAGGGATGCAAAAAACGTCGACTGCCCCCATCGCTGGCTGCGATGAGCACCAACGCCCGTCGCCCCTGGGCGTCCAGGCGCCCATAGCCCTCCACGCTCAGCGCCTCCCACAGCGGCTGGCGCACCAACTTGTCGGGATTTCTCAACCACCGACGATATCCCATCTTCTGCGCCAGCCAGGTCGCCAGCACCCGCCGCCCCTGCTCCGGCCGCACCTCGATCCACTCCCCCACGTCGTGCAGCAACTGCTCATCCGATCGCCGGCCCACATAGCGCCACAACTCCTTAAACACCGCCGGCCACCCCGGCCCATCGGCGCTCTCCACCGTGGCCATCGCCCCGGGCTGCGCCCACCGCAACGCACCGTCTTTTCTCTGTATCTCGCTCATCCAGTCCTCAGTCGCACAGAGACCCTCATCATCTGACCTCGCCGTCTAACGCCCCTTGGTCCTCAACTCATTTCCACCCCCGCGCTCCCCACGGTGGCCTTTCATTGTTTCGGACTCTATCATCCTTGGCAACCAATCGGACCTCAACAGGGTTTTGTTCCATGCGCCATCTCCACCGCACCACCGCCGTCATCACCGGCGCCGCCAACGGCATCGGTCGCGCCACCGCCGACGCCCTCGCCGATCGGGGCGCCTCGTTGGCCCTCATCGATATCGACGACGCCGGCCTCCACAATCTTCAGCGCACCCTGGGCGCCTCCTTTCCCGATATCGCCATCTCCACCCACCGCTGCGACGTCTCCGATCGCCGGGCCATGGCCGACACCGCCGGCGCCATCCTCGACGAGCACGGCGCCGTGGACATCGTCATCAACAACGCCGGCATCAACGTCACCGCCCCCTTCGAGGACCACGACCACGACGCCTTCGAGCGGGTCATGGACGTCAACTTCTGGGGCGTCGTCCACGGCTGCCAGCTCTTCTTGCCCCATCTAAAGGATCGTCCCTGGGGCCACCTGGTCAATATCTCCAGCGCCTTCGGCATCGTCGGCGTCGCCTCCCAGAGCGCCTACTCGGCCTCCAAATTCGCCGTGCGCGGCTTCTCGGAGAGCCTCCATGAAGAGCTGGCCAATACCTCCGTCGACGTCTCCGTCGTCCACCCCGGCTGCATCGCCACTTCCATCATCGACGCCGCCCACATCGCCGACGACCACTCCCGCGACGCCATCGCCACCTTCTTTCGCGACCACGGCCACCCCCCGGAGGCGGTGGCTCGCCGCATCGTCGACGCCATCGCCCGCCGCACCCACCGCGTCGTCGTCACCCCCGAGGCCCGCCTCCTGGACTGGCTTCGCCGCCTGGCCCCCACCCTGGGAAATCGCCTGGCCAACCGCCTGATGCAGCGCTTTACGGATGTCGATCTCTTCGATGATTAACCCCCAATCACATCGACGGTGGAATCTATGAGCCCCGTTATCATATTATCTCTAAACGCCCCCTGGACGTCCCCTTGAGGCCCCGAGACCTGCCATGACCCCGCCGCCGGAGAACGACCCCAACGCCCCCGATTGGAAGCGACGCCGCCAGCGCCGCCGCCAACGCCTCCACAAGCAATTTCGCCAGTCCCGGCGCCCCCACGAACCCCCACCGGATCCCGAGGACTGGGAGCCCGACCCGCTCTGGAAATACATCGCCCAGACGGCCTGGGAGAACCCGGTGATCCTGATGCTCATCGCCATCTTGATCGCCATCGTCCTCTATATCCTCTTCCCCCCGGCTTCGCTGGCCGCCTTTTAGCGACCCCTTCCGTTTATGGCTCATCGATCCTAATCTCCGTCCCCCACACTCATCGCCGCGGCGACGCCTTGAGCTTGCCTCACCCCGGGACGTGGATCGACGATGGCCCACCGCAACGAAGACATCGACTATTCACCATGGACGCTGGGCCTCGCCGCCCTGATGGCCACCTTGCTATGCCTCGTGGCCTCTCCACTGTACGCCGACACCGGCGCCACCGACGATCTCGATCCCGACGAGGCCGTCGACGCCGCCGTCACGGTCCCCGAGGAGCCCGCCACGTCGCTGGTCGACGACGCCGATCGCGATCGGCGCCTGGCCCTGGCCCGCCAGGCCCGGGCGCTGGCCGTCGACGCCGACCCCGACGCCGACGCCGCCCAACGTCAGGAACTCCTGGCCGACAAGCAACAGCTCGCCGCCCAGTGGGTTGAACTCAGTACCCAGGGACTCCGGGACCTGGAGGACCTCCAACGCCAGGCCGACACCCATCGCGAGGCCTACGAGCGCCAGCGCTCGCGCATCAACGCCGCCGTCCTCAACCTCTCGCCTCCCCTGAGCGACCAACAGGTCGCCGAAGAGGTCGACCCCCTCTTTGACACCCTCGTCGACACCCGCCGAAACCTTCGCCGCCAGCTCGATCACCAACAACGCCTGGTCGACCGGGAGGAGGCCGCCATCGAGCCCCTCCAATCATCGCTCGTCGACGCCCGCCAGCGCTGGCAACGCCTGGACCCCCAGAGCACCCCCGACGACATCGCCGAACTCCACCTGGCCACCGCCGAACTCCGCTTCTTTTTGGCCCGCCAGCACCTCCACAACGCCCAGCGCACCCTGGCACTGGAGCGCCAATACCGCGACCTCCTGGTGGAGCGCACCCGCTTTTATCACCAGGCCATCGAGACCCTTTTTCCCCTCATCTCCGAGGATCAGCGCCGCCAATTCCTCAGCCTGCGCTCCGACCAGAACTGGGCCGACGCCGTCGACGCCTTTCGCCACGCCGCCATCGCCCTCATCGCCGGCGCCGAAGACCGCCTGCGCCAGATCCGCGGCGTCGAGGACCGCCTGTCCTCGCTCCCCTTCTGGATCTGGCTCTTCGACTTTCTATGGCGCCTGGCCCTCTTCATCGGCGTCTTCTTCATCGGCCGCGACTTCGCCAGCAACCTCATCCACCGCCTGACTGACTCCCTCATCGAGCGCCGCTTCCTTCGCCGCTTCGCCTCCCTGATCCTCAAGGCCGGCACCGTCCTCCAGACCCTCATCCGCCCCACCCTGCTGTGGATCACCGCCGTCATCCTGGTGCGCTTTCTGGCCCAGAGCTGGCCGGAGCTCGATCTCCTGGACTGGCTCATCAGCGCCTTCTTCATCTACTGGATGGTCATGCTGGCCATCAAAGTCCTCGTCTTTCGCCGCGACACCTGGTCCAGCCGCCCCGCCGACCAGCAGGCCGACGACGATCACTCGCCCTACCAATTTGACCGCCTCCTCAACGTCGAGCAATCGCGAGCCGACAAGATCCTCCGCAGCGCCCGGGTCATCCTCCTCTTCTGGCTGCTGGCCTATTACGCCCCTCGCCTGGTCATCTACGCCACGGGCCATAACGTCATCTGGTTCGTCGTCGATCGCCTGGCCACCTGGGGCCTCATCGCCGTCATCTACAGCGTCCTCAGCACCTGGCGCGACACCATCGCCGCCGCCTTCACCGACATGGCCGACGAGCGCATGCCCCGGGCCACCGACATCGTCGAGCGCCACAAAGACCGCCCCTGGGGCGTCCTCCTTATCGCTTTGGTCACCGTCTATATCACGGGCCGCGAGATCGCCCGCCTGACCCGCATCTACGTGCGCGACACCACCTGGAGCCGCCGCCTGAGCAACTTCTTTTTTCGAAAGACCGTCGAGCTCCAGCACCGCGACGACCCCGAATCCTCCGACGAACCCTGCCCCATCCCCCAGGAATATCGCCAGCGCTTCCACCACCGCCCCCTGGACGACGAGCCCTACGTCGTGGAGCGCACCGCCCTGATCAAGCGTCTGGAAAAGGGCATGCACGCCTGGGAAGAGGACCGCAACAAGGGCATGCTCGTCCTCATCGGCGAGCAGGGCATGGGCCGCACCACCTTGCTTCGCCAGATTCACCGCCGCTGGACGGCCTACCAGGACCGCCGCGTCATCTACCACCAGCTCGCCGCCCCCTGCCGCGATCGCCCCGCCGTCCGTAAGATCCTCGCCGAGGTCTTCGATCTCGACGAGTGGCCCGATGACGACAAGGCCTTCGCCCTGGCCCTCAAGGAGCTTCCCCCCAAGACCATCCTCCTCGACGACTGCCACCGCCTCTTTTTGCGCGAGATCGGCGGCTTCGAGACCCTGGATCTGCTCTTTAAGATCATCAGCCTCACTGACCACCACCACTTCTGGATCGTCACCCTCAACCGCCACACCTGGTCCTATATCAACCGCGTCAAGCACCGGGGCCACTTCTTCCAGGACGTCATCGAGCTCACCCCCTGGTCCGAAGAAGAGATCCGCGACATGATCAACCAGCGCGACGCCCTGGACGACACCTCCGTGAGCTTCGAGCAGCTCATCGTCTCCTCCGGCGACGACGAGGATCCGGACAACCACTACGAGCTCGTCCAATCCTCCAAGGGCTACTTCCGCCTCCTCCACGAATTCTCCCAGGGCAACCCCTCGGTGGCCCTGACCTTCTGGCTGCGCAGCCTGACCGCCGACGACGACAACACCCTGCGCGTCGGCCTCTTTCCGCGCCCCTCCCTGGAGACCCTCCAGCAATTGGATGACGACTACCTCTTCGCCCTGGCCGCCATCGCCCAGCACGGTGCCCTCAACGCCGACGAGGTCGCCCGCACCATTCACGCCTCGCCCAGCGAAAGCGAGATGATCCTCAAATACCTGGCCGACAACCTGATCGTCACCATCGATCCCGTCGACCGCCGCGCCCGCCTGCGCCCCCTCTACCTTCGATCCGTCACCCGCACCCTGCGCCGCGCCAACGTCCTCTACGGCTGAGCCACCGTCCACCGACCCCTCATCGAGCCCCCCGCCATGAGCTACCTCCACGCCCTATCTTCGTTGCCCATCCTGGCCGACATCCCCGCCACCGACGTCGAGGGATTGGTCCGCAACATCGACTTCCTGGACGTCGGAAACCTCCTGACGGCGGCCGTCATCATCACCGTCGCCGTCGTCCTCAGCCGCGTCCTCACGGTCACCCTCGATCGACTCGGCGAGGGCGAGGCCCGGCGCCGCCTCTTCTTCAAGAAGATCCTCAGCTTCTCCAAGCTCGGCATCTTCGCCCTCGCCGTCTATATGATCGCCGCCACCTTCATCGACTTCGAGGAAGACCAGGCCGCCCTCATCGGCCTCAGCGGCACCATCGCCGTCGCCGTCGGCTTCTCCCTCAAGGACACCGCCTCCAGCATCATGGCCGGCATCTTCATCCTCTTCGACCAGCCCTTCCAGGTCGGCGACCGCATCCAATTTCGCGAGCACTACGGCGAGGTCACCGACATCGGCCTGCGCGCCGTCCGCGTCTTCACCCTGGGCCACGACGAGGTCTCCATCCCCAACAACCTCTTTCTGTCGGAGGCCGTGGCCTCCAGCAACTCCGGCGCCCTGGAAAAGCAGGTCACCTTCGAATTCTTCATCGCCATGGACGCCGACTTCGACCTCGCCAAGCAGATCGTCTACGAGGCCTGCGTCACCTCCAAATACGTCTACCTCGACGAGCCCCTGATCCTCCGCGTCGAGGACAAGGTCACCTCCCTGGCCTTCGCCACCATGGTCCGCTGCCGGGCCTACGTCATCGACATCCGCTACGAGGTCAAATTCACCTCCGACGTCATGCAGCGCGTCAAACGCCAATTCCGTGAGCACGGCATCGACTACCCCTATACGCGCCGCTCCAATATCCTGGAGCCCAATTGGGACGAATTAGAGCCCTCACGAGAGCCCGCCGAGAATATCGGCCACTGACGACGCTCCCGGCATGGGCCCACATATAAAAAGCCCGGCACCTCGCGGTGCCGGGCTTTTTATACATGCGTAGCGCTGCTTATTTGGCCGACTCCTTCTCCTCGTCGGATTCTTCCGCCTCTTCTTCCGAAGCTTCCGCTTCTTCCTCGGATTCTTCCGCCTCTTCGCTGGCTTCTTCCGCCTCTTCTTCCGAAGCTTCCTCTTCCTCCTCGGATTCTTCCTCAGCCTCCTCCGAAGCTTCCGCCTCTTCGGTGGCTTCTTCGTCCTCTTCCTCAGATTCTTCGGCCTCTTCGGCGGCCTCTTCCGCCTCTTCCTCAGACTCTTCGGCCTCTT
>CAZMJS010000048.1:0-14157 GCA_964566695.1 uncultured Bradymonadales bacterium
GTCAATAAGACGTGGGGGCCCGAGGAGCGCCAGCTCCACGAGCGCCACGACGCCAGCGATTTTGAGCTGCGTACCCAGGACAAGATCGGCGGTGACTCCGCCGACGAATAAGTCCTCTAGGCCGGGGGGCGGTTCTCTTCGCCATCGATATGGATCGCGAAGCGGCCCTTCTCCCGGGGGTGGACCGGCGCCGGGGCTTCCCAGGGCCAGCCGCCGAATTGGGTGCGCTGGTAGTCCAGCATGGCCTGGCGGATCTCACCGGGGGCGTTCATGACAAAGGGGCCTTGCTGGGCCACGGGCTCATCGATGGGCTTTCCCTGAAGCAGAAGAACCTGGGCGGGCGGGGCACCGTTTTTTAACGTCACCTCGGAGGTGGGGTTGAGCTGGACGCGGCGCTCGTTAGCCACGGCATGGCCGGCGACGTCCAGGCCCTGTCCATCGAACAGGTAGATGGAGCGATTCACGCCTTCGGCGGTGGCGGGGATGGTCCAGGTGGCGTTGGGGGACAGCTCAATGGTCCACACGCCGACGTGGTGGTCCGGGTTATTGGCCCATGACTTGGGCGGCGGCGTCGGCGGGGTGAGGCCATCGAAAGCCCCGGCGACGATGGTCAAGGTGACGTCATTTCCCTTGTCGTCGGTGAAGGTTTTTCGGGGGATGTCCTCGCTCCAGAACATGGCGAAATGGGGATCCACGAGCTTATGCTCTCGGGGTAGATTGAGCCACAACTGGAAGAGCTCCGTGGTATTGGGCTTGTCGCGGTGGACCAGGGGAAAGGCCTCGGAGTGGACGATTCCTTTTCCGGCGGTCATCCACTGGACGTCGCCCTGGCCGAATCGAGCGGTGGCGCCCAGGGAGTCGCTATGGTCGATGAAGCCCTGGCGAGCCAGGGTGATGGTCTCGAACCCGCGGTGAGGGTGCTGAGGAAAGCCGGGGACCACGTCGCCGTGATACATGCGCCACCCGTCTTTTTTCTGAAAGTCGTTGCCGATGGGACGCCCCTTTAATAGCTCCGGATCGGGGCCCATCTGCTCGTTTCCCTCGGGGTAGTGGTCGAGGTGATGGACGCAGAATAAGAAGGGGTCCGAGGTCTGCCAGGGAAAGCCCAGGGTCGATACGGAGAGGATGGGGTTGGACATCGTGGGTACCTCGCATGAGAGAGGGAAAAGAGACACCAATGCTGGGCCGAATGTCGACGTGGGCGAGCACAAGTCAAGAAGATGAAAAAGCGCCGACGCATGGGCGCCGGCGCTGTGGATCGTTCTCAGGGTGGGGATTCAGCTATCTTCGTCGTATTTGACGGTGCAGCCGTAGGGGCGGGCCTCGGTGGGCGAGACCTCTTCGCCATCGGCCATGGCCTGCAGGGCGTTGAACACGTAGCGCTCGCGGTCTTCCAGCTCTTCTCGTCCGCGCTCATCGTCGTCGATCCCGCCCATATATTCCAGAATGCCCTCATCGTTGATGACGAACATATGGGGCGTGGTGCGGGCGTTGTAGAGGCGGCCCACGTCGCCATCGGCGTCTTGAAGAACCGGGTAGTCGTGGTCGCGGATGTCGGCCGTCTTTTCTTTCCACTCCAGGGTGTCATCGGCGGTGTTGTCGAAGGTAGTGTCAACGGCCAGCCACACCAGGTCGTCGCCGCCGAATTCGTCGAGGATGGCGTCGAAGGTGCCCTCTTCGTAGTGACGCACGACATAGGGGCAGGGGATATTGAACCACTCCAGGACGACCGTTTTTCCTCGGTAGTCGCTCAGGGTGTGGGATTCGCCGGTTTCGTCTTCCAGGGTGAAGTCCGGAGCCAACTCACCGATGATGGGCTCGTCCGGGGCCTCGGCGCTTTCTTCCTCTTCGTCCTCTTCATCGTCGTCATAGGCGTCATCATCATCGGTGTCCAATTCCTCGGTCACCTCTTCGATGGTCTCCTCGGGCTCGTCGTCACAGGCGACGAGGCCCACACCGGAGGCAATGAATAGAAGGCAAATCGGCCAGATAAGGGTGCGTTTCATGATAGTTCTCCTGAAGAAGTCATTGAGTGATCGCTAAGATGGCTGCATTGCTCCACAGGATCAAGGGGCGGCCTCTTCAAAGCCGTCGATTACCATCGATGGCGTGAGCACTTCCGGCAGCACTCGAGGCTCCTCCGGGGCGTCCGGGGAGTATAGCAGGTACATGGGCACGCCCCCTTTTCCGTGGTCGGCGAGCTTTTGGCGGATAACGTCGTCGCGCTGGGTCCAGTCGGCCTCGAAGGTGGCCACGTCGTATTGCTGGGCGGCCTCGATGAAGTCGGGCCGACCAAAGATATTGTTCTCGTTGACCTTGCAGGTGATGCACCAGTCGGCGGTGAAATTGACGAACACCGGCCGACCCTCGGCGAGCTCCTGCTGGACATCGTCGTCATCCCAGGCTTTCCAGGCCAGATCCCCAGCCGGCTGGCCGACCTGGTCGACGGCCGCAGTCGTATCCAGATCCAGGACAAACCAGGCCGAGGAGGCGACGATAAGGCCCGCCACCGCCAGGCCCGTCCAGCGCGCGGTGGTGGATTTGAATTGGAATAGCCCGAAGATCCAGGCGGCCAAGGCGCAGCAAAAGAGGAAGATAAGCAGGCTAATGACCCCGGTGACGCCCGTCATCTGCCCGGTGATCCATAGCAGCCAGATGGCGGTTGCGATGAGGGCGAAGCCCAGCAGGTGTTTGAAATGGGCCATCCAGGGGCCGGGTTTGGGCAGGAAGCGGTGGGCCCCGGGGATGAGCGTCAGGGCCACGAATGGGGCCGCAAGACCCAACCCGAGGGTGGCAAAGATGAGGGCGATAACCCAGGGAGAGCTGGCGAGGGCAAAGCCGACGGCCGTGCCCAGAAAGGGGGCCGAGCAGGGCGTGGCCAGGACCACGGCCAGGACGCCCTCACCAAAGGATCGGCGATGGCTCGGAGGGGCCTCGGCGATGTCCTGGAGGCGGCCCGGGTTTAGCGTGACCTGGAAGACGCCAAAGAGGTTGAGGGCAAAGATGACGACGACGGCGGCCACGGCAGCGATGAAACGAGGCTCTTGGAATTGGAAGCCCCAGCCCACCTGGGTACCCAGGACCTGTAGGCCAATGACCGCCGTGGCCAGCAACATCATGGAGGCGACGATGCCCGCGGTATAGGTGACGCTGTGGGTGTAGATATTTCGCCGCTCCTGATGAGCGAGGTTCAAAAAGGCAAAGACCTTAACGGCCAATACGGGGAAGACACAGGGCATCAGATTGAGAAGGGCCCCGCCAAGAAAGGCCAGAAGCAAGATATAGAATAGCGATAGGGAGGTATCTGCGTCCTCCGGTACCACCGGGGAGGTCTCTTCATCGGTCTCCGGTTGGGGCTCCTCCATGGCTCCTCGGACGAGGGCTTGAGCCTCCTCGGAGTCCGTGCGTGGAAGCAATTCATCGAAGGTTGTCGGCAGCGCGTTGCCCTCCTTGTCGCGAAGGCGCAACACGCCGGAGAAGCGGTCGTCGCCGTCGGGCCTGTCGCTGGTGGCCCGGCCGTCGAGTTCGATAAACCATCCGGAGTGAGCGTCCGGGTGTGCGCTCACCCGGGCGGCCGATAGATCAATGGTGGATAGGTCGTCGAAGGTCAGCGCATCGTCCGCCTCCTCGGGGGGATCGCCGAGTTCCGGGCAGGCGTCTTCGTTGGCGTTGTGGCAGGCGACGGCATCGATCTCGATGCGGAAGCGGTCAGGGCTCTCGATGGGGGCGTGGGAGTAATGGACGCTGACGTCTAGACCGCGATCGCTGGCCGACTCTGGGAGGGCGTCTCGGGCCTTTTTAAACCAGGCCGCGGAGCCATCGGTGGCCTCCTGGGTGTTCTCTGAGATCTCAATCTGGCGCGTGAGCTGAGCGTCTCCCGGGATGCAGTCCACTTCGCAGATCAGGTAGTCCACCTCGCCGCGGAGTTCCACGACTCCCTCGGCATCATCGTCGACGGTGACCTCGGCGAAGAGGAGGGCAGCGTCGCTGTAGCCGAAGGTAATGATGGAGCCGCCGGCCTCCCGATACACCGCTGGCTCCGGCCACAATATCTCGGCGCTTGAGCCCTGGTCGGCGTCGATGTCGATCTCGGTGGACATGCCTCCCTGGCCAGCGCTTCGCCAGTAGATATGCCAGCCCGGGTCCATTTCGAAGAGGACGCCCACCTCGATGGTGTCACCGGGGGCCACGGACTCGGCGCTGGTGATCAAGCGCTTGGTCGCCCGGGGCTCGTCGCCGTCGTAGGCGTCTTGGGCGTAGGCCTCGTCGGGAACCTCGGGAAATTCAAGCTCCATACCCTCGGCGAGGCCGAGAGGGAGGAGCACCAGAAGGAGCGCCGTGGCGAGAGCGGGTAGGGTTCGTGAGAAGACCATGGTGGTCATTGCATCCAGGAGAGGAATCTGCGGCCGACCATGAACCATAGCCACCGCTGGGCGCCACGGCAAAGGTCAATGCTGCGCCTCATCCTCGCTATTTTCTAAGAAATGTAACAGTTGGTGGCCTGGGTTTGACGAGTCGCTTTTCAGTGCACATTATGCGGGGCAGTCAAAAATTTGATGTTCGCGTAGAATGTGACTCCAGTACGAGGACTTTGAATGCGTTTGCGTGCCCTCTTTTGTGTATTGGCATTGGCCCCGGTGGCGTTTCACGGTTGCGCTGCCGACGACCCACCGCCTCAGTTGGACGACGAGGATGGTGAGGGTTGGCAAGAGGATAGCGAACATAGCGACGAGGAGGAGGGATGGGAGTCATCGGACATCCGCTACGAGCGAGATGGCACGGTCATTGCCGGTGAGCAGCGCTTTGAATCGGTGGACGACTTCCATACCTCTGACTTTTTTGCCGACGAAGGCCTGCGCTGCGCCACTCAGCACGGGGTCAATATGGAGGCCATGATCGCCGACGGCGATAGCTCCGATTGCGCCTTCAACTTCACTCATATCGACCCCATTTACGATCCGGACACGGTCTACACCATTCCGGTGGTCTTCCATGTGATCAAAAATAACGCCGGCGAGGGCAACCTGTCGGAGAGTCAAATCGAAAGCCAGGTGGAGGTGCTCAACGAGGACTTTCGAGCCATGGCCGGATCGGCCGGGGCCGACGGAAATGACGCCCGCATCGAATTTGTACTGGCCGACGAAGACCCCGATGGCAACCCGACCAACGGCATCAACTACCACACCAATAACTCATGGTTCAGCGATCCCGGCCCGGGCAATCACAATCAGATGAAGCAGCAGCTCAACTGGGATCCCGACCACTACCTCAATATCTATACCAACGACAGCGCCGGTGCGCTGGGATACGCCACCTTCCCCCAGCAATCGGCGGGTGATGCCGATGACGGCGTGGTGCTGCTGTGGAATACAGTGGGCAAAAATGCCCCTGGCGGCGGCGCCTACGACCAGGGCCGCACGGCGACCCACGAGGTCGGTCACTACCTCGGTCTCTTTCACACCTTTCAGGACGGATGCCAGAGCAACCAGGACCCCTACGGCACGGGCGATCGCATTGCCGACACGGCGTCGCACCGGAACCCGGACCAGAGTTGCCAGCAGCGAAATAGCTCCTGTGGCACAGGCGTGACACCCATCCACAACTATATGAACTATTCCCCGGACTCCTGCATGCATGAGTTTACGGAGGAGCAGATCAACCGCATGCGCTGCTCCCTGGTCAACTACCGGGAGTCTCTGATCATCTTGGATGACGAGGAGTCCAGCGCGCCGACCCCGCAGCCCGATCCGGAGCCAGAACCAGAGCCTGAGCCCGAGGGACCAGAGGCCGACTTTGAGAGCACGACCGACGCCCTGAGCGCTGAGTTCAGTGATGCGTCCCAGGAGGGAAGCTCGCCGGTGGTGGCCTATGAGTGGGACTTCGGCGATGGATCCACGTCCACTGAGGCCTCTCCAACCCATACCTACGATGAAGCAGGCACCTATCAGGTGGTGCTGGAGGTGACGGATGACGAAGGGCTGACGGACTCCACTGCCTCCAACGTGACGGTGGAGCCGCCGAGTTCCGATGGAGGCGGCGCCTTGAGCCCTGGCGTGGAGGAGACGGATCTCAGCGGCGGCACGGGAGATGAAATTTACTTCTATATCGACGTGCCCCAGGGGGCAGAGTCTCTGGATATCGAGATCTTTGGTGGCTCTGGCGATGCCGACCTCTATGTACGGCAGGGCGCAGAGCCCACGACCAGCGATTGGGACTGCCGACCCTGGTTGGTGGGCAATGATGAGGAGTGCAGCTTCGATGACCCGGAGGCCGATCGCTTCTATGTGATGGTCCAGGGCTATCAGAGCTTCTCTGGAGTGACGTTGGTCGCCGATTACGAGGTCAGCGACGACGGTGGTACGGGCGACGATGGTGGCACGGGCGACGACGGTGGCACGGGCGACGATGGTGACCTGGGCGATGACGATGTCGGCGGCGGCGATACCGTGGAGCCCACAACGCTCAGCGCCGAAGGGCTCAGTGCCGATACCGATGAAGAACTCCACTACGAGGTGGAGCTTCCCCAGGGCGTCAGTGAGGCGACCTTCGAGATCACCGGTGGCACGGGTGATGCCGATATCTACGTGCGTCAGGGGGCGCAGCCGACCACCACGGAGTGGGATTATCGCCCCTTCCTCATCGGCAACGAAGAGAGCGTAGAGGTCGATAACCCGGAGGCCGGCACCTGGTATATCATGGTGCGCGCCTATGAGGCGTTCTCCGGGGTGGATCTCTTTGTAAGCTACGAATAACCCAGCGGAGATAGCATCCGCGTTGAGGGATCGCGGGAGGCGCCATGGAAGATGTTCAGATGACCGACATCTTCGACCGGGCGCCCTCCGGGATCCCTCTTTTTGTGGGTGGGTCGAGGCCCAACACCGAGCGGGGGCTGTGGCTTACGGTCCCCCTGGGGTTATCTGGCATGGATGAGCTCATGGAGCTGGTGGTGCGACAGGGCGGGGTCGACGAGGTGATCATCCGAGATCTGGACCACCACCCGGGACACCTCGATCAGTGGGCTCGCTGGATCGCCAGGTGGTCAGATCGTCAAGATTTGGCGGTGATCGTGGACACCGAGGGGTTGACTTGTGAGCGTCGACGTCGATTGATCAATGGGACGAGACGGTTTGTATGGATGGAGCGCCGTCGCGACCCGGCGAGGTGGATCTGGCGGCGCGGAATGGATTGGCTAACGAGGAGATGGCGATGAAGCTCGAGATCATCAATAGCAATGTGGGCGACAATTTCTTTTGCCTGGTGGCCGACGAGGATGGTCAGGCCGTGGTCTTCGATCCCATCGACGGGGAGCAAGCCGTGGAGCGTGCTCAACGGCTGGACGTGGAGATCACCCACATCGTGTGCACCCACTTCCACCCGGACCACGTCGGCGGAAACCCCACGGTGCTGCAGGCCTTTCCGGAGGCCGTCGTGGTGGCCAGCGAAGAGGACCGACCCAAGATCGACCAGCAATTTGAGCCCAAAGGACAGCGCGGTGTCGACGAGATCGTCCGGGGAGGCGACACCCTTCACGTCGGTGACCTCGACTTCCAGGTATTGGACACGCCGGGCCATACGCCGGGCCATATCAGCCTGCACCTGGGCCATCACCTCTTTAGCGGCGATACCATCTTTGTCGGAGGCGCCGGGAATTGTCGCTTTGGCGGCGACCCAGGTGTTCTGTTCCAAACCTTTCGCGACGTGCTTCGGGAGCTCCCGCCGGAGACCGTTTTTTATCCGGGCCATGACTACGCCGTGCGCAACGCAGAATTCTTACTGAGCCTGGAGCCGGAACAAGAAGAGACCAAGGCCGTGTTACAGGAGGCGAAGCAAGCGGCCGCCGAAGGACGGCTCATGAAGACCACCCTTGGCCGCGAGCAGGCCTATAATGCCTTCTTGCGTTATGATGATCCGGCGCTTAAAGAACGGTTGGCCTCGATGCACGGCGAGTTGCTGGACAAAGAACGCCAGCGCTCCCAGAGCGAGGACGAAGCGGTCTTTCGCTGCGTCAGAAGCCTGCGCAACGATTGGTAAGAGTCAGAGCTCGGGAAGACGATGATCAAAGCGTCCCAGGTGTCGGTATTATTGGTGGGTCTGGTGGCCATGGTGGTGGCCAGCGTGGTGTGGTCGCCCTGGACCTTTTATGGCGATCGCGACATGGCGGCGGCCATCGAAGATCTGAATGGCCAGTGGGTCGATCGGCCGGCGCCCGATTTTCAGCTTCAGGATCGGCAGGGGCGGGTCTATGAGACCTCCGATTTTGAGGGTCAGGTGGTATTCTTAAATTTCTGGGCGACCTTTTGTGAGCCCTGTCGGCGAGAGATGCCATCGATGGAGCGGTTGGTGCGGCGCTATCAGGACCAGGGCATGGTCATGGTGGCCATCAGCCAGGACGAGGGTTGGCAGGAAATCGATGAATTCATGAACGCCTTCTTGCCCGGCCAGCGAAGCGCCATGACGGTGCTCCTCGATGAGCAAGAGCAGACGGCTCATCGCTTCGGCACCGAGCTTCTTCCCGAGACCTATATCATCGATCGCGACGGCCAGATCGTGGCGCGCTTTTTGGGCGATTACGACTGGAATAAGGCCGAGGTCAACCAGATCATTGAGGGCTTGCTGTGAGCGTGGCGTTGGACCATCGGTGGAGGTGGGCGCTGGCGATCTTAGTGGCGTTGGTGGCCGCCAGCGGCGGAGTCGCCACGGCGGCCACCCTGGTGGAGGGAGGCGATGAACTGGACCAGCTATGCGCTTACGGCACCCCCGTGGCGGTCGACGGGGTGGAGAGCAGCGAGAGTCAGGCCTATCACGAGCAGCGTCGCTCCATGGTCCACGCCCAATACGAGACGCCGCTGACGCGGGTCGATAGCAATGCCTTGACCTACGATCGGGTCAGCGGGTTGCTAAGCCTCAGCGCCTTTCGCAACTACCAACCCAGCGCCGAGGGCCCGGGCCTTCATTTTCGAAATCCCAGCCTGGTGCGCTTCGAGATCGATGACGAGGAGAAGGCCCAGGACCTGCGGGCCCAATTGGACCTGGGCACCATCGAGCTTCGCGTGGGCTATCAACTGGCCGCTCGCTACGACTATGAAAAGGATTATTGCCAGCGCGACGACGAACGCGAGGTGCTCAGCGTGGATCTTCTCTATGTGCGCCTCGTGGAAACGGGCGCTGGCACCGATGAGGCCTCGCTGGCGACCTATCATAGCCGTCTGGGCTACCGTCAGCGCCTGCGCCACACCATGAGCATGGTCGACGGGGCGAGGCCCACGCTGCCCGAGGTTCAGATCAGCCATATTCAGTGGCGCCGAAAGGGATTGGGTTGGGCCGATGGTCCCGGCGAAGAGGTCGACGAAGACGTGCTGGACGCCGTCAACGATAAGTTGCGGCCCCGCGTGGAGCGCGCCCTCTATCCGTGCTACGTCCAGATGCTCTCGGCGAACCCCTCTCTACAGGGGGCACTGGTCGTCGAGGTTCCCACGATCGGCGCCGATCCACGACCTCGGGTGCTGATGGACACCATCTCTCATCGAGAGGTGCGCGATTGCCTCGAGGATCGGGTGGAGGCCATGGACTTTCCAGCCTATAGCGAGGAGTGGGACGCCGTCATCGAGGGCCTGGAGGCCATGAAGTGGACCATTTTGATGCGCCGTCGGTGACGGGGGATGCAACAGGGAGCAAATTTGGCGCTGTGCTGGCAGGTATGTTAGGACTACGTAGCAATCATTGGGATCTGCAGCACAGGATAGCGAGCCAGAATGGGCAGCCGACTTAAAGGGATGATCGAAAGTCTGGGGCGGTGGGGAATCGGCGTCATTGAAGAACTGGGACGTCTGGTCAAGATGCTATTTTTGACGATGCTGTGGTTGTTTCGGCGCCCCTTCCGCTGGCGAAATATCCTCGACCAGATGGAGTCGGTGGGCGTGGGAAGCTTGCCCATCGTGCTGCTCACCGGGGTCTTCGCCGGGCTCGTGCTGGCCTTCCAGGCCGACATCGCCTTTCGGCTATTCAACGCCGAGACGCTGGTGGGGGCGACGGTGGCGGTGAGCCTGATGCGTGAATTGGGACCCGTGTTTACGGGGCTGATGGTGGCCGGGCGAACGGGCAGCTCCATGACCACCGAGCTGGGCACGATGCGTGTCACCGAGCAGATCGATGCCATGGCCGTCATGGCCGTCAACCCCGTGCAATACCTGGTGATGCCCCGGGTGGTGGCCACCATTTTGATGTTGCCCGTGCTCAATATGCTCTTTAATTTCGTGGGTATTGGGGCGGCCTACTCGCTGTCGACCTTTTATCTGAACACGGATCCCGGCATCTTTATCCACCACATCACCCGCTTTGTGACGATGCAGGACTTTTTGTATACAACGATAAAGGCCGGCGTCTTTGGGCTGATCGTAGGTCTGGTGGGATGTTATAAGGGATTTTACGCCTCTGGCGGCGCCAAGGGCGTGGGCGAGGCGACGACGTCGTCGGTGGTATTGAGCAGCGTTCTCATTTTGCTCTCCGACTATTGGATGACCACCATGATGTGGTCCATATGAACCAGCGACACTCCAGCAGGGCAAGGCGATGACACTGGACGATATATTTACCCCCTTCAAGGTGGGAATCTTGGTGTTGGCTGGAATCGTGGCCACCGTGGCCATGATGAGCCTATTCAGCGGAGAGTTCCGGGCGACCACCGACGAAGATAAAACATATTATGCCTACTTGGAGAATGTCACGGGCCTGGCTGTGCGCTCTCGAATCAGCATGGCCGGCATCCCCGTGGGGTCGGTGACCGACATCGAGTTGGCCGGCGACCGGGCGCGTGTGGAACTATCCATCCGCGGCGATATCGAGCTCCGCGAAGGAGTGGAGCGAAATGGGGAGCAGCACGTCAACGGGGCCCTCGTCTCCAAGCGCCAGGCAACCCTGGTGGGCGATTTCTATATCAAGATCTCTCCCGGAGAAGAGGGACGCGTCATCGAAGACGGCGAGACCATCCACAACGTCTATGAAGCCGTGGCGCCAGAGGACCTCTTCGAGCATTTTCAGGCCATCACCAAAGACATCGAGCAGATCACGAGCGCCCTGGCGGAGGTCTTGGGCGGCGAGGAGGCCGTGGATATCCTGCAGCAGATGATGCGCGATATGCAGGCCATGCTGGCGATGATGAACGAGTTTGTGGACGTCAATTCCCAGCAGATCGAGGGGCTACTGGCGGAGGCCAACCAGATCACCCGAGAGGTCGGTCAATTGACCCATGTGGGCTCGGAGTCCATGCAGCGCATTTTGGCCGATACGGAGGCCATCGTGGCCGACGTAAGGCATGTCGTCGGCGAGTCGGGCACCGACATGCAGCAGGGATTGGGGACGATGCACGGGACGCTGGCGCGCATGGAGCGCACCTTGGACTCGCTCAATTATAGTCTGCAAAACGTGGAAGATATCACGGAGAAGGTCAACGAGGGCGAGGGCACGGTGGGGCATCTGATCAACAACCCCAATATCGCCATGACCACCGAGCAGATATTGGACGACGGGGCGGGCTTTTTGGACCAGCTCCTGTCGATGCGGCTGATGCTCGATCTGCGCTCTGAATACCACCTGAGCAGCGACCAGATGAAGACCGTCTTCGGCGTCAGCCTCAACCCCTCGGAGGACAAGTATTATAAGGTTGAATTTATCGATGATTTCCGCGGCTCCACGTCGGTCCAGACGGAGCGCGTGGAGACGACGGACGCCTCAGCAGCGGATCCGGTTTACCAGGAGACGCGCACGACGACGACCGACGAGTTTAAATTTAGCCTGATGCTCGGCCGCTCCATGGCCATCAACGAGAGCCTGCGCGTGGGCGGACGCGCGGGTATCATCGAGTCCTCCGGCGGCCTGGGTGCCGAGGTGGGACTCCTGGAGGACCAGCCCCTGCAGGTCAACGCCGACCTCTTTGACTTCGGGGCGGCCGACAACCCCCGCTTTCGAACGATGGGGCAGATGGAGCTTTTGCGCTACGGATATCTCACGGGCGGGATCGATGATATGTTTAACTCCTCACGTCGCGACTACTTCCTGGGGGCCGGCGTTCGCTTTGATGACGATGACTTGAGGGCGTTGATCACGGCCACGGGGGTACCTGACCTATGATGGGGCGCCGGAAGCTCGGGGCGAGCCTGGTGGCGCTATGCGCCGTGGCGGGTTCGCTGTGGGCGGCGACAGCCGCGGCCCAGGGAGAGGCTCGACAGCGCGATGGGCGCATCCTTCATCGCTATTTTGATGTCGACGAGTGGCAAACGGAGGGCGACGATGACCGGGAACTCGGTCCCCGCCCCTCAGACCAGGGCGAGGGCGAAGAGGGCCTGGGCGGGGCGACCAGCGAGCCCCCGCCGAGCCGCCCGGACTCCGATGCCGGCGCCGGGTGGTGGCTATCGCCCGGGGAGGCGGAATGGATCTGGACCCCCGACGGGCCGGTGGGTCCCGGGTCCATCGACGCGCCCCACGGCGATGTCGCAGACGCCTCGCGGGACACGCCCCTCGATGGCGACACGGCCGGCGTCGACGAGCTCAGCTACCAGTCCAACTTTCAGCCCAGCGTCGTTCCCTTCAAGCGGGGGACGGCGCAGCAGGAGATCCGTCGTCGCGGCAACGGCCAGGTGCTGGCAGGCCTGGAGCGCGGAGAGCTTCGCCCCGTGGAGGTCGGCGGCCAGCCACAGGCCGGCGAGGATTCATTCCGGGGCTCTTTTCTGATGCGCATGGAGGCCGGTGAGCCCCAGCCGGTGGCCAGCGTTGCCCCTCAGCAGCGGGTGTTGAGCCTGGAGAGCGAGCCCCGCGTCGACTTGGAGCTTCGCCGCGACGCAGCCGACAACCTCTATCTGGTGTCGCCGGTCGATGAGGTCGTTCGCATCAATATGGACATCGCCGTGGATCGCTTTTATTTCGACGGCGATATCGACCCCGGCGTGGGGTGGGAGGAGATCGATGGGCTGGCCACGGGCCTTGAGGACGCCGGGCTTCGCCAAGAGGCAGAGGAGATCCTGGGGCTCATCGGTGTTGGCCGTCAGAGCCAACGCCCCGACGAGGCGTTGGCCCAGCTCGTGGAGTACCACCGCAGCTTCGCCTATGAGGAGGCCCCCGACATCGAGGCGGGAGATGAGTATCGCCAGATCTCGACGCGCCAGGTGGGGGTATGCCGCCACCGGTCGCTGACCTTTATGGTGAGCGCCCGCTCTCTGGGCTTTGAGGTGCGCTACGTCTTTAACGAGGCCCACGCGTTTGTGGAGGTCTACTGGCCCGGCCAGGGCTGGCGGCGCATCGACCTCGGCGGGGCGGCCGAGACCTTCGAATTCGGCGGCGCTGGCGGTGGGGGACTGCATGATGGGCATCACGACCAGGGATTCCCCCGGCCGGAGAGTTATGAACAGGAGATGCAGGCCATGGCTGGCGCCGACGGAGAAGGCGCTGAACAGGGCGCAGATGATATGAGCGCCATGGAGGAGGTGCTCGGCGACGATTCCGAGGGGGGCCCCATGGAATTGGAAGAGGCACCGGGAGCGGAGGCCATGGAGGCGATGGAGGCCGTGGAGTCCAGCGGACAGATTCAGGTCACCGAGGCCTATGGGGAATTATTTCGGGGCAGGGAGGTCTTCATCGTCGGCCAGGCGCCGGGCGTGGAAGATGGTCAGAAGGTCGAGGTCTACCTATCGCCCTCCGGCGGCGATGGCTCGCGGCGCGTGGAGCTAGGCCGTGCAGATGTCCGTCGTGAGGCATTCGCCGAGGAGTTCCGAATCCCTCCGTCATTGGGGCTCGGGCGGTGGAGTCTGGAGGCCGAAGTGGTCGATCCCTGAGCGACTCAGCAGGGGGGGGAGTTCGTGACTCGGGTCATGCGAAAGATATTTTTGGCGGGGTCGGGGTGGGGCGTCGCCTCCGGCTGGCGTCGCAGGATTCGGTGGCTGGCGCCGACGATGCTCTGCTCCGTATGCCAGCGAAGGGTGCCCTGAATGGTGTCCTCATCGACGATCCGTCCCTGCCAGCGGTCCCAGCTTCGCTGAGTGACGTAAATCTCGGCGTCCAGGGCGCCGCGCACCAGGATGGTGGAGCCCGGGTTTCCGTCGCGGTCCTGGTCGATCACCCTCGGGTCATCGGACTCTGTGGGCAGTTTGCCCTCGCTGGGATCGTCCA
>CAZMJS010000048.1:14257-26781 GCA_964566695.1 uncultured Bradymonadales bacterium
ATCACCCTCGGGTCATCGGACTCTGTGGGCAGTTTGCCCTCGCTGGGATCGTCCAACTGAACGCCCACGGTCTCCCAAACGGGGTGGATACGAAGCTCCCAGTCATCGTTATTTTTTACCAGCTCGCCGCGCCGACGGGTTTCGCTCAAGCTCTCTCCAAAGGCTCTTGGGGCCACGGGCCGCACCATGCGCATATCGCTGTCCAGGTCCAACTGGCACACCCGGGTAGTGATGCGAAGTTCCTTGCCGTCCTGGTCGATATCGGCCACCAGGCGGGCTCGCGTGATGGTGTGAAAGTCGCGGACGATGGGAATCGCCGTCACGGCGGTCGTCTGATAGTCCACCGACCAGGTGCCCGATAGGTCGGGGACGTCGTCGGTCGCCGGCGATGCGCTGATGGGAGTTGTCAGGGAGAGGACCAGGACAAGGGCCGCGAGGAAAGTGATTGGGCCGGAGTGGTCGTTCACGGTCAGAGGTCCTCGAGCAACTCAGTGGCCGCCTGGCGGCCCGATTGAAGGCAGAGTGGAACGCCGCCTCCGGGGTGGGCGCTGCCGGAGGCCAGGTAGAGGCCCGACACGCCTGGCACCGAATTGGGCGGACGCTTAAAGGCTGCGAATTTGGAGTTGGAGGCCGCGCCATAGAGGCTTCCGCGACTTCCCGGGAAGCGCTCTGCCAGGCCCTCTGGGGTGCGACGCCACACGACCTGATCGTCGGCATCGATGAGGTCCCGATCTCTTAATCGCCACAGGACCAACTCCTCGTAGCGTTCCCAGTTTACCAGTTTGGCCGCCTCTGTAAAGGGGGGAGCGTTGGCCATCACAAATAGCGCCTCATGATCGGGCCACCCCGGGGCGCGGTGGGCCTTCTCCTTGGCGCATAGGTACACCGTGGGCTCTGTGGGCGGGATGTGGCGGTCGAATAGGTCGGCGAATTCCTCCATATAGGGTCGGTCGGGAAAGAGGACTTCGTGGGCGGCGCGCTGTACCGGCGGTCGCCGTCGGGCCTTGAGGACGAGGTTAAATCCCGAGGTCGATAGCGGCTGGGAGGTGTCCAGCTTTTTGGGCGTGGGCGCCGCCCATAGATCGTCGACCAGGTGACGAACGTCGGCGTTGACCACCACTTTGTCGGCCTGGACGCGCCGCCCGTCGAGGTGCAGCTCATAACCGCCCCCGTGGCGCTCGATACGGCGGATGGGGGAATCGTAGTGAAAGCGCACGCCCCCGCCGGTAGCCAGTCGCTCCAGCGCCAGGGCGATCTCGTGGATGCCGCCCTCCACGCCATAGCCGCCGATGCCCAGATCCACCCAGGTGATGCAATTGAGCGTCGCCGGCGCCACCCGAGGGTCGGAGCCATTAAACGTGGCATAGCGCAGCAAGACGCTCTGCAGGCGGGGATCGTCGACGCGCTTGGTGATGGCGTCGGCCATCGTGGAGGTGGAGTCGATATTGCGAAAGGCCTGGATGGCCTTAAACCCCATGGAAAAGGGGGTGAGCACGGTCGGCGCCGGGCCCATGACAAAATAGGGCGCGGCGGCCTCCCAGATGTCGCGGGCGTAGGCCATAAAATCGTAGAATTGGCGCGACGCCGTCGCACCCAGATGTTGGGCGATGGAGTCTGCCGTATGCTCCAGGGTTTCACCGACCTCGAAGGAAGATTCATCGGCAAAGCGATAGCGGGCCACGGGATCTGGGCGAAAGAGGGTCAGCTCCTCGTCCAGGTCGTGCCCCCGTTCGGCGGCGATCTCCCGCAATATATCGGGCAAGGTCAAGAGGCTGGGCCCCGTGTCGAAGCGCACGCCCTCGTGATGGGCCACGCCCATCTTACCGCCGGGGCGGTCGCCGGCCTCAAAGACAGAGACCTCGAGGTCCGGTCGATCGGAGAGGGTGAGGGCGGCCGCCAGGCCACCCATGCCGGCGCCGATGATGGCGATTCGCTGCGTCATAAAGCCCTCATAGAGGAAGCCAGGACTGGACCAGGCGCTGAACGCGGCCCGTCGACGGTCCCGTAAACAGGGGGAGCCACATCGAGTTTCGGCCTCCGCGCTGGTGCACCCGCATGCGCACCAGCGGGCGGTGGTGGTCCAGGTCGATGCGGTCGGGCTCGCAGAATTCAGCGATGCCCCTAAACGTGGAACCGTCGGGCAGACGCGCCGTGGGCACGGAGCGAAGGTAGAAGGGGCCGCTATCGACGACGTCGTCGTGAATGATCGCCATTTCGGAGATGTCGCCAGGGGTTAATATACTCCCGCTGACGCTCATGGTGGGCCACCAGGTCAGGCCGCCCAGGTTCTTCGATGTGCTGTCGCGGCTAAAGGTGGCGTCTTCCAGGCGCTTGATGGTGCCGTCTTGGCCGATGGTTAAGAGAAGGGTTTGACACGAGCCGTCTTTGCCATCCAGCACGTAGTAGATGAAGTCGCGGTCCGGCAGGGGGATTCGCCCCCAGGCCCAACTCTGCAGACCGAGGTCGTGGAGCGGGCGCTTCCCGCCATTTCGGTCGTGGTAGAGGCGGCCGTCAAAGTATTGATTGATGCCGTCCACGGACAAGGTGGCGCTGGCATCGAGGCCCGTCAAAAGAGGCACCCAGTCGTGGTCCGGGAGATTATCGTCCCGCCTCACGCTCGGGTCGTGGGTGGTATCGGGGAGGCGGCACCCGGGGCCCATGGCGCCCAGGGTAAATCCGACGGGTTGGTCGTGCTGGGGCACGTCGAGCTTCAGGTCCACCGTGATGCTGCGGGATTGGTCGTCGGCGTCGCTGTGAATGATGGAGCCCGCAAAGCGCCAGGTATCGCCCATGTCATGGGGCTCCCATTGGACCTCGTCGGGGTGAAACTCCTGGAGGAGATAGAAGTCCAGCTCCCCCTGCCGGTAGGTCGACAATGTCAGGCTCGGCCGTTGTGCGGCCCGAGGGGCCTCGTCGCGGCGAGCGGCGCTGGCGTACCCCGGCAAAAAGGGCAGCCCATAGCTCCAGATGAGGACCAGCCCGTTGCCCTTGGGGTCCACCAGATCCAGATACCACCACAAAAAGCCGCCGCGAGCCTCCAACAGACGCGGCGAGATGCCGGATCCCGATGGAGATAGCTCCAGGAGGTGATCCGTCGGGGCTTGGTCGGTGCTTCGCATCATGATTGCACTCCCGGAAGTCCGCGCAGCGGTTGGTGAAGCTGCTCTTCATGGCCCGGTTCGGTGGAGCCCGGAAGGCTCAGGCGGACCCATTGAAATAGGGCGACAAAGACCCACAGGCATTTGGCCGGCAGAGAGACCACGGTGCGTCCCTCTAAGACGGGCGTTCCCCGCCACCGAAGTTTGAGGCCGATGGCCCGGTAGACCCGGCTGGCGATGATGATGGCCAGGCGAGCACGCGCCGGGATATAGCGCATACCCTTGTCGGCGCTCTCGTAATAGCGTTCAGCCAGATCCAGCAGGTCGTTGACCACGGGGGCGATATCCTCGCTGGTGACCTCCCCGGCGAGCAGTTGCTGTGGCTGGACACCGACCTCCTCCAGGCGGGCCGCCGGCAGGTAGACCCGCCCGCGCTGCGCATCCTCCAGCACATCGCGACAGATATTGGTGATCTGCATGGCCACGCCCAGGTCGATGGCGTGAGCCAGCCCCTGGTGGTTGTCGACGCCCAGTACGGCGCACATCATCAACCCCACCGTCCCGGCCACGCGGTAGCAGTAGCGAAGCAGGCGCTCATCGCTCTCAAAGATCACCTCGTCGAGGTCGGACTCCACGCCCTGGATGAGCTCCAGCGCAAAGGAGAGGTCCATCTCTCGCCGGTCGGCGACGCTCAAAAATTCGTCGATCAGCGGCCTCGGCGGCCGTTCGCCGGCGATCTCCAGACGGAGCAGGCGAAGGTGTTCCGATGCCTCCTCCATATCGTCGGCCTCGTCGGCCAGGTCGTCGATAAGGCGACATACGGCGTAGAGCACGGCGGCGTCCTGTCGGCTCTGGCGCGGCAAAAAGTAGGAGGCCAGGCGAAAGGACTTGGAGTGGTGAGCCAGCACTTCCGTGCTATGGGCCACCAGATCACCGCCGTGCTTTGCGGGCACCAAATCTGTGGAGGGCTCTGTGCTCATGGTACCTCTTCGGTCGCGGCGGCGGGGACGAGCTTCTCCATGACCTTGGCGGAGGTGATGACCCCCGGAAGGCCGGCGCCCGGGTGAACGCCGGCGCCCACAAAATACAGCCCGTCCACGTCCTCCGAGCGGTTGTGGTAGCGAAACCAGGCCGATTGGCTAAGGCGGGGCTCCGGGCCAAAGCCAGCGCCGGCCACCGAGCGAAGCTCTTCCTGGAAATAATCCGGGGTGTGCCAAAACTGGGTGGTGATGGACTCCCGAAGCCCCGGCATGTGGCGCTCCTCCAGGTGCGCCACGATGCGCTCCATATACTCGTCACCCTTCTCCGACCAGTCGATGCCGCTCTCGTTATTGGGCACCGGTGACAGCACATAAAATGCGCCATGACCCTCGGGGGCCAGGCTCTCGTCGGTGGCCGTCGGCCGATGCAGATAGAGGGAGAAGTCGTCGGCCAAGATCTTTTTATTAAAGATATCGTTGAGCAATCCCTTATAGCGCGGGCCGAGGACGATGGTGTGATGCTTGATGTCCTCGTAGGGCCGATCCGTGCCGAAGAAGCCGACGAAG
Organism: uncultured Bradymonadales bacterium; assembly: GCA_964566695.1. Taxonomy (GTDB): domain Bacteria; phylum Myxococcota_A; class Bradymonadia; order Bradymonadales; family Bradymonadaceae; genus SLJM01. The sequence continues at coordinate 18,903 of CAZMJS010000048.1, forward strand.
AGGCCCATCGACTGCTTGACGCGACCTACGCGGCCGTCGCTATTTCGGCTCCGGTGCCGGGGATCGATCATCTCGCGGTAGGTAAAGGAGGGGTCGGCGTTGGAGACCACAAATTGGCATGGGATGCGCTCACCCGATTCCGTGACGACCGCTTCGACTCCGTCGTCGCCGACGTCGATGGTCTCCACCGGAGTACTCAGGTGGAGCTCCACGCCGATCTCCTCCAGAAGCTGCCACATGGCGTTGACGATGGCCGTCGTGCCGCCCATGGCGAAGTGGACGCCCCATTTTCGCTCCAGCCAGTGGATAAGCAGATAGATGGAGGTCACGTTGAAGGGGTTTCCGCCCACCAGTAGGGGCTGGAAGGTAAACACCTGGCGCAGCCGATCGTCTTTGATGTACTTGGCCACCAGGCTATAGACGGAGCGGTAATTGCCCAGGCGGATCATGTCGGGCACCACGCGCAGCATATCCATCAGGGAGTCAAAGGGCTGGTCCGCCAGCTCCTCATAGCCCACCTCAAAGATGCGTTGGGCGTGGGCGGCGAGCTTCTTATAGCCCTCCACATCGTCGGGGTTAAATCGCTCGATCTGGGCCAGCAGGCGCTCCTCGTCGCCCACGTAGTCGAAGTACTCGCCGTCTGGAAAGGTTACCCGATAGAAGGGATCCACCGGCGTAAAATTCAGGTAGTCGTCGATGTCGCGATCCACCATCTCGAAGAGCTCTTCGAAGAGGTAGGGCGCCGTGATCACCGTGGGCCCCGTATCAAAGGTATAGCCGTCCTTCTCGACGACGCTGGCCCGTCCGCCCGGTTCGTCGCGGGCCTCCAATAAAATGACCTCATGGCCCATGGCTCGCAGGCGGATGGCGGCGCTGAGGCCGCCAAAGCCGGAACCGATGACGATGGCGGGGAGATCCGAGGGTTGCTCTTGATACATCATGATGAAGTCCTCATAGATTGAAGGCGACGGCGCCGAAAACGGGGCAGTGCCCACCAGGGGATGTCGGGACGCTCGTGGTGTTCCCAGTGATAACCAAAGTGATAACAGGTCAAAAATGAGACCAGGGGGCTAAAATCGTTGCTCGAGGCGCGATGCTCGTCGGCGTAGCCCTCGTCGGGCTCTCGGTGAGGTAGCACGGTGCCGAAGTAGAAGAGCTGCCAGGTGCTGAGCAGAGAGGGCACGATCCAGAAGAGTACCAAGTTGGTAGCTGTAAGGCCCACGCCGTATTGCAGCGCATTAAAGATGATGGCCATGGCCAGGATCTGCCACACCGAGAGGTAGTGAATCATAAAGTCTAGATACCAGCGCACCGGGTGAGGATGGCCATTATGAAAGTCTGGATCGTCTTCGCTGGCCGGGTGTTCGTGGTGCTCCCAATGGGCCTCGTTGAGGCGCTTAAAGGAAAAGAGGGCATAGAGGCCCACCGCCAGGGCGCCGAAGAAGCGGTTGATCCGCGGGTAATCCGGGCTAATCGTGCCGTGCATGGCGTCGTGGGCCGTGATGAATAGCCCGGTATATAAAAAGGTCTGCAGGGCCATGGCCGGAAGGGTCCACCAGGCCCAGGCCTGCTCATGGGTCACCGTGAAGCTCAAAAGCGTCGCCCAAGCCAGCAAAATAGTGGTGGCTGCGGCGATGCCCTTGAGGTTCCAGCGGTTGGGGTGAAGGGCGTCAGCCATCGGGCCCTCCTCGTCCATAGAGGGGGTTGAAGGCCTGCAAGATTTGTGGGCTGCCCATGACACCGCGGCGCATTAATTGGCGCCGCATATCCATGCCCGCCTCCGTGAAGAATTGCCACATGGTAGAGGCCACCGCCGTATGGGCCGCGGTTCCGCTCATAAAATCCCGCCACTGCTCGTCGGGGAGTCCAAAGAAGGTATCGAAGAACGAGCTTAGCCTTGCTTCATCCAACTTTGTAAGAACGTCGCGGCCGAAGACCAGTAACTTTCTGGCCCGCATCAGCGGCTGGGGCCAGATCGCAGACCACCCACGGCGGGCGATGGCCTTTCGCGACTCTCGATGCTCGAATCCATCGGCGATGATCTCGGCCAGCGGGCCGGCGTCGTGGAGCATGCGCCCGATTTGATAGCCCGTCGAGGGGTGGACGAAACCGGCGGCGGCGCCGAAGGCCAGCATGGGTTGCGAAAAATCGGGCAGGGACGTGCCCATAGGGATGTGGCAGCGCTCCTCGGACAAGACCTCCAGCACCTCCACGCCTCGCTCCTCCAGTCGGGCGTAGAGGCGTTCCTCCAGCAGTTTCATGGCCGTCGGTTCCTCCTCCACCAAGACCGTTTCCTCCACGAAATAACGCCCATCGCCGAGGTCCATGGCGTAGAGGAAGGTGGGCGACGGGGAGGGCGGGCCCTGTTCAATGGGGCGATAGTCCATCAAGGACATGGACTCCCCATCAAAGGGTGACTCCGAGAGCCGGGCCTCGATACCAAAGGCCCGCTGGTAGCCCGGCTCTGTATCGTCCGTGGAGCGAACGAACCCGCCTTTACCGCCGCTGGCGTCGATGACGATGGCGGCCTCGATGGATGCGCCACCCTCCAGGTCGATGGTCGACGACTCAATCTCGTGACGTACCCCTTGGACGCGACCCTCCACGAGGTGAGCTCGGGCGCTCTGGACGATGGTCTGATCCAACGCACGCTGTAGCGCCTGCCGGTCGATGAGTCCGTAGGTGCGACCCAGGTTGAGGGAGCGCTTCGGGAGGTGAACCCTTGGGTCCTCAAAGATATGCGACAGCGGAATATCAAATCCCTCGTCGGGAATCTCGTCGAGCCAGATGCCATAGGTATTGGGCCAGGGGCGCCCGGGATCGGGATCGACAATGGCCGTAGCCACCCCTCTTTTAGCCAGGTGAGCGCCGAGGACGCGACCGGCCGGACCGGCGCCGATGATGGCGACGGTAATGGTCCCAAGATCGCCTGGTTGTGCAATGACACTGCTCATAGCATGGCCCGCTGAAGTGGCAGGTGTTGGTGAACACCGGGTTTGGTGTTCATTACCTGTTCAGCAATAGTTGACGCGGTCGGAGCAGAGTCAACACCAAAAGCGATCAGCGCGGCTCGGCGTCCATGATCACCCGGTTGATGGCCGGGCGATCGTCGCCAGTTCCGGGCTCAAAGCAGATCTACTGCGGCTCAGGTCCCTCGTCCCAGTCCTCCGGGGCCTTTGGCTCGTCAGTCTCATCACCGGCTGCGTCGCCACTGGCCGTGGAGGGCTCCTCATCGGTCGGTACCTCGTCGTCCGCCGGGGAGGGCGATGAACAGGCCACCGACGCCACCAGTGCGGTGACCGTCATCCAAATCGCATAGTGGGTACTTAGCCGCATATTTCATCCTCGTCCGCTGATCTCATTATCATCGTTCGCACCATGAAGGGGTCCCCAATCATGTCCTGGGAGATGGGGGGACGTACTCCGGCGGCGCTGTATTCAATGGGCTCCCCGGTTTCAGGTGCTTGACACCGATAAGGAAGGGTCTAGGTTGACCATCTCTGCGTATGTGAGTGAATATTCACTTACTGTGGGTCGTATCAAGCCTGCCCACAAACCAAGTGGGCTGTCGACACTCCACTCTTCTTTCTGAGGTATTGAGCATGAAGATTCTAGGACATTTCAGTTATCGCAGCTCCCTGGTCGCCGTGCTGGCTGCCGCGCTGGCGTTGAGCGTCGCATGCAGCGATGACGATGATAACGGTGTAAATGGAGGAAACGGCACGCAAGAGGGCGTCAGCGTGGTGGATGCCGAGACGGAAGCCGATGACGGAAGCACCTGGAGCGATAGTGGCTCCATCGATGACGACGACGTCGGTGCCGACACCGACGCCTCGCCCATGCCCGGAGAGGGCTTCCTATTTAGCGCTTCCACGGCCGACGGCATCCTCGACATGGTCCTAATGACCGATGGTGGAACCGTCATCAACGCCACCGTGGAAACCTCGGAAGACAATCCAGCACCTGGCACCTTCGAGGTCAGCGCCCCGATGTCCGGGACCTACCTCGACTTGGTGGATGCCACGACAGCGTCGATCTATGAGACGACGAATGACGGAGGTGGAGCCATCACCCTCCAGACCTGCCCCCAGTCCATGGGAGATCGGGCCCGGGGCACGTTTGATGACATCTATTTGGAGGATAGTCTGACGGGCGCCACCCGGACCCTTTCGGGCTCCTTCGATATCGTTGTCGCCGGATTTGCTGAGCCCCTTCATTGCGAAGAGGAGTCCACGCCTCCCACCAACGGCCAACCGGATAATAATGGTCAGACCTGCGGCTGGGATGGTGGATGCGTCACGACCGACGGCGCCTGTTGCCCCTATGCCGAGTGCATGTCGCAGTGCCAACTCGATTGTGTCTTCGAGGATCCCGATTGCGGGGGGGGCCTCGACCCCGTGGCCTGCGCCCAATGCGGTCAGGAATGCTACGAAGACGTCTGCGGCGTCTCCGACGCCTGCGCGGATGCCGCTGAAGATTTCGAGACGTGCGAAACCAGTGCTAATTGCGACCAAATCGAGGATGACTCGGAGTATTTGTCGTGCATCCAAGACAATTGCTGCAGCGAGGCGACGGCCGCTTTTTGATGGGCCGCCGCTTCCGGGGCTCCCCCATGGAGCCCCTGCTCAAGGTTGTCAGAAGAGACTTCCCTGGAAGACGTCATCGGCCTCTTTAGCTCATATCCGGGCACCACCGACCAGCGAGGATGAAGTCATCGCTCAGGGGCGTGGCGGCCGAGGCCACGGCCTCGCCCTGAGATTCCAAGACTTCGTTATCTCCCGGGTCAGCGTTCTCGCCGTTGGTTTCGCCATCTCCTTCGTCGATGTTTTTGGGGGACTCCTCGTGGTCTGTGGAGCAGGCCACGATAGCCAGAACTCGTATCGATTCCAGCGCCATGGTGGGGAGTCATCTCATTGGTCTTCGTTTTCGTCGGCGTGTCCCAAGCACCCAAACTAGTGAAATGATGGGGGAGGCGTTAGGCTGGGCATCCGCACACCACCAATGAGCATGAAGCTGGATGCCGTCGACGCCGACGAGGAACGAATGATGGGTGTATTGAAAATCCTGGTCACGCTGCTGGTCGCTCTTGTGGGATGGGCCCCCACGTCGGCCGCTGCCACTCCATCTGTGGAGACCGATGACTGCCGAATCGAGGCCTTTGCGGCTGGCGTTCAATGCGTCGATGAGCACGGCGAGCACCAGTGGCAGATCCTCCACCCGGCGACCTGGGGCGATGTCGAGGAATTTAAGGAAGACGCCCCCGGGCTCTTGGACGATGCCGATGAGTTGACGCTATCCGACGAGGCCCATCGGGTAGAGAACGAGGTATTTAAGCCCCAGGGCCCCGTGGAGGTCGGCGGGCGAGTCTTTTACGCCGTGCGCGCCGATTTGCTGGAGTTGGACACCGAGCGGGGCGCCGTGTCCCGCAGGGTGCGGTTTCCAGCGGCCATCGACGAAATCGCGCCACAGGGCGACGATGCGCTCCAGATCCAGTTGCTCTTTTTCGACGCCGACTGGACGACGGAGCGCACCCATCACGTGCGCTACCATATCGACGGGGCACCGCCACCCCAGACGGCCTGGAGCGATCCCAGGGTCAGCTCCTTCGCCGCGCTCCACGATAGTTCTGGCGTCTTCCACAGCGTGGTGCAGGGGGACGTAGAAGATGAGGAGAAGCTTCGATGGAAGCTCGGAGAGCTCAGGGGAGCGGAGGATGTGGAAGATGAGCGGATCCACCGCATCATTGAGCGTCTCCAAAAGGCCTATGAACGGGATCCGACCAATCCCTATTATCCGTGGTATATCGGTGAAATGTGGACGCACCTGGGCGACGAGCAGCGGGCGGCCCAGGCCTTCCAGAGGGCTGCCGAGAGCGACGCGGTGTGGCGCGATCTATTGGACGTCTCCACCCGTCTGGAAGACGCCGGGGCCCATGAGCAGGGGCAGGCGGCCTTCGACCGTGGATACGACAAAGTGCGGGAGGCCGGCATTGCTCCAGAGCGCCTTACCTCGTTGGTGCGAATGACGATGATATTGATGCCCAGCTCCGGCGATCACGCCGGGTCATCTCTGAGGGCTGCGCTGGCCGCGGAGGATAGTGAGCAGGTCCACCGATTGGCCGGGCGATACGCCCGGCTATTTCCCTACGCCGAGGGCGCTCATCGGGGCTGGTCCGCCCTCGCCGATTGGTTTGAAGAGCGCGGCGAAGCGCAATTGGCCGACACCTGGCGCGAGCGGGCGCAGACCAATCTGGAGCAAGGCTGCGGAATGCTGGGCCCCGAAGACCGGCAAGCATTGATGCTCGATCGCGGCCTATGGGTGATCTTTGCCTCCAGCCTGGCCTTGATCCTGCTCTCATTTCTCGTCGGCCTGCGCGGCGGCCGCGCGCGCCGAAGGGATATCGAGGCCGCCGGCCGTGACGACTCCAATCCCTTGCCCCTCCTCAAGGTCTACGATTTCGCCGGCCTCGCACTGGTGCTGGTGGCGATGATCGCCGTGCCCATCTTTGTGGTCGCCCAGTCTGACGTCATCGCCAACCTGGCCGATGCGCCCTTGGCGTTGGTGGACGACGGGCTGGCATCGCCGGTGGTGGAAGACACCCTGGAGTCCCTTCACCCCTCTGCGCAGCGCGATGAATTGCTGGACCTGGCGCGAGCCGAACAAGATGCATTCACCCAGGGCGCACACCTGTCCGACAAGGAGAATCTCTGTATCCTCATCCACCAGGCGTATCGAGAAGACGCCTATCAGCACCAATTGGATCTGGTAAAACAGGGCAAATTATATGACCCCATATTCGATATACTCGATCGCGACGGGCAGTGGAGCGAGTCCGATGGGTTAGATGGCCGCCATATGGTGCGCTGGCTTCTACTGCTCATCCCCCACGCCTTTATCTTTGCCATCGGCGTGGTCATCGGCCGGTTTTCGCCTCAAACCACGAGGTTGGCCCGTCTCCTGATCCCCGGGGCCAGGCTGCGACCCTCCGTGCTCACCGATCTGGTGGTGATCCTTTTCCTGCTGGGCCTGGTCTCCGTGGTGGGATTGGACGTGCGGATTCAGGAGACGGTCATGCCCAATTTCTCGATGTATTATGAGTTGGACGCCATCACGCCGCCGACTGAGTCCCGAGGACTCGGTCTCATGGCCTGGGTGCTGATGGGCGGTGCGGTGGTCGTTCATATTGCGTCGGTGATTCTAAGTCGAACCGATGCCTCATGAGTCTCCCCGCGTACCTCGGCGGTGCAGAAAGCCTCCCCCTAAATTGTAGTTCTTACCCTCTAATAAACGCAGGTACGCCAACCTCTGAGGTTCTCAAAAGGGCGACGACGGTCCGGGGTTTATCGAACCGCCGTCTATTAGAGGGTACAAAAGGCGATTAGAGGGGAGATGTACAGAATCATCTGAGGTTCTTGGAGGCCGGCGACGATCATCGCCGGCCTCGAAGCCTCATTGGGGGTCGTCGACGCGGCCCATAAACAAGATGGAATCGCTGGGGTGGTCGTAGATGACGTAGTGGAAGGTGCGATCGAAGCGGAGGTCGAATTGCTGGACCGGCGCAGAGGTATTATTGGCGGCCACGGCGGTGGCGGCCGGCGCTTCACTTCACCGCAGATCCTCATTAGGCTCTCCAGCGGTGAGGCTAGGGGTGTCCCAGTGACCTGGGACCGAGAGATACCCTTGGAACCTGATCCGGTTGATGCCGGCGTAGGAAAGCTTCCGACAAAAGGCGTGCCGTGGCGCGCGCTCTCCCTCCGGTTTCACCACCCCCATCCAATTACCGAACTTGTGAATACCGGAGCATACACATGGAAAAACTGACCCTTGGCCTGGAGTGGTTTCTCAACCCCGATCACGTCCCCTTTCTCGTCGCCCAGGA
>CAZMJS010000049.1:0-26730 GCA_964566695.1 uncultured Bradymonadales bacterium
AACCCCTTCGAGCGATGGGACCTCGATCCCAGCGCATCCACCGAGGATCTCACCCGATCCCTTCGCACCCGTGCCAGGCAACTGCCAGACGATGAGGTACAACAACTCCGAGAGGATTGGCGACGCCTCGTGTCCGACGCCGCGTTCCGCGCCCGCTGGGTGCTACTCACGCCGCCCCCCCTCTCCAATGACCGCCCCGACGATCCCTGGAACGCCCTCGACGAACTCATCGATCCCCAGGCCCCCCAGTTGACCCCTCCCACGCCCACCCTTAGCGACGCTCTCATTTTACCGACACTCCGGGCCGTGGACCTCGATCTGACGCCACCCTTTTTGCCGCCCCACCTCCGGCGCCATCCCCCACACCCCGACCTCGGGGAGGACACATGACCTTCTTTCCCCCCTTCGGTATCGACCTCGGCACCACCCAGAGCGCCGCCGCCATCCTCACCCCCGGCGACGACGAGCCCCGCTTGGCCACCACGGATCCTGGCCACCACACCATGCCCTCCGTGCTGCGCCAGACCGCCGATGGAAGGTGGCGCGCCGGCCGCGACGCTCTGAACGCTTCAGAGGACACCCCACTTATTGGCTCCATCAAACGCCGCATCGGCCGCCACATGCCCCTCCCGGAGACCGATGATATCGACGCCACCGAGGGCTCGGCGATCATCTTGGCCGCCATCGCGGCCGCCATGCAATCCCACCTCGACGACCGCCCCTGGCCCCTGGATGGCCGGGCCACTCGGGCCGTGATCACCGTCCCCGCCTACTTCGATGCGCCCCAGATCGAGGCCACCCGCCGCGCCGGACACCTCGCCGGCCTGGACGTCGTTGGCCTCCTCCAAGAACCCACGGCCGCCGCCATCTACCACTGCTGGCACCAGCGCCTGGGCGACGGCACTTACCTCATCTACGACCTCGGCGGAGGTACCTTCGACGTCACCATCCTGCGCTCCCTCTTCGGCGAATATCAGGTCCTGAGCATCGCCGGGGACAACCACCTCGGCGGCGATGACTTCGACCGCCGCCTCGCCGCCCTCATCCGCCAGCGCCTCATCGACGACGGCGCCAACCTTCGCCCCAACCTCGACCATCCCGTCGACGCCGACGCCTTCCGCCTCCTCCAGCCCCTGGCCCGCGAGGCCAAGGAGGCCCTCACCGATCGCCCCTCCATTCGCCTCCAGCATGACGACCTCATCACCGATCACGACGGACGCCCCATCCACCTCCATCTGGAGCTATGCCAAAGCGATCTGGCCGACGCCATCGACGACCTCCTGGACAGCACCCTCCAGAGCTGTGAGCACGCTCTCCACCTCGCCGCTCAGCGCCATGACCTCTCCCCCTCCGACGTCAACGCCATCTTCCTCGTCGGTGGCTCCACGCGGATGCCCGCCGTTCAGAACACCCTGGCAAACCGGCTGGCCCCTCGCCTGGACCTCGATGCCGGCGACATCATCGACGCCCACCCTCAAACGGCCGTCGCCCGAGGCGCCGCCCTCCACGCCGCCGCCGTGGCCCCCCTCCAATTTCGCCACCCCCGAGCCACCGTCGCCATCACCGACCTCCCCGGCGACGGCGACGATCTCCTCATCGGCCGGCTCCAGGACCTCGACGACGCCGACCCGCACACCCTTCGCCTGACCTACGCCGACGCCCCCACCACCGACGCCGGCGACGACACCATCGCTCAGCATCCCCTCGATCGCTCCAGCTCACCGCCCCGCTTTGCCGTCGACGATCTCCCCGACGAGGTTGGCCGAACGCCACAGACCTCCCACCTTCTGGCCTATCTCACGAGCCCCGATCAAGACGACCTCGGGCCCATCGATCTATGGCTTCCCCGCCGCTCCGACGACGCCCCGCCACCGCCAGCGCTTACGCTCAGCAACCCCGCCGTCGTCTCCAAGAACATCTCCATCGAGGTCCAGGACAGCGATCGCCCGCGCCGCCAGATCATCATCCCCCAGGGCACCCACCTTCCCACCCGTTCGCGCACCCGTCTCCGCGTCGGTGACGAGTCTGAAGCCGTCGTCCTTCGACTCTTTCAACACCACCTCCCCATCAAGACCATCGTCCTCGATCGCCCTACTTCGTCGACGCCAGGTGACCCCATCGAGCTCGTTGTCGACATCGATCAGGCCATGCACCTCAAGGCCTTTGGTCAACTCGGCGATCGGGAATTCTCCCTGACGATTGAGCGTCCCAAAGCTCCCAAGACTCTGGACTGGGACACCATCGAGGGCCTCATTGATCTCAGCGCCGACCTCGACGAACACCTCTGGGGTGCCGAGGCCCAGCGCTTTCGTCGTCGCCGTCAAACCCTCATCGCCGGCCTCCAGGCCGCCCTCACCCAGGATCCGGACCGCCTCCAGGTGTTGGCGCGCCGCCTCCAGCGTCTGGTCGACGAATATCGCCCCCGCCCCGGCCGCACCCCCGGCCGCCATCGTCTCACGGCCCTCCTTGACCGCATCCGCCGCCTGGTCTTCGCCCGATCCCAGCCCCCTCTAAACCGCAGCCTCGACCAATGGCGCCAACACCTGGACGATCTTCGCCAACAGCTCGATCGCGCCTGGTCCGCCGACGACGCCTCCTGGCGAGACGTCGCCGACCGCATCCAGGCCACCTTCGAGAGCGTCGCCCACGACGAGGCCCTCTTTCGCCGGCGCGACCCTCAGCGACACGCCCAGATGCTCTCCGACAGCGCCCGCCTGCGGCTGCAACACCTGCAGCGCCGCCTGCGCGCCTTCCCCCTCTCCGATCACCCCCGTGAGCGCCATATGCAGCGCCGCCGCCTTCAAGACCTCATGGACGAATTGGACGCCCTTCAGCATAAACTCCCCGGCCTCTCCTCGCCCTCGTCACTGCAGACCATCCACCACCGCCTGGACCGCCTCGACGATCGCCTCACCAACCTTCACTCCCTGGGCCTACCCAACCCCGGAGACTCCCCATGAGCCTCAGCCAACGCTGGCAACGACGCCGCTTCGAGCGCTTCCAACGGCGCATCCAAAAACACATCGACGCCGGGCAGTGGTCTCGCGCCCTCGCCGGGGTCATCGACGCCGCCCAGTGGGCCACCGATCGCATCGCCGATCCCACCCTGTGGATGGACCTCATCGTCACCGCCACCTCACTTCTGCCTCACCTCGACGATCCCGCCGAATACCGGGCCTTCTTGGATCACTTCGCCATCCCCTTCTTCGGCGACCGACTCGTCGCCCCCCGATGGCTACAAGCCCTGGCCGACCTCAGCGATGACGTCGACCCGGCGTCCATGGTCACCCTCGGTCGCTGGCTCGCCGATGCCCTCCCAGACTCTCCCCTGGGCCCCTATATCGCCGCTCATTTTCGCCCCGCCGACCACCGTGACGCCGCGGCCACCACCGCCGACCTGGAAGAGGCCCTTCGCCGGGCCCGCCACCTCAACGCCACACCCTGGGTGGACCACCTTCAACTTCGCCTGGCCTCCCACCTCATCGCCACCGGCGACCACCGTCGACGTGGCCGCTCCCTATTGACCTCTCTGACCTGGTCTCGCCTCGCCCCCCGAGACCAACTCCACATGGCCCTCGCCCTGGCCTCCTGCCCCCACTGGACAGACCGCCTGCGAGCCATGGACATCCTCCTGGACATTCACCGCGCCCGAAGCACTGCCCAGCCGGGCTATGGCGACCTCTCCGATCGGCGCCTCCACGACACGGCGGCCGCCGTCTTTAAATTCGCCAGCCTCGACCTCCCACCGGCGGAGTCTCATCGCCTTCGCGAACTCATCGACACCCTCTTCATCCCCCAGGACCGCCCGCCGTGGCGCCAATTCCTGGACGCTCGTCGCCGCCTCCACGACCTCAGCGATCATGGCTTTGACGGCCTCCCTCAGGCCCTCGACGAGCTCCGCCCACTGGACGACGACCCCACCTGGACGCCCCTCTTTCAACGCCTCCAGCTCCTCCACGCCGGATGGCACCGCGCCTACCCCGGCGATGACTCCCTTCCCGCCCGCCAGCGTCGCAGCCAGCGCTTCCCCATCGCTGACGCCGTCGCCCAGCTTCTCCACAGCACCGACGACACCACCCCTCCCCCACCGGCCCTGCTGACCCGCCTGGCCGACGCCCTGGAGGCCCTGGATACCTCCGGCGACGGCGCCGCCTCCCGCCCCGTAGCCCTCTTCTTTGCTCGTCTCATCGAGGACCGCCCTCCATTGACCTCGGATCACCTCCCTCCCCTGACCACCATCGCCTCCCGCTATGCACGCCTGGGCCCCACGCCTTCCTTTGGCTGGTGGCAACTGGCCGCCCACCTCTTCGCCATGGATCAACCCACCCTGGCTCGTCCCTTCGCCACCCGAGCCCTCTCCGCCCCCCGCCCCGACACGGCTGACAAGCTTTACGCCTTCGTGGTAGATTCCATGCTCCAACTGGCCATCTCTCACCGCGACCTCACCATCGCCCGCCGATGGATGCCCCTGGCAACGGATCCTAACCATGGTCGATCGCCTTCGTGAACGCCTCAAGTCGGCGCCCCATCTTATATTCTACACGACGCTCATCTTCGTCATCGCATCCATAGGCATCGTTCTTTTCATCGACGTCACCGACCCCGGCCATATGCGCTCCGAATGGATTTATAGCGGTGGTACCACCCCAGACGAACTCCACTTATTTTTCTGGTGGCACTGGTTCGAAATCCCTATCGAAAACCCTCTACAATGGGCCTTCCTCAGCGCCACTATTGCTCTCTTTTTGATGACCGCCGGCGCCGCCCATCAGCGTCAGGACTCGGCCATTTACGAATTCAGCATCCTCATCACCGCCGGCCTCGTCCTCATGCTCATCGAGGACGTCGCCGATCCCCGACACATCCTCCGCACCGACCTGGGCGCCATATTCGGCGAGGGCGGCTACGGCTACGTCGGTACCTTCGTCGAATTGGCCTACTTTGCCATGATCGGCGCTGTGATGATGCTGGCCCTGGTGGCCCATCGCCGCGCTTATTGGCGCTTTCCCCGGGTGCGACGCTACCTCCTTTCGGGCTACGTCTTCTACGCCATCGCCGTCAGCTCCTCCTGGCTCGGAAGTGCTTTTCGTTCGCTGCACCCGGACCGCGACGACCTCTACACCCTCGTTGGTCAAGTCATCTGCGACTTTCTATTCTTGGACGGCGGCCACACCGAGGAGCAGTACCGCCACGTCCAATCCATCCTCTACCAACTCGACGGCGAGCCCCTGGGCTTTTATTTTATGGACCGCCTCTACGAGGAATCCCTGGAGTTATTGGGCGCCTCCGCCCTTCTCGTCGCCGCCCTCTCCCTCTTCCTGGCCTCCACCAAAGACGACGACTCCGCCTCCGCTCACGACGACCCCTCCGACGACCCTTCCGACGCCACTTCATTGAGCCAGAGCTCTCGTTGAGGAAACGGAATCGTCACCTCCGCGCCGTCCAACTCGTATTTGAGGCGCCTCAACAACTCCGAGCGTGTCGGCCAAAAATCGTCCACCGTCACCCAACCCCGCACGCTGAAATCCAGCGAGCTATCCCCCAGATCCATCATCCACACCACGGGCTCCGGATCGTCGAGCACCGTGTCGCATTCGTCGAGAATATCAAAAAAGATCTCCATCACCTCGTCCACGTCGCTGTCGTAGGCCACCCCCACATTGAGATCCACACGGCGCGTGCCCGACGCCGTAAAATTCGTGATGGCATTGCCCCACACCTTGGAGTTGGGAAACGTCACCACCTTATTATCCGGCGTATGCAAGATCGTCGACACCAGCGTCAGATCCTTGACCTTTCCCAGCGTCGAGTCCACCTCCACAAAATCACCCACATCAAACGGCTGGTACAACAAGATCATCATCCCCGACGCGAAATTCGACAGGGTATCCTGCAACGCAAACCCCAAAACCAGCCCCGACACCCCCAACCCCGCCACCAACGCCGCCGTATCCACCCCCAGGTTGCCCAGCGCCGCGATCAACGCCACCAGCATGATGGCCTTGCTCGCCACATTGACCACGAACTGCTTAAACAATGGCGACGGCGCAAGATGCGATTTATCGAGCCCCGTCATCACCGCTCGACGCGCCACCTTGGAGGTCAGATATCCCGCCAACAAGATCAGGGCGAATACCACCAGATTGCGCAATAAAAACAGCCCCTCCGTCGCCAGCCACGCCTTGGCCAATTCCGATATTTCATTGAACTCTGGCATCGTCGCTCTCCGCTTCCAATCATTTCCAGTTGAACGCTCATTCCATGGGCCTCACAATGAGGGCTAATCGCCACCGCGCAAACTTTTCCCCTTGTATCGAGCCACCGCATGAACGCTTACCGAATCGCCGGCCTCCTCCTTATTTTCTCTCTCGTCGCCTGCTCCACCCCCAACGGCGACGAGCCCGACGACGCCCAACAGCTCTCTCAAGAGCCCGCACCGGAGCCTGAGCCAGATCCCGTCGAGCCCCTCCTCACCGAGGCCCAGCAAACCTTCGACGACCGCCAGGACCTCCAGGACATCGACGCCGCCATCGACCTCTGGGAACGGGCCATCCACAAGGCCTTGGACGCCACCGACGACCGCCACGCATCCCTCTCCCTGGCCCACCAGGGCCTCGCCGAGGCTCATTTTCTGGCCGCTCGCTTTCACCTGCCCTCATCTCCCGCCGTCAAAGACGACGACGCCGTCGCCGACCGCGCCGCCCTCGCCGAAGAGCACGCCCTTGAGGCCTTGGAGCTCCACAGCTCCCCCCTGGTCGACGATCTGACCTACGACGAACTCCAGAACCTCGACAGATACTTTGGCGAGCTCGACGACGCTGCGCTACCGGCCCTCCTTCTCTACGCCAAGGCCCGCGACCTCCGCGCCCATAGCTCCACCACCACCGCCCAGGTTCAGGCCGCCCCCATCACCGACGCCATCATGGAGCACCTCCAGCAGCGCTCTCCGGACATCCACCAAGGCGCCCCCCATCTCTATTTCGGCGTCCGGCATATCACCCGCCCCTTCAACAAAAACGCCGACAAGAGCTCCCAGGCCTTCGCTCAAAGCCTACAGGTCGATCCCGACACCCCCTGGACCCACTTGCTCATGGCCGTGCACCTACACCCCTTCGAGGACGATGACGACGCCCGCCAGCAACGCCTTCAAACCATCGTCGACCACGACCCGGACGACTCAAAAAAAGGCCCACCGGAACAGACCATCGTCCGCCAGTGGGCCCAAGAACTCCTCGACCAATTCTAATCGCCGCTCACCTCAGCCCGGTGAGACAGAGCAATAATTACCCGAGTCCTGGAAGGCCTGCATGCACGCTGAAGATGGCTCTTCCATCTCGCAGCCGCTTTCTAAGAGGCATTCCCACCCCATCTTCTGCGCCTCCACGCATTGGCCAAAATCCTCGGCATATGCTTCGAAATTATACCAATTGGCCTCGCAATCACTCACGCTTCCCAGCGACCCGTCCTCCCCGCAGGTATTGAGGTAGTCCGCGCAGGCACCCACAAAGTCCTCGTAGGAGATGCTCGGCCGGCTGGACGCTCCCGGCCCGTCATGGGGCGGGTTGCAGGCCGCTCCCCGCGCTAACTGCTCCTCCTGGCATCGATCCGGCTCATCGGCCTCCGACGGGCAGGGCTCATAGAGGCACTCCCACTGGGCGATCCTCGCCTCCACGCAGGCCTCCGGATCGGCCGCCGTCTCCAGGTGGCTTTCAAAATCCCCCATACATGCACCTTCGTACTGCTCTGGCTCCACCCCTTCACCACCAATGCATTTGGCGTGATAATCCCCACATTGCTCCACAAATTCCCCCTCTAGCGCCTTGGCGGCATCCGTTGTATTCGCCGCCCCACCGCCATTACCCCCCGACGCTCCACTTCCACCATTCTCATCGTCATCATCGCCGCAGGCGCTCACCCCCACCATTAGGGCCACCGCTGCTACCATCACCAACCACCACTGGACGCGTTTCATGATTCGCTCCTCTAGATATTAACCTTCAAGCCCACCGCAGGCCTCTGTATGCGCGGCTACCTCTGCGCTACATGCCTCGCCCTGCTCACAGCCTGCTGCCCGAATACACGTATAGAAATCCACCGCTGCCGACTGACAGGCCGCGCCACCCACCTCACCATGGATTCCATAGGAGGCCTGGCAGTAGGCATCGGCTGACATCTCCTCGTCCTCCTCGCTGCATTCCTCCATAAACGGGACGCAGGCGGCCACAAATTCTGCCTCTGAGACGCTGCCGCCACCGCCACCACCACCTTCATCGTCATCATCCCCACAGCCCAGTCCGAATACCGCTAGACTCACCGAAGCCAACAGCACGACCAGCACTTTTACCACTCTCATAACTCTCCCTTCACCAGCAATGAACGATTAACGCTGTAGAGAGTATCGACCATTCCCCACCGGACCTCAACAGATAAAACACACCTTTACAAAAAACGACACCTGGCGCTCTCCCTGACTTGTCAGCCCACGTTCAGTGTTCACAATGACAGTGACTTCCCCCTGCACTCAGGCCGCCCATGACCTCTTCAGCCACTGCCTCCTCCAAGCCGTCGCTCCGCGATCGCTTCAAGGCCCCACGTCAACTAGCTCTTAGCCGCGCCGGAAAATTCTTCCTCCTTCTGACCCTGGCCGTTGGCTTTGGCGCCATCAATACCGGCAACAACCTCCTCTTTCTGCTCCTGGGCATGATGCTCTCCGTCATCATCGCCAGTGGGATCCTAAGCGAAGCCGTGATCCGCCACCTCCAGCCTCGCCGCCGCCCCCCGCGGCGCATCGAGGCCACCCGGCCCGCCCCCGGCCAGTTCCTCGTCCACAACACCGGTCCCTGGCCCGCCCTCAGCGTCGAGGTCTCCGAGCAAAACCCCACCGTCATCGCCGGCCCCAATGAGGGCCACACCATCGGCCCCGACACCATCCCCTGGTGGAAATTCTGGCGCCAGCAGACCGACGAGGAACGCCGCCCCGTCGCCGCCTCCTACCGATTGCGCTTCGACGCCGACGCCGAATCCCTCCTGCCCACCCACTACGAACTTCCCCACCGCGGTCTCTATCGATTCCCAGGCCCCCAACTCAAGACGCGCTTTCCCTTCACCTTCTTCGAGAAAACCCGCACCTTCGACGACCCCATCGACCTGACCATCCTCCCCGCCCCCCTCCCGGCTCGCCAATGGCTCGATGAATTGGCCCATCATATGGGCGACGAGAGCAGCGACCGCCGCGGTCGCGGCGACGAATTCTACGGCCTGCGCGACTACCGCCCCGGCGAGGACCGCCGCTCCATCCACTGGAAGAGCAGTGCCCGGCGCGGAGAACCCGTGGTGCGCCAATTCGAGGCCCGCAAGCGTCGCCAACTGGCCCTCCTGGTCGATCCGCGCCTCCCCGAGGACTCCCCTCAGGCCCGCCATCACTTTGAGTGGGGACTGCGCCACCTGGCGGGACTCCTCCAATCATTGCACCGCCACGGCTTCGACATTCGCCTGCTCACGCCCCAGCGCACCGACACCTCCCCCGAACTCCTCGCCCAACTCAAACAACTGGCTACCCTTCGGGCCCTTCCCCCGCAGGCCCCGGACCCCCGACCCTCACCTCCCCCGCACTTTGAGCCCGTCTTCGTCGGCTTCGCCGACCACCTGCCCGCCACCGCCGACGCCATGACCTTTGACTTTGACCGACTGCAGCCGCCCGCCCTCACCGACGAGGCTTCCCCATGAACGACGCTCGCCGCCTCGACGCCTGGCACAGCCTATGCCTCTACCTCATCAGCCTCGTCGCCTACGCCACCGCGGCCGTCGGCGCCAGCATTCCCTTTTGGCTACTCATCGCCTTTCCCATCGCCCTCGCCACCTCTCACCTTATCTATGAGCGCAACCTCGGCGACGCCATCGCCCAGAAGTGGTGGAACGGCCTCATCCTCATCGCCTTCGCCGCCGTCGTCATTCATTACCTGATGACCCCGGCCCTCCACGTCGTCGCCGCCGGCACCCGCTTTGTCCTCATCTTGCTCGCCATTAAGCTCCTCAACCGAAGCTCGCCGCGCGACGAACTCCAGATCTACGCCCTGACCTTCCTCATCCTCGCCGCCACCAGCGAGATCCACGAGGACTTTACCTACGGCGTCTTCTTCGCCGCCTTCGTCCTCCTCGGCACCTTCGGATTGGCCCTCTTCCACCTCAAAAACGAGACCCAGGCCAACCCCCACCTCAGCGGTCGCCGCCGCTCTCCCTTTGATCGCCTCTATATCTCTACCCTCGCCGCCATCAGTCTCCTCATCTTTATCTCCAGCATCCTCATTTTCTTTGTCTTTCCCCGGGTCGGGCTGGGCTTCTTCAATGACCCCTCGCGCTCCACGCTGCCCATCACCGGCTTCTCCGACCAGGTCGACGTCGGCGACCACGGCACCATCCGCGACAACCCCGAGGTCGTCATGCGCGTCGATTTTGATGGCCAGCGGCCAGGCGACGCCACCTCCTTTTTGTGGCGCGCCATGAGCTTCGACTATTTCGACGGATCCGGCTGGCAGCGCACCCTCTCCGACACCCGCTCCAACCTCTCCTATAGCCACGCTCGACGCTACGACGTCAGCTCTCGCTTCACCTCCACCATCCGCGACACCTTCGATGATGACCGGGCCCTGCACGCCGACATCTACCTAGAACCCCTGGGAAGCGACGTCCTCATCACCCGCTGGCCCACCGACGAGGTTCGCCTGCGAGACGCCGACGCCCCCAGCATCCTCAGCGCCGGCTCCCCCGAGTTAGATGGCGATGACTACGGCGACCTCTTCCACTCCCTCCCCGACAACGTCGCCCTTCGCTACCAGCTCTCCCTCCAACCCACGCCCTCCGTCGACCTCCTGGACCGCGCTGACGGTGCCTCCCTCGACGACGACGACCGCCAGCGCTACCTCCAACTCCCCGATATCAGCCCCGCCACCGCCGACCTGGCCGACCAATTGGCCAACGATGCCCACACGCCCTACGCCAAAGCCCAGGCCATCGCCGACCACTTCCAATCCAACTTCCAATACAGCCTCGACCTCCCCGCCGTGGAGGGCGAAGACGCCGTCGATGAATTCCTCTTCGACCACCAATACGGCCACTGCGAATACTTCGCCACCTCCGCCGTCCTCATGCTCCGCCACCAGGGCGTCCCCGCTCGTCTGGTCAATGGCTTCCTCGGCGGCGCCTGGAATAACGTCGGCGACTACCTCACCGTCCGTCAGGGTGACGCCCATACCTGGGTAGAGATCTACGTCCCCGACGTCGGCTGGGTCCCCGTCGACCCCACCCCTCCCATCGAGAGCACCTTCCTCGATCGCACGGGACTCCTCGACCGCCTCGACGACGCCATCGACGCCGCACGACGCGCCTGGTCCATCTGGTTTCTAGAATACGATCTGGACGCCCAGATCGGGCTCTTCGGTGATCTTCGCGACTACCTCCGCGGCCTCGACACCGGCACCTCCGACGACGATGACGACCAAGCTCAGGCCGCCGAGGGCGACGGCATCGACCTGTCGCTCCGTCAGATCCTCTTCATCGGTGGCTGGCTCTTCCTTTTTCTTCTCGCCATCCACCGCGGTCGACGCACCCCCTATACCCGGCGCCGCACCCTCTTCTTAGCCACCGCGGCCTTCGCCGGCGCCGGTGGCTTATGGGCCGCCCTCTTTCAGGGCCTAACCCCTCTGTGGATCGTCGCCGGCGCCCTCTCTGTGGCATCTGGCCGCCTCACCCCGCCGCTCATCACCCACTACACCCAACCAGCCCACACCCGCCGGGCCCGCAACCTCTTTCAACGCATTGAGTCTCAGGCCCGCCGCGCCGGCCTCCAGCGCCCCGCCCACCAGGGAGCCGACCAATTCCTCAAGCGCCTGGCCAGCGCCTACCCCGCCATCGCCGACGCCTGCCTCAGCTTTCGCTCCCTCTACCTCGCCCTTCGCTTCTCACCGGCCCCACCGCCCGACGACCTCATTAAACGCCTGACTTCCCTCAGCGAGACCATCATCGCTGAGCTGCGCGACGCCCCACCGCCCGACGCCTAAGCGCCCCATCACACCGGGATCGTCACGGAGTGCACGATGGACTCCATCACTGCCTCCGACGCCTCCCGGCTCTGATGGCCGCTTCCCAGGCTCAACCGGTGCGCCAGGCAGGGCACGAACACCTCCCGCGCATCATCTGGCACCGCGTAATCACGCCCCTCCATCAAGGCAATGGCCTTGATCATTCGCATCAACGCCAACCCTCCCCGGGGGCTCACCCCGATCTCCACATCCCCATGCTCTCGCGTCGCCCCCACGACCTCCAACACATAATCCACCACCTCATCGCCCACTTCCACCTGGGATGCCCGCCTCTGCAACTGCTGTAACCGCCGCGCTCCCATGACCTTCTCCAACCCCTCCACGGGCTCCTCCAACCCCCTCTTTTGGAGCATCTCCCGCTCCACCTCTCCTGCGGGATACCCAATGGATAACCGCGTCAAAAAACGATCCAATTGACTCTCCGGCAGCGGATAGGTCCCGTGCTGATCCAGGGGGTTCTGCGTCGCGATGACCACAAATGGCGACGGCAGCTCCCGCGTCTCGTTATCCACGCTCACGCTCCCCTCGCTCATCGCCTCCAGCAGCGCCGACTGGGTGCGCGGCGTCGTCCGGTTGATCTCATCGGCCAACACCAGTCCCGAAAAAATCGGACCCGCCTCAAAGCGAAACTCCCCGCTCTCCGCCGCGTATACCGACACCCCGATGATATCTCCCGGCAATAAATCGCTGGTAAATTGAATCCGCTTAAAGCTCAGGCCCACGCTCTTGGCCAGCGCCAACGCCAGCGTCGTCTTGCCCACGCCCGGCACGTCCTCCAGGAGCACGTGCCCATCGGCCACCACGCTGGCCACCGTCCAGCGGACCACCTGTGGCTTTCCCACCAGCGCTCGCTCGATATTGGCCACCAACTTCCCGGACGCTTCGGCGGCCTCCTCGATCGTCAGGCTTTCTTCACCGCCGGGCGCTGCCATTTCCACTGTCATCGTTCGCCTCCTGGGGACTGTCGACCAATGCGTCGCACCACCATGACCCTCGACACATTTCGTGACAAGTAAAACCGCCCCTCCTTGCCTCTGATCACATCGACCCTAGCTTTCTAGTCCAACACCGAATTTTGACTGCGGGGACTTTTTTGTCTGGGGGATTTATGTCTGCTCATCGCCACGTGCTGATGCTTCCATATCTGGTCTGTTTCTTTCTCCTCTTGCCGGGCTGCGGCTCCGAGGATCCCCCGCCCCGCCTCCTGGAGCTTCCCACAGACCTCTCACTACCGCTTGGCGATTCCCAGACCCTCCGCCTCACCCTCCATAACCCCGGCGCTGACCTTCGCGACCTCCAACTAGACGCCCCCCATCCCTCCCTCGACATCGCCCGGGACTCCCTGGTGTTGCCCTCTCAGGCCCATCGCCCCGTAGAGCTCACCATCGACTGCACCGGCGACGAGGGTGCCCACCGCGGGGAACTAATCATCGATAGCGAGGGCGCCACGCTTCACGTCCTCTCCATCACCTGGACGTGCCAACCCCACCACCTCTCTCACGTGTCCGTCGGCCCCCACCATCCCATCGCCGATCTAGCCACCGCCCTACGCGCCGCCAAAGATGGCGCCACCATCGAGCTCCACCCCGGCCTCTATGCCCTCGACGCCCCCCTGATCATCGATCGCCCCCTCCATCTCAAAGCGGCCACCGATCAGCCCCCCACCATCACCACCTTCAGCCGCCACGGCGCCTTTGTCATAGCTCCCGGCGCCGCCCTCCGCCTCCAGGACCTCCAGTTGCGTGCCGCCGCCGGAGGCCGCGCCCCGGCCATCGACGCTCTGGGCGATCTGTGGCTCCAAGACATCACCATCGCCGATGGCCACACCCTGGGAGACGCCGCCGCCCTCCGCACCCACCGCTTCCTCCTCGCCCACAATCTCGACCTCCGCCACAATCGCGCCCCTCTGGGAGCCACCCTGCACCACCGAAGTGGCCACGCCCACCTTCGACACGCCTCCACCACTCACCACGAGGGACGCCTCCCCGCCATCATCAACGACGCCGCCCTGACCCTCTCCCACACCAGCCTCTCCCACAACGTCGCCACCCATGGTGCCGCCATCCACAACCGGGGCCGCCTCTCGCTTAGAGCCTCCATCATGGACCACAACCAATCACAGGGCATCGACAGTTACGGCGCTGCCTTCTACCAGAGCGCCGGCCGTGCCCATCTCTCCCATGTCCTCATCCGTCATAACCACGCCACCTTTGGCGCCGCCCTCACCGTCGACGAAGGCCTCCTCCAGGTGGATCATATCACTGTCTCCGACAATGCCGTCGACGCCGGAAACCCCGTGCTCATCGGCCATCCAGCCACCCTCCGCGCCGCCAACTCCGTCTTCGCCGGCGACGACAACACCTTTCTCTCCGTCGACGTCATCGACGGCGCCCAACTCATCTCCGAGGGCGGTAACCTCGTCACCCACCCGGGTTTTGCCTGGCCCGACGTCGATACCCCCACCCCCGATCGCCTCCCCACCTCCTCCCAACCCCTGGAGTGGGCCTCCCATGAGGCCAGCGATGACGACCTCTCAGACCCGCCTTCTCCCCACCAACGCCACCACATCCCGGCCCACGATTGCCGCGATCCCAACGGGGTGAGCATCGACCGCTCTCATCCCACGTCCCACCAGCAAGCTCTGTTTTGCGAACCCGGGGCTCACCTGACATACCTGCGCGCCAACACCCCATGAAAATCCTCGCCGCTTGGGTTATACTCCTTTCCACGTTGCCCATTCTCACGGCGAGCATGAAGTCATGGCCTACCTTCGACGACTGTGGTCCATCCTCGGCCCTGGCCTCCTCTTGGCCGGCGCCGCCGTCGGTGTCTCCCACCTCGTCCAGGCCACGCGCGCCGGAGCCGACTACGGTTTTGCTCTGTGGTGGGTCCTCCTCTTCGCCGTCCTCACCAAATACCCCTTTCTCGAATTCGGCCCGCGCTACGCCGCCGCCACCGGCGAGACACTCCTTCACGGCTACCGTCGCCTCGGCCCCTGGCCCTTTCGCATCTTTATCTTCATCACCGTCGGCACCATGTTCGTCATCCAGGCCGCCGTCACCATCGTCACCGCCGGCCTCGCCGAACAGGTCTTCCAGTTGGGCCTGTCCCCCCTGATCTGGTGCCTCATCCTCTTGAGCACCTGCGTCTTCCTCCTTCTTTTGGGGCGCTACCGGGCCCTGGACCAGGTCATGAAGGTCATCGTCTCCCTCCTGGCCCTGGCCACCCTGGTCGCTGTGGTCCTCGCCTTTAGCACCACCGCCCCCACCGAGGTCACCGATCCCCCGGACTATTGGAACGCCGCCGGCCTCGCCTTCATCATCGCCCTCATCGGCTGGTTGCCCATCCCCCTCGACGCCTCCGTATGGCATAGCATCTGGCATCGCACGCGCGACCACCAATCGGACCATCCGACCACCCTCGCCGAGGCCCGCACGGGCTTTAATATCGGCTATTTCGTCGCCGCCGCCCTGGGCTTTCTCTTCTTCTTCCTCGGCGCCCTCATCATGTTCGGATCCGGGCAGGAATTCGCCGGCGACAGCGTCCAATTCTCCGCCCAACTCGCCGGCCTCTACGCCGTGGCCCTCGGCGACTGGAGCCGCTCCTTCGTCCTCATCGCCGCCCTATGCGCCATGTTCAGCACCACCCTGGCCGTCAGCGACGCCTTCCCCCGCGTCCTCTCCCACATCTGGCTCCACACTGAGGCCTCCGACCTCGAAGAACCTCCGCCGCGCATCTACAATATGGGCCTCTTCGCCGTCCCCTTCGGCGCCCTCATTATCCTCACCCAACTCGCCGACGCCTTCACCACCCTCGTCGACTTCGCCGCCGCCCTCTCCTTTTTGTCCGCCCCCTTCCTGGCCTACTTCAATTACCGACTCATCACCGCTCCCCACGTCCCCTCCGAAGCCCGCCCTTCGCGGCCCTACGCCATCTTTTCCCTGATCTGTCTGGCCTCTCTCTCCCTCTTCGCCGCCGCCTACCTCCTGTGGCTTTTTGTTGCCCCCTGAGCTCGCCTCTCGGCAGTTCCAGTTGCGCGCTCCCTGCTTGGGGACTATCTTTTTTCCAGCTAGCCCTTCGGACACATCGGGAATGCTCCCCGCCGCTTTGGCGTTGCCCTTCTCCGCCACCTTCGGCCGACGCCACATATTCAGGATTGCCCCATGGCCAGTCGCCCTTCTTCAAAAAAGAAAAGCGTCAAAGATCATCTCCTCACCTTCATCAAGTGGATCGTCCTCCTGGGCATCATCGCCGGCCTCGCCGGCGTCGCCGCCGTCGCCGGCCTCTTCTACTACTTTGGCCAGGACCTCCCCGAATTGATGGAGCGCGAGGATTATGACCCCCCTCAGCTCTCCAAGGTTTACTCCGACGACGGCGAACTCCTCGCCGAATTCCACGTCCCCGGTGAGCGCCGCACCCTCATCGACCTGGAGGACATCCCTACCCACGTCCAGAAGGCCTTCCTCGCCGCCGAGGATAGCGACTTCATGATCCACGACGGCATCGACTACCTGGGCATGGTCCGCGCCATTTACTTTGCCTTTCGCTACGATCAGGGCATGCGCGGCACCTCCACCATCACCCAGCAGCTCATCAAAAATATCGTCCTCACCCCCGAGAGGGCCTACGAACGCAAAATCCAGGAGATCATCCTCGCCCGGGAGTTGGAGCAAAACCTCTCCAAAGAGGACATCCTCTATATGTATCTCAACACCATCTACCTAGGCCACGGCCACCACGGCATCAAGGAAGCGGCCCGCTTCTACTTCGGAAAATCCGTGGAGGACCTGGAGATCCAGGAGGCCGCCCTCCTCGCCGGCATGACCTCGGGCCCCGAAAACGCCAGCCCCCATCGCAATATCGACCGGGCCTACCAGCGACGGGCCTTCACCCTTCGCCAGATGTGGGAAAACGGCTTCATCAACGAGGGCCAATACCACGAGGCCATGGAATCGGACATCGAGACCGTCTCCTTTCGAGAGTCCTACCCCCATATCGGCGAAGCCCCCTACTTCGTCGATCACGTCCGCCGCCTCATCGTCGACCACTACGGTCGCGACGCTCTCTTCGAAGGGGGCCTTCGCATCCACACCACCCTCGATCTGGACGCTCAGCACGCCGCCGAACGCGCCGCCCGGCGCGGCCTTCGAGACTACGACGCCCGTCGCACCTTCTTTCGACCCAGCGGCCAGATCGACGAGGAAGACATCGACGACTTCATCCGCGCCAGCCACGACGACCTATCGCTTCCCCTCTACCCCACGGATACCGTCGACGCCGTCGTCACCGACATCGACGTCGACGAAGAGGACATCACCCTGGCCTTCGGCGACTTCCAGGCCACCCTCATCCTCGAGCCCCGCACCCGTATCCTCGGCGAGGGCTCCGACAAAAAAGACCTCGACGAGGCCTTCTCCGTCGGCGACATCCTCACCGTCAGCCCCACCACCAACCTCACCGCCGACAGCGACACCCTCATCGACGTCCGATTTGAGCGCGGCGCCGAGGCCTCCGTCACCTCCATCGACCCCCATACTCGGGCCGTCGTCGCCCTCGTCGGCGGCTACGATTTCGACCTCAACGAGTACAACCACGCCACTCAGGCCTCACGCCAGACGGGCTCCTCCTTTAAAACCCTGGTCTACGCCGCCGCCCTGGAGGACCGCATCATCTCCCCGGCCTCCGTCTACCTCGACAGCCCCACCGTCTTTCAGATGCACGACGGTTCCGACTGGTCACCCACCAACGCCGACGGCGAGTGGCGCGGCCCCATGCGCGTTCGCGAGGCCCTGGGCGCCAGCCGCAACGTCGTCGCCGTTCGCGTCCTCGACGACCTGGGCGTCGACCGCGCCATCGACTTCTCCCGGCGCATTGGGGTTCACAGTGACATGGTCCGAAACCACACCATGGTCATGGGCTCCGGCGAAATGCGCCCCCTGGAGATCACCAACGCCTACGCCACCTTTGCCAGCGGCGGCAACTACGCCGATCCCCGCTTCCTCAACCGCGTGGAGACCGTCCGCGGCGAAAGCGAGGACTTCCGCACCCACTCCGAGCCCGTCCTCGCCCCCGAGGTCGCCTACCTCATCACCTCCCTGCTCGAGAGCGCCGTCAGCGGCTACGTCGACCGCGAGGGCAACTTCCGCGGCGGCACCGGCCACGCCATCGCCCGCGCCTTGGACCACCCCATCGCCGGCAAAACCGGCACCACCAACAATAGCCGCGACGCCTGGTTCATCGGCTATACCCCCGACCTCGTCACCGGCGTCTGGGTCGGCTTTAGCGATAACTCCTCGCTGGGCCGCCGCGAATACGGCGGCCGCGTCGCCGGCCCCATCTACAAATACTTCAAACAACAGCTCCTCGACGGCGTCGACCCCGTCGAATTCGAAGAACCCACCTCCGGCATCACCACCGCCCGCATCGACCCCATCACCGGCAAACTCGCCCGCGGCGACGACGGCATCGAAGAGGTCTTCCTCGTCGGCACCGCCCCCACCGAATATGCCCCCGAAGAGGACGAGGACACCGGCGAATCCTTCTTCCTCGACCAATTCCAATAGGCCCGATTCATAAGATCATCAAATCCACCGCCGCCACCACGATCATCACCACCAGCAGGCGCCGAATCCACTTCGGCGCCTCCGGCGACGTGGCCGCAAAGCGCGCCCCCAGCCACCCGCCCAGCGCCTGCCCCAGTCCCACCAATAACCCCAGCTTCCATACCACCTGATCGGCCGCCAAAAACACCGGCAGCGTCACCACGCTATACGCAAAGACCACCACCAACTTGATCGCCGTCGCCTCGATCACATCCCGTCCGATCACCAGCACCAGTGCCACCAACAACAAGATCCCTACCCCGGCCTGCAAAAACCCACCCCAGGCCCCCACCAGGGCCATCACCACAAAGCGCTTCCACGACCGCTCCCCGGCATCTTCTCGATTCTTCTCTCTGAGCCAATCCTTGGGCCTAAAAAATAGCGCCGCCAACGTCACCCACAGCACCCCGATGACCACCCACTCCAGGGCCTCCGGTTCAAAGGTCGTCGCCAGCCAGGACCCGCCGATGGCTCCCCCCGTGGTAGACACCACCATCCACCCCAGCCCCTCCGGCAGATCCGTGCCGTGGGCCCTCATCGTCGCTATCCCCACCGCCGTCTGAATGATCACCCCGATGCGATTGGTCCCGTTGGCCACCGTCGCCGGCAACCCCAGCGTCATCAGCGCCCACAGCGTGATCAGCGACCCGCTGCCCGCCAGCGTATTGATCACCCCCGCCAGCGCCCCCGCGGCGATCGCCAACGCATATAGCTCCAGTCCCATCTCCATGCTCTCCCAGCGCTCGTCCCACAGACCTGGCAAAAATTTTTTGCCAACGTCCCACGACCTTCTACAGTGAACGCATCACGCGAACGCTCACACGCCACGGACGGCTCACGGAGCACATACCATGCGCACCTTCATCTGTCGTTTCCCCGACGGTTCTTCCTTTCTCAACCAGGTCAACCGGCCCAACCCCTCCCGGGCGGACCACGCCTCCCTGGTCTTCCTCGGCAGCGCTGGCCTCTCACCGGGCCAGATCGTCTGCCTGGACCTCTCCATCGACCAGGGCATGGAGCACCACCGCCTCCACATGGAGATCCAGAGTCGCACGCCCCGCCTGGGCGACGCCTCCCGCGGCGTTCGCTGGCTCTACACCGCCACGCCCACCGCTGAGGACCGCCCCTGGTTCAATATGCTCATCCAAAAATACTCAACCGCCGAGAGGGTCTATTCCCTCGGCGGCTGATATGCCCACTCCCCCTTGTGGCAATCCTATTTGCGGAAGCTGTGGTTGAGCTCCGCCTTCCGAAGGCGCACCGCCGTCGGCGTGATTTCCACGTATTCGTCGGGGTTGATAAATTCGATGGCCTTCTCCAGCGTCATCTCAATTGGCGGCGACAGGATCAGCGAATCGTCGCTCCCCGAGGCCCGCACATTCGTCAGCTTCTTTCCCTTGCAGGGGTTGACCACCAGGTCGTTATCCCGGCTGTGCAGCCCGATGATCTGCCCGCCATAGACCTCCTCTCCGGGGCCCACGAACATCTCGCCGCGCTCCTGAAGGTTGTGCAGCGCGTAGGCCGTCGTCTCCCCCTGATCCTTGACGATCAGCACGCCGTTTCGATCATTTTCCAGATCCCCTCGATAGTCCTCATAGGCCAGGAAATTGCTGTGCATGATCCCCGTGCCCCGCGTATCCGTCAAAAACTCCGAGCGATACCCGAATAGCCCCCGCGACGGCACGTGAAACTCCAAACGCTGCGATCCATCCTGGTTATTCTCCACCGACACCAGCGTTCCCTTGCGCTCATTGAGCTTGCGGATCACCGTCCCGGCGTAATCCTGATCCACCTCGATGACCACCTCCTCGATGGGCTCTAATTTCTCGCCCCCCGGCCCCTCTCGAAAGATCACCCGGGGCTTCGAGACCTGCATCTCGTAGCCCTCGCGCCGCATCTGCTCCAATAGAATCGACAGGTGAAGCTCACCGCGCCCCGAGATCTCATAGGCCTCGGCGCGCTCCGTGGCCTTGACCTCCAGCGCCACATTCTGCTCCAGCTCCCGATCTAGTCGGTCCTTGATCTGGCGGCTCGTCAGGTACTTTCCATCGAGCCCGGAAAAGGGCGAGTTATTGATCATCAATACCATCGACACCGTCGGCTTATCGATCTCGATCATCGGCAGCGGACGCACCTCCTCCGGATCGCAGATCGTCTCCCCCGGCAAAATCCCCTCCAGACCGGCCACGGCCGCGATATCGCCGGCCTGAACCTCTTCGCGCTCCACTCGCTCCAGCCCCTTAAACCCGTAGAGCTTTCGAATCCGCGCCTTCTCCTGAGTCCCGTCCCGCTTCGAGCGCACCACCTGGTCGCCCACCTTCAACGAGCCATCAAATACCCGGCCAATGGCCACCCGCCCCACATAGTCGTCGTAGCCCAGCGTCGCGATCTGCATCTGCAGCGCCCCCTCGACATCCCCGCCCGGCTCGGGCACGTGCTCCATCACCGTTTCCAACAGTGGATCCAGGTTGTCGCTCTCCTCGTCCATCTCGTGCTGGGCAATCCCCTTAAGGCCCGAGGCATAGACCACGGGGAAATCCAATTGGTCGTCCTCCGCCCCAAGATCCATGAACAACTCAAAGACCATGTCCAACACCTCGTGGGGCCGGCTATGGGGCCGGTCAATCTTATTGATCACCACCACCGGCTTGAGTCCCAATTCCAGCGACTTGCGCAGCACGAATTTCGTCTGCGGCATCGGCCCCTCAAAGGCATCCACCAGCAGCACCACCGAGTCCACCAGCTTTAGCACCCGCTCCACCTCGCCGCCAAAATCGGCGTGCCCCGGCGTATCGATGATATTGATCCGGTGATCCCGCCAATCGATGGCCGTGCACTTGGCCACGATCGTGATCCCTCGTTCTTGTTCCAGGTCGTTGCTATCCATCGCGCGCTCCGCAAGCTCCCGGTGTTCCGGGACCGTTTGCGTCTGCTTTAGCAACTCATCGATCAGGGTCGTCTTTCCGTGATCGACGTGGGCGACGATGGCGATATTTC
The DNA here is from genome assembly GCA_964566695.1 of uncultured Bradymonadales bacterium. Lineage (GTDB taxonomy): Bacteria > Myxococcota_A > Bradymonadia > Bradymonadales > Bradymonadaceae > SLJM01. The sequence continues at coordinate 21,698 of CAZMJS010000049.1, forward strand.
GGATGCTCTTCATAATCTCTGCTCGGCACTTCGTGGCTGATTGACGCTCCCTCAATGGGGCATGCCTCCCCCCCTGTCAACCACCAAGCTCGCTCTCCCCCGACTTTTCAGGCCCTGCTCACACCGCCACGCTAATCCCGAGCTGCGGCCGCAACTCCAGATAGGGCTCGCTGATCGAAAACTCGATCAGCTCATCCATCCGCTGATCCACCGACCGCTCCCCCAGGGGCTGGGGCTCCTCCATCAAACACTCCCGGGCCACCTCCAGGTCGTCGCAAAATAGCAGCCCCAGCCGATTCGCCGAATCCTCGATGGCCTCGATCCACGGCCCCAATACCACCTCATCGCCATCGGCCGTCAGCGCATCCACCGCCTTCTTCAGCTTGGCCTGATCGTCGCTATCGATCCGACGTCTCATCTTCTTATAGGCCTTCTTATAGCGCTTGGCCTGCTGAAATTGATCCTCCAGACCCGTCTCCGGCTGCACCAGGGCCACCCCCAGCAAAAAGAAGGCCTGCAGATCCGACATCGGCCGAATCGCCGCCAGATAAAAGGGCTCCAAAAACAGAAATAACTGCTTCGCCACCGTAAAGGCGATCTTCTTTTCCCTGGCCGACTTCACCAGCTCATCGCTGACGATAAACCCCGGCTTGGACAGCGCACCATTCATCATCCCCGCTTGCTCCGCGCTCTGCCATAGCCGGGGAAGGTCCACATACCCCAACTTCGATCCCACCCGCTTATAGAAATTGACGAACGCATATTGCTCCTTGAGCTTTATCCGGTCCCGACGCCCCAGCCCGTATTTTCTCCGACTCTCACCCACCCACTTGCGAAGCCCCTTCTTGAGCACGGCGAACGCCCGATTCAGCCGCATATCCATGCCTGGCGCAAAGATATACTCCTTCAAAATGGGCGTGTTGATCGCTCCCTGGATGGACTTGACCAGACCGCTATCGAAGCGATCCACAAAGCTCTTCGCCTTGCCCTCCAGGGGATGCCCTTTGGCTCGCAGGGCGCGAAACATGCAATAGGCCCGGTCCGCATCCTTCTTTCGCAGATAGACCTTGCCCAACCGCTCGATCCACTCCGGATTGGACCGATCCTGGCGCACAAAGGTCCGAAGGTGATCCGCCGCTCGATCCAACAGCGCCTCATCCTCCTCCGCCAACTCGATGAGCCGCCGCCGCACCCCGTCTCGTCCCGGCAGATACTCCAGCGCTTGCTCATAGGCGAAGACCGCGTCCTCGCTGCGCCCCAGATGCTCGCCATAAAGCTCGCCGAGCTTCTGCCATAGCACACCCAGCAGCTGGCGATCCGGCTCCGGCTGCTCTCGGTTGGCAGCGATCACATCCACATAGGCCTCTTCCAGGCTCTCCCAGTCCTGCGCATCCACCAGAATCGACGTCACCGCCGTAAACGCATCCAGCCGCGTCGGGTCAAAGCGCAGCGCCTTTCGATAGCCCGCCAGCGCTTTCTCCGGCTCCCACAGCTCCCGGCGAGCCACATCGCTGGACTGAATCAAGCACTCCGCCTTCTCCGCCGGGTCCTCACTGAGCACGCTCAGCGTAAAATAGGCCCGACTCACCCGCCGCCAATCCTCCAGTCGCGCCCCCACCTCGGCGATGGCCTCCACGGCCTCCCGATTCTCCGACCACTCCGTCAGCGCCTCTTCATAGGTATCCAATGCCCGAACGGGCGCGTTGAACGTCGTCTCCCAGTCTCGCCCAAGCTCCACCAGGGCCCGCGACCGATCTTCTGCATCCTCCAGGCTTCGGATGAGCTTCAGCCGCGCCTCCACCACATCCGCCGGCTCTCCCACCGCCGCCACCACCCTCAATAGCCCCTCCAGGGCCTCGCGATTGTCCCCGTCCTTGACCACCGCTTTCTCATAGGCCACGCGTGCATCGTCCGGCGCATCCATCCCCTCTTGAATCTCCCCCAGTTGGCGATAGACCTCGGCGACCCCTTCGTTGGACCAATGCTGCTTGTGATTCAGAAGCACCAACTGAATGACCTCCAGGGCCTCCGCCAGCCGATCCTCTTGCACCAATCTTCCCGCCAGACGGCGTGCGATATCTCCGTCCCTCGGCTCGAATTCCAGGGCCCGCTCCAACGCCTCCGTCGCCGACTCTCCCTCTCCCAACGTATCATAGGCCTCCCCCAATCGCGCATATAACCATTTATTCTCCTCACCCACGCGCGACGCATCGCCTTGCTCCACGCCCTTTTCCAGCGCGATACGCGCTGCGTCGATGCGCCCCTCGGCCAACTCCGCCTCTACCGCCTCTCGAAGGCTCTCAAAGCTCGTCAGTTCCTCGCCGAACTCCAGCCCATCCGCCAGCTCCTGCATCTGCTGCATAAACCCGTCTCTCTCGTCCGAGGTTGGCCAGTCTTTCCCGCGTGCCCCCTTAGTCTACCCCCCGAACCCCTCCCTCGTCCAACGCGGCCAACCACCGATCGCCCCCTCATGGTGCCCGCAACACAATATCATCTCGCTGACCGGCCGATACCTCCACCTCGTCCACCGCCTTGACCTCTCCGCGCTGCACCATCTCCAGGCGTCTCACCCCCGCCTCCAACTCCAGCTCCTGGCGTGTCTGTCCTCCCATCAGCTCCCCGTCCACCTTGAGCTCCCCCCAGGGGATCATCGTCACCACCACCGTCCCCGTGGCCGCTGCCCGGGCCTCGGCGACCGGACGCCCCGTCTCGGGCTCCTCCCTCATCTGCTGAGCCTCCCGTTGGCGCATCCGCTCCTCCAGGTCTCGTCGGGCCCTCTCCGCCTCCTCCGCGCCCCTGGTCAATCCCTGGCCTACCTCGCCTAGCGCCACCTCCACCGCCCGTCGTCGTTCCTGTCGTCGCTTCTCCGCCTCCTGAGCCTCCTCTGCAGCCTCCGCGGTATCCTCTCGGTCTCCTCCTGCTACATCCTCTTCTCTATCCTTTCTTTCCACCACCGAGCCCGCCTGCGACGCCTCGTCAGCATCCACCTCCTCATCTCCCGCCCCCTCCCACAGTCCTCCAACGACCACCATCGCCGCCATGACGGCCACCGCCACTGCGCCCACTGCCCACCGCCTCCATCGCGGCGCCGGCGCACCCATTCCCTCCTCAATCGGCCCCACCTCCACGCTTGCCGTCTCCTCCACCAACCTCTCTCGCTCCTGCCCCTTTGGCACTCGCACTTCAACCCGGCCCTCCTTGACCTCCTCCTCCACCTCATTCCTATCTTCCTCCGTCACTGCCTCCTCTCCCGAATCGACCGCCTCCTCCTCCCCCCCGCCCGCTCCGAACCCTTCCCAATCCAGATCCGTGACCAATTCCGTGCCCCGCGTAAACCCCTGGGTCTCAAAGATCACCATCCCCCCCTCCTCGCCACTCTCATCGCCCTTCTCTTCGGCCTCCTCCGCGGTCTCATCCACGTCGGACTCATCGCCATCGAGCTCCTCCGCCACCTCCAGCGTCGGCAACGCGTCCATCGCCTCCGCCGACGAGTACACACCTCGCCCAACGCCCCGAAGATCCTCCCGTCGCGCATTCTCCAGCGCCCGAACGAATACCTCCATCGTCGCGAACCGATGCTCCGGCGACTTCTCCAACGCCTGCAACAACACGTCTTCAAAGTCCCGCCCCACGTCCAACCCCGGACTATAACTCCGCAACGGCATCGGCCTCTGATGCACATGATTCATCGCCGTATCCATCGTGCTCGCCGCCAAGAATGGATTCCTCCCGCTCAGCATCTTGTAGATCATGACCGCCAGGGCGTACTGGTCCGACCGCCCATCGAGCCCCAACCCCATCAACTGCTCCGGCGACATATACTGCGGCGTGCCGATCAACGTCCCCGTAGCCGTCAAATCGGAGGTCATATTGAGCGCCTTGGCGATCCCAAAGTCGATCACCTTCACGAACTCCGCGCGACTCCCCCGCTCCACCAACATGATATTCTTCGGTTTGACGTCCCGATGGACCAACCCCATCTCATGGGCATCCCCCAGACTGGCCGCGATCTGCTCCACGATCCCCAGGCACCGCTCCACCTCCAGCGGCCCCTCCCCATCCAGCACCTCGTGCAGCGTCACCCCGTCGATATACTCCGTGGCCAAAAACAAATACCCCATCGCCTCATCGACCCCAAAATCATAGAGCACCACGCTATTGGGATGGGTCAGCCGAGACGTCACCCTCGCCTCGGCGCGAAATCGCTTCTCCACTTTCTCATCATCCGCCCTCGCCGGCAGCAATACCTTGACGGCGCATCGTCGACCCACCGACAACTGCTCCGCCTCAAATACCGCCCCGTAGCCGCCCTTCCCCACCATCTTGCGCAGCCGAAACCGCTCGTCGATCACCTTTCCCTGCAGACGATCCAGCCTCATCACTACCTCCCATCTCTGGAGATACCTCACCCGTCGAGACTGCCCCACACCGCGCTGACTATCTGTGGATTCGTTCCCCTAACTTAGCACCTTCCCTCCCCATGACAAGCCCTACCGATCGACCTCTTCGACGTCCTCATGCTCGTCCAGATGCTCTTCCATATACTCCTCGGCCGCCCGGATCTGACTGGCGCTCACCGTGGCCCTCACCAGCCGCCGAAACCGCCGCTCCTCGCGCTCAAGGTTGTTGCTCACCCTCTCCGCCTCCTGGACCAGGCGCAGCACGGCCTCCTGATTCGGCTGGCTTGAGCTCATCTCCACCTGCATCTCCCTGGCTAGCCGCTGGGCCCGCTCCCTCATGGGACCCAGCTCGCGCTCCTCGCGCTCTTTGAGTCGCTGCAACGTCGAGCGCTGCTCCAGGCTCAGCCCGATCTCATCGGCCATCTCCAGCAAATCCTTGGGGTTCGTCACATCTGGCAGGTCCTCCGCCGACACCCCTGTCCCCATCAACATCACCATGGCCACCATCGCCACCGACGCCATCAGTCGCTTGAACCGTTTCATGCCACGCTCCGTTTATGAATCAATCACCACTTCAAGCTAGCGCCACCGCGACACCGCCTCAAGCGCCTGCCCGTATTCCTCTTCGATGGC
>CAZMJS010000050.1:0-26137 GCA_964566695.1 uncultured Bradymonadales bacterium
CGGAGGCGCTATGATGGACTGGTATTTGCGAGATGGTGGTCGGGCAAGGGCTCGAGTCATCGCATTGGCGATCGCTCTATTAATGGTGGTCGGCGGTTGCGGCGAACAGCCCTCGGAGAACACCGAGGCTGACGAGCCGGAGCTCTCACCGCGTGAGCAGCAGATCCAGGAGTTTAAGGATCTGGATCTGGAGCCCGGCGAGACCTTAGACGGCATTCACCTGATGCCTTGGATTCAGGTCTTTGAACTGGAACGCAGCCTGGATGACGAGCTGATCTCCGATGTGGAGAAGATCTATTCCGACAAGCGACCGGATCAGAGCCGGATTCACCGAGTGACATTCCATGGGGAGCTGGCGGAGGAGCTGAACGAGTACGAGGGATTGCTGGCCGACGATATCATCATCGGCAAGGATTTTATGCTCATCGTCGGCGAGGCTCGACAAAAGGGCGACACCCTGGTGGTAGAGGCGTCGCCACTCGATCTTGGGCGTCTATTCCACGGGGACTGGGATTTCGATATCAATGACGCCATTATCGGCGAGCCCCATGAGGATGAGCCGCAATACGACGGAAATCCGATGTTGGCCGCGACGTACGAGCAAGGGGGCACCTTTGGAATCAGCTCTGGAGGCGCGTCGGGTAGCGTCAGCGCAATTTCGGGTTTTGATATCGGGCACTTTTTCAGCAATCTGGAAGCCACGGGCGATATCAGTTTTGATGGCGACGCTCGCTTCCGAGGTCGTATCAGTGTGTCCTGGCGCGATAATTTCGATAATACCGACACCGGGGTATGCGAGCGTGGCTTTTGGCGACGAGCCCGAGAAACTTTTTCGGGAAGTGTATGCATCCAAGAACTGGCGCTGTGGGCTGAATTGGATATCGAATTTTTGTTGCAGTCGGAGCTCAAATATACGGATTCCATCTCGGGTGGTGCCAGTTTCGATTTTCTCGACTCCGTGCCGGATGCCCAGTGGCCAGTCTTTGGCGCCGTGTCGGTAACGCTGGGCCCCTTCTTGAAGGTGGGATTGACCTCCCAGATTAGCAAAGAGGTGATCTACGACTGGGCAGAGGGCGTTCAAGGCAACACGCGATTTGGCTTTGATTATAATATCGCTCGAGACGACAAGAGCCTGTTGATCTTCCCCTTCGATAATGGTCAGGCCGACGTACCTGTGTCAGGGATCGGCCGCCATGAGAGTGCGGGGGTGGAGCCCAAGGCCGATGCCGAGGTGGATGAATCGGTGGTCTCGGCGAATACGTCTCTGAGCCTGAGCTACGGACATAGTCTGGGGCTAGCCTTGACGGGGTCGAACTCGGCGGCATCCGCCAAGATCAGTGGCATGGACTTTTATGACTCTCAAGTGTTGCGGATGGGGCAGCGGTTCTTCGATATGGCCACATTCCTGGATTCCGACTGCTTTCACTGGGTGGAGTCCAGGGAGATGGGCATTGACTGGAGTCTGACCGCACAGGTGAAATTTGGTTGGGTAAGCCTCAGTGGCCGGCCGGGCTTTGTCGGTATATTGACCGACTGGGCCAACGACTGGACGAATTTCGCATTGCCTCAAGCGGGGACCATTCCAATCGATTATGGGTCGTTTACCCGAGGAACAATCAGCATCGATGATGAACACTTTCCGCCCAAATGTCTGGGCCTTGAGTGGCGGGTGCCCGATCCCACGAAACTGGTGATTCACGGGGAAGCCGAGGACTACACCAACCAATCCATCCAAGAGTATCTCTTTGCCGACGACCCCCAGTTGGGCACGTCGGGAGATGCTGAGGACACAGATGCTGAAACACTCCTGTCGACTGGAAATTCGACCTTCAACCAGGGCATTGGCAGCTTGAACCTAAATCGGTATTTCGGCAGCGACTACCATGATATTGAATTCAATGGTGGGTTTAATCTACGTCCGTTTGGATCTCAGCCCTATGACGGGCCGAAAAACATCTTCTACCTGGTGCTGCACAACCGCCGGAGCCCGTCGGATGGGCCCATGGACATGACGATCTATGTGGATGATGATAGTCCGCGTATCCCCGGTCGTCCTGCGGTCCGTTCCATTGGCGGTGTGACCAACGGCGAGTATCAGTTCTCCCTGGATGCAGACGACTTCCATGTCGTGGAGATCGAATTCCAGCGCGTGAACTGATGGCGCCAGGACCGGGCGGCGAGTTCGTCGTCCGGTCCGCGGCCATGGTTAGGACTCAGCAGATGTCCCTCAACGCGGTGGCCCGGTGGCAATAGATGAGACCGTTGACCCGCACAGGGATAAAGGTGGAGAAGATGGTACAGCTCAATCAGATGGCGATGAAAATGTATCTAAGGGGGGTCGAGCAACTGACATCCCGCCTGCAACGCCTCGATACCGAGGAAAATGGGGTCACAGCCACGGAGTATGTGGTCTTATTGGTGCTGGTCGCCTGCTTTATTATCGCTGTGGTGAGCAGCTTTGGTGAGCAGATTCGGCGCCTGTATCAGGAGGCGCTGGACGCCGTGTATTTTATCGGGTAGCCAGACGATGAAGAAGCGGGGGCGCCACTCCCGTCAGGAGTGACGCCAGAAGGTGGGCTTTCGAGTGGATAGTCACATGGAGGGGGGGAAGTCGGATTAGAAGGGACACTCAATAAACATACTGACATTGATGTCATCGAGCCAGTCTTTATCGCTATCGCTGAGGATGTCCTCGCAATCGTTATCGATATTTCCTGCCGGGGCTAAACGGCACTGTTGAAGCATATCCTTGGTGAGGTCGGAGCAGGAATCGTCTGGTGCCAAGTCGTCGACGCAGCTCTGGGCGTCGCTAAATTCCTGGTCGGTGCACTCATAATAATCGATGACGCCGCCTGGAACATCGGAGGCGTCATCGAGGATGGACTGGATGCAACTTGCCTGCTCCTGAATCTCCTCGTCGTCGATCAGCAGCGTATCTTTGCAGTCCTGGGCAGAGTCAAAGCCATCTCCGCCGGGCTGTGTAAGCTCATCCCAAAAACACTCACAGCGAAGCTCGTCGTAATTATTATAGTAGGTCTCCTGGCTCATGTGTCGGTCCGCCAGGGGACCGGTCGCCGGCTCGGGCTCTGAGTTGTTGGGCGAGGTATTATTGGGCGTGGTATTGTTGGAGGTGGAATTGTTGGACGTGGAATTGTTGGGGCTGTCGTTATTGGGCTCATCGTTATTGTCGGAGGAGGAATTATTGTGCTCCGATCCACCGGATCCATTGCCGCCGCCATCTCCGAGGACATAGCCGTCGTCGCCACCGCAGGCAAAGGCGAGGCCGCAGACGATGAGGAGGGTCATTAAACGTCGTGAGATCTTCATGTGGTGCCCTGAGGTCAGTAGAGGGGTTATACGCGATATTAGGGATAGTGTGAGAATAGCCGGTCGGGCAACGGAGTGCAACGTTTGGTACGGTGTCTCGGAGGAGCCCAAACGGGCACGCCTAGGCTCGCTCGTGGCGTCGAAGGCGGGCCATCAATAGCAGTGCGCCCAGCAGGCCAGCGAGGGGGATGGGGCTCGGTGATGTCGTGGCACAGGATGAGGATCCATCGATGGGTGAATCGGTCTCAATATCCCCGCGTCGTTGATCGCTGAGGACGTCGATCTCGACCTCGCGCGAGCGGTTTTCGGGAGGAGCGATTTGGATGTCCGAGCCCGACAGGAGGGTGCGCTGTTGAAGATCGGGAGCGACGGCGGTGATCCGAAGGCAGGCGTCGCCGACGCCTAGGCCCAGCGATCGGGGTTCGGCGACGTCGATGGTGGTGGTCTCAGAGGTCTGCTCCGTCAGGTCAACAGAGGGGGAAGAGCCCCAGAGAGTAAAGGTGGGACTGGGAGTGGTGGACGAACAGGAACCCTCGGCGAGATGGGCCTCCAGACGGCGAAGGCTCAATGGGTTGGATCCCTCATTGGTGACGGTGAGTTCCAGGGAGGCCGGAGCGTCCAGCGTGGGGGGATCGGGATCGATGGTGGGCGGGGCGTCCAGGGCTAGAGCGCTGAGGTCATTGGGCGGCTGATCGGCGCCGGCGAGGTGGCCCCGCTGGCCGGTGGGGGCCTGGCCATCGGCGGCGGCCACGGCCATGGGGGCGGCCGGAAGGGCCGATGATGTGTCGACGATGGGGTCCGGAGCCCCGGGGTCGACGAGGTAGAGGCGATGACGGGTGTGGGTCTGGTTCCACAGTCCCGGCTGGCGGGCGATGAGGGCGATGCGCCCATCGCCGGTCAATCGGGCTCCCTGAAATTCACCGCCGATGCCCAGAGATCCACGCGACCATTGCCACTGAAGCTGGCCCGAGGCGTCGACCAGGGCCAGTTGGTCGCGGCTGGTCACCAGGAGGTGGCCGTCGGCGGTGGCCTCCAGATCACGGATGGGGTGAAGCTCGGGGAGCACGGGTTCGGCGTCGGCGCGATCGGGGTCGGACCACAGGGTGAGATGGGGCTCATCGATGGCCTGGGCATCGGCGACCTCCACGGTAGAGAGGTTGGCGTCCGGCCAGCGGATGGCCAGCGCCCAGGTCCCGTCGTCGAGGGAAATGGCGCGCTCGATGCGGGCGCTGCTATCGCTGCGGGTGGGAACGCGACTCCACAGGGATTGATCGTCGATGATGTCGTGGAGCAGTAGGCGTCCCGGAGGATCGTAGGCGATGAGGAGGCGATCCGGCTGGTTGGGCCCGATCATGGTGTCGACGACGACGCTTCGCGGCGCTGGCGCCTGGCTCCAGGCCGCGCCGTGGGGCCGCTCGTGGCCGCTATCTCCATCGACGTGAAAGATCTTTTGCCCCGTGCCGTCGGCCAGCAGGAGGTCTCCGCCCGGCAGGGTGACCAGATCGTGATAGGTGGCTCGATCGAGATCGTCGCGCAGAAGGGGAAGGGGCGCCAGGGGCTGGAGCTGATCGCCATCGATACGAAGGCGCTGCACATCGTTTTGGGGGCCTCCCAGGAGCACGTAGAGATCGGCGCCCTGGGCGCTGGGCAGGTGGGCCAAAAGCCCCAGGGTCAACGCCATCAGGGGCAAGACAGCGCGGGGTAGTTGTGTTAATTTCGGGCGCACTTTTAGGGAGTTCCTGGTGAAGACCGGCCATGGCGTCGGCTTGGCCGCTGAGTATAGCCACTACTATCACCTTATTACCAACGCTGCGGACACTATCGTGAGCTCTTCGCAATCGACCGATCGATCCCCCCGGGGCCCCATCATCACCGAAGATGGGTGTGATATCTTTGCCTATCACCTGCGTCGTTATTTGGAGGACTGGCTGGAGCAGACCGGTCTGGAGCACGTGTTGGTGGCGCCCGGGTTTGGCGGTAGCCGGGCGCGCCTGGGCGTCTTTGAGGTGGGCGTTGAGGGAGCCCAGGCGGTGGAAGCGCCTTGGGTCTTTGGGGATTTGGTGGAGGCCTGGCGCAGTGGCCATCAACGCCTGGTCGGTGACGATGGACAGGGAGGCTCGGCGGTGTACGAGTTGGAGGCCGTTCGGAGTCAGGAGAGTCATCTGTTGGGCTTTGCGCTGGTGCGTTCCGGCAAGCGGATGGGAGAGGATGCGCGGGCGGATCTGAGTCGCCGGGTGTCGGAGGCGCTGATGGCGGCCCGCCGAAATGGGATACGGCTATTCTTCGATGAGGGAGAGGAAGCGCCCATCAAGGCCAAGCTCTACGATCTCCTCGATCGGATGCCGGAGTGGCTGGGCTGCGATCACTCGGCGGCCATTTTATTGACCCACGATCTGGACGCCATGACGCTGGAAGATCGGGGACGGGGCGTGTTCAATATCCTGGCCGATCGGAGTTTTCGACCGGAGCAACAGCGCATTCGGCGCGTGGGCATGGAGGTCGATGCCCAGGCCACGGAGACATTGATCGCCGATGGGCTTCGGCGCTTTCGCAATGCGCCTAAAGAGCATTGCCTGAGGTATCAACGACAAGAAACGGGGCGGTGGCAATCCGATGAGGACCAGCAGCGCCTTCGCGATTGGCACGGTGATCTGGGAGATGAGCCATCGCAAACGGCGCTTCTGATTCCCCTGGTGGCCCATGAACAGGGCGAACAGGGGCTCTACGGATTTATTCAGTTGGAGTGGGGGGCACAGGTGGATGTGGCGCCTGTCCTGGGGGAGGTGATTGAGGCCATCGGTGAGTATGTGGGTCGATGGCTGGCCAATTCACCGCTATTTAAGCTGAGCATTCAAAAGATGTGGCTGATCCGGTCGGTGGGCCAGACGGTGGAGGAGGCCCTCATCGGAGGCGTGTCGGCCGATGCGTTGATCGGTGCGGTCATGGAGCTGGTTCGAGGGCAGGTGGACGTGCCCTCGCTGGCGTTTGGGATTCACCGACAGCGCCAGGGGGAGCCGATCCTGGACTTTGTGCATCCCCACGGATGGAGTCATTACGACGATCTGGAGTTGGCGGTGGAGGTGGAGTCCCATCAAGACAGCAGTGTCGCCGCCCTGGCGGTGAGGTTGGAGAGGCCAGTGGTGCTTGCAGGGGGGCATGGAAAGGGCGATGACCATGGCTTCAATAACCATTTGTGGGTCGATGAGGAGGCGAGCCAGCTGTTGGACGAGCGTGTGGTGGCCTGGGATGGAGAGGCCGACGTCGAGGATCTGCATCGGCTCTCGGACTATTATAAGGCGGCCCGCGAGGAGTCCTACGCCACATTGGCCTATCCCATGACCTATCGCGGAGAGACGTTGGGGGTATTGGCGGTGGAGGTGGAGCGCCAGACCGACTGGCTATGGTGGACCGGCTTTGGCGGTCATCTACTGTGGTCCATGATCGCCCGGGAGGTGGCGATGGGGCTGTACTGGGGACGTCGGGACTAGGAGCCTGTTGCGTATAGCGGACCGAGTCCTCGCCGAGAAGATTTTGATGCCAGACTCGTTCGTATGACGACGTAATAGCAGCGCTATTCGGAGGAATACGAGCGATGTATGGCGTAAAATCGGCCGGCGAGACGATGCGGAGCTTATGTGCAACAGGCTCCTAGTCTAAGAGGCGTTCGGCGAGGCCCGGAAGGGCTCGACCGGCGGGGGCGCGGACCAAGACATCGCATAGATCGGAGAGGGCGCTGGCGTTGGGGTTGATCTCCACCAGCTTGGCGCCGTGTTGACGAGCCAGCGGGGGGATGGAGGCCGCCGGTTGCACCAGGCCGCTGGTGCCCACGATCAGGCAGACGTCGGCGTCTTTGGCGGCCTGGGCGGTGGCCGCCATCGAGCCATCGGGCAGGTTTTCCCCGAACCAGACCACCCCGGGCCGAAGGGGGCCGTCGCATTCGGGACAGCGAGGCAGCTCGCCCAGATCGAAGGTCAGGTCCTCGAATTGATAGTCGCAGCGGTGGCAGTGGACCTCCAGAAGGGAGCCATGGAGGTGAATGATGGGCGGTCGGTAGCCGGCGGCGTCCCCGGCGGCTTCCAGGAGGTGATCCACATTCTGGGTGGCCACCGTATAATGCTGCGTGGCCTTGGCCAATTGGATGAGGGCGCGGTGCCCATCGTTGGGCTCGATGGCGGCCAGGGCGTCGCGGCGCTTCTGATACCATCGCATCATGGTCTGGCGATCGGTCTCAAAGGTTTGGACATTCGTCAGATGGGCGATGTCGGAGTTTTCAAACATGCCCCCCTGGCCGCGGAAGGTGGGTACGCCGGACTCCGCAGAGAGGCCACTTCCGGCGCAGACAAGGACCGATTGTGCTTGCTGGAGATAACGAGCAGCGCGGTTGAGAGCGTGATCCACCATGGGGTTCTCCGGGGCGAGATGGGCATCGACGAAGCGATCAACGACGCGCAGCGCGCGTCGTCCAAGATGGGCGCCGAGTTGTTTGATGCGGGACACGACCACAGCGTTCAACACCTTTGGTGCTTATTGCCAGCGAAAGGGGATCGGCGCCGTATCGACGGGGCGAAAGGGGGCGCGCACCGGGGAGAATCCACTGACGTGGCGCGACGAAATGCGATTGTGGATGACCACCCGCGTTTGGTCGCGGCGATGGGGCTCCACCTCGGCGACGAGGCTAAATCGAATGTCGGGGTTGCCCAGGGTCAGGCGCCCGCCGGAGTCGCCCAGTTGAATGCCCATCAAGCGCAGCGGGAGCGCATCCAGATAGTCCATGGCGTCGGCATCCATGGTGGCGACGTCCGTGACGTCTCGGTAGCTCTGCTGCAGGAAGTCGCGCACCTCATCGTAGGGACGGTCATAGATGATCTCGAAATCCTGGCGGTGGCCGGCGTCGACACGGCCCCGCCGACTTTCCGGAAAATCAAAGGATAGGGGGGCGGTGGCGAAGACCTCGGTGACGATCAGGTCATCGGGGGCCATGCGTTGAGGGGTATGTGGGGCGTCGCTGGCCTGGGCCACGGCGGGGATGCCGATCGCCAGCGCCAGGCCCAGGCGGATGAGCCACCGTCTGGAAGAAACCATGGGGGACCTCGTCGAATCAGGTAGTGGAACTCCCGTGGGAGCGCCCCGCAGACTACCCCAGGGGCCGGGTCAGGCCAAGGGAGTCCAGCAGGGGGGCATGGGTCGATGGGAAAAAAACGCGTTGACAGTACCCCGGATTCGTCCTACAACCCCGGTCGCCCTGCGGAAGTGGCGGAATTGGTAGACGCGCTGGCTTCAGGTGCCAGTGGCTTAACGGCCGTGGAGGTTCGAGTCCTCTCTTCCGCATTCACATCAGGAGTGAGTATGACCAAAAACCCCGGAGGCCGTCATCGGCCCCCGGGGTTTTGTCGTCCAGCCAGTGCCGATGGTGGATCAGGGGAACTTGCCGTGGCGGCATCGATGGCTAGACTCGGTGTGGCCGAGGCGATGAGCGATGAGCCCTGAGTTGGAGAAGGTGATGATGGAGACCAAACGGCGGACCCCCAAGGACCCACTGGCGGCGTTAATGCGGCAGGTCGAAGATGCGCGGCGGTGGGATGAGGGAGGGTTTGTGGCCTGGTCTGCGGAAGAGGACCCCATGGAGGCCCTCCAGAACAAGGTGGAGATGGCCCGGGAGGACAGCCAGAGTGAGGGGGCGCGGCGCCTGCAGGAGTTAGAGGATCGGATCCAGGCTGCGAGACGGATTCCCACGCCTCGAGACTACGAGGCTCCGGAGCGGCCATGGGAGGCATTGCAGGCCCGGGTGCACGGAGAGGAGCCGTCGGCGAAAGCGGCATCTGCTCAGGGATCGCCGGCGCCTGCAGCGTCGTCACCAGAGCCGCCGTCATCGTCCCCATCGTCCTCGGCGTCGTCGCCCACCGCGGCACCGGAGAGGCCCTCTGAGCCGGGCGGGCCAACCTCGGGTGCCCTGGGGCGCCGATTGATGGCAGCCCTGAGCCATCGCCCGCTCAGCGGCGATCGGCGTGCCGAGGTGGCCAGTCGGTTGGCGCAGTGGATGGATCGGCAGGGGGGCGATGAGGAATTGCAGGCGATCTGGGAACTCCTGGTCTTCGATGACTGATGGGCGTCCCCGACAACAGGAGCGGCGATGGCGGAGTCCTTGAGTTATCTGATGTGGCCGGCGGGGATTTTGATCGTCGTTCTGGCCTCGTTGCTGATGGCCGGCGAGGATAGATCGGGCCTTGCCGAGGCCGACGACGTGACTAATCTTGATAAAGAGGACCCGGGCTCCAGCGGGGAGCCCTGACTGCTTTCAGAAGTCGTGCCTTTGGACGAGGAGGTGTGCGATGTTTGAATGGGTCGTGATGGGATTCTTTATCGGTGTGCCAGTGCTGCTCGTGGTGGGCATGGCCGTGGCCTGGTGGTACCATCAGCGCCAAGACTTTTCCCTGGATGATTTGGAGGAGGGCGATATGACCGGGGGCAGCGCTGCGTAAGTGACTGCGACGGGTCCCTCTAGCGCGTTTGGAGGATTTCTTCGATCAGGAGATCTTCCAGATGGGGCAGACGGCGAATCGCGGGTGCCCGTGAGGGGTGAGCAAAGATGCGGATCTTCTTGACCACCGTGATGAAGTCGTCCTGAATGCCGGCGACGACGCGTGATAATTCATGGAGGGGATAAAAGCGCTGGCCCGAGACCTCGGGGTAGTGAACCTGAATGGTTTCCAATTTGTCCTTATCTCGGGGTGGGATATCGATGATCAGGTCGGCCGGGTGCAGCGGTTGTCCGGTCTCGGAGCCCAGTCGAGCGGTGAGGCGTGAGGTGAGGTCAAAGAGGGACGCTCGTTCCAGAGCATAGATGCGCTCGTAGGCCTCCTGTTTATGGGTCTCGACGTAGACCGGGCTGTAGGTAGCGATGCGTTTGTAGAGGTGGCGAGCCCCTGGCTGGAGTCCTCGAAGCAGGTATCGGGTGGCACTTCGAGAGGGGCTGGTTTGATATAGCCAGCGCAAAAAGGACTCGTCATCATGGGTCAGCAGAGAGGCCAGTAGATCATCGCGGTCGATATTGGCCCGGCTCTGAAAGACGGCGAGGGCATTCTCGACCATGGCGCTGGCGGCGCGCACGGTATGATGCCAGTAGACCTCACTAAACATGGTATAGCGGGCAAAGACAAACATTTCGGCGGGGACCTTTCCCTTGGCGTCGATGGCAATGGCCGTGGCATCGCCGTTAAGGGTCAGACTGGAGAGGAGGCGCTCCCGATCGAATGTGCGGCCATAGGGCACGCCCATGTGGTGGCTATCGCGCTCCAGGTAGTCCATTTTATCGGCGTCGATGGTTCCCGAGATGATGGAGTGCAATAGCGGGTCGTTCGGCGATTGAAAGGCCGATGTCTCCCCGGTGCATAGCGCGATGACGCGGCGAGGGTCGACGCCCCAATCATCGCTTAAGAGGGTGGCGATGGAGCGCTGGCCGCGAAGAGCTTCCAGGTGGCCCAGGATGATCCGTCCGCCAACCTCCTCGTGGCGAGGCGTATCCTGACCTTTGAGGTGCAGGGCCTCCAGGCTATGGGCAAAGGGGTAGTGACCCAGATCATGGAGCAGGCCGGCGCATAAGATGGTCAGAATATCCTCTTCATCCAAGCCATCGGCCATGGTGGGATCGCTCAATAGATGAACCAGGAACTGACGGGTGTAGTCATAAACCCCCAGGGCGTGCTCGAAGCGACTGTGCATGGCTCCCGGGTAGACAAAATAACTGGGGCCCAGCATGCGCACGCGGCGCAAGCGCTGGAAGGCCGGATGGTCGACCAGCCGGATCAGTCGCTGGGTCATTGGGACGCTGCGACCGTCAGGGATGCGAATGGAGCCGGAGGGGCTGGTGCCGGCCGCCAATTCGGGGATGGTATGTAGGGCAGAGGGGTGGCCCATGAGGGGTCCGTGCGGTAGGAAAATCAGCGATAGATATGCTGAACCTATCCTAGAAGGAGGTCAGCGACGAGGTCCAGCTTATAGGGTGGGTCGTGGCCGATGACTAGAGAGAGCAGGAGCAATGAAGTGGTTGGACGAGAATTGTGGGTCAGCCAGATAGACCCCCGAAGTAGCGCTGCGAGGGCTCTGGCGGGCTATGGCATCCCGCACTTAACGGTGCGGATTGCCGGCGGTGCGCGGTTATTAAAGAAGTTGGGCCGTCAAGCGGGCCATGAACCGATGCCACTTCTGGTCGATGAACGGGGCGTTGAGGCCAGCGGCGAAGCGGTGCTTCGGCGACTGACGGCCATCAGCGAACGACCGCTATTCCCAGAGGAGGAGGGGCGTCTACTGGTATGGCTCGTCGCTCATTATTTTGATGAGTGGGTCTATCGAGCCGTGCTGCACTCGCGATGGCGGCATCGCCGCGATAGCGAGGAGGCGGAGGCCGCGTTGGGCGATGAATGGATCGGATCGCTTCCGTGGGGACATCAATGGATGGGTAAAGTGGTGCGGCGATATCAGCGAGGGCGGCGTCGCGCCATGGGACTGGAGCCGGAAAATGATGATGCCCTGGAGGAGTCGATGTATCGATTGCTGGTGGCACTGGAGGAGTTGTTATCGGGGGAGGGGCCTTATCTATTTGGCGGGCATCCCACAGTGGCCGATTTCACGGCCTATGGGGCGTTGATCCAGTTTCGCACCGATCCCACGGGTAGAGCGCGCCTTGCATCGCACCAGGCGATTCACCGCTATGTGGATCGCATGGACGCCATGGCCGCTAGACCGGCCACCGTGGAGGTGGTCCAGCGTCCAGCGGTGTCGGTTGAGCGGTTTGGGGCGTTGGTTGCCGAGGTGATGGCAACGCTATGGCCGCTGATGATCCAAAACCAGCGAGCGCAGGAGTTCGATCGGTCGAGCCTGGTGATTGAATTAGCCGATGGTCATCGCTTCCGCTGCCACCCAACGCCGGTGCTGGGGCGGAGATTGGAGCATGTCCTGGCGGGGATTGGCGCTGCGTATGAGCGTCAACCCGATCTATTTGGCGTCGCCGGATTGCATCTGGAACGGGCGGTGATGGATGGGGTGGCGCGCCTGTGCGCCACCCCTGGAGGGCGTCGATTGCTGAGAAAGTATCCTCGACTCGCCAAGCGGTGACGGCGTCGATGCAGGTGTGAGAAAATGAACGGCACGGGATTTGAATAGGCACGCAGTGGGGGCACGTTGACAGCCCGCTAATTTCTCAACTAACGTGCGCCAGCCGATTTTAGGAGCGAACCGCGCCCGTTGTGGGCCACCTCTGGAGGAGATTATGAGTCGAGTTTTATTGCGAATTTCAATAATTATGGGACTGGGAGCGTTGCTATTCAGTCTAAGTGCCTGCGGTGACGATGATGATAGCGGACCACTGGCCGCCGACGCATGCGCCAGCGATGCGGACTGCGAAGGAGCCTCTGGAGGACCGGCTTGCGCCCCCAATGGTCTATGCGTGGAGTGCACGGATTCCGATCTTCACTGCGAAGATTTCGAGGAGTGCACCGAGAATAATCAGTGCGTGACGCCGGAAGTGGATTGCGAAGAAGATTCCGATTGCCCCCTTGCATCGCAGGGGTGCGAGGATGGCGTATGCACCTGGGCTTCTCGCCAATGCGGTTCGGTGGGCGAGGAATGCGACCCCGACGGTCGCGTGCGCTCGGGCTTTGCCTGCGAGGATCTCGGCGGCGGTCATCAGTGCTACCGAACGTGTTACGAATACCGCGTGTGTTCCAACGGGAACCCGGCCACGCAAGTAGACTGCGACCCGGGATCCATCTGTCGAAGCGATGACCTGGACACGCCGGTGTGCCAGCCTTCACAGTGCGACGACTTCTGGGACCATGAGTCCTGCGAAGATATCGCGGCGGAGAATCCAGAGGAATTTGCCGATGGCACTCATTGCGTGGGCGAAGCGCCGGGGACCTTCATTTGTCAGGGCGCGGGAACCCAGCAAGAGAACGAGCACTGCGAAGCGACGTCCGACTGTGCCGAGGGATTGGCATGCATCAGCGAATTGCCGGGCTATGCGTCTGGCACCCTTCCGGTCGAGGGATCGGTGGGCAGCGAAGGCTACTGCGCGCCGGCCTGCGACAGCGATGATATGTGCGACGGAACCGACCAATGCATCGGCGCCGACTCGGGGGCATTTGACGGCACGGGCGTGTGCGCCGACCGCTGCGAGCCCTTCGGGTTTGAAAATAGCTGCGACGGCGGCGAGGCCTGCGTGCCCGTCTCCAGCGAAGACGGAATGTGCTTCCGGTTCACCAATGAGAGCTCTGACTACTATCAGTCCTGTGACACCGTGGGCGATTGCCCCGACAGTTCGGCATGCTTGGATCTATTCGGCACCGGGTCGGTATGCACCCCGCTATGTGATCCCACGCTTCCCACGGACGAGCAGAGCAGTACCTGCCCTCAGCCCGACGGCGAAGATCGGCTGCTAGGCGGCGATTGCCTGGATCTCAACCAGACGAGTCTGGCCGACGGTGGTGGATCGCGAATCGGCACCGGCGTGTGCATCGAGGCCTGCCTGGAGAGCGAAGACTGGGCCAAGGATGGATGCAGCGAAGATGGCTACGGATGTGTGCCGTCGGGCGAAAATGCCGGATGGTGCGAATCGGTGGGCAGCGCTGAATTGGGCGAAGAATGCACCGGTGAGGGCACATGCTCCTCCGGGCTTCACTGCGACATGACCGGCGATGGCACGGGAACGTGCCGGGCCTATTGCCAGACCGACGAGCAAACGGAGCCCAGCCTGGCGTGCGCCGACGACGAAATCTGCGTGCCCCTCGATGACTTCGATGACCTGGGTACGTGCCGACTTCCCTGCGATCCCGGCAACAATGCCACGGATCCGGAGTGTCCGGAAAATCAGCAGACGTGCCTCGGCTTTGGCGATGACGCCTACTGTGCCTCCTCGGGAAGCGTGAAGCTGGGCGACGATTGCGGATCGCCGACCGTCCAGAACTGCGCCCCCGGCACGGTGTGCGCCAAGCAGGGATCGAGCCTCAACGACGTGATCGCCGGCCCCTTCTCGGACACCGACCTCGGTGAGACTGCGCGGTGCCGATCGCTGTGCGAGCCCTTCCTGGGCGATCTGGCCGATAGTGGATGCCCCTCTGGTGAGTCCTGTTCACCGGTCATCCCCGACGGCCCGAGCCGAACGCAGGGTCACTGCGTGCCTTCGATTGACTCCACGTTGAGTTCCCTAAGTGCTTGCCCGGAAAGCGCCGTGGGAAGTATGTGCGATGAGAACTCCTATTGCATCGTCGACGGCGGTGGCTCCGACTCCTGTGGGCCAGCTCAGACGATCTGCTTGCAGCTATGCGATTTCGCCACCGGCACGGGTTGCACGGGCAATACGACGTGTGAGGAAGGCTTCCAGGGCGGACCGCTTCTGGGCTTCCTCGGCCTCTGCCGCTAAGTCTCGACGATGAGCCTCAAGGCTCGAGCCCCCGCCGGTCCGACAGGGCCCGCGGGGGCTTTTTATGTGTGGACGAGGCCTATCATGGGGAGACCGAGGGGCTAGATGAGGTGCCTGAGCAAAGGGGAGGGAAAAAGTTGATAAAACCGGTTGACAGGGGTGGGGGGCGTTGATAAATAAGCTGCCCGCATGGCCGGGAAGCTGGCCAAGAGGGCTCGCAAGAGCCCGGCGAGAATTGGGGTGTAGCCAAGTGGTAAGGCACCTGGTTTTGGTCCAGGCACGCCCAGGTTCGAATCCTGGCACCCCAGCTTTGAGAGCCACGGACAGCGGTCATTACTGTTGTCCGCGGCATCATTTAAGACCCCCCACACCGGAGGGTCGACGCCCGAGCAGCACTCGGGCTGGATGCAAGATGCAATTTGCATCGTGTGACCGCGCAGGTCCCCGTGGCACATGCTTATGGGATCTGCGTATTTTTTTGAGTTTTTAGCCCCGGGGTCGACTCCTGGTCGAGCCCAGAGATAGGTAGGCCTCGTGGCCACGGCGAAGGAGCCGGCCGCGCGGGCCGATTGGAGGAAATGTCATGGCTGCACAGACCACGTTGACCCTGAACGCGACGCTGAGAGAAACCACTGGTTCCGCCGAAGCCCGGCGGGTCCGAAAGCAAGGCCTGGTGCCGGCGATCTGCTACGGCCACGGTATCGACAACCTCAATGTGGCGGTGGATCCGAAGGAATTCGAAAAGATCACGGAGCAGCCCAACGAGCTCAACACCGTGTTTGCCCTCGATATCGAGGGGTCGGACACCGTGGAGTACGTCATGCTTCGAGACTACCAGGTGCACCCTGTGAAGCGGACGCTGACCCACGCCGATTTTGTGTCCGTCGACCCAGAGGCCCCCATCAATGTCATCGTGCCGCTAGAGGCCGAGGGCGAGGCGCAGGGCGTCAAAGAGGGCGGTCGCTTGCACTTCATTCGCCGCGGCGTGGCCGTGATGGCTCCGCCGGCGCAGATCCCGCAGACGCTTACCGTCGACGTCTCCCATCTGGGGCCCGATGATGCCATCATGGCCGACGATATCGACTATCCGGAAGGCGTGGAGCCGGCGCACGACATCGATTACGCGGTCATTCGCGTCCAGATGCCGCGCGAAGAGATCGTGGTGGGCACGGCGCCGACGACGACGGCGGCGGTCACCCCGACGACCGAAGAGGGCGAAGAAGGAGCCGAGGAAGAAGGAGCCGAGGAAGAAGGCGTGGATGCCTCGGCCATGCCTCCCGGAGCCTGAACCGGAAGGACTATCGAAGCGATGACAAACGGGGCCATTTGGCCCCGTTTTGTCGTCAAGTGCCGGGCCGGAGGCCCTGATGCAATCGCAGGAGGATGAGATGGGACCATGGTTGATCGCCGGGTTGGGAAACCCGGGACGAAAATACGCCGGCACCCGCCATAATATCGGGTTTGAGGCCCTGGATCGGCTCGCCGATCGCTACCGACTTTCACTGAGCCGTGAGAAGTTTCAGGGCCATGTGGTCAAGGGACGCCTGGGTACCCAGGAAGCGGTGTTGCTCAAGCCCATGACCTATATGAATAAATCCGGCCAGTCGGTGTCGGCGGCGCAGAACTTTTATGATATCGCGCTGGAGAAGGTGATCGTGTTTCACGATGAGATCGATCTTGCGCCAGGGGCCCTTCGGCTGAAGTTCGGTGGTGGCCACGGAGGCCATAACGGTCTTCGGGATATCGTCAAGCACTGTGGTGGCAGGGACTTTTATCGGGTGCGGATGGGGGTCGGCCGGCCAGAGCACGGAAATGTGACCGGCCATGTGCTCGGTCGCTTCGAGAGCCATGAGCGATCGGACATCGACGCCCTGATTGAAGATGCGGCGGACGCCGCCGAGATCGTGATGGAAGAGGGGTTGGGGCCTGCCCAAAACCGCTTTCATTGAACGTGGCCCTTGCGCTTGGACGCATTAAGCACTAAGAACCTGCCGAGCCTGGATGCCCAGCGTGGCGCCCAGATGCATCGATTCAATCCCAATTTATTTGACCTCGCTCCGCCCCACAGCGGCGGGGCTTTGCCCACGAGGTATTGTGATGCCCGTAGAAAGACAGCGCGAATACGAGACCATTTATATTGTCCGACCCGACGCCTCGGAAGAGGATTTTGAGACCATCCGCGAACGCGTGGAGACGGTCATCGAAGAAGCGGGGGGCCACCTGCTGACCAAAGACGATTGGGGTCGGCGGCAATTGGCCTACGAGATGAAGGACAAGACCGAGGGACGGATGTTCGAGCAGGGCGTCTACCACTACTACCGCTATATGGTCCCCCCCGGGACGGTGGACGAAGTGGAGCGTTTCCTGCGGTTGCTGGACCCGGTGTTGAAGTTTTTGTCGGTCAAATTGGACGACGATCTGATCCCGGAAGAGCGCCTGGCGCAGACTGGAGACCTGGAAATCGTGGTGCCCGACTAAGAGGGGCCAGAGGACTGGCGCTGAGGCAACGATAAAGACAGCAGGAGTCAATCATGGAAGTCATTCTCAAAGAAGATGTCCCCAAGCTCGGTGAGATGGGAGAGATCGTAGACGTGGCCCCGGGCTACGGACGAAATTACCTCATTCCTCAGGGACTCGCCTTGCCGGCGAGCTCGGCCAAGAAGAAAGAGTTGGCCCACCAAAAGCGGCTGATCGAACGGCGCAAGGCCGAAGAGCGCAAAGATGCGCTGGCCGTCCAAGAGCGTCTCGACGGCGTGTCGATCACCATCCCCAAGCGGGTGGCCGACGGCGACGAGTTGTACGGCTCGGTGAGCGCGCGCGATATCACTGAAGTCCTGTCGCACGAGGGCTTCGAGGTGGAGCATCGCTTCGTAGAGGTCGGTCAGGGACTCGACGAACTCGGCATCTACCGCGTGCCCATCAAGCTGGCCAGCGGGGTGTTCGCCCACGTGATCGTGTGGGTTGTGACGATGTAAAGAGCCATCAGGCCCGGCCGGCGCCAGTGTCCCTATGGGCAGCGCGTCGGTGGGGCATTGGAAGAGCGGGATGCCCACGTTGGTTGCCAACGTGGGTATTTTTTATTTGCGGAGTCGGCTATGGACGCCCGGAGTTTGGGAATCAAGGAATCGCTAGAGGCGCTGGATCGACAGATGGAGGGCGAGGTGCGCCGCGATGGGTTGCATCGCCGCCTCTATGCCCAGGACGCATCGGTCTATCAGGTGGAGCCGTTGGCCGTGGTTTTTCCCAGGCATGCCGGGGATGTTCAGGCCATCGTGCAATGTGCCCGTGAGTTGGGCGTGGGGATCACGCCTCGCTCAGGGGGAACCAGTTTGGCGGGCCAGACGGTGGGCCCGGGATTGGTGATGGACGTGGGGCGCCACATGAACCAGATCCTGGAGATCAACCAGGAGGAGCGATGGGTGCGCGTCCAGCCCGGGGTGATCCTCGATGAGTTGAACGCAGCCCTGGCGCCTTACGGCTTATTTTTCGGGCCCGATACGTCGACCTCCAATCGCTGCATGATCGGGGGAATGATCGGCAATAACTCCTGTGGCAGCCATTCCATCATGTACGGCACGACCCGCGATCATGTCCTGGAGATGGAGGTGGTCCTGGGAGACGGCGAACGTCATCGGGTGAGCGCCTCCAATGAGGTGGACGACACCGGGCCCGGCGTATTGGCCCAGGGCGTGCGAGAACTGAAGGCGATCGCCGCCGGGTCCAGTGAGCTCATTGCCGAGCGCTATCCCCACCGGGATGTGGTGCGCCGAAATACGGGCTATCCCCTGGATGAATTGGTCGATCTGGAGCGCGAGGAGGGACGGCAAGAGTGGTCGATGCCCCGGTTTTTGGCGGGAACCGAGGGGACGCTGGCGATCACGACGGAGGCCAAGCTCAATCTGGTGGATCGGCCCACCCATTCATCGCTGGTGTGCGTGCATTTTGAGGATTTGGAGTCGGCCCTGAAGGCCACGGTGGTGGCCGTGGAGCACGACCCGGCGGCGGTGGAGCTCATCGATCGGCGAGTTCTGGAGGAGACGAAGAAGAATCTGGAGCAGGCGCGAAACCGCTTTTGGGTCCAGGGCGACCCGGGAGCGGTGTTGGTGGTGGAGTTTTATCGCCACGATGAGGCGCGTTTGCGACGCGATGAAGAGGCGTTGATCGAGGCCTTCGAAGAGCTGGGGCTGGGCTACGCCTACCCGGTGGTGCGACCGCCGGAGGACAAGGCGGTGTGGGAGCTTCGCAAAGCCGGCCTAGGGCTGTTGATGGGCATCGAGGGGGACGTCAAGCCGGTGACCGTGGTGGAGGATACGGCGGTGGCGGTGGACGTGCTTCCAGACTATATCGCGGACTTCGCCGGGGTCATGGACGCCTATGATACGGCCTGCGTGTATTACGCCCATGCGTCGGTGGGTGAGCTTCACCTGCGTCCGGAGCTGAATCTCAAAGATCCGGAAGACGTGGAGCGCTTTAAGGGAATTGCCAGGGATGTCGCCGATCTGGTCAAGCGCTATCAGGGCTCCCTGAGCGGGGAGCACGGCGACGGCCGGGTCCGATCGCCGCTCTTGGAGCGATTTTATGGGTCAGAAGTGATGGCGCTTCATCGGCGGGTCAAAGAGGCCTTCGATCCCGAGGGTATTTTCAACCCGGGAAATATCGTCGATCCGGAGCCCATTGACGCCCATTTTCGCTTTGAGCCAGGCGAAGAAGAGGCGCCGCTGGATACCTATTTTAAGTGGCGTGAAGAGCGCGGGTTGCTCCGGGCCACGGAGATGTGCAACGGCGCAGGGGTGTGCCGCAAGAAGGTCGGCTCCGGGGGGACGATGTGCCCCAGTTATATGGCGACGCTGGAAGAAAAAGACTCCACTCGGGGCCGGGCCAATACCTTTCGCTCCCTATTGTCAGGAGATAGGCCGCAGGAGGCCTTTGAGAGCGAGGAGTTGGAAGAGGCCCTGGACCTATGTCTGTCGTGCAAGGCCTGCAAGAGCGAGTGTCCGGCGAGCGTGGATATGGCCAAGATGAAGGCCGAATATCTGCAACAGCGCTATGACCGCGAGGGCGTTCCCTTGAGTGCGCGCTTCTTTGCTTATTTTGCGCGCCTGGCGCGGCTGGGTCGCATCTGGGTGGGGTTCAGTAATTTTAT
Organism: uncultured Bradymonadales bacterium; assembly: GCA_964566695.1. GTDB lineage: Bacteria > Myxococcota_A > Bradymonadia > Bradymonadales > Bradymonadaceae > SLJM01. Next base: position 19,884 of record CAZMJS010000050.1, read on the forward strand.
CCTGTCGCTGGCCCTGACGCGATGGCTTCTGGAGAAGGTCGTGGGGGTGTCGCGACAGCGACAGCTCCCGAGCCTGGCCCGGCGTACATTCGACCAGCAATTTAAGGCCTACCGAAAAGATCACCCATTGGCCGATGACGCCCCCGGGGTATGGCTATACGTCGATCCGATCACCGATTTGACGGAGCCCGACGTGGCGATGGCGGCCGTCGAGGTGCTGGAGGCCATGGGCTATGGAGTGGAGCGATTTCCCATTGAGGACGATGGGCGAACCTATATCTCCAAGGGGCTCGTGGCGGAGGCCAAGGAGCGCCTGGAGCGCTCCCTGGAGGAGGCGCGGGAGCGGCTAGAGGCCGAGGGAGATCGGCCCATCGTGGGCTTGGAGCCCAGCGCGCTGTTGACCATGAGCGATGAGTGGCTTGACCTGCTGGAGGGGGCGCCTCTGGAGCTGGCTGAGAAACTGGCGCCCAATACGATGTTATTTGAACAATTTATCTGCCAGGCCAGCGAGCAGGACGCCGGGAGCTCAGAGCTATTTGGCGGCGAGAAAGAGCAGGTGGTGCTCCACGGACATTGCCATCAAAAGAGCCTGGTCGGCATGGGGGATACGGTGACGATGTTGACGCTGGCGGGCTATGAGGTGGAGCTGTTGGACACCGGTTGCTGCGGCATGGCCGGCTCCTTCGGATACGAGAAAGACCATTATGATCTGTCGATGCAGATCGGTGAGCTGGTCTTATTTCCCGAGCTTCGTGAGCGCGATGAATCGCTATGGGTGGCTGCGCCGGGCACATCGTGCCGAGATCAGATCGATGCCGGGGTAGGCCGGGAGGCCCACCATCCGGCGGTGCTGATGGCCCGCCGACTAAAGGACTGACTCAGTGGTGGAATTGGCGCCGTTCAAAGAGGAGGGCGCCGGCGAGGATGAAGGCCGGGGTTACGGCCAGGATCACGAGGGCGCTATGCCAGGGAGCGAGTTCCAGGGGGGCGTCCAGAAGTAATTGCTCCAGGAGACCCCGGAGACCGCCGGTGTCGTCGTCGGCGGCGCCCGTGGGATCGAGGCCGGCGACGATATGAAGGTGGAATTTGACGCTCAATAATTCCAGGAGGGGAATGGCGAAGAAGATCACCTCAAAGACCACGAAGTAGACGATCCCCGGTAAAAGGGTCGCCGAAAAGAGGACGCCCAGGGTGGCAAAGAGGGCGGTGTAGGCCAGGGCGCCGAGGGCCGCAGAGGCGAAGAGATGGGCCAGGGTGGACGGCGATGGGGGATGGCCGCCGATGACTCCGACGACCGTCAGCAGGCCCAGGGAGCCCAACACGGCGATCAGTGCCAGGGAGAGGGAGCTGGCGAGTTTGGCGATAAATAGTAGCCCTCGCGGGATGGGGCGAAGGGTCAGATAGGTGAGGGTCTGGCCCTCCACCTCGTCGATGATCGTGGGGCCGCCCAAAAAGAGGGCCGCCAGGGGCACCAGGAAGGGAAGCACGGCGGCGTCCACCAGGGCCGTCAGATAGTCGGCGCTCAGGGAGCCGGTGGCCACTTGAATGGCCGCCACGGCGGCTGGAAAGCACAGGGCCGCCAGGAGGATCCAGAAAGAGCGGGCCCGGAAACGCCGTCGGAAGTCGAGGGCGAAGATCTGGGCCGCGAGCGCCGGGGCGGCCAGTTGGCGAGGCGGTCGCTCGATGGGGGTTCGATCGTCCATGGTAGGTGCCAAGGGGAGGTCAAGAAACGAGGTATTGGAAGAGGGCGTTGAGATCGTTGTCTTCGGAGTGCCATCCCGTCAGCTCGATGCCTTCGCGAAGGGCCAGACGGGGGATGCGCCGATAACAGGAAGAGGGGTCGTCGGTGGAGATGGAAAGCCCTCGTTCGGTGATGGTCACGTCCTGGATATCGTCGTGGGCGATGAGGAGGGCCGCCAGCTCGCGGGGACGATCGCAGAGGATATGGACCCGGTGAGGGTGTTCGTCGATGAGCTCGCGGATGCGGTGGCGATTGCCGTCGGCCAGGACCTGTCCGCGATTGATGAGGATGATATTGGAGGTCATGGCCTCCACCTCGTGGAGGACGTGGCTGGAGACGATGACGGTGCGCCCCTGGTCGCCGAGCTCGGTGATGAGGTCCATGAGGCGGCGTCGGCCCAGGGGGTCGGTGCCGGCCAGGGGCTCATCGAGGATGAGAACGGAGGGTCGGTGGGCCAGGGCCTGGGCAACCTTGACGCGTTGGCGCATGCCCTTGGAGTAGCCGGAGATGGGCCGGTGCGATTCGTCGGTAAGCTGGACGGTCTCCAGGGCCTGGCGGGCCAACTCTCGGGCGTCGTCGGCGGAGAATCCCTGGAGGCGAGTCAGGGCGGTGACGAATTGGTGGCCCGTCATCTCCTCATAAAAGGCGTCTTGCTCCGGGACGACGCCCACCTCGGCGAGGGCCTCCGGGTGGCCGTGGATGGGCTTGCCGCCGATGGTGACCAGGCCCGTGTCAGGGCGAAGCTGGCCGCTGAGGCATTTGAGGAGGGTCGATTTTCCCGCCCCGTTGGGCCCCAGTAGTCCGACGACGCCGGTGCCGAGGTCCAGGGAAATATCATTGATGCCGATGACGTCGCCGTACCAAAACGAGAGCGCCCGGGTCGACAAGACGACCTTGCCATCACCGATGCGGGTGACGGCGTCGGAAGAGCTGTGGGAGGGGGAGTCAGTCATGATGAAGTGGGGCGTGGGAAGTCAGCTCTGGTGGCGAAGCAGGAGCAGGCGTCGATAGGTGAGGGTCAGGGCGCCGGCGGTGAGCCCCAGGAGGCCCAGGAGGCCCGTGGCCCGGGGGATGGCCGCCGGGTCATCAGCGGTCGATGTGTAGAGAAGCTCTGTGGCGTGAGCGATCATGCCCTGAAGACTCATCACCTGGGTCCATGGATGGGTAGAGGTGGCGATGGCGACGATGATCTGCAAGATCAGGGGGATGATGAGGACGGCCAACCAGATCAGGACGGCCAATCCGCTACGGCGCGTAAGGCTGGAGATGAGGAGGACCACCGAGGCCGACAGGGCGCAGATGAGGACCAAGATACCCAGTGCGCCCAGTTGTGGCAGGAGCACGGCGTCCAGGGCCCCGGAGGATAGGTATAGAGCGCTTCGAAATAAGAGAAGGAGCACCGACGGGGCGATGACTCCCAGGGTGGCCAGGAGCATCAGGGCCGTCAATTTCCCCAGGCCATAGTCCACCAGTCTCAAGGGCTTGGAAAAATATAGCGACAGTGTCTGGTAGCGTTGATCATCGGCGATGAGGTGGCAGCCCCGGGCCATGAAAAGGAGGGCCAGGGCGCCAAATTGCATCAACAAAAAGAGGTTGAGGCCCTCCACCATGGCGCTCTCCGGGGGGAGGGTGGTGCCATCGATAAAGGCCGATTCGGCGATGATCACCAGGGCAAAGAGGAGGGGGAGAAGCCAGATGAGCGCCAGGGTCAGTTTGGTGCGCTTAAAGCCCAGCATGGTGCGGAACTCGTGCCAGCCGATGGTCCACCACTGACGCGAGGTGTCCAGGGGGCCGTCGTAGCGTTGGTAGCTCTGATCGCGGATGCCCATGAGTTAAGACTCCGGCGATGGGGCAGATGATTGAGATGCCGAGTCGATGAGGTCGACGAAGGCACTCTCCAGGGTGAGTTGACGAGGCATAAAGTGGCGAATCTCGATGTCGGCGTCGTCGGCGAGGGCGATGATCTCGGAGGGGTTCTGGTGGTCGCCGAGGGTGACCGATAGGTTGAGCCCCTGGCGCTGGACATCGAAGTCGGCCTGGTCGAGCAGCGAGACCAGGGAGGCGGGATCGCCGTGGGTTCGGAGTTCAATGACCGTGCGATCATCTTGTTGAAGGGCGTCGATGGGTCCCACGTGGACCCGTTGGCCCTGGTTGAGGAGAATAACCTGGCGGCAGATACGCTCCACGTCGGTCAGCAAGTGGGTGGAAAGGACGATATGAACGCCACGGGCGCGGATGTCCTCGATGAGCGATAACATCTGCTCACGGCCCTCGGGATCCAATCCATTGGTGGGCTCGTCCAAAAAGAGGAGTCGCGGGCCATGGACGATGGCCTGGGCCAGCTTGGCGCGTTGTTTCATGCCGGTGGAGAAACTGCCCATATCGCGGTAGCGGGCCTCGTCGAGGCCGACGAAGAAGAGCACCTCATGGGCCCGGCGAAAGGCCTCGTCTCGGGGCATGCCACAAAGTTGTCCCTGGAGACTGACGTAGTGCACGGCGCTGAGGTAGGGGCGATAGCAGTCGTCCTCCGGCATATAGCCGATGGCCTGGCGGATGCGAGTGGCCTGTTGGGCGACGTCGTAGCCCATGACGGAGGCGCGACCACCGTCGATGGGAAGCAGGCCCAGAAGGGTCTTGATAAGGGTCGACTTGCCGGCCCCGTTGGGGCCCAGCAGGCCCACGGAGGCGGTGTCGTAGCGCTTGTCATCGACCTCGATGCGCAAACTCACATCGTCGAGGGCGACGAGCCGGCCGTAGCGCTTTCGCAGGTCGTCGATCTCAAAGAGCAAAGAAGGAGATTCCATCGCACATCGCGTTCAAAAGAAATTCTAGCTCAGCAGGAGAAAGTAGGCGCCGATGGAGCCCATCAGCATCAGGGCCAGCAGGGCGATGGCAGCGCCCAGGAGATAGAGGATCAACCGGGAATTGTCATCCTTGGTGGCGCCTGTCGCAGGGGAGGCCGTCGTCTGGGTCTTGCTGGAGGAAGCCCTGGCGGTCTGGGGGGGAGCGTTGTCGCCGGAGTCGTCGAGATCCTGAAGATCCACGGCGTTGTACATGCCGGTGAGTTCCAGGCCGGGGACATATCCGGCGCGACCCGTGAGCTTTTGCTCGCGGACGATCTCCTGTTCGCGAGCGACGAGGGCTTCGAACATCTCCATGGCCGATTGGAAACGCTCGGCCGGTTCCTTGGCCATGGCCTTTAGAATGATCTTTTCCATCGTCGGCGTGACGCGATCGGGGGCTACCTTAGAAGGTGGGGTGGGGTCGTTAAAGACGTGGGCCGTCAAGATTTTGACGGGGGTTTTTGCAGAGAAGGGCAAGTGCCCCGTCATCATTTCGTAGAGAATGCAGCCCAGGCTGTAGATGTCGGTGCGTTGATCGAGATCCATGGCCTGGGCTTGTTCGGGCGACAGGTATTCAGGGGTGCCGTAGACGATGCCGGCCTGGGTCAATTTCTTTTGCTCTTCCTGGCCTTGAGGCTGTTTGATCTTGGCGATGCCGAAGTCCAAGATTTTTGCGAAGTCCTTCTCGCCACGCCACTCCGTCAACAGGACGTTATCCGGTTTGAGATCGCGATGAATGATGCCCAGGTCGTGGGCCTCGGAGAGGCCGCTGCAGATCTGCTTGAGGATTTTGATGGCCCGCATTTCATCGAGGAGGTCATGGCGGTCCAAGACGTTGCGCAGGGGAACGCCGTCGACGTACTCCATGGCCAGGTAGAGCAATCCCTGCTGGGTGCGCCCGAAGATGAAGACGCGGATGATATTGGGGTGGGTGATCATGGAGACCACCTTGGCCTCCCGGTGAAAGCGCTGGACCAATTCGTCGCTCTCGGCGGATTCCTCGTGGAGCACCTTGACGGCGATGCGCTGTTCGATGGTGTCTTGCTGAGCCAGGTATACGGCGCCCATGCCACCTTCGCCCAGCTTTCGCTGGATGGTGTATTCGCCGAAGAGGCGTTGGCCGACCAGATCGGTGGTGTCGATAGGCGCGGCGTTGGATGCTTGTTCCATGGGGGGCTCGTGGGAGCGAATGGGGGCCGGTTGATCGGTGCGGGTGGGTGTGGGCCCTGGTCGATTGGGGGGCTGCTCCGAGGAGGGGGCGTCACTTATGCCGGAGGGTCCAGAGAAGTCGATGAGGGTCTCCGCGGACTCCAGGCTTTGGTCGGTCGAGGATTGGCCCGCAGCGGAGGCCTCATCGTATTCTTTGATGGTGGATCGGCCCATCTCGGGATCGACCAGGCGGTGTCCATCGTGAGGACATATTTCAACATCGGCCCCGAATTGGCGTTGGCACTTAGGGCATTTGAGCATAGCGGCTCCCTGACCCAGGGGCTTGGCCGGGATATGCCACAGAGGTGCGGAAGGCATCCAGGCCAGAGCGGGTTAAGTGATCGGCCATGGCTTATATCACAGGCATAGAGCATAAGAAAATGGCTCGCCCTGTGGTAGATGCCAAGGGTCGATGGGTCAACGGTAGCGCGAGCGATGAGCGACGAAGCGATGAATTCAGC
>CAZMJS010000051.1:0-25543 GCA_964566695.1 uncultured Bradymonadales bacterium
CGTACCACCACTGGATCATGGCGTCGTGGACGCCGGAGAAGATGGAGTAGCTCTCCAGGAGGCCGACGGGGATGGCCAGGTTATTGACCACGTGCAGGACGGCGACGGTGACGATGGAGGCGATATAGAACCAGATGGCGACGTAGATATGCTTTTCGCGCCGATTCTTTAAGGTCCAGAAGAAGTTGATGGCAAAGATGATCCAGACGACGGCGATGGCGATGGCGATGGGCCATTCCAGCTCGGCGTATTCCTTGGTCTGGGTAAAGCCCAATGGGAGGGTAATGGCGGCCGATACAATGATGGATTGCCAGCCCCAGAAGTGTATTTTACTCAATAAATCGCTGGCCATGCGGGCTTTGACCAGGCGCTGAGTGGAGTAATAGACGGCGGCGAAGATGGCGTTGCCGGCAAAGGCAAAGATCACAGCGTTGGTGTGGAGCGGTCGAAGCCGTCCAAAGGTCAGGTACTTGCCGATATTGGCTTCGGGCACGACCAACTGCAGGGCAATGAGGACACCGACGGCCATGCCGACGATGCCCCAGAAGACGGTGGCGAAGACGAAGAGACGCACGGTCTGATCGTCGTAGCGAATTTTCTCCATGCCTTCGGGCACGGATTGTGTGTCGGGTTGAGTAGAGCTAGTCACCGCCATCCTCCTCAAGATTGGTTCAGGGGCGAAAAAAGGGTCATTGGGCTGTAAAAGATGCGCCGAAGGCCAAGCCATCGCCGCTGCGCCTCAGGTAACAGCATCATCTATGCCAGTGAAGGCGCCGACACGGTTAACCTTAGCAATAATGGGAGAAATTAAAGTGCGGCGAAGTGTCGCATGGCTCAGATGGAGCGGGGTGACGAAAAATTTGCTGGCGCCCGATGGTGATGCGCAAATATTGCGCAAGGGGTTGGGGAGGAGGAGATGGTGCGACGGAATGCCCGGTGGCGCGGCGCCGGTTTTGACCTAGGATAGATGCAGCGGTGGCCGCCGAGGCGTCGCCGATCGTGAGATGAGGAGAAGCACGTGGAAGCCTATGGACCATATTATGCGCAGGTGATCGGAATCGGGGTGCTGTGGGTCACGGTGCATTGCATGGGGATGTGTGGACCGATCATGGCCAGCTTGACGGCCGGGATGGGGGTCAATCGGGCGTCGACGAAAAAGGAGCGCATCAAGCGAGCGCTCAAGGCGGTCTTGGCCTATCAGGGAGGTCGGGGGTTGGTATATGCGGCGATGGGGGCGCTGGCAGGGCTATTGGGGGCGGCGGCGCAGACGACGATCGAGGCCGTGGCGCAGACGGCGGGGCTGGCGGTGGCGGTGGTGATCCTGGGGGTGGGGGTGGGCAAGGTGGTGCCCTGGAAGCCCTGGAAAAAATGGGGCGGGAGCACCTCCGGATGGTCGGCGCGCTTTACGACGGCCGTGCTGCGGCGGATGGGCAGTTATCTACCGCGCCAGGGGGCGTGGCGCATGGTGGGCTTTGGGCTCCTTCTGGGGTTTTTGCCGTGCATGCTGACCTTCTGGGTGCTGGGGATCGCAGCCTCCACGGCGAGCATCGTCCACGGGGCGTTGGTGATGGTGCTATTGTTGGCGATGACGACGCCCGTGTTGGCGGTGGCGGCCATGGGATCGTCGCTTCCAGGGTGGCTGGGCGGCCTGGGAAGTGAGAAGGTGTTGGGCGGAGCGATGATATTTAGCGGGATCTGGCTGGGGCTGATCGCCATGGCGGCCAACGGGTGGATCGACCATGCGCATTGGCCGGTGGTCATCGGCGATTGGGAGCTGACGATCATGCTCTGGTGATGGGCCGACTGGCCGAGGGGCCGAGCGGTGATTAGGTTCACCAGAGATCCAAAGAAGCATTGATTCGTGGGAAGGGGGAGCATCATGAGCAGGCCGTTGGTGACGGTATATGTGCCGTGTCATAATTATGGGCATTATGTGGATCGGGCGGTGGAGAGCGTGGTCCAGCAGAGCCTGAGCGATTGGGAGCTCATCGTCATCGACGATGGGTCCAGCGACGGGAGCGCCGATCGCTGCTGGGAGTGGGGCAAGCGCCTGGGCGATCGGTGCCAGGTGTGGATTCATCGCCGGCCCCGGGGGTTGGCGGCGACGGCCAATCGGGTGCTGGAGGAGGCGCGGGGCAAGTATATCATGCGCCTGGACGCCGATGACTGGCTCGATGAATCGGCCCTGTTGGTGATGGCCCAGCGCCTGGAGGAAAAGGGGGAGGTAGCCCTGGTGTACCCCAATTATGTGTACGTCGATGAGCAGGGGCGGAGCCTGGGGGTGGAGCGGCGAAAGAAAGTGGGCGAGGAGGCGAGGTTGCTCGATCTTCCGGCCCACGGGGCGTGCACCATGGTGCGGCGGCGGGTGCTCAAGAGCCTGGGGGGCTACGATGAGAGCCCGGGGGCTCAGGACGGCTACGATCTGTGGTTGAAGGTGGTGGGGCGCTACGCGGTGGAAAATGTGGAGACGCCGCTGTTTTATTATCGCCAGCACGACGGGTCCATGAGCAGCGATGAAGAGCGGATTTTGAGCGCCCGTCGCCATATTAAGCGGCGGATGGTGGAGCGATGGGATGGGCCGATCAAGCCGCGGATTCTGGGGCTGATCCCGGCGAAAAACACCTATCGGGACAAGCCCAATATCGTCCTGGACGAGGTGGGTGGAAGGGCTTTGATCGATCACAGTGTGGAGGCGGCGCGCCAGAGCGAGGTCTTCGACGAGCTGTGGGTGACCACCGATTGCAAGGAAGTGATGGCCTATTGCGAAGCCCGTGAGGTGAGGGCGATGCTGAGGCCGGCGGTCTTGTCGCGAGCCGATCGCCAGCTCAGCGAGGTGGTGCACGACGCGGTGACCCGTCTGGAGATCGAGGCGGACTGCCATCCGGACATCGTGGTGGTATTGAGTCTGCACTCGCCGCTGAGGAAAGCCGAAGACATCGTCAAGGCCGTCGATAGCCTGCGTCTCTACGAGGCCGACAGCGTCATCAGCGTCTACGAGGACCGGGATCTGCATTTTTCCCACGGCGCCGAGGGGTTGGAGCCCATCAATCCGGCGATGATGCAGCGGTTGCGGCCGGAGCGAGAGGGGCTCTACGTCTACAACGGGGCCATCACGGCCAGTTGGCGCGACGTGTTGCAGCCCGGTGATATGCATGGCCGCCAGATCACGCATGTGGTGATGCCGAAGCGACGCAGCATTCAACTCAAGAGCGATTTCGACCGGTGGGTATTGGACCGGGTGTTAAGGGGAGACCAAAAGGGGAGGAGACCATGGAGATCATAGCGGAGGTGGGATTAAATTATGAGGGTCGGCCGGCGCTGGCCTACGAGTTGATCGCCCAGGCCAGTCGGGCGGGGGCAGACGTGGTCAAATTTCAATTTGGGTGGCGAGATGGGCCGGGCGAGATCAACGCCATTGACGCCCATTTTGCGGCCCAGTTGAGGCGGTGGTGCGATCGGTGGGAGGTGGAGTTTATGGCCTCCATCATCAGCGAGGATGGGCTGGCCCTGGCGAAGGCCGCCGATCCGGAGCGCTATAAGATCGCCAGCCGCACGGTGATGGAGCGGCCGGCCCTGGTGGAGGAGGTGTTGGGGTTGGGGCGCGAGACCTTTATCTCGCTGGGATGGTGGGAGGGCGAGGGCTTTCCCTTTGGCGATCCCGACGAGCAGGTGCGCTATCTATATTGCAGCTCCAATTACCCGAGCTATGCCGAGGATCTGGTGGGGATGCCACAGTGGTTCGGGCCTGGGGGGTATTATGGCTATAGCGACCACGTGCACGGCATCGAGGGATGCCTGTTGGCGGCATCGCGGGGCGCCCGGGTGGTGGAGACGCACTTTACCCTGGACAAGACCATGGAGAGCGTCCACGGCGATCATGTGATGAGCGCCGACGTGGAGGAATTGGGGCTACTTCATCGCTACGGGCGCTCCCTGAGCCGGATGGCGCGGGCCGTGGAGCGCGAGCGGCGGGGACGTTGGGAGGAGGAGGCCCCGCGGCGACGCCTGCACTGATCGGCGAGGTGAGACAAAGGATCCATAGAGGGAGGACAGGCATGGTTGGGGGACGGGAAGTGGTGGTGATCATTCAGGCGCGCATGGGTTCCAGTCGGCTGCCGGGCAAGGTGCTCAAGCCGCTGGCGGACCGGCCGGTGCTGGCTCATATTCTGGAGCGGGTGCAGGCGATGAAGGGCGTCGATCAGGTGGTGGTGGCCACCGGAGAGGGGCCGTCGGACGACAAGTTGGCGGCCTTTGTGGAGGAGCAGCGCGGCGTGGGATTGGTGCGCGGCGATGAGGAGGACGTGCTGGGGCGCTACTACCAGGGATTGATGGAGGTGGCGCCGCGGGCAGAGGTGGTGGTTCGGATCACCGGGGATTCGCCGATGGTGTGCATCCCCTGGGTGGAGCGGGGCATCGAGTTATTGGTCCATGGCGGGGTCGACGGGGTGGATTTGAGCACCGAGGCCACGGGGCTGACGCGGGGGTTTGGCGCCGGGGTGTACCGACGACAGGCGCTGATCGACGCCCACCTATTGGCCAATGACCGCCGGGAGCGAGAGCATGTGACGCTCTTTATCAAGCGGCGACGCGCCGCCTTTGAGGTGATGGTGCCCCGGGTGGAACAAGGGCTTCAAAGCGAGCACCGCCTGACCCTGGATTTTGCCGAGGACTATGCGGTGTTACAGCGTCTCTACGAGGCCCTGTACCGGCCGGGGGAGCCCATCGATTGCCGGCGGGCCCTGCGGTGGCTGGAGGCCCATGAGGAGGTGGCGGCGCTCAATGCGTCGCGTCGCCAGACGCCGGTGGGCAGAGGGGATCACCCGAAGTCCAGACCCCCTCCCTTTTGGAGCGCTCGCTGGTAGGCCGGCCGCTCGCGAAGGGTGTGAAGGTGCTGGCGAACGCGGGGGTAGTCGTCGAGGCCGAGGGGGGTGGAGGTGGCGCCCTCCAGGGGGATGCCCATCTGGATGTCGGCGGCGCTGAATTGGTCACCGGCGAAATAGGGGTGTTGTTGGAGGTGGTCCTCCCAGAATTGCAGGTGCTGGCGAAGCTCGCGGTCGATGAAGGCGTGGTGGACGCCTTTGGCAAGGCCACTGAGCAAGGGGCGAGCGATCCAGGGAGCCTGGCGGGGGATCTCGCGGAAGATGACGGTTAAAAAGAGGGGGTTCATCGCCGACCCTTCGGCGTAGTGGAGCCAAAATCGGTAGCGCTCGAAGTCCTCGGAATCCGCAGGGGGCCGAAGGAGCTGGTCGTCATCAAAGCGGTCCAAGATGGCCTCAATGATGGCGCCCGATTCGGCGAAGGTGCGGTCGTCCAGGGTGACCACTGGCGACTTTCCGAGGGGGTGTATCTCGCGCAGCGCCGGCGGGGCCAGTTGGGTGTCGGGGTCGCGCTCGTACTCAATGAGCTGATAATCCTGTTGAAGCTCTTCAAGGAGCCAAAGGATGCGGTGAGAGCGCGAATTGTGGAGGTGATGAACGGTGAGCATGGAGGGGAAGTCCTTGAATTTGGAGTGCGGGGGAGCATATTTTGGCGAGTTGAACGCGTAATGGGAGCATCAACCGGTGAGGGAGATGCTCGACCCTCAATCAAAAGAGTCAACCTCTATGAAGTCTTGGATAGCACTGGTGGCAGCAATCATGATGGTCCTGGGAGCGCTGGGGTGTTCGACGGATAGTCCGCGTTATGCCGATCCGCCGCCGGGATCGTTTAGCCCGTCGAGTGGTGATCGAGACGACGCCACGGCGGATCGGGATCGGCCGGATCCCCCGACGGACGAACCGGATGAGGAGGAAGAGCCGGAGCCGGTGGATCGAGAGTAATGACCGACGGGGGATCAGTCGTCGATGCCCAGTTGATTCATGCGCCGCCACAGGGTGGTGCGGCTAATGCCGAGGCGTTCGGCGGCCTCGCCGCGATGGCCGTCGGTGGCTCGGAGCGCAGCGATGATTCGGCGGCGCTCGCTGTCCTCATCATCGCCTTGCTGCTTGCGCATGGGCGGGGGCTCGCCTCGAAGTTCAGGCGTGAGATCGTCGATCTGGAGGACGTCTCCGCGACCGATGACGAAGGCGTATTCGACGACGTTTCGAAGCTCTCTGATATTGCCCGGCCAATCGTAGGCCAGCAGGGCCTCGAAAGCATCGGAGGAGATGCCCCGGATGGTTCGGGGCAGGCCGTCGCGCTGGTTAAATTCATCGATGAAGTGCCAGGTCAACAACTCCACATCCCCCTCGCGTTGGACCAGGGGGGGAAGAAAGATGGGCACCACGCGGATGCGGTACATCAGGTCCTCGCGAAAGCGGCCCTCGGCGACCTCTCGCCGGAGGGCTTTATTGGTGGCAGAGACCAGGCGCACATTGACCGATCGGGTGTCGGCGCCGCCGACGGGGACAAATCGCTGTTCCTGGAGGACACGCAGCAGTCTGGCCTGGATGTCCAGGGGGATTTCGGCGATCTCATCGAGGAAGATGGTGCCCTTGTCGGCGAGCTCGAAGATGCCCTTGCGGTCTTTGACGGCGCCCGTGAAGGCACCGCGCACATGGCCGAAGAGCTCGGAGGCCAAGAGGTCTGAGGTAAAGGTGGCGCAATTGACGGCGCGATAGGGATGGCTAGAGCGCTCGCTGAGTTGGTGAATGGCTTGGGCGACGAGTTCCTTTCCAGTGCCGGTTTCTCCGCGGATGAGGACGCTGACATCGGAGCGGGCGATGCGCTTGATGAGCTCAAAGAAATCGAGCATCTGAGGGGCTGCGGTGACCATGCCGCAGAATTCGTGGGGCTCGCGCTGGGGGTGGGTGACGACGGAATCTCTCATGGCGAACTCGACGGGATAGCCAAATGGGTGATAAGGACGAGGGGATAGTAGATAGAGAGGCGGAAGTTGTCCAGCGTGTTTCTTCTTTTGAAACCTTGTTTCGGCGGGTGAAATGGGACGGGGGCGTTCCGGGGAGCCATGCGGGCTATTTTTGCCTTATTCGATCATATTATTGATTTTTTGGGGTTGGTATCGAGATTGCAACTAGGTCTGAGCGAATCACATCCCGCGCTCTGAATCATGAGGGAGCGCATTCACCCAGCAGGAGAAGGAGAGATACCATGGCTAACAAGATTCAGCCCTTTTTCGACGAGCGAACCTACACCCTGACCTATGTGGTCTTCGATCCGGAGACGAAGGATGCGGTGGTGATCGATCCGGTGTTGGATTATGAGCCGGGCGCGTCCGCGGTGTGGACGGAGTCGGCCGATCAGGCCATCGAGTTTGTGGAAGAACAGGATTTGAACCTCCATTATATCCTGGAGACTCATGCCCACGCCGACCACCTGTCGGGAGCGCGGCGCATCCAGGAGAAATTCCCGGAGGCCAAGATCGCCATCGGCGCCAAGATCACGGACGTCCAGGAGTTATTCAAAGGCGTGTTCAACCTGCCGGAGGATTTCCCGACGGACGGCCGTCAATTCGACGTGCTGCTGGAGGATGAAGAGGTACTGACGGCGGGCACGCTGGAGATCGAGACGATGTATACGCCGGGCCACACGCCGGCCTGCTCCACCTACGTGATCGACGATGCGGCCTTTACGGGAGACGCGCTATTTATGCCCGATTTCGGGACGGGACGCTGCGATTTCCCGGGTGGAAGCGCCGAAGATATGTATGAGTCGGTGACGGAGCGCATCTACGGTCTGCCCGATGATTATCGCACCTTCGTGGGCCACGACTATCTGCCCGACGGTCGGGACGTGGCGTACCAGGCGACGGTGGCCGAGCAAAAAGAGTCCAATGTGTTTTTGCCGGCGGCGCGGAGCAAGGAAGACTTCATCAAGGCCCGTGAGGAGCGCGATGCCACCCTGTCGGCGCCGCGACTGCTGCTGCAAAGCCTGCAGGTCAATATCGACGCCGGCAATCTTCCGGAGAAAGAAGACAACGACAAGGCCTATCTCAAGATTCCGGTCAACGTGTTCCGACCGGAGACGATGGACAAGGAAAACCTTGTGCTGGAGCAGGCCTAATCACGGGGTGGCCCCCCGGGGTCACCGGCTAAGATAAGCGGTGAAAACCGGTGTGTGGTCGTCGGTCGATGAGACCGGTGATCACCTCCGGGGGAGCCGAGAGGAGAGGAAGCACTATGTTGGAATTAGGACTAATCATAGGGACATCGGGCCCGCCCTATACGGAGTTTACCCCCATCGCCGCGGCGATCGGTGGAGGGCTCATCGGGTTGGCGGCGGCGTTGATGCTCATTTTTGAAGGGCGTATCGCCGGCATTAGCGGTATTTTGAGCGGCATCTTTCGCAAGCGTAGCGATGAGGATAGCCCGCCGGCCTGGCAGGCCGTATTTATTGGCGGAATGGTCCTCGGCGGGATCGTGCTGGCCCTGGTTCAGGGGTCGGTGGAGCGAGACTTCGTGATGACGGAGTTGACGATGGAGCCCTGGCTGCCCGTGGTGGCTGGCCTATTGGTGGGCTTCGGAACGCGCCTGGGCAATGGATGCACCAGCGGTCACGGGGTGTGTGGCATTCCGCGACTGTCGATGCGCTCCATCCTGGCCACGCTGACATTTATGGCAGCGGCGGCGGCGACGGTGTACGTGACAAACCACGTCTTTAGCTTTGGAGGTTTGTCGTGAAGAGACAGTTATTAATCCTCTTGTCGGGCTTTACCTTCGCCTTGGGCCTGGGTATTTCAGAGATGACGCGACCTGAGAAGGTGCTGGCATTTCTGGATGTCTTCGGCCACTGGGACCCGTCGCTGGCATTTGTGATGGGCGGTGCCATCGTGGTGTATTTCGGGGCCCTGCGGCTGGCGGATACCCGAGATAAGCCGGCGTTTGGTAAAAAGTTTCGGATCCCCACGCGCAACGATATCACGCCCTCGCTGATCATCGGGGCGGCCATCTTCGGCATCGGTTGGGGCCTGGCCGGATTCTGCCCGGGACCTGGCATCGTGGCGGCGTCGGCGATGGTGGAGCCAGCGCTCTACTTCCTGCCGGCACTGATCGCTGGAATCCTGATTCATAAATTCACCCTGGGACGGGGCTAGGAGCCTGTTGCACATAAGCTCCGCATCGTCTCGCCGGCCGATTTTACGCCATACATCGCTCGTATTCCTCCGAATAGCGCTGCTATTACGTCGTCATACGAACGAGTCTGGCATCAAAATCTTCTCGGCGAGGACTCGGTCCGCTATACGCAACAGGCTCCTAGTCAGCGCCCCAAAAGCCCTGGATTAAGTCTTGAGCAACCCCCCGGCATCTTGGATGCCGGGGGTTTTTGCGATCCAGGGGGGGGGGAAGTAGGGTGGGCGTGGAAGAGAGACGGGATCACCGAGCGACACGAGAGATTATGCAAGCGATCATGGATGGGATGAGGGCCGGCGTGGTGACGGCGCTGGCGGTGGTGCTGGTGGGCCTGTGGAGCGTGGGCGATGGAGGAGGATCGCTTGTGGGGGCCTATTTTGTGCTCAGCACCTATGGGTTATGGGGCGTGCTTCTCATCGCTTATGGCGCGGTGCTGGGTGGATGTTGGTGGCTTTGGGAGCGGGCGTTTCAGGGCTTGGGGTGGTGGCCTCTTGGGGAGGCGCTGGCCCAGGAAGAGCGGGATCGAAGACTGGCGGCCAGCCTGGTGGGAGGTGCGGTGATGGCGGGGCTGGTGGGGGCGTTGGTGATGGGGTTTCACGCCGTCATCAGCGGCGATTTTGCCAGGGTGTCCTTTCAGGCGCAGGCCGTGGGATTGGCGGCGGCGGGGGCCGCGGCGGGGGTGGCGTTGGCAGGGCCGGCGGTGGTGGGCGGATTGGCGAAGGCCATGGCGCTGGTGAAGCTGGAGCATCGGCCGGCGATGTGGAGCAAGGCGGCGGTGGGGCTGTTGGGGCTGGGGGCGCTGGTGGTCGGCGGTGCGGGATTCTGGATCGCTCAGGGCCTTCGGGTGTGGTCCACGGTGGGGCTGGTGATGGTGGCGATGGCGGTGGCCGGCGTGCCCCTGGGGCTGGTGGCGATGCGGCGATGGCCCATCAAGCGGGTGGCCTATTCGGCGGGGCTTCCCCTGGCCGGTCTGGCGGTGGCGTTGGCGGGGTGGGGGGGCGCTCAATATTGGGTGGGCGAAGAGGCCGCGCTTCGGGGGCTGATATTTCGAGATGCGCCGGCGGTCAATCAGATCGCGCCCCATATGATCGGCTATGAGGGAGGCCGGGCCGCCGGGGCCTTCGGCGCGTCCGACGACGAGGTCCAGGAGGCGGCGCCGGTGACGGTGATGGACAGGGAACATCGCGCTCGACGGGCCGTGGCGCGAGGCATCCGCGCCGGTGACCGGGCCCAGCGAAATCGCTTCGAGGCCATTCCCGATGCGCCGCCCAATATCATTTTGATCATGATCGATACGCTTCGCCAGGATCATATGGGCTACGCCGGATACGAGCGGGACACGACGCCCCATATGGACCGATTGGCCGAGGAATCCACGGTATTTATGGACGCCTATTCGACGTCTCCCCATACGCCGCGGAGCATCCCGCCGACCCTCTTTGGGCGCTACGCCAGCGATCTGGATTGGATCCTCCCCAACACCAATTTCCCCCGGCTTACGGAGAACAATACAGGACTATACGAGGTCAAGCAGGGGGCGGGGTGGACGACGGCCGCCGAGACCAGCCACTTCTATTTTCGAGAGCGTCGCGGCCTACACCAGGGCTTCGATGACTGGAATAACGACGGCTATAAGGAGCTGGATGATTCCCACGATGACGTGGCGACGCCCCGCATCTGGGAGCGCTTAGAGCCCCGCGTGCGGGACGTCGGGCAGCGCTGGCGAGACGGGGAGGAGCCCTTTTCGCTGTTCGTGCATTTCTTTGATCCCCACGCCACCTACCAGACCCATGAGGGCTTTGAATTCGAGCATGAGGGGGGCCACCACGAGCGGCTGATCGCGGCCTATGACTCCGAGATCGCCCACGCCGATCACTATGTGGGAAAGCTCCTGGAGGTGCTGCGCGAAGAGGATCTGGACGAGGATACCATCCTGGTCATCACCTCCGATCACGGGGAGTCATTCAATGAGCATGGCTATTATTTTCACGGGCAGACACTCTATAACTCGGCGATCAATATCCCCCTGTTGATTCACGTGCCGGGGTGGTTTGGCCGGCAGGTAGAGGGGCCGGTGTCGACAATTGATATTGGGCCGACCTTGCTGGATCTATTGGGGTTGGAGATCCCCGAGAGCTTTGAGGGCGAGGTGCTCACGGACGTGCTATTGGGGCGAGAGGCGCCGCCCAGGCGGCCCGTTTTCTCCGAGCTATTGCCCTATACGGCGCTGGATCGCTTTCATCGGGCGGTGATCTATGGCGATCACAAATTGATCGTGGATTATGACCTGGAGTTGAAGGAGTTCTACGATTTGGCAGAGGACCCGATGGAACAAGAGGACCTCATCGATGAGCGCGTCGAGGAGGCCGAGGCGCTGCGAGCCAAATTGGAGGCCTGGCGAGGTTCGCGGTGATTGTCATAGGGATTGGCAATCTGGTAGGTCTGGTAGGTGAAGGAAAGACTCGAAGAAGCGGAGTGTTGGGTGGATCTCAACGGTGAGACGACGGTGATGAAAGGACGCAGTTCGGTCGCGATGGTGCTATTATTGGTGGGGATGGGGCTGATGGGGTGTTCCAGCTCCAGTTCGTCGGTGGTCGACGACGAGGCCGACGAGCGCCCGGAGCGGGCGCGCTACGGAAGCCTTCAGACCAGTGGTCTGGAGGTGGAGAAGGTCGATCTCAACGGTGACGACCAGCCCGATCAGTGGATCTATCGCGACGATGAAGGCGAGATCGTGCGCATCGAACGGGATCTGGACTTCAACGGCCAGATCGATATGTGGAAGCATTACGAGGGCGGGGAGTTGGTGGAAGAAGAGATGTCCCTCGATGTGCATCCCAGCGTGGACGTGGTGACCTTTTATCGCGAGGGGCGGGTGGTTCGCCAATTGATGGCCAGTCAATACGATCAGACCTTTCCCATCGAGAAGATCTACGATTCGGAAGAGCAGTTGCTGAGGGTGGAGAGGGATACCTCGTCGAATGGGCAGGTCGACGTCTGGGAGTATTATGAAGACGGCGAGCGGGCGCGCATCGGCTGGGATACCACCGGCGATGGGCAGCCCGATCGATTTGACCGTCTGTAGGGGCCGTCGACGGTGAGCGAGGCGTTGCGAAGAGCGGTGATCGAAGGGGGAGGAGAAGGCGCGGCGGCGGCCCTGGCGTTTGGCTCGCGTTGCGTGGGCGAGGACGAGGGCTCCCGGTTGTGGATCCACCACCGGCTGGCGGCCATGAGTGAGGTGCATCGGCGGTGGTTATTTCCCTATGCCTCGCTGGGCGAAGACGATCGCCAGTTCGAGGCGGCGGTCCGGGAAGGGGGACGCCGCTGGCTGAGGGATGCGCTGGCCCTCGATCGGTGGGAGGGGGCGCCCATCGAGGAGGTCGTGGTGGAGATCGATGAGGCCCAGGGGGTGAGCGCGTTTCTGGATCGGGAGGCCATCGACCTGGTGGTCAGTCAACGGTGGCGGGCGGAGATGGCGGCGTGGACCACGCCGGTAGCCCTGGTGCGGGGCTACGAACCTGTGCCGGAGGTGGATCGCATGCTGGTGGTGATGGACGCCGAGGCCCCCGAAGATCGGTGGGCGGCGCTCATGGAGACGGCGGCGGTGCTGGCCCGCAGGTGGGGGGCTGCGCTGGACGTGATGGCGATGATCTACGCCCCGGCGCTGCAGCGCTCGACGTTGGTCAAGCGCCAGCTATCGAAGAGCCGCCAGGCCCTGGCCGACGAGTTGGAGCCCGCCGTTCAGGGGCGCTATGACATGGTGTTGGACGCCGCGGGCATGGAGGGCCTGGAGGAGATTCCGCAGTCCGTGGAGGTCGCCGTGGGGGACGCGGCGATGGTGGTCGGTGAGCGAGTGGGAGAGCAGGGAATCGATCTGGTGGTATGCGGCCGCGGCGAGGGACGTCGAGGCACGGCGCTGGGGATGAGCCCCATGGGGATGGCGCTGGTAGAGGGCGTGCGACGCCATCTGGTGGTGGTGCCGCCGCGCCATGCGGACGCGCCGCTAAAGAGGTGGCGCGGCCACTTAGCATGACTCAGGAGTCGGGGCGGTGCTCGACGCCGAAGTCGTCGCTCTCCAGCAGCTCCAGGCGAGCTCTGGGGCCGTGGGCCAACTCAAAGAAGGTCAATTCAGGGGCGGCGCCAATGCGCCAGGGCCAGGAGGCGCTGCCGAGGCCGCGGTTGATATAGAGGAAGCTTCCATCGATGTGGTAGGCGCCGACGTGGTAGTTGACGCCCAGAGTGTCGGCGATGCGGTGAGTGATGCCGGGAATATTGAATTGATGGCCGTGGGTGTGGCCGCTGAGCACCAGGTGGGCGCCGCGCTGAACCAGATCGTCGGCGATGGAGGGAGCGTGGTTAAGGGTCAGGCAGAAGGTGTCGCCCCGGGCCTCGGCGAAGGCTTTTTCGGCGTCGGCGTTATTGGTGACCTCGTCGTCGACGCCCACGATCTCCAGGGGGCGCCCGTTATAATCGAGGAGCATCGCCCGGTTGGACAACAGGGGGATGTCGGCGTCGGCGAAGGCGGCGGTGGCGGCCTCGGTGGACGTCCAGTGGTCGTGATTACCCAGGACGGCCACGGTGCGCGTGCTCAGGCCGGCGAGGGTGGCGATGGAGGGTTCCAGATCGCGGTGGTTGTAGCCCACGTAGTCGCCGGTCAGGGCCACCAGGTCGGGGTTTCGCTGGTTGACGAAGTCCACGACCTGACGCATGTGGCGCGGCTTGACCCACCGACCGAGGTGGACGTCGCTGATCTGAGCGATCCGAAAGCCCTGGTGGCGGGGATCGACGCGGGGGTGAGTGTAGCGATAGACGTTGATATCGATGGACTTCAGGGGGTTGATCATGATCTCAAAGGCGGTCGGAGAAGGGGGGATGGGCAAAAATTTATCAAGGGCCGGCCTTGTGCGATTGGGCATTGGTGCCTAGGCTTTGCCAACTCAAAATGCGGTGTGACCGCGTTGCAAGAATAGTAACAGCTTGGTTGGAGTGAACCTTCCGGGCGCCCCCCACACCCCCGAACTACATGTCGTATAACCCAGAAAACCCATTGATCGTGCAATCAGACCGAACGGTATTGCTGGAAACGGCCAATGATCGCTTTGAAGAGGCGCGCGACGCCCTGTCGATCTTTGCCGAGCTGGTCAAGTCTCCGGAGCATATCCACACCTATCGGGTGTCACCGCTGTCGCTGTGGAACGCGGCGGCCCTGGGCTACAAGCCCGAAAAGATCAAGGAGCAGCTCGCGGACCTGAGCAAATACCCCCTGCCGTCGAACCTGTTGACCGACATCGAAGAGTTTATGGGCCGCTACGGGCGGCTAAAGCTGGTGGGTGAGAACGATAAATTATACCTGGACAGCGACGACTCGACGCTGTTGGAGGAGATCGCTCGCCAGAAGAAGGTAGAGCCCTATCTGGTGGCGCGGGTGGGCCCGCGGCGCTACGAGGTGGTCAAGGACCAGCGCGGATTCATCAAGCACGCCCTGATCTCGGTGGGCTACCCGGTGGAAGACCTGGCGGGGTATGTGGAGGGATCGCCCCTGGAGGTCGATCTACGCGACGAGATGAAGTCCAACGGCAAGCCCTTTGGCCTGCGGGAGTATCAAAAAGAAGCCGTGGGTGCTTTCTGGGCCGGCGGTACGGTGAAGGGCGGAAGCGGAGCCATCGTGCTGCCTTGCGGCGCCGGGAAAACGGTGGTGGCCCTGGGGGCGATGTCCAAGGTCAAGGCCCATACCCTGATCTTGACGACCAATATCACGGCCCTTCGCCAATGGCGCGATGAGATCATCGACAAGACCGATATCGATCCGGAGCTCATCGGCGAATATTCGGGAGAGGTCAAAGAGATCAAGCCCGTGACCATCACGACCTATCAGATCTTGACCTATCGGCGGACGAAGGAAAGTGAGTTCATTCACTTCGATGTGTTCAACGAGGCCGACTGGGGGCTCATCGTCTATGACGAGGTGCACCTATTGCCGGCGCCGGTCTTTCGGGCGGTGGCCAATATCCAGAGCCGTCGTCGGCTGGGACTGACGGCCACCCTGGTGCGAGAAGACGGCAAAGAAGAAGAGGTATTTAGCCTCATTGGCCCCAAAAAATACGACGTGCCCTGGCGGGTGCTGGAAAAGCAGGGCTTTATCGCCACCGCCAGTTGTGCAGAGCTTCGGGTGCCCTTTGCAGACGACGATCTGCGTCTGGAGTACGCCCTGGCGGAGCAGCGCCAGAAGTATAAGATGGCGGCCACCAACCCGGCCAAATTGGACGTGCTGGAGGACCTGCTGGAGAAGCATAAAGACGATAATGTCATGATCATCGGCCAGTATCTGGACCAGTTGGATGCCATCGCCGAGCGAACGGGGGCGCCCCTGATCACGGGGCGGACGAAGCAGGAAGATCGAGAGGTGCTCTATACCAAGTTTCGCACCGGTGAGGTGCCGACCCTGGTGGTGAGCAAGGTGGCCAACTTCGCCGTCGACCTACCGGATGCCAACGTGGCCATCCAGGTCTCGGGGACCTTTGGAAGTCGTCAGGAAGAGGCTCAGCGCCTGGGGCGGATCTTGCGTCCCAAGGAAGATGGCAACGACGCCTATTTCTACTCGGTGGTCACCAAGGACACCAACGAGCAGGATTATGCCAATAAGCGCCAGCTCTTTTTGACGGAGCAGGGCTATCGCTACCAGATCGAGATGATCGACCCCCGCGAGGAGGAAGCGGTGGCGCCCAAGCGTCGCGATGTGGCGCCGGAGGAGGCCGACGAGGAGCCCGATCAGGCGGAAATAGAAGAGGGCGAAGAGCCGCGGGCCGGGGAGTGATGGCTTGAAGAGCGCGGGTAGGCGCTTAGTATTGCCACGGTGAGCGAGCGATTGGAACCGTTAATGGAGCGCATGCAAGGAAAGGTCGACGATGGTGACAGGCATGATCTTGAGTTGGTTGGTGCTGTCCTTGGCCGTGTGGGTGGCGGCGACAGTCCTCGACGGAGTGCGCATCGATGGGGTGTCGAGCATCGTGGTGGTGGCGGCCCTCTTCGGGGTGCTCAATACCCTGCTGGGGTGGTTTTTCTTCACGGTGATCAGCATCGCCACCCTGGGCATCGGGCTACTATTGGCCTTTTTGACCCGCTGGGTGGTGGACGCCATCATATTGACCCTGGTCGATAAGGTGACGGATCGGATTCATATCGAGAGCTTTGGCACGGCCTTTTTGGCGGCGCTGATCATGGCCTTTGTGGGCTCTGTGGGGCAGGGGGCGTTAAAGCTGATGGGCGTGGGTGTCGCCTAATTGCAAAACGTTTGCAATAGAGTGCGATGGGGTATATGGTGTCGGTCGACGTAGGGAACGGGCGACACCATGAGAGAACGCTGTGAGCATGAGATGGTCAGCACTGGGGCGGTTTAATATAGGGCTTTTGGCCTCGGCGATGACGCTTGGCGTCGGCCTACAGGCGTGGGCGGGGGAGACGGTCGGGGGCATGGATATCAAGGTGATCGACGGGGAGTCAGAGGATCCGCTGGAAGGGGCTGTGATCAGCCTGGAGGATCATGAGGAGCTCCACGAGAGCGATGCGTCGGGGTGGGCCCGTGTGCAAGACCTGGAGCCCGGCTGGGTGGTGGTGGATGTGGAGCGCGAGGACTATCGATCGGCGACGGACGCCGTAGAAGTGGTGGCGGGCAGGCAAGTGCAGATCGAGTTCGCATTGGCCCCCGAAGAAGAGGGGCGAGAGCGCGAGGAAGACGGGGATTATGTGGTGCGCACCGTGGGGCGCTCCCAGAGCCCCGGTGAGGTGTATCGGCCGACGACGTTATTGGCGGGACGGGCGCTGCAGAGGCAGATGACGAGCAGCGTGCCGGGAACCCTGGATCGGGTGCCCGGATTTGATGTGCAATATAATGGACCGGCGGCGTCGAGCCCCACGGTTCGGGGGCTTCCCGGCGATCGGGTGTTGATGCTGGAGGATGGTCACCGCACGGGCGATATCTACTGGACGGCCTCCGATCACGGGGTGATGGTGGAGCCCATCTCGGCGGAGACCATGGAGGTGGTCCGGGGACCGGCGGGGCTTCTCTTTGGGTCCAACGCCCTCGGCGGGGTGGTCAATGTGATTCGAAATGACATCCCCGATTATCGGCCCCACGAGGTGGAGGGGCGGGTGCGGACCCAATACGAGTCGGTGAACCACGGATTTAGCGGCGGGGCCGTGATGCGCGGCGGTCTGGGGCCGCTGGCGGTCTATGGAGAGGCGTCGGCCCGGCGCTCCGGCGATACGCGGACGCCCGAGGGCACGCTGGAACAGACGAATATGCAGGGGCTCAACGCCGGCGTGGGGGCCAGTTGGCACCCCACGCGCGGTCGGGTGGGCGCGGCGTTTCGCTACTACGATATGGAGTACGGCGTGCCCGGGGAATTCCAGGGGAATCTGATCCCCGGGGGCCATCCGGGAGGCGTCGACATCGAGGCGCGGCGCGTCAGCGGCCGGATGCTCGGGGAGTACCACCGAGCGATGGGTCCCATCGATGGAATCGACGTGCGGGCCAACCTGGTGCACTACGATCACGAGGAGATCGAGGGGCTGATCGGTGGGGAGCGAGCCATCGGCGCGAGCTTTGATCAATGGACCAGCGATAGCCGGGTGGTGGCGTTTCACGAAGATCGCGAGCAGGGGCCCCTGTTGTTGGAAGGGGCGGTGGGGCTGACGGCTCAGACGCGGTGGATGGAGGCCGGGGGATCGCAGCCCGGCACTCGCTCCGGCGAGGAGATCGACGTCGGCGTCTTTGGCTATGAGGAGGCGGGCGTGGGAGATTTCCGCTTTCAGGCTGGCCTTCGCTACGACCAGCGATGGGTGAGCACCGACGACACGTCGCCCCTGGTGACCCAGACGGAGGAGCGAAATATCGTCAAGGAAGTCGACGACCGCGAATTGGGCGCCTGGTCGGGCTCGGTGGCCGGCCTGTGGGATTTTATGGACCAGTGGACGGTGGGCGCCAGCGTGGCGCGATCCTTTCGGCACCCCACGATCGAGGAATTATACTCCGACGGTCCCCACCTGGCGGACTTTTCCTATGATATCGGCGAGCCGGCGCTGAGCACGGAGCGCGGGTGGGGAGGCGACCTCTTTGTGCGCAGTGAGCAGGATCGGCTGAACCTGGAGGTGGCGGGGTTTTATAACCGCATCGACGACTATATCTCCTACGATCCGACGGGGGAGAGCGTGCGGGTGATCCGCGACGGCGCGGCGCCGCGTCAGACGCCGGTCTTCGAGGCCAGAAATTCGGACGTGGAGTTCTATGGGGCCGAGGGAATGGTGGAGTGGGAGTTCTATAATCGCTTCGTGTTGGACACCACGGTGTCCTATACGCGGGCGGCCCGACGAGATAGCGGCGAGCCCCTGGCGTTCATCCCGCCGCTGTCCGGGAAATTGGACCTTCGCTACGAGGGGCGGCCCTTCTTTGGCTCCATCGGCGTGGAGAGCAAGGCCTCGCAGAACCGAGTGCCCGATCCGGTGGAGATCGGCGACTCGGTGGAGCGTCCCCAGGAGACGACCGATGGCTATACGGTGGCCCACGCGATGCTGGGGTGGCGCCACGATGGCGAGCGCATGGAACACTCCGTGATGCTCCAGGGGCGAAATATCACGGATCGCACGACCTTTGATCATATGTCGCGCATCAAAGAGGTGGCGCCGCAGCCGGGGCTCAATATTCAGTTGACCTACCAGGGCGAATTTTAGGCGAGGAGAGATCATGAAAGCGATGAAGTGGTTGGCGATCGGGATGGTGGCGACGCTCGGCGTCATGGGCTGTGGCGATGACGATAATGGCGACAATGGGGAAGACGGGCACGCCGATTTGGGCGGCGGTGTCGAGGTCTTCGACGACGGCGGCGCGATGCTCGGTCAGTGGGATCGCGACGATGGCTGGCGTGATGAGGACGGGGAGACCATTGAGGTGTTGCCGCTGGAGTTGGAGGCCGGCGGCGAGGCTGTGGAGTTGGAGGTCATTTATTATGACCGAATCGGGGCCATCGAGATGGAGGTGGAGTCCGTGCTCGACGAGGAGACGGGGGAGCGGGAGTGCAGCGAGTGGTCGGCGCGCTACTACCCAGTGGACGACGATCTGGACACCGACGTCATCGCCTGGCCGGGGCCCGAGGGACCGGTGGCGCACCCCGATAGCGCTCAAGGAGGGAGCGCGCCGACTCAATTTGCCGAGCGCAGCGATGGCGAGGTGGTGCAGCTCTTCACCTGCGATCGGGTCCATCTATACCCGGAGAATGAGGGCGACATCGATCTGGAATTTCACCTGTGGCATATCAACCATACCGACGGCGGCACGCGGCCCATCACGGTGGAAGTCGGCGGCTGATCCCACGGGACTAACCACCGTCACTCAGGGGCGTGCTCGCGGAGCCAGTCCACGGAATCGCGCAGCGTTTGCTCCAAAGACCGGGGCTCAAACCCCAGGTCTTTGTCGGCGTAGGAGGTGGTGCAATGCCAGTGAGAGGCCGCCATCTCGATATAGACCGGGTTGGGCACGGATGGCACGGGGGCTGCTGGAATATGGTGCGAAATGGCGTCCAGGGTGGTGCAGGCGCCCCAGAGAAGCCAGTTGGGGATGTCTGTGCGCGGCGGCTGGACGTCGGCGATGTCAGCGCCCAATTCGAAGAGGTCGGGAAGCGAAATGGCCGTGCCCGGGGTGTGATAGACCGGGCGGGGCCCATCGATATGAGCCAGGGCCACCAGGGCCTCGGCGACATCGCGGACGTCCGTGAAGTCGGCGGTGCCCGTGGGCATGGCCGGAAGCTTTCGGCGCAAGAATTTCAGGAGGATGCCCGTGGAGCGAAAGCGGTGGTCGCCGGGGCCAAAGAGGATGGGCGGGCGGACAAAGGTCATCTCCACGTCCAGCCCATCGGCCAACTGGCGGCCCTGCTTCTCCATGGCGATCTTGGAGCGATAATAGGGCCAGCGCTGGACGACGTCGCCGCAAAAGGGGGCGTCTTCGTCGGCCGACCGGCCTGGTTCCTCGAAGCAGGCCACGGTGCCGGAGGTGGAGATGACCACCAGGCGGGCGTCCAGGGCGTGGGCGGCGCGGATGACGGCCAGGGTGCCGTCGACGTTGGTCCGAAAGAGGGGATCCGGATCGCGGCGGCTATGTTCGACCTTGCCGGCCAGGTGATAGATGACATCGACGTCCAGGCCCTGGCGGGCACAGTGGTCGGGAAGGGCCCGATCGGCGTCGGTGATATCGCCGGGGATGAGGTCTACCTGGGGGTGGGCGTCGGTCCACTGGTAGTCCTCCCAGGTCCTGGGATCGCGGACCAGGGCGGCGATCTCCCAGGTGGACTCGTCGTCGCTGAGGGCGTCTAATAGATGGCGTCCCAGAAAGCCGGTGGCGCCGGTGATCAAAGCGGTAGATGGCATCGCGCAAACTCCAACAAATCGGCATCCCTATGGCCGAGACACTCCTGTGAAGATAGGGGGCCTCGTGACGATGGGTCAGAAATAAGGCAAAGTGTCGTCGTTCACAACGGTGCAGAGCCACGCGTCATCGAGGTGTGAGGAGGCGAGAATCTACGAATTCTTGGAAATTGCCATGTTGGTGGGGTTGTTTTTAATCGCGGTTTTAGCGATTGTGGTAACCATCCAACGCTGGAAGCAAGCCAACGAGGCCTGGGGTGAATTGTCTGATCGCCTGGGTCTATTTTATTCGCCGCCGTCGCTGGTGACCAACTCTCGCCGCGTGGAGGGGACGTATAAGGATCGCACCATTCGCATCGACGTCCGTCTGGAGGGCTACGGGCGATCGCAGCAGAAGTATACGCGCTACCGCGTTCAGATCGACGATCGATGGCCGGAGGTGGTGGAGATAGAGTCCCATCAAAAGGGGATACTTTCCAGAAGCCCCGGCGGCTACGAGACGGGGCACCAGACCTTTGATGAATCCTTCGAGGTACAGGTGGGAGTCGTGGAGGAGGCCGCCGAGCTACTGGCCCACCCGGAGATGCTTCACGAACTGCTCAATCTCAATTCCCATTTCCACTCCGTCTATATCCGCGATGGTTATTTGTGGTGTGAAGAGTTCCGGTTGGCTCAACGGGC
The DNA here is from genome assembly GCA_964566695.1 of uncultured Bradymonadales bacterium. Lineage (GTDB taxonomy): Bacteria > Myxococcota_A > Bradymonadia > Bradymonadales > Bradymonadaceae > SLJM01. The sequence goes on from CAZMJS010000051.1 coordinate 21,162, forward strand.
ACTGGCGATGAAGCAAGCCCTGGACCGCATGCTCTACGCCGCCGACCACATGAAGGACGCCCTGGATGCGGTGGAGAGCGACGGCGACGAGGGCGGCGATTGGGAAGAGGAGATGCTCTTTCCCGATCTGGACGAGGTGGTGGCAGACGGGGCTGAGCAAGCGCAAGAGGCCACGGGCGTTGCCTGGTGAGCGGATCGCGCGATTAGTTAAGTAGGGCTGATTTTCAAGGAGGTATCATCGAAGCGATAGTACTCGTAGTGGCTGTATTCGTCATGCCGTGGGTGCTCTATCTCGTCTACTCAGTGTTTTGGAGACGCAGGCAGCGAAATAAGGCCTGGGAGGCGCTGGGAGAGCGATTGGGTTTAGATTATCGGCCCCCGTCGATCATCGGGTCCTATCGGAAGCTCGAAGGGGCCTATAAAGGAAAGCCCGTGTTCATCGAGGTCATCTATTATGGGGGCACCAACGACAGGGACACCTATACCAAATACGGCCGGAAATTAGATGAGCGATGGCGCGCTGATGTGGAACTGGCGACCTTTAAGTCAAAATTATTCAAGCGCAAACCCGACGGGTATCGAACGGGCGATCCGAGCTTCGATGATAAGTATGAGATCTTTGGTAAGATCACCGAGGACGTGGAGGCGGTCATCGGCCACAGCGATGTACGCCGTGAGCTGGAACAGCTATCGGAGCATTATGCCAGCTTTTGGATCGAGGAGCGATGGCTATGGGTGGAGCATCGCCGGGTGGCCAATGATGACCAGCGGATGGAGGAGACCCTGGAGCGGATGATCGCGCTGGACCAGGCGATCACGGCGGCCCTTGATGCCCATGGTGGCGCGCAGGGGCCAGCGAGCCGGGAACCGGAGGTGATGGGGGTCGAAGAGGCGCCGTCCGGTGGGGTGGGATGGTAAGAGAGCTCAACTGGTTGGACTCATAGGCATCGAATAGGAGGCATCATCGATCCGACGACGGCATTTCCGGTTTTATTTGTTCTGCCATGGGTGCTCTTTGTGCTGTTTTTCGTCTACTTGTTTTGGAGGCGGAAGCAGTGCAATCGCGAGTGGGAGGCGTTGGGAGAGCGCCTGGACTTCACCTATAAGCCGCCGCCGCTTATCGGGTCCTACCGAAAGCTAAAGGGGTCCTATAAAGGGAGGCCCGTGGTCATCGAGGTCATCCTTTATGGTAGTGGCAATGATAAGGAGTCCTATACCAAATATGGACGTCGGCTCGATAAGCGATGGAGCGATGAGGTGGAGATCGCGCCCTTTAAGAAGAAATTGCTCAAGCGAAAGCCCGACGGGTATCGAACGGGCGATCCGAGCTTCGATGAGAAGTATGAAGTATTTGGTAAGATCACCGAGGAAGTGGAGGCGGTGATTCTCCAGGCGGATGTGCGCCGCGAGTTGGAGCGACTATCGGGGCATTATGCCAGCTTTTGGACGGAGGGGGGATGGCTTTGGGTGGAGCATAAGAATGTGGCCAATAATGCACAGCGGATGCAGAAGACGCTGGATCGGATGATGGGGTTGGATCAGGCGATCACGGCGGCCCTGGATGCCCATGGGGGTGAGGATCGAGAAGAGGCGGTTGAAGAGGCGCCGTCTGGCGGGGTGGCATGGTAGGCCAAGACTTGTATTGTAGCGTTGGTGCATATGGTTGCCCTATGATTGCCAGCACGATTATTGAAGACCATCGATTGAGGAGCACGAATGAGTGACGCACAACAGAGTGAGTACCTGATCATCCACGCCACGGATCTGAAGCCCGACGGGGAGGATACCTTTACCCATGCCGTGGCCCTGGCGCGCGATATGAAGGCCAAGTTGGTGACGCTCCACGTCACGGAGGGCGAGGCCGTGGCGGAGGCGCCGAAGGTGCGCGACGTGCTGGAGAAATTCTCTGGCGAGGCCGTGGAGATCGACCACGACGTATTGATCAAGGAGCAGCGCAAGGCGCCCAAGAAGGATCTCTTGGAGGCCGCGCGGACGCTCAAACCGTCGCTGGTGGTGGTGGGCACCCGCCAGCAGCAGAGCGAGGAGAAGAAGTCCTTTCGGGCCAGCGTCTCCGAGGTGGCGGCCCTCGATATCGAGGGGCCGACCCTGGTGACCCATATCGGCCAGCGGGGACTGATCGACGACGACGGCGCCCTCCAAATCCGGCGCGTCCTGGTGCCCATCGGCGATGGCGCCGAGGCGCGAGACACCATCCAAGGCCTGACGGGCTTTTTGGATCGGCTGGGCATCGACGATGTGGATCTCTTCTTGCTCCGCGTCGGCGACGACGACGTGTTGGAACACCTCCAGATCCCGGAGCGCGACGGGTGGCGGTGGCATAAAGAGGTCAAGAAGAGCGGCTTTGTGTCCAATACGGTCGCCGAGGTGTGCGAGGCCAAGGATATTGACCTGATCGCCATGGCGACGCGGGGCCAGGATGGGTTTGTGGATGTGTTTAGCGGCACGCATACCCAGAAGGTGATCCGTCGAGCGCCGCGGCCGGTGCTGGCCATTGCGGCCAAAGATCAGGTGGACGCCGAAGATCCCCTGACCTGAGCCTCAGGTCAGCAAGTACTCGCGGAGGGCGTCGAAGTGGGCGTCCTCTGCGAGGAAGACCAGTTGAGAGTGAGCTTCTAAGACATAGTCCGGGGGCGGGTTAAATCGCGGTTGGTCGTCGGAATCGATGACGGCGATGAGGAGGCCCAATTGGCGGTCGTCGAGCTCGATGTCGGCGACGGTCTTGCCGATATAGGGGCTCTGGTCGCCGAGATCGACCTTCTTGATGTCGTGATCTCTCTCGGGGTGGCTAAAGAGGAGGGATAAGAAATTGGTGACCTCGGGGCGCACCAACTCGGCGGCCATGTGGCGGCCGCCGAGCTCGTTGATGAAGATGACGCTGGAGGCGCCGGCCATGAGAAATTTCTCCTCGGAACGGGGATCATTGCCCTTGGTGATGATGCGCAGGTCGTCGTTGATGCGGTGGGCGCTGATGGTGGCGAAGAGGTTTTCCCGGTCGTCGCCCAGGCAAAAGGCGACGGCTTGAGCGCAGTGGACGCCGACGCTGGCCAACACGTCGTCGTCCGTGGCGTCGCCCACCACGTAGGGGGCTTTGCCGTCGGTATTTCGGAGAAAGGTTTTGAGCTTTTCCTCGTCCTGATCGATGAGGACGCAGGGCGCGCCCTGGTCGATGAGCTCGGCGGCGATATTGGTGCCCGTGCGGCCCAGTCCGGCGACGATATAGTGGTCTCTTAGCTTGGTGATTTCTTTGTCCATGGAACGTCTCCGAAAGAGGTTTTGAAGCCCTCCCTCGATGAGGAAGGCAGCGAGGACGGATACGAAGTACAGGACGGCGGCCATGCCGACGATGATGAGGCCAATATTGAAGATCTGGAGGGTTTGGTCCTCGGCGATGGGGATGATCTCATAATAGCCCACGGTGGTGACGGTGATGACCGTAAAGTACAGGGCATCCAGGAGGTCGTGGGACTCGTCGGTGAGGATGTGAAAGCCCGCGGTGCCCACGGAGATAACAAAGACCTGGAGCCAGGCGGCGCGGACCAGACGCCGGTAGGAGGCAATGGAGTTGAGGGTGGTCTCTTTGTCGTTGGGGTGGGGAGCGTCCAGGCGTGGCATCGATCAGTCCTCGATGAGGGCGTGGCGAAGATCGAGGACGTGCTCCGCCAGTTGGACGCGGTCGGCGTCGGCGAATTCCGGAAATTGCTGCATCGCCGTGTCGTGGATGCCGTCCTCCAGGGTGCGGAGGATGCCGTCGACGGAGGGGCTATTCGTCCACTCTTCCTCCGGGGCGTCGAACGCAAATCCCTCCTCGGTGAGGCCCTGGCCGTCGCCGTCGTCGCCGTGGCAACTGGCGCAGATGGCGTCGTAGATCTGGGCGACGTCATAGTGGCGGTCGTGGGGCGGCGGGGTGTCCAACTCCTCGGGGTAGTCATCGTCGGCGATGGGGTCATCGGCGCGATCGATGTCCTCAGGGGTGTCGTCGGCCGGGGGCGACGAAGAGCAGGCGAGGCCGGTGAGACCTATGAGAAGGACCAATGCAACGGCGAGGCGGGGCGATGCCATGGGCGAGGCTCCAGAGTTAGTAGATTATTTGATGCGCTTGGCGAAGGTCTTAAAGGCCGGGTGCTTGGAGGACTCCAGGGCGTCGTACACCAGGGACTCGTAATTGGTGATCAGGGCGCCGTGGTCGGCCATCATCTGCAGGCCGTTGTCCTTATGCTCCTGGCGGCGGCTGATGACGGCGTCTCGGGGCACGATGATGTCGTGGCGGCGGTCGATGAGCTCTCGGACCGTGGTGTAGACGCAGATATGGGTCTCCATGCCGCAGACGACGATCTGCTTGGGGAGGTCGATGAGATGCTGGC
>CAZMJS010000052.1:0-23903 GCA_964566695.1 uncultured Bradymonadales bacterium
CTCCACACACTCCGAGGGCAGCGGCGTCCAGCCGCGGGCGTCGATGGCGTCCAGGAGCTCTTCGATCTCCAGGAGTCCCAGGGAGTCACGGATGACCACACAGAGGCCGCGGGCCGTCACCTTTTCTACTCCTTGTTCGCTGAGTAGGTCGGCGAGCAGCAGGTTGGCGTGGATACCGGCGAAGGTCCAGATCATGACCTCATCATCGGCGCGGACAGCGATCAGCGACGCGTCGTCGACGAAGTCGTATTCCTCGTCCAGTCCCTCGATATGGCGCAACGCCCGCTGCGACAGATATTCATCGAGATCCTCAGTGCTGGTAAAAACTCGCCGATGCGCCTGGGCCAGCAGGGGGCCGACACCGAGTCCGACGCCCACCCATCGGGTGCGCCCCGGCAGGTCCACGGGCTCCACGTAGGCCACACGGCGCGACCAGTTAATATTGGTCACCCGCCAGGAGCGCCCGCCCAGCAAGATGACCATCGGTCCATTGTCTTCGTCGTCGCCCTCCTCATTGCCCATAAAATTGGACTGGTCCACAGATCCCAGCTCTTTTCGACCATAGCGCACGCTAAAAATCGGAGGCGATGTAAATACGGACACCAGCTTCAGGAAATTTCGTCTTCCATACTCCGCCTCACTGCTTCGGCCGACGCCCAGTCGAATGCCGTCGGTGGCCACATAATCCGTGGCCATTAGATGCTCGCGCAACGAGTCCACCACCCCTCGGGAAATCCCTGCGGCCCGACAAAAACCGTCCAGGTGCTCGACGAGATCATAGGCGGCGAGCCCCGGCCGCTCCAGTACAGTCGCCAGAATCTGCTGAGCCGCAATATGATAGGGCTTTCGTGGCGCGACCGCGCTCTCCACCTCACCGCGCTGCCAGGCATCGATGATCGCCAGCGCCCGGCTGAAACCGGCGTCGCTCACCGCGAGAAATAGGAGGTTTGGACTCGTCCCCGGGCGCCGGCCGGTCCGCCCCATGCGCTGGAGAAAGGAGGCCACCGAATAAGGGGCGTCGATCTGGATGACCCGGTCCAAAGAGCCGATATCAATGCCCAACTCCAGAGCGCTCGTCGCCACGATGACGCCGGGGCCGCCCTCGGAGAACGCCCGCTCCGTCTGCCGGCGCTCATCAACACTCAGCGAGCTATGGGTCACATGGGTCGTAACCCCTCGCTTTCGAAGCGCACGCGCCAACTTCTCGGTCTGCAATCGGCTGTCACAAAACACCAATCGGCGCTCTCCCCGGTGCATCTTCGCGATGATCATCGCTGCGTTCTCCAATGACGCCACCCAGTCGACCTTTACCTGGGGCTCCACGTCGCCCGGCGGCGGATCGACGGTGACCTGCTCTCGCTCTGAACCACCGGAGAGCCAGCCCACGATCTCCTGGCGATTGCCCACCGTCGCCGATAACCCGACTCGCTGAATATCCCGGCCGGCGTAGCGCGCCAGGCGATTCAACACTCCCAGCAAGTGCCATCCCCGATCGTCGTCGGCAAAGGCGTGGATCTCGTCGATGACCACCACCCGAAGATCACCAAAGAGCTGGCCCGGCTCGGTATGCGTTGAGATCAGCATCCCCTCTAGGGATTCCGGGGTGGTCAACATCAAACTCGGCGGCGATGTGCGCATTCGCCGCTTCGCGCTCTGTGTCACGTCGCCATGCCACACCCCGACGTCATGGCCGATAAACCCCAGCAACTTCTCCAATCGATATTGCTGATTATTCAATAGCGCTTTGATGGGGCTGAGATATAGAATACTCAGGCCCTGCCATTTCGCGTCGACGAGCCTCGACATCAGGGGGAAGAAAGCGGCCTCCGTCTTGCCGCCGGCCGTCGGCGCCAGCAATATCGTATTGGCCCCTCTCAGGATGGGGGCAATCGCCATCTGCTGGACTTCGCGAAGCTCGCTCCATCCCAGCGAATTGGTGATATGATGCACGATCTGGGGGTGAAGGGCCTGCGTCACAGGTCGAGCTCCACGTCATCGACGTCATCGGCAGCGGCGTGGCGCTCCTCCGGCGTCAGGTCCCCTTCTTTGAGGGTCAACTCGTAGTGTTTTCGCGGATCAAAATCGCTGTGCACGTCCAGGGTATCCAGGACATTCTCCACCAGCTTCTTGAGGTATAAGCGCGGCGCAATGCGCACCTCTCCCCCCAATTTGCTCGTCAGGGCGTCGGCCATCTCCTCGATAAAGGCGTCGTCGGCGCGCTCCTCAATTCGCGCTGGATGATCGGCACCGCTGACGTAGAGGTCGCGAATGCGCCGACCCAATTCGATCAATTGCTCTCGATCCAATCCGCGGAGTCGCACCTGCACAGCCCGAGGGTTGTCGAATCGCGGGTCCGAGGGAAAATCCACGCTCACCCGCTGGGCCAATGCCTGCGCTCGCTGCACGCCCTGGGGCCCGTCGTAAAACGCCGGCGTCCCCGTGATCACCACGTACAGCCCCGGGAAACGACCCTCGTCGACATAATCGATGATCTGGCGAAGGGCGTTCAAGCTCTTCTCCCGCACATCGGATCGCACCCGCTGTAGGGTCTCCACCTCGTCGAGGACGAGCACCATCCCGGAGAAGCGCGCCTGCTCCAGAAGCTGCAGCAGCCCGCCCAGGAAGTTAAGCGCCCCGAAGTGATCGATCTCCCCCTTGATATCGGCCTTTCGCTTGATCGCCTGCCCCACATGGGGTTGACCGCCCAGCCAGGCCAGAAGCCCCTGCGCCGTCGCAAAATCCCCCTCGCGAAGCGACTTATGATATCCCCGCAGGGCCGCCGCGAATTGCGGCGTCGAGCGCGTGATCTCGGCGAGCCGCTTCTCCATGCGCCGCTCCACGGCCTCGTCCAACGCCTCCTGGTCGTCGGGCTCCACCGACTCCGTGCGCAATACGTCCTGCTCCAATTCGAAGAACCATCGGTCCACGATATCCGGCAGCGCCCCCGGCGCCGACGTCTCGGTCTGCAACCTCTCCATGGCCGCCCGATAAATCGTCTCCAGCCGATGTAAGGGCGTCTCCGTCTCCGAGATCTGAACCTCGGCGGTGGCGAATCCTTTCTTTCGCGCTCGCTCTTCAATCCACCGCACAAAGAAGGTCTTGCCCGTGCCGTATTCGCCGCGTACCGCCTTGAAGATGCCCTGATTGGCCTCCACCTGATCGAGCTCGCGATCGATGGCGTCCTCGAAGCGGTCCAGCCCCACGGCCAATACCTCAAGGCCCGACCCGGGGACCGCCCCTCGCCGAAGAGCGTTCAATATCTCGATGCGTCGCTGTGGTGAGACGTCCATCCCTCGCTTCTCCTATCGCTGAGCCAGCCCAAATTGTCGCTCCAACATCGCACGATCGAGCTCCACCAAGCCTTCGAGGCGATTGTAGCGCACCCCCTGGTAGCCCTCTCGGTTGAGCACGTCACGGAGGACGACGATCCGATGGGTGAGCCTCCGAAGCGGCACATCCGATAGATCTGCGAGTTCCGAGAGTCCCAACTTGCCCTCGTTGGCCGCCAATTGCCCCAGCATATGGGCCACAAAATCAACGGTCACCCCCCGGCCGTAGCGCTCCATTCGCTCCTCAAATCGCGATGTGGCCACCAGCTCTTCGATCCACCGCGTATCCAGATCCCGACCGTCGTCGATGAGGCTCAACTGCGACGATGGCTCGACGTCTTCGCCGCCGACCTCCACGAGATCCGGCGCCTGTCGCAACTCCCACCAGGCCGGCCGCTCCGGGTTTAACGCCCGAAATCCATCGAGGTCGACCTCCCGGCTGCCGCGAACCAGCGCGATGAGCGGCGTCAACACCTCCTGCATCGACGCCCCACCGTGGTAGCCACGGCTCCCCCGAGTATAGCGAACCCGCTCCGACCAGGCGGCCAAAAGCTCCGGCTCGCCGCTCAACTCCTCGATCATCGGCCCCGAAAAGACCCGCTCGCCGTCGATATGCTCTGTGGCCTGCCCCCGCCACCTTGCCGACTCCCCGCCGGCCTTGGCGTAGTCCGTCTTTGTCTCCCACACATGACCGTGGTCGCCCACGACGACGACCACCCGATTTCGACCCAACTCCAGAAGCGTGCGAAGCGGCGTGACGGCGTCGACCGACCAATCCAGGTCCACCTGTTCGGCACCGCTCAACTGGTCGTCGATGGCATTGACCACCACGCCGACGACTCGCTGTTCCCGATCCAGGATCGCCTCTTTAACCTCGCCACCGACCTGACCACGGCCGTCGGCATCCAGCCCATCTTTATGAAAGAGCGTCGCCTCTCGCAGGTAGTCAACGCCGCCGGCGTCGCGAAGCGCCCTCTTAAATCCCTGGCGCTCCAATCCCTGATCTCCGGACTGCAATTTGCCCGTCAACAGGGAGGTTCTGGAATACTTCGTCACCGATGGCACCGTGGCATACATCGGGCGATACCCCTCGTCGCCAGCCGGCGCCCAGCGCTCCCACTTCTCCAACGCCCCGTCGAAAAGGAGCCAGCGAGCGACCGCCCAATTCAACCCATCGAGGACGAGCATCAACACCGGGTGCTCTTGGGCAATCGGGGCCACAACATCACCCAATACCTGCTGGACGCCCAGGCCCTGGCGCGGTGAGTCCCGATCCCTCAACTCATCGGCCAGAAGATCGGCAAAGCGCTCATTCTGGGCCTCACTTCGCTCCAGCGCCCGATCGATGACCGACTGCCGCACCGCGGCGACGTCTGCGCCCAGATCGGCGGAGGTCAACTTCTCACGCGCCGCGTCGATAAAGCTTGCGTCGCGCACATAGTGATGACCCAACTCGGCGAGGCCCTCCGGCTCTTCGCCGTCGGCCACCAGCCTGTAGGCCAGCGCCGCCAGCACTTCCAGTAGTTCCAACCGCTTCGGCCGTTGCGCCGCCGTCGTATGTCCTCGAAGCTCGTCGAGCGCCTGGCGCACATCGCTGACCGCCGACGGCCCCTCTTCGAGCATCTCTTCGATGGCCCTCACCAGGCGGCGACGACGCCCTCGCCACCCCGCCTCGCTCACCGCGCTATGGGCGGCGATCACCTCAAAGGACTCACCGCTGTGCCGGCGCAATAACTTGTCCAACTCCTGTCGCACTGCGTCGCATCGGCGCGCCTGATCTGTTTGAGAGGCCAGTCGCTCCCAGGCGGCCCGCGACTCCCTGGCAAAGTCCTCCGGCGCCTCGCCCCCCTCCTCGAGCTTGACCTTGATGCGCACCGGGATATCGCCGCCCTCACCGGCCTGCGCCGCTGCCCGCGCCGCATCCAGGGCGAGGCCCGTCGCCAGCATCCGTACACCCGGCGACACCCCCTTCTCGCCGCCATCCCTCTTCTCCATCCGCGCCATCATATAGCGCCCTGTAGCCCCAAAACGCCGCTCCAGGCGCTGTCGCAGCGCCGGCACGATCTCGCCATAGCGACCAAAGAGCTCCTTCACTGGCCCCGGCGACGTCGCCGCCCACACCAGCCAATCCGAGGGTTCTACGGCCACCGGATCCTGGCCCAGCCCCTGGCGCTGAATAACCCCCCAGGCCGTGTCCTCGTCCAGATGGCCCACCACGGGAGGTACCCCCTCGGCACCGGCAATCCTCAGTAGTATCCGCGCGATCGCCGCCCCGTGCTCACCGCTCTTTAGCCGCCCGTCGACCCCCGTGGCCTCGAAGAGCATCCCCAGGGGTTGCCACACATCGAAATTCAATATCTCTCCGGCGCCAAGCCTCCCCTTGACATCCTTTTCGACCGTACTGTTGCGAAGCGGCGTCAACATCACCACCGGCTTTTCATCCCCCACCAGGATGGTCCGCATCGCCAGATCCGATGGCGCCTCCCGAAAGCGCCAGGTCTCGCCGTCGAGCTCCACCTCGTCGACCATAAGCCGCCCCTCAAAGTGCACGGCAAAGACCTCCGAGTCGGGATCGCGTCGCCGAAAGCAGCGAAGATGAGCCTTCAAATCTCTCTCTCGAATCTGCATCGCCTACTCCTCGACCATCACGATCACTTTCACCGTCTGCTCACCCTCTACATTCTCTCCGATCCACTGCTTCAACAACTCTGGAAGCTCCCCGGCACTCCCCGCCAACTCTGCGCGCCGCGAATCGGCTGCGCTCTCGGAGCCATCGCTGCCCTCTTTGGCGTCTCCCCCCTTGTTAGACTTCTCCACTAATAAATCGAGCAGATCCTTCTCTACATTCTTGAGCTTCTTCAGGGGCACGCTATGCTCTGGACTCGACAAAATATGCTGCGCCCTCTCCAGGAGCGTCTGAGCGCCGGCGCTTACCTCGCGGCCTTCGCAAAATTGTTTGCCGAAAACATACCATCGAATATTTTCGAGGTCCTCGAGATTCTCTCCCACCCGCGAAAGACTTCGAGAGACCGCCTTGCGATCATCGTCCAGCCCCAGCTCCTCCACGGCCTCGATGAGATCCGTATCGTCGCGCTCGTCCAGCGCCGACATCAGGCGCCGCATCAGATCGGCGACCTGATAGCGCCGCGTCCTCTCCACTTCAACTCGCGACATCGACATATTATGGCCGGCCATCACGAGTTCCTCGGTGAGCTGCATCGCCTCGACGCGATGCGCATCGCCGGCCTTGCGGAGCGCCCCGGCCAGGTGCTGCACATTGCGCGCCCCCAGCGTCTGAGGGGGGCGCTGATCAAAGATATCTCGCGCCGCCGCGCAGGCCGCCTCAAAGGCGTCCTCGTCGGGCATCCGCCGCTGCTCCAACAGATCCGTCGACTTCAGCTCTCCCGGACCCAGATCAATGGACCGATCGCCGCGGCGCACCACGAAATTCTCCATATCGGCCACCGACAACACAATCAGGTCCTTGAGCTCCCGGGCAATCCCCGTCCCCCCCTCATCTCTGCTCTCGGGATCGATGAGCTCATAGATATCTCCCACCTGAACCGACGCGCCGCCGGGTTGTAACTTCTGGTCCACCGTATTGGCCCACTCCCGCTTGACCTCGAATCGATTATCCCCCATCACCCCCAGCTTGATCGGCTCCGCATAGGCCCGCAGATTCTTTCGCACCTTTCGCTCCTCGACGTGCACGCTCTTCTCCGCGGAGTCGATGGCCCGACGGATGACCTCTTGCATCGCCACCACCTCTCGTCGCCGAAGCTTCTTGTCCGGCAGCATCGGGGCCTTGGGATATTTATGCTTCAGCGCGCGTCGCGCAATGCCCTCCAGGGCATCGGCGAATGTTTTGCCCACCCCTGGCTCTCCGGGATCGAATTCGGGCTCCAGCGTATGCAAGGCCTTCATATCGGCCTCGTCGGCCACCAACTCCGGTTCCCCCGTCCCCAGCCCATAGACATTCTCAAAGGCCAGTTGAAGCCTGTTCTTTATCCCATCGCGATTGCTCTCCAATTGCCGCTTGGCAATGCCCCGATCATCGTTGCGAAGATCACCGGCATAGGCGTCGAATTGATTGAGCACCGCCTCGATCTTGATGAGCTTTCCCAGAAGCTTCTGGCCCTGAGAGGACAAAAATTTCGGCAACCACAGGAGGGTCTCGCTTCCCTCGGGGTGAGCCTTCAGGAAGGCTTCCTTTTGCTTGATATCGTCTTTCGCCCCATGGCCGCCCGTATCGAAAGGGTAGTCGATGATCAGCAGCCAATGCTCGCCGTCCGATTTTAGCCGCGAAAAGGGCTCCTCTCGAATATTCGCAAACGCGATGTCCAGGCGTCGCTTATCGCCCCGCCATTCCAGCTTATAGGGCGCGCGCAGATCGCGGCCCTCTTCGATCCCGATCCATTGATAGAGGCTCTTCTTGAGCCACTGAACCCTGGTGCCCGGCCGATCCTGAGCATTGGCCTGCTCGATAAGGGGCTCGACGTCGATGCCCTCCAGGCGAAGCTCCACGGTCTGATTCGGTGCGTCGCTCAGGTGGAGTTCGCCGATATCTGTCGCCCACTTCCGGAGCTTCGGCAGCACCTGGTCGGCCTCGGCGCCGGGAATCGGCGACTTCACGGTCCCGTGATTGAGGGCCACCAGCTTCTGAGGCGTCATATTCTCGAAGACCTCCAGGTGGGGCACGAGAGCGCCGATGAGGAGGCTATGCAACAAACGCAGATCGTCGCTGTACTTCGACAATATCCGGGCGTCTTTGGGATCATCGGGCTCCAGATCGCCCACATCATCGACGCCGTGATGCCGACCAATGACGGGCCGAATCTTATAGGTGTCGATATCCTTGGCCGCCCGAAATAGCCGCCGCTTGACGGCGTCAAAGGGCTCCTGACCTTCCCGGAGCACTTCCCAGAGGTCGCCCACGGCGATCAGCTCGCCGAGCGCCAGGCTCTCTCGCTTTCGCATCAACAGCAATTGCATGATCTGCAGGGCCGTCCGCTTTCGCTGCAGCTCATTGGATAGCACCACCAACGTCTCCACCAGGGCCGGACTAAAGGGAAAGACCTTTCGAAAGGAATCCCGATCGTGTTGGCTGGTCGCCATAATATCTCGCTCGGCGACCGTGAGCTCCTTCATCTTGGACTCAAAGGCCTCCTCCACCAGGATCGAGGCCTCCTTATCCCGTGGCTGCAACAATCGAGCATGGGCGATATCGGGCAGGTTGCGGTCCTCCAACTCGATGACCTGAAACCGCCCCTTGAGCGATTCCTGATGCAGCGCCAATTGCTGGCTGGCCTCACCGCTATAATCGTCGCCGATCATCTCGCTGAGATCTCGCTGACGGGCGATAAAACTAAAGATCGGCACCGGCCGATCCGTATGCTCATACTCCACAAATTTCGAGATCTTCTGAACCTCATTGCTCACCAGCTCCGGCTGAGCCGAGCGACGGGCAAGCCACAGGATCAACTCGTCGAGAAAGAGGAGCAGTCCGTCATAGCCCAGGGTCTTGGCGTGACGACTGATGATCGACAGCCCCTCGTCGAAGCCCACAAAACCCAACCCTCCTTCCGCGGCCTTCGCCGTGTCGTGGACCGCCGGCAACAGCGTATCCACCAGATCACCGATGAGTCTCGTCCGGGCGTCGTCGCCCTCCGGCGCCTTGAGGGCTTTCATATAGGACTCCCGATCCCAAGCCGTGCCTCCATAACTGCCCCACCCGGCGTCGTCGCCAGAGGTCCCATTGAGGGTATTAAAGAAATTGGACTCCTCCATCGTCGCCCGCAAATCCTCGGCATTTCCAAGGACCTTCTCCGACACATAGACCCCGGGGATCGACGCCTCGGGATGCTCCTTTCGGATATACTCCACATAACCGCCGAGCACGGCGGCCTCCATGCTCTTGGACCCCAGCATGTGGAAGGGAATCATGAGCAATTCCAGATCGTCCATCCAGGGATGCTCCACCACCACATCGCGGAGCCGGTCCAGATCTCGGGCCGGCCCGAAGCCCCCGAGCATCAAATTCAAAATCGCCATAAAGTGCGACTTACCGGAACCAAAAGACCCGTGCAAAAAGGCCCCATTGCTCTCCGGCTTCCCCGGCCGCCCCACGGCCAACCCATCGGCGAGCATCGACAACGCCTGCTCAAAACGCTCCTTGAGCGACTCCGTGACCACGTACTGCTCGACGGTCTGCTCCTGCCTGTCGAGCCCCGCATTGAGATTGAGAACAAAGGTCTCCCGATCCTCTGGAATATGGATCAAATCTTTCCAGAGCGGCCGATTCTGCCCCGCGTGCTTTGCTGTCATGGTTTTCCCGCTGGTCAAGCTGAGCCAATACCATCGATACTATCTGGTAGACCCAACCCTATTACGTCCGGACACTCCTGCAAAGCCCGGCGGTTATCGCTTTGCGATTAACCGTCACTGTCCTCCACCGGATCAGCAAGCCCAAAGCAAAGCACCACCGAGGAGACAGCACCGGAACCCTCTCCCCCCACCCCACTGAGGAAGAACCGGCCACCGAAAAAATCGACGATATCGTCATTTCAGCCGTCTCCGAGGCCCGGCGATTAGGACGACTCCTTCGGAGTTCATCGACGGACACCGCCAATTACGAACACTTCGAGCAAGCGACCGCTGAGGCCTTCTCCTTCCTCGGCTTCGACAGCGAATGGCTCGGCGGCAGCGGCAACACCGACCTACTTCTCATTGCCTCGCTATGTGAGGGAAAGCCTACCGTGTCGGTGTCGAACGCAAGACCACAGGCAACGGTGAGATCCGAGATGCTCCTATCGATTGGATTACATTGCGGGAGCATCGCGACCAGCACAAGGCCGACTTTATGACCCTCATCGCTCCTGCCTTCGCCGGAACTCGGATCCACAAGCGAGCTGCCGAAGAAAAAGTGCTTCTTGTACACGCCGAACAACTGGGCGGTCTCCTACAACTCCATGCCCAGGTCCCACTGGGTCTGGACACCTACCGTTGCTATTTTTGAAGCCGAAGACGCCGAATCCGACGCTGGTGAAATTGCCGAGGCCGCTGACGAAGTCGATCGCCAACTTCAGCTCTCGGCGCATATCCATCGACTCATCGACGAATATGAAGTCGAGAAACCACTCCGCCGAACCGGTCAAGATGTATATTCCGCGTATAGCAGACGAGCGATAAAATGAAATTCAATCCCTGACTCGCGGCCAAGGCTCTGGGAAGACATCCTCTCGCAGCTTCTGTGCCATGCCACCAAAGTCGTGTCGTAATTCACCGCTCCGTAGTCGCTCCAAAATTGAGGAGGAAGCCGGCATCTCCTGTCTCGCACCCTCCTCGATGGCCACGCGGACTGAAGGAAATTGCTTGTAAGCATCTCTGATAAAGACGTCGAAAGCGCCATCATTGATGATATTGCGGTCCATCAAATCGAGCGCCACGAGCCCTCCGACACTTTCCCAGCTCTTGAGTAGCTCCAACATTTGATTCCAGGCCAACTCGTCCTCGTGTGTCTCAGGGAAACCGTTACCGTCGTAGTACAGGTCGTCTGCGACAAGCTCAATAAGTGGCGCAAACTCCGGAGAATCTTCGCGAAGTGCCCACAGGACACGCTCACGTAGCTCCGCTCGAACGCCCAGTATTTCTTGACGACTAGGGTGCGAGATACAACCACTTAACTCCGATGGTTCTAACCCGAGGACTCGATAGTCTTCCTCCGAATACGAGTAAGAGAGTGCGGCGCGAAGAACTCGTTCGCTCTGTTCTCGATGCTCACGACTACCCAGCCGAATCGCACATTCGGCACCAGAAACACGTTCGACTGGGCTATCACTGGAAAATAGAGGTGCGAACCACTGTGGCTCGAATAGGTCCCGTTCAGCCAAAAGACGACGAGCAACGACTCGTACCCGTCGATCGCTGTGATCCGTCCAAGCGCGGATCATTGTTTCCAGTTCACCGCTGAACAGGGTGTCCTGGTAATCCAATAGTTGCTCGACAAGACTCGGAAACCCGCAAAAACCAGTCGTCTCGGAAGATGACTCAGTCATGCGTCCCGCGGCGTCGTCGAGCAGACTCTGCACCATACCCTGCGAGAGATGCTCAGCGCCCCCGAAGAAGTCCACGCAGTCGGGCTGCTGAATCGCGCGCAATTCGTCGGCGGGAAGCATTCGCTTGAACACCGCGACATCGTGCGTCGATGTCCATTTACTATCATCGAGTTCTACCAGCCGTTCACCCAACTCTTCAGGCCGATGCGCGATAACTGCGCCCAGTGCGGCATCTACTACTGCGGGCTGTGCGTCTTCGAGAAGCGGGACTACAGCGCTTTCCCATCCGGAAGTTTGGAGTTCCCCCGCCCAGCGAGCGGCCAGCATCCGGAAACTTGATAGCTCATGGCTGGCGAGGTGAGCTATGACTTGGGAGTGTGCCGGTGTTAGCCGCTGGCGAACGGCAGCGACCAGTGAAGTAGCCGTATTCGGCCTCTCAAGGAAAAACTCACCAGCACCGCGTTGGTGGAGCGCAATCGACAGTTGCGTCGTCTTCCCGGTGTGCCGCGTCTGATCGATGTGAATATGACCTTCGAGTGCTTCGATGGCCAACTCGGCGATCTCATTTTTGGGGCTGCAGTCGGCGCATAAATCAAATGCGATCTTGCGCAAACTCCCCGATGGATGTTGAAAGAGCTCTCTTAGCACCTCCCAATCTTCGGGGTCGTTTCTCAGGCTTGATTCCAGAAGGACAAGCGAGCATTCCACAAACTTCGAATTCAGTTGCTCCGAATACCAGTTCTGGTCGCCCGGCGCTTCGAAACGACCACCTAGCTTACCGGGAGTGCTGTAGGCACGATAGGTGTCTCCTCCCGACAATTCGAAGAGTAATTCAGCCATCTTCGACGGTGTGATCACATCGGGATTGAGCGACGCGAGGGTCGTCTCTGCCAGTGCTCGAAGTGCCTTTACGTTCACCGCTACTTGCTCTTCTTCACCGTTTGAGCCTTGGGCATCACTTTCCATCTCCCGGTATATCTCTCGTAGCCGATGTTGGGCATCTGGGCCAAGATTTCGAATCGCAGCAGCGAGTGAATCGGATTCGAGCGCCGACACTTTACCATGTGCCAGATGTCCGAGATCCTCGATCTTAAGAAATTTCCCGAGGGCTTTTCCAGGGTCTATGTCTTTTTCATTACCTACAATATTCCACCGCTTCACCGGCCACTTACTGCGGAGCGCGTATTGAACCACATCACGCATAACATCCTCATCGTCCTCTGTTGCCAAATAGGCGGCAGCCTCGACCAGTAGGTCATCGGAGAATGTCTCACCGACCTTTGCCAGCAGCGTCGGTAGCGCCTCATTGAGATCGTGACGAACTGACAGGTTGACGAGCATTCGCAACTCGTCATCTTCCCCATTAAGTTGGTCCAATAACTCATGCTTCCATCCCTGAATATCCCAATGAGCGCGAATTTCCAGCGAAAACTCATCGTAAGAAGAGAGTTCCGGCCGAGTCTTAGGAAGCCTCTCGAGCCCACTCTTATTCAAATACTCAATCGCCAAATTTTGGAATTCTTGGTCATCGCCGGAACTGCTCTCAAGGGTTTCCAGAACCAGCTCGCACGCGCTGTCTTCTTGAAATACCGCAACTTCAAGGACTGCGTAATAGCGAACACGTCCGCGTCCTTTGATTGCGAGTTCCTTAAGCTGATCTCGGTGAGCCTTAGTCCAGCCTAGCTCCTTCGCACGCCCCTGTGAAACCACTGGAGCCTCCAGCACGGCCACTGCAGGAATTGGACCCGGGATCTGTCGCTCACATTTCACTGCCCGCACGAGTTCACGTCGGGCCCGACATTGATCTGGAAGAATGGCCCATAGTTCGCCCACTACATCGTCGAGGCTGGAACCACTGAGTGTGTCAATGAGCCTTTCGACCCGGCGGCGCATTGAATTCAACTGCCGAGTATCTTTGCCTTCGCCTGAGTCATGTTCATTTGTCGCCAACTTGCCTGTGTCATCGAGCAATGCAGCCAAAAGATTGCGACGTGTCTCGAGAGCCTCGTCTCGCTTGGTACCCGCGTACGTGAGGATCGAGATGGCTCCAAACCACGTCCGGAGAGAATCCTCCAGATAGGATGGCCAGTCGTCGAAATACTGACTCACCACTGTATATTTTGGTTCATAGCCCGCATCGATAACCACTTCCCAAGCCAATTCCTCAACCGATTTCAGGACATCCCAAGGCTCTTCGCCATCAACACCGCGTTGCCTGTGAGTGGGCGTCTCCTCGGCAGGCTGCAGCGCTTTCAACTCCCGGCGGACCGATTCCATCACTGATACGAGTGAGTTTTCGGAAGGCGCCACTTCATGGTCTCGACACCACTTCAAGATGGAGCGCTGTTGATTGGAGTCATCGGTCGCCAGCAATTCGAGCACTACGTCCTTTAGACGAGGTGGAATCGCTGGGAGTAGACGGGTGGGCTCATCGCGCAACCACTTTCGTTGTGCCTCCGTCTTCGCGGCCAACTTGATAAGCTCGTCCATGTCCACGGGAAGGTACTCCTGGATGGCATGAGCAAAGTCGCTCAACTCCCTCGGAAAATCTCGGTACCGGCCATGCACTGAGCAGAATCGGTCCAGCGGCGAGTGTAGGCCATATCGTGCTGCAATTTCCCAGGCGGTTCGGGCGTCTCTCGGGTTTTTCCAATGACTATTTCGCAGCAACTGGAAAGCGAGCGACCACGATTGTGCAACGTCCGTCGCGGTCAGTGGGTGTCGCCTACCGTCGACGTTGCCGCAAGAGTCTACGGTGCGACCGTATTGAAGCACCTTTGTGGCATTTTCTGCACTTCTGATTTGATCTGGTCCAACCAGTCTATCCAGCAGTGCGAGCGGCTCGCGCGCCAGACATGAGTAAAACCGAAGCAGCGCCGTCCATTGCCCATCCTCTCGAGGAAGCCCCTCGTCTTTCAAAAAGGGCTCCAACACTTCGGCTTCCGCAGTTGCGGCAATGTCGCGATCCGAACCGGTCACTTCATGTTCTGCCAGGTGCTGGATTCTCCGATCTACGCGTCGCCGAAGTGCATGTGCCGCCGCCCATTCTGCAATGGTGCGATGGCCAAACTCCCACCTGTCAGCGCCGACACGGACTAAGAGGTGACCAAACTCCAACAAATCCAAAATCTGGACTTCGTCGTCGCTACTTCGATTGAGTTCATCGAATTTTTTTTCGATGGTAGCTCGTCCCAGAAGGTTTTGAGAAGACTGAAGCCAGGCCAGTGCGATTTCCCCGATCAATTTGCTTTTCAGGCTCTCCAGCAGACGCGCACCATCTTCATCGAGCCGTTTCGATACACGTGCCGTAGCCAATAATGCATCGAACACCTCGGTGTAAAGTGCGTCGGGCGTCAGGGCCTCGAGCCGTTCTCCTCTATCGAACACCTGCGCAATCAGTGACAAGTGAAGCGGAGTGCGTGTCAATTCACGAAGTGCAGGCGCGACTTGCCCGCTCGTGGGAAAAAGTGAATCGATGAGCCCCTCTCTTCCCATATGGGTCAGAAACTCCCGACCCTCACCACTGTCGAATTCCTCGATACGCAGCACCCACGCCGGAACGTTGTTCATCTTGGTTCGAAGGTGTGGGCGACTCGTGGCGATCCACCAACCAGTCCCTTCTCGAAGCCACCTCGAGACCTTTGCCATCCCGACATCGCCGAGTTCGTCGAGACCATCCACAACCGGAACGAGACGTCCCGTATCCTCGAGAGTCTCGAAGAGATTGCGTTGTTCCGGTTCCCCAGCCGCCAACACATTGGCCCAACTCATATCGCCGGTCTCTTCAAGCTGCTCGGCCAACTCACGGGCATTGCGACGTACCCCACAGCCGAGCGCACTCAGCGGACCACTGGCGAAATCGCATTCCAGAGCCTGACTGAGGATACTCTTTCCGCTTCCTGGTTTGCCCTCGATGATGATGCCGCGACGCTCGGAATTCGACTCGGCTCCGCTATAGGCGTTCCATGCCGCGTCGAGAAGTCTATCTCCCGTCGGCCTCTCCAACAGATCATTGTCTGGCCGAGACAGACTCGACTCGTAAATCTCCGTGCGGGTCATAGGCGTTCCGTCCCACGCATCAATCTCTTTATCCCTCCGCCCGAGCTTCGCTTCAATTTCTGCAATGCTCCCACCTACCGTCCATTGGCCTTCCGTCACTTCGGTCAATTTGGTCCATTCGTCTGTCGCAAGATTACCAAGTGGAGCGGTGATCAGATGACCATTCGGGTAGGCATCCCACCATGCCATTGCCTTCGTGACGAGTCCTTGAACCGGTCTAACGATCGCCGAGTCTCCAGGCTCCAATTCTCCAGTCGCCGCCACGGGTCGTACGCTGTCATCAAGACAACCGTCTGCGATCAGGCCGAGCATGAGAGTATGGGAACGTCCCTTAAAGTGCGTGCCGTCATACCCCCATCGTATCCCCTGCTCTCCCTCGACTCGATATGTCTTGTCTCGAGCACAAGGGGTCGCGAATATCCGTCGAAGCTCTCCATGCGCACCATCGACTACCAACGCATATCGCTGGTAATACTGTCTCGTATTTTCAAGATGCTCCTCCGCAGGCGTACCTTTGACCTGCGCCTGGATTTCGTCTGGAATCTCTTGGTCCAAGAGTTCGATTGATAGCGCCAGCGCCCCTATTAATTCGTCCCAACCCCGCTTCCAACGCTCTCCCCTGCGGTCCTGGCACTCGGACCACCAGTGTTTGCCAATCTGGTGTGCCCACGCCGCTCGAGTCACTTCGTCCAGTTCCCGACATCTCCGGTAATTGGCAACCCGCCGAGGCAGCTCCCGACCTATCTTCTTGCGGTCCCGTGTTGATTTTATCTCTTGCCCAAAATTACCTTCGATTAGTTCTTCAACACCCGAATTTTCATTCATAAGATAGCTCCAATTCGATCTTGACGTCGTCACGCTGATGGCCTCTCTTTTCAGCCTTCCGGATCAATTGCCGCAAAACGTTATCTTCTCCGTGCCAGGATCCGAGATTGCACTCCGCCTGTCTGCCAGAGACCTGCAGTTCGAGGGAGCGTCGCAATGGATTCTCCTCGTCGGCCTGGCACTCGACCACGATCGCTGCCCCGATGGGCTCGATTTCATCGAACCCGATTTCAACAATCATGTCGCCGTCGAGCCCCATCAACGTGACACGGGGGGAATTGGCATCACTAGCAAGCTCAATCTCTTTTTCGACGCCAGATGAGGCTGCCGCCCTCATCACTTCGCGAGGAAATTGGTGCCGACTCACTTGTCTTCGCTGGTCATTCAGCACAACAAGCTCAGCCACTGCCGGCTGTTTCTGCTCGTATGACATTTCGATGGCGGCGGCGTCTAAGTTGACGACCTCTGTCCACCACCCTTCCGGAGTGGATGAAATAGCGCGCATGAGCCGCTCGTCGACCTGAGCATCGAACTCCCCCACCAGCCTGGAAACAAGAGCTTGTCCGTGCCGGTCCACAGATTGCACCGAATAAGATAGCCGATCGCGTACCGAGGTATGCCCCAACATTACGAGTGCGCATTCGATGTCATCGCGTAGATAAAGCGCATTCTGGATATCGCGTTCGAGTACAATTTCATCACCGTCGAAATCACGACTTAGCTCGTCTAACTCTTCTCGTAGCTGCTCCATAGTCGCCAATGTCAGCGACGCCAGTCGGTCAGCCTCTCGCCCGTCGAGTTGTCGCGCCCAGGTGAGTACGTTCTCGTCTCGCGGCAGCGTTTCCCCGGCCAACAACAATTTGACAGCGTCTTCTGCCGGCATGTCACCTCGCTGACGGGGACGCCTGAGCCGATAATACAACCCCATGGCGACTAAATGATGCCAGGGATCACAGCGGTCGAGCCTCTTTTCGACCTGTTTTCGCAACCATGAGTCCTCCGACGAGGCAATCCACGTCTCGAGTGGTGACTCGACTTCCAATGGCGCAAAGAGTTCGTCGGGAAGTCGTATCACTTGTTCGACCACCAGACGTTCATCTGCAACCGCAAGCAGGAGTCCCTCGCCGGCCTCGTCAACAACCGCAACGGGTGACTTTGCCTGGCGCACATCGATGAGAAACGACCCCTCTCGGCTGCGAGATACCACGGCCTCTGTCTTCGGAGTTGACGCCGTGATGACGTGAAAATCAGAACCGGGAGGTTTCACCCCCAGGATGCCTGGCCAGGCCTCGTAATACACAACTTCAAACGACATCTCGTCGATGACGCGAGCGTTGACAGGCTCGGCGTGTTCTTCGGCCCACGGAGCAGCACCAAATTCCGGTCGCTTTTCCTCTCGACGAACACCGCCTGCTAGTCCGAGCACCTCGACGACTTGAACATCGGCCAAGACGCTATCGTCTAGCCCTAGTTCTCGAAGAATCTCGTCGGTAAAATTCTCAGCCATGTTATTCACTCCCGTGTTGGGCGGGTGATGATCTCCAAAATGGAGGAATGCTCTCTAGAAAGTTGGTCCCTTACGCTCCTCCCCTACATAATTGAGATGTTACCATTGCCAGTTACTGACAGTTATTTCATCGCATCACCGGATGAGCGACGACTCCGCAGAGACTCCACGGCCTCGTTCAACAGCGTTAGATCGAGTTCTGTCAGTCCCTCTTGGAACCCATCGGTCGTGGTTGCTGACCGGCTTCGTTGCTTTTCGAGCCACTCCGAGAGTTTGTCCCGTGTTCGCTGGTGACGCTTATGGAGCCTATCTCGGGAGCGCCTGCGATCCTCGATGGACGCCCCTCCACCCACATCTTCGTCGATCAGGTCTTCGAATCTCTTTTGCCCCGTGACGACATCGCGCATTTGTTCAACTGCAACTCGCGCCCGCCGGCGAGCATCACTGCGTCCCACAGCAGACTCCAAAACCTTATGGATCAGAAACTGATACAATCGCTCTGCAAGCTCATTCTTCGATGACACAATCTGAAAGAAATACGATCCCTCAGTGGACTCTCCAAAATGAATCGAGTCGAGCAGATTGTCCCGCGCCCAACCTTCAGAAATATTGCTATTCATCTGGCCAGCTACAGAACGGTTCGTCTTCAACCCCTGCCGATTTTTCCGTAGTCGTTTCTGATCCCGATAATACTTTAAATGCTCGTTCTTTACGGCACGTTCAATAAATCCTTTTGCTCGCCTGTCGCTCATCTCTTCCAATGGCGTGCCTCGGTTGACCAGCGATAGGAATGTCTCGTTGGCGATAGCGTCCGCCTGCGCCTCGTTGCCCCGCACAAGCACCTCTGCTTGGACACAGATTTCCTCGTAGACGATGGTACGAGCCTTACAAAGTTCACCGTTGGCAACCTCCTCAGATGTCGAACGCATAAGTTCATAGGCCTCGGCCAACTTCATTCGACTCCCCCTCCAAATTCAAAATAGTCAATCCACTGATTCGCCTGGGTGGCGGTCCAGCGAAGGTCGTGCTTTTCTGGGACCAGACGACCCGTCTGGTCTGCAATACCTGAGCGTACCTCATTGATCGCAGCCCGTGCTTCACCAGTGGCGCTGGCGTGAGACAGCTGGGGTTGTCCAGATACGAGCGGAAATCTAAAGTACTCCGCTGCCAGTCCATGGAGTTCCTCGAGAGTACACGTTGTGGAATCGCGACAATGTCGTAGCGTCTCTCGCCAAAGATAATTGGAGACGCTATCGGCCATGACAATCCCCGGGGCAACCTCGATATTATAGTGCCAGACCCTTCCCGTAGAAAATCGAACTGACGGTCGTTTATATTTTTCGAAAACTGTTTTCACAGCCCTACTACAGGCCTGTTTGATGTGATGGAGCTTCATCTCCATTTTCACTGGCAGGCTCGGTCCGGTCACATTTCGACTCGCCAGATGAACGGTCACAACATGTTCACCGGGAAACCGTCGAAAGACGTCGGCTACCCTTTCTAGAGTACATACAAGCGTCGCAAAGTAGCGGTCTCCAGCACCATCATCTACTGCATCTCCCTTCGTTGACTCGCCAGCGAGAAACACCACGCAATCTGTCCGTCTATCTTTCTCAGATTCGGCTTGAAGAACCGTTTGTTGGAAGATGCTACTAATCGACGCACAGACGATACGACTTCGATCTCTCAATTTTTCGAAGGCTGTATAATCCCAAGACTTTAGCGTTTCTTTGAGGTTCTTGAGCTGACTCGAATGGGGTTCCTTGTCACTCGCGATTCGGACTTGCACATCCCTTAAAATATCAGCGCACTTTTCACTCCATATCGAGAGGGCTTGCTTTGCGATTTTCTCGAAGTCTTCTTCGACGTCCACACTCTCCCGCTGTTCCCACCACAATGGGTACATCACCGCCTTGGTCGCCAACCATCGATGAAAAGGCCATGGCACCAGCGGCGCCTTACGCTTCAGCGCTTCGCGAAACCGCACCTCGATAAACGATGCGTCGTCGATCGGCACTGCTACGGCACCAACATGCACATATTTTGAAGAATCGTCGAAATTTCCGGACTCATCGACGTACAACTTCCATTGCGTCACTTCTTTTCGCCGCATCTTCTGAGTTCCCGCTTCGCCGTCACCCACCAATCGAACTTTCGTGCTGGATTCGTTCGCAGCCTATGAAAATAACACGTCACTGTCGATGCTCGACCATCAGTCCCCCAACGGCGATTAGATCAGGTTTCACCAACTTTATCTGTCAGTAACCCCGCTGGATTACATCTATGTAAATGCAGGCCCATTCCGTTGCAACGCGCTGGGTCAGACAATAGAGCACCACTATTTCTCCGGAGAAAACCATGTCCAAACCCACCTCGCCACAACCCAAAGAGTTCGACGCAACCACACTTCGCGCCGACCTTGAGAATTTAATCGACCAGCTAACTCGAGGCCTCGTCGAAAGGGATCTGACGGTTCGATTGGCCTTACTCGCCATGCTCAGTGGCGAGCATCTGCTACTGATCGGCCCTCCCGGCACGGCGAAGAGCGAGATCGCTCGAAGGCTTGTCCGCGCGTTGGAAGGCGGACAAGCCTTCGAGCGACTGCTCACCCGGTTTTCCGTGCCCGAGGAATTATTTGGGCCACTCTCGATCAAGGGGCTCGAGGACGACCGCTACGAGCGAAAGACCGATGGGTACCTCCCTACGGCTTCAGTGGCATTCATCGATGAGATCTTTAAAGCCAACAGCGCTATTCTCAATGCACTGTTGACCCTCCTCAACGAACGCAAATTCGACAATGGCAACGAACGCCAAAACGCACCGCTTCTTGCGCTCATCGGTGCCAGTAATGAACTTCCCCAGGAGGAAGTATTAGAGGCCCTCTACGATCGCTTTCTCTTTCGCTGTCATGTCGCTCCCGTGAGCGACAAAAATTTCATGAGTTTGCTCACCCTCGATACCGACAGCGAACTCGAAATTGACCAAGACGCGAAGTTAACACGCGAGGACCTAAGTCGCATTGAAGTTTCAGCTGCGAAGGTCGACGTTCCCGAAAGGGTCGTCGGTTTCCTTGCCTCCATGCGCAAGCACCTGGCGTCCCAAGATATCTATGTCTCCGACCGCCGATGGATGAAGGCCGTCAAAATGCTGCAAACCGCTGCCCTCACCAACGGCCAGGACGAAGTGACGATCTGGGATTGCTGGCTCTTGCAGCACTGCCTGTGGAATGAGCCGGAGGAGCGAGAACTCATCCAGGACTGGTACGAAGAACGAATTGGTGCCAAATCACCATCGGACCGTAGCAAATTCGAGAGACTTGTATCTCAGTTTGAGAGCCTCCTGAGTCGAGAGGCGTCCGCCAAGAGCCATGCTCGCAATGACGATGGGAAGTACCTATATCGCAAACCAAACGGTGAACTCACCATAGATCCCGAAGAAATCCACCGACACAACGCTGACGGAGACCCTCTTTATCTCGGCCCAACAAAAGATAACCGTAGCAACGGCGGGAAAGGCTATACAGAAAATGAATTGGCGCGACAATTCCGTATATCGTACGGCAACATCAAGACGTCCAATGGCACAGTCGAGTTCTCCAATTATCTAAAAGACCGTTCAAATCAGCTCCGGGAATCACCGCAGCCGGTGATGGAACAGACTCGATACTCGGAGGCTCATATTTCTGACCGGGGAAACAAAAGCGAAACCCTCCTTGGCAAGGTCCAAGACCATCTCCAGGAACTCGAAACCGAGATCAACAACCTTGAGGAAAAAATTGCGTCTCACCTGTGGGTCGACACAGATTTCGCCAATCAGGCACTCCTCAATCTCAGCGACGCTCTCGACTCAGCCAAAAGCGTTCGACAGCGTCTGGAGGATGTCCGCGACGGCTTCGCCGACCTTCCGGTCCAGAAAGACGAGTTGGAGGTGTGAGATGACCGATTTTCATATCAACCAACTGGAGCGCCAGTTCGCATTTCTGGACACCATTCCAGAACAATATATCGAACTCGTCTTACGACAGATATCGGGCACTCTCGAAGAGCGCACAGCAGCTGTCGGTCTCCTTCGCACATCGCTTCTTCAGGGACGATTGCCACAGGCAGATCGCCTTCCCTGGCCTCCCAAACCGCTGCCAGAAGAGATATTGCGATTCCTCGATGCCATGGATTTTCCACCGCTGTGTAAGGACCAGCCGGAGATCGTCGACCAACTAGTGCCCGATATCTTGGAGAAGATCGTCGAGATGGAGGCAGACCTCCCAATTCGTATCGAGGAGGCCTTCCGCAATCTGCAGGCCATCGCTGAGGAGCGGGCGGCGAGTCACAGCAATGACCAACCAATAGTCAAGCGCCAACTTCAGCCCCTTGCTGAGCAGAACTTAAAAGATGAAATGCTAAATGAGCTTAGGGAACACGCCGAATTTCGGGCCCGCGAAGAAAGTGCCGAGACTTTAATACAAGCTCTCGGCGACGACTGGCGCGAGCGCGTCGAAGCCTGGAAGCAGATCCTCGAGGTCTTTGGAACCTTTTCCGGTCTTCTGGGCCGCGGCCTCGACTATGCCCGGGCACTGGTCCGGTCGCAGGGCTGGGCGGATATCGCTCGCCACCGAGCACTTATGGAGCGTTTGCCCGAACTCCAAGAGCTCATCGAGACCTTGGGACGTATGCAATTCTCCGAAGACGATGACCCCACCACCATTGAGACTATTTTCGAGAGCATAGGCCAACGCCACGAATCCTACGAGGAGATCCGTACACCACTGGCTCCAATGGAGACCCGCGGTATCCGACGCTCCAACGACATCAGTCGCCTCCTTCCGGTCGAGGCGGCAAACCTGACTCAACCTCGACTGCGTACGCTGTTTTATGCTCGCATGCACGAGCACGCCCTGGCCACATACCTGGTCGACGGCGTCATGGCCGAACGCATCGAATCTGAGGAGGACCTCGAACAATCGCGGGAACAAGAGGTAGAACAACCGCCGGAGAAACGTGGCCCCATCATCGCATGCCTCGACACTTCCGGTTCCATGCACGGCGCCCCGGAAACGGTTGCCAAAGCTCTGGTCCTCGAAGCACTACGCGTTGGCCACCGGGAAAATCGCCCCTGCTATCTCATCACCTTCAGCGGTCCCGATCAGATCGAGACCCTGGAACTCTCGCTCGAGCGAGACAATCTCACAGAACTGATGAAGTTTCTTGGTCGGAGCTTCCACGGCGGTACAGATCTGGTCGCCCCCATCAATCAGGCAATCGATCTTCTGGAGTCCGACAACTGGAACAAGGCGGATATTCTCCTTGTCTCCGACGGGGTCTTTAGCGTGCCTGACGACCTCCAGACGGACCTCGACCGGCTTCGCGACGACATAGGCCTTCAGGTCCACGGCGTCCTCGTCGCCAATTACGATCGGGGCTCCATGGCTCAACTCTGCGACGAACTTCATGAATTCCAACAATGGGAGGGATTAGCGCACTGAGGTGATTTCCCGTTTGCTACCCTCAGTCCCTACCAAAGCGCTGGCTTGAATGGCGAGGTGTTACGGAGTTTACAATCTGTGCCGCTCTCTTCGTATCGCCACGTCCCTCAGGATATCGAAGCTCATTTTCGTGAAGAGGGGCAGATTCAGCCTGACTATCACCGCCGCTTCGTCTACGAGCTTATTCAGAACGCCGACGTCGCTCTGGAGATCTCCGCTGGTTGCTAAAATTCGAGCTTCGCGGCGACGTACTCTTGGTAGCCAATAATGGTCGGCCCATCACCGGAGAGGACGTCCAGCAATTCGGCGAAGCGTCTCGTCTGGAGAAGCTCTTCAAAGAGTTTCGCGACGAACTCAGCAAGTCCAACAGCCCCACCGTGAGCTACGACCAGGTCGAGGCCGCTCGCAACGAGCTTCACGAGTATGCCTCGATGGCCGAGGTCCTTATTCTCGCTGAATACCCTGGGTTGGATGAGGATTCGGCCCATAGACGAGAATCTCTTCTGGCGCCGATGACGGAGCAACAAGAACGAGTCCTCGAGGCCCAACGCCGACGACGGCGCCTGCGCGACGTCGATCCCGAAACCGGCGAGGAAGTCGATGAAATCGTCGCCCCCGACGAAGAACCGGTCACTGACGACGAACCGGCC
>CAZMJS010000052.1:24003-25194 GCA_964566695.1 uncultured Bradymonadales bacterium
CTTTAAAGCCTTCGGGTCTTATGGCCCGAGGGCTTTTTTGACCCCGTCCCCACTCCCCCTCGGCCCTCCCTTACCCGCCCCCATGTCGCTCGCTGAGCGAAAAAAAAGGCACCAGCGGAGGACCGATACCCAGTCACCACCCCAAAAAAAAGGCATCAGGGGCGGACCGATACCCAGCCACCACCCCAAAAAAAAGGCGTCAGGGGCGGGCCGCTACCCAGTCACCACCCCAAAAAAAGGCACCAAGGGAGGGCCATGACCCAGTCACCACCCCTCGAACTCAGCACAAGCTTCGTTTTTTCTGGCTCGCTGAGCGATTTTGTGGCTATCGCACCGTGTTGCGGTGCCAATCCGCGAGCGAGAAGATGGCCCGCAGCGCCGTAGGCACTCGCCGAAACCCGTTTGAGCGATAAAATCACCCACCTGACACAGAAAAACCGCGGCGACGTCAGACGACGCGGCCGCGGCCTTGGTGGGGTCTCGATGTGGTTCTCAGCTCTCGGACTTTCCCATGACTTCTTCGATGGGGCTGGGAAGCGTGACGGTGTGTGGATTGTCGATATCAGCCATCGCCACTCGTCGGATGTAGTCGCAGGGCTTGGGGTAGGCCCAGACGGTGACGTTTCGGGTCGAGCCGATCACGACAGACGCCTCGCCACTTCAACCAACTCGGCGACAGTCAGTCCCTCGATGCGCCACCCTGCAGGCGAGAACAGGCCCGCCTCAGCCGGGCCTGGGTCATCGACGACTTTGACCGGCCGAAAACCCGAAGACCCCTCTGGGGCTTTGGCCTCGTCGTTCGATTCTTTCCAGCGAGCAAGCGTCACCCAGGGGATTTCCAACCGCTCGCTGACACCGTTTTGGGTAAATCCATCGGCCCGAAGCCGGCTGACAACCTGCACCGCGTCCTCCCGAAAAGACTGCGTATACCGCATCCTCTCGCGCTCATCGGCCCGGCACTTCAATTCTTCGATTTTTGACTCGATATGTCCCATGACGACTCCTCGTCTGATTGTAATGAGCCGTCATCTTATCCCGTCGTAGATGTCCCTGTCCGTGGGTTCTGGCGAGCAATTACAAACAAGCCGCTCCCGCGGCCGGCGGCGGCCTATCGCGATAGGCCCACCATCTCGCCTCGCGCGCAGCGAATTTACCACGCTCCCAGGCGGGGTGGCGTCGTCCCCAGGCGCT
>CAZMJS010000053.1:0-8183 GCA_964566695.1 uncultured Bradymonadales bacterium
CCCAGATTCTCCCCGTCCCCGACGGGGAGACACCGGCGCCCCCGGCGCCGGAGAGGGACTCTCCGCAACCCTCTCCGGTCACCCCACCACCGCACACCCCGATCACCCATCCACCGCGCCAGACTCGCTCACCGCCGACGCAGGGCCCGCGGCGTCCTGCCCCTCTCGATTGGGCCTCAGAAAATGGCTCACCCGCCGCCACTGTACCGCCCCTTCACTAAATATAGCCACTCAACAGATGCCCCATCAGCCATCGAAAGTCTCAGGGCGAAAAATCGTTCGCCCCACAGCACTGCGTTTGGCCCAAAATACACATATTAACATGCCATCAAACAACAATAAATATTCCACCGCCATCACTGGATTTACCACTGCAAACACTCACTCTCAGGGGATTTCCCGCACCCCAGCAAATAACAAACCGTAACATTCCGGTGTATCTTCCTTCCTCGTTTTCCATGATAAACCCTCTCCTCGCCACTCACACCCAAAACAAACATTAACGCTTGACATCCCATATCCAGTACGGAAACATGGGGTATACGATGCGTAACACCTCCTAAGGGAGAGCACGGATAAATCGTTCCCCGCCTGTTATTTGGCATAGACGCGAGGATTCGGAACCGATGGCGAGAACCCCTAAGCACGAATATACCGTAGATATTTACGGCAATTTCCAGGGACCTCGCCCTCAGGATGCGCAAGCCCGAATGTGTCAGGTGGCTGCCACGTTGGTCGCCGGTATTAGACATCATGGCTTCCAAGACGCCCTGTCTATCACCATCGACCCTCCCAATGGCGCGGGTACCGTGGAAGTGATTGTTGATGACCAATCCAACGAATTGACCGTCCGTCTGTCGGAGTTGCCAGAGGCTCCTCCCAAAGCCGAGGCTCGAGGTAAGTAGTGAAAAAGCAGTCCTCAGCGTTGACCCTGATCAAGTCGCACAGCGATGCCGTGTGGACCCTCCACGGCGACGATTTCGAGCACTTGGGCGACCCATCCCCCAGCGCTCAGGACCGCGTCAGCGACCTCGCCGAAACCCTCCTCAACTTGGCCGCCATTCACTTCGGCGATGGCACGCGATTTCAATGCCGCATCGGTTCCGATTTATGGATGGGTCGAAGCGAAGCGACGGCCACGCTCCTCTCGTGGAATCAAGCCGGTGGAAACCCTCTACTTCTGGACTCCTTTATCGAAAAATGGTCGCCCCGCCCCCCGGCGCCCTCACTTCCCTCCATCCCTCAGGCCGCCGACCCGGCGACCCTGGAAGCCGACACCGCCGTCCGCGACACTCAACAGCCCGACGAGTCTTTGCCCCCCGACGATCTTCAGCCCCCCGTCGATTCCAGCGAACCCACCGAAGAACTACCAAATCGCCACCAACTCGATGACACCCGTCCCGTCAAACAACCGCGTCGGTGGGAGCGAGATCGGCAGACGGGCACAGTGATCAGTCTTACCAAAACCGCGAATTCCCGTGTCGAAAGTATCTCCATAAGCTCTCAAAACGGCCTCGATGAGGAATCGGATCTGGAGTTCGAGATTCGCTATACCGCCGACTCCGACCTAACCCCTTCCACCGATGCCCCCCAGAACAATCATACCACCGCCCCAAAACCCACCCCAACGGCCCACAAGGAGGTGACCCGATGGGCGGACTTTGAGGGCATCATCCAGGTCGTCACCGATCAGGCCAAGCGCCTTATCGGCGACAAAGTCACCACCAATTACTGGCGCAAAGCTCTCTCCCAGGACGAGGGCCAATTGACGGGCCTGGTCTCCGTCCATCGCTCCCAGGGCCTGACCTTTATGGAGCCCGACGTCGCCATCACGCCCCAGGAAATCACCTGGCTCTTGGAACTGACCGACCGATGGCTCGAGGCCTGCGCTCGCATTGTGCCCACCGAAGCCCAGACGTGGCGCCGGATGATCGGCGAAAAAATCGACGACATCGTCTCTTCAACCCGCACGGAGTTCTCATGAAATCCCTCGATTTACGCCCCATCAATCGTCGCCCTCAGATCCATACCAACGATCGCGTTCTCGACGGTCTCTTGGCGGAAAACGTCGACGTCCTGATGGCCTGCGGGGGAAAGGGGCGCTGCGCCACCTGCCACGTCTTCATTGAAGAGGGCGAAGACAGCCTGACCCCTATCGGCGACCGCGAAGCTCGCACCCTTCAGCGTCTTTCTGGATGCGGTGAAAACAGCCGGCTGGCATGTCAAGCTCGCGTCCTCCGAGAGGGCGTCCAGGTCCGACTCCCCGAGGGCATGTACGTGACGGACGTCCGCGACGTCGAGGAGTTGATCGGCACCCGCGCCGAGCAAGACATCCTTCACCCCGTGACCGGTCAAACCGTCATCGCCTGCGGGCATATCATCACCCGTACCCTCATCAACGAATTGGCCGAATTAGAAGCCGATCTCCAAT
Source organism: uncultured Bradymonadales bacterium (assembly GCA_964566695.1). Lineage (GTDB taxonomy): Bacteria > Myxococcota_A > Bradymonadia > Bradymonadales > Bradymonadaceae > SLJM01. The sequence continues at coordinate 2,432 of CAZMJS010000053.1, forward strand.
CGATCCAGAACACAGAAGCAATCTAGGCCCTGTGCCCATTGCCCTCTCTCCCCCAACCACTCTTCATATGGAGGTCCACCATGTCCGTCGATGCTCACGATGATCACCTCAACCCCCCGGCCCCCACGCGGCGACACAATTATTTCGGCCAGGACGATTACCTGCGCCATAAACTCCAAGACACGGCCCTCGAGTTGGGCTACGGCGGCCTCGGCATGATGGCCTCCGAGGATTTTATCGTCGGTCTTCAACAGGGGCTGGAGTCTGAAGTCGGCGAAGCCAGCGCCGTCATCATGTACCAGTGCGGTCTGGAATGGGGAAAGCTGGACATGCGCAACTTCGAGACCCGCATGAGTAACGAGTATGGTCGCCCCATGCGGGACATGAACGTCCATTTCGTGCTCGAAGCCTGGTGGTGGCCCCTGACCTCCGCCGGCTGGGGCAGTTGGTCCGTCGACCTGGCCCGCATCGACCAAGGCTATATCGTCGTCCAACTCTATAATTCCGCCGTCGCTCAAAGCCTGGAACGGGTGGGCAAGCCGGTGTGCCACCTCTACGCCGGACTCCTCGCCGGCGCCATGACCCCTCTGGTGGGATCCGATCTCAGCGCCATCGAGATCCAGTGCTACGCCCTCGGCGAAGATCACTGCCGCTTTCTGGTGGGACATGACGAACGCGTCGATGCCGCCGAATTCTGGCTCAACGAAGGGGCCAGCGCCGTGGAAATCGTTCGCCAACTCGATCAGCCCAATCCCTGATCCACATGGAGCGCATATGTCGAACTTACGTGACCCTAAAAATAGCGCCCGCCCCAAGGGCGACCGCGCCTCTCAGCGCCCCCCTGCCCCCCGGAACTCCCGAGCGTCGGTGCGCGATCGCTTTCAAACCATCGATTGGCAATCCGCCAACGAAACTCCCCCGCCGACCTCCCGGGATCGCGCTGGCTCCGAGACCGTCCGCGAGCGCTTCCGGGTCGTCGCCTGGCGACCCAGCGACGCCCCCCACTCCATCTCCGACGAGGAGGCCAATGAAATCGCCCAACAGGTCGCCCAAGAGAAATCCGTGAGAAATGTCTTCGCCAAGATGAAATAGGCCCTTTTCCATCCCCTAACCCTCGCTCAAGGAGTGCGCCATGAACCCTCAACTGGAATCCATCCTCAACGACACCGAAGGTCGCTACCTGGAAGCCACTGAGCAATCGGAACTCATCGACTTCGCCAACTCCCTGGAAGACCGGTTGCGCGCCATGCGATCCGTCCAGCAACACGAAAGTCAAGTCATCAAGGCCGCCATGGAAAGCCTCTGGGACGAATACCCAGAGATGAAAACGGAGCACGTCGACGCTTACGAGCGAGGCGTCCGCGACATGACCCTGGTCCTTCGCTACACCGCTCTGGCCATGGTCCGCGACAGCGAAGCCTTTTTAGAGCAAAAACTCCTCCACTGGTTCAAAACCATCCTGGAGGCCTTCGATATGTCCGAACCCGTCGCCTTCGCCTACCGATGCCTACGCGACGAACTCCAACAGGCCATGCCCGCCGAGGATTTCGCTCTCTTAGACCCCTTCATCGAGCGCACCTGTGAAATCCTATCGCCCACCCCTTCGACCGCCGCCGCTGAATAAGCGCCCCCCTCGGACGCGTCACCGGCCGCTGCCCTTGCCTATAGCCCCAAGAGGAGTCTGCCATGAGCTTAGCCAATACCGACCTGTTGATGGACTACGACCTGCCCACCAGTCCTTATTTTATGCGCTCCGACTACCTCCAGAGCGACTTCAATAGCGGAGTCATCCGCACCCGCAGTGGCCACCGCGTCATTGTCTTGCCCGAGGATATGATCGTCGGCATCCACCAGGCCCTGGAGTACGAGACCGGCCGGGCCTGGGGTCTCATCGCCTACCTCTGCGGGTGCCGTTGGGGAGAACGCCTCTTGGCCACGGTCCGCCAGGAATGGCGCCACTTCCATCAAAATAAGCTTGAGTACCTGGACTTCGAGGTCTTTCGCCATTGGTTTCGAGAGTACTTCGCCCACCGCGGATGGGGCGACCTCCAATTTGACTTCTCCATGGAAGACGAAGGACTCGTCCAAATCTGGTTGAGCAATTCCATTCTGGATCGACTCCTGACCGACATGGCCGGCGGCTATGTCAATGAGATCTTTTGCGGCCTTATCGCCACCTGGATCAGTTGGTTTGCCGGCCAGGAATTGGAATGCCTGGAAGTGGAATCCCCCCAACTGGATGCCGACCGCGCTCGATTGGTCATCGGTCTACGGCCCCGCGTCGAAGCCGCTCGAAAGGTCCGCGCCACCGGTGGCGATGCCCAGGCCATGCTGGAAGCCCTGCGTTCGACGACTCCCTGATGGTTCCCCCGCTTCACCCACGAGAGGCCCTTATGACCTCCGATGATGAGCAATCAAAAATCCTCGACCGTGTTGGCGACCCTTGGAAAGAGCGCGACGCCGGTCTCACCCAGCGCGTCATCGACAGCCGCTTTCGTCTGATCAACCAAATCGGCTATGGCACTTTTGGCAAGGTCTACGCCGCCGTCGACACCTTTACTGGCGACCAGGTGGCCATCAAGCTATTTAACTCCAACTTCCAGAAGTCGGGCTACCTCCAGGAATTGGGCCTTCTCTTCGACAAGGATCATCGCTTCATCGTCAATGTCCTCAGCTTCGGCTATAGCGAGGGGCACAAATACCTGGTCTATGAATTTATCCCCGGAGGAACCCTTCGCGACCTCATCGCCGTCAATCCCAGGGTGGCCCCGTCGCTGGCACTCCAGATCGCCCATCAAATTGCCACGGGCCTCCAATTTGCTCATCGACACCAGGTGGTTCACCGCGATCTCAAACCAGAGAATATCCTCCTAACCGCACCTCAATGGCCCTTCGAGGTCAAACTCTGCGACTTCGGTCTCGCTGCTCGCTGCCGAAATCAGTCGGGCCTCGTCTCCGCCTTCGGCTCCACCGCCTATATGGCTCCCGAGCAATTCGACAAGGGCTATGACTCCCGTGTCGACATCTACGCCCTCGGCGTCATCCTCTATGAAATGCTCTTCGGTCGCCGCCCCTATACCGGGGACGCCTCCGCCATCACCTACGCCCACCGACACAACCCCATCGCCTTCCCCCCTCAGGTCGATGAAGGACTAACCCAACTATTGCGCAAATCGCTGGCCATCGATCCCGACGATCGCTATGTCGATTGCCGGTCCTTACTCCGCGATCTCGACGACGCCATCGCCCATCTCGACGGCCAATCCCCCTCCGAGCCCCTACCCCAACTTCAATCGACCCAGCCTCAAATCAATACCCTCTGGCGCACCGAGCTCCCCCTGACGACCTCCGTCTTTGCCACCACAGCCTTTGGCCGCCTCGCTCTCGCCGACGATCGACGGATCTATACCATCGATCCCGATGGAACCTTCCGCCAGCTCTTCCGCGTTGACCAACGCCCCCACCTCATCGCCAATCAGGGACGCATGGAAGAGGCCTTCGCCTGGCTTCATGATGATGAGATCGTCATCTGGAGCCGGGATCGCCAATTCCACACCATCGATGTCGATGACGCCTTAAAAGAACATCCCATGACCCTCACCTTCGGTCCCGACGGCTCTTATTTGGCCGTCGTCTCACCCTTTAAGGTCATGCTTTACACCCTCGATGGCACCCAACTGTGGCAGGCCGAAATCAACTGCTACGGCATGTTGCCGGCCACCGCGTTCTCTCGCTGTGGGACCTACCTCTGGCTCACCACCGGCTCGCCTCAAACCCAATTGGTCTGCCTCAGCACGACTGGCGAACGCATCACCGATTTATCCACCGGCCACCCGGAGGTCACTCTCCTGGGACTAGATGATGGCAAGGTCCTCATGGCTGCCAAAAACCAGCGCTATCTCTCCATCGTCAACCCCCAGGGATTTATTGAATGCTCCGCCGAGACCCACGACGAAATTTATTCATTGAGCCTTTTCGATAACCAGACCATAACAGTGAACTCGGTCAGCCACCTCGAGTGGTTTGACTGCCGTGACCTGACCTCTCGTGGCTTTATCAATATCTCTGACCCCTTCGATACCTATTTTGAAATCCAGGGCGGGGCCTACCAAATCTCCGATGACATGGGGTCCACTCAGATCCAATTCCTGGACATGACGATCCATGACGGCCGCTCTCCTTTTGAGCCCTCGCAAGCGTCTGAAAACAGCTTCCAATCCACCTCGTCTAACCGCACCAGCAGACTCCGGACGGCACCATGAGCATGGGAAAGCTAGATAGCAATAACGATCCCCGTCGAAAACGCTCCAAAAAGCCCAGCTGGTCTGTCGATGAATTCGGCCGCCGGTTCCGTGGCGACGCCCAATCCCCCTCCTCCACCTCATCCACACAGACCTCGTCTAAGCCAGAGGTCATCCACCAGACCCTCGATCTCGACTTAGAGACCGCCCCCCCCTCATCTCATACCCCTGTGGGGTCATCATCGCCCACAGAAAATCAGCGGCAAGGCAACGACGGTCCATCCCCTCCCTCGCCCTCCAATGGCCCAACCGCCCCTGGCGCATCCACCGATTCTTCCACCACCACTCCTACGGACCATCCGGACCCCGATGAAGGCCATGCGTTAAGCCCCCCAGAAGACAAGTCCTGGGCCACTCGCATGCAATCATCTGTGATCCATCTCGGTCATAAAGAACCATCTAACGACTCACCTCGCCCATCGTCTGACGAACAGAACCAAGAGCCGACGCCGGAGTCCGATTCCAATCGGCCCATCGATAGCATCCTCCAATTCAACCCTTTCTCTGGAAAAACCGAGCGGTTAACCGATAAGTCCATCGGTGATTTTTCAATTCACGGCAAGGACGGCTCCCTCAAAATTCGGGACCTCTCGAAGACCATGGAAGCCTCCATGGAAGATGCGGACGCCCAGTGGTCATCCATCGGTGAGGTGATCGCCTCCCAGGATCCCAGGGGCACGGTCAACCCCAACTCTGAAACGGGCTCCGCTGAGACCACTAAATCATCCTCCAGTTCGTCGTCACCCGACGATGCCGAACCTCCCGCCGACGTCGCGTCGTCCGATGATGCCGAGCCATCGGCTGATCTCCAGCCTCCCACGGACACCGGGACAACCGCCGACGACGAGCCTGGCGACGACGTCCAACCAACGGCTGATGTCGACGACCCCGCTGTCGACGAGCCCTCCGCCACCGATGAGCCTCCCGCCGACGTCGAGGCCACCGCTGTCAACGAGCCCTCCGCCGACGCCGCATCCGAGGCTGACGTCCAAGCCCCCGCTGTCGACGCGCCCTCCGCCGACGTCGCGTCGTCCGATGATGCCGAGCCATCGGCTGATCTCCAGCCTCCCACGGACACCGGGACAACCGCCGACGACGAGCCTGGCGACGACGTCCAACCAACGGCTGATGTCGACGACCCCGCTGTCGACGAGCCCTCCGCCACCGATGAGCCTCCCGCCGACGTCGCGTCGTCTTACGAGGCCGAACCATCCGCTGATCTCCAGTCTCCCATGGACACCGGGACAACCGCCGACGACGAGCCTGGCGACGACGTCCAACCAACGGCTGATGTCGACGACCCCGCTGTCGACGAGCCCTCCGCCACCGATGAGCCTCCCGCCGACGTCGCGTCGTCTTACGAGGCCGAACCATCCGCTGATCTCCAGTCTCCCATGGACACCGGGACAACCGCCGACGACGAGCCTGGCGACGACGTCCAACCAACGGCT
>CAZMJS010000053.1:8283-24930 GCA_964566695.1 uncultured Bradymonadales bacterium
GTCGACGACCCCGCTGTCGACGAGCCCTCCGCCACCGATGAGCCTCCCGCCGACGCCGCATCACAGACCGAAGCCGAGCCCTCCACCGACATTGAGCCCTCCACCGCCGACGATGGGGTCGTCCAATCCCTATCGAAGGAGAGCTCTGTCGACGATGAACCCTCGACGAGCGATAACACCGCCCCATCCGACGCTCCACCTCCCGTCGATGAGTCCTCCGCCGTTGAACAAGAATTGACCGCCAATACCAAACCTACCGGCGCGGACACACAGTCTTCCTCCGATGCTCCAGCGACCGAGGAAACCCCCGCTGAATTTCTGAAATCCATCAATATCGACAACCTCGTCGGCCAGATGGGCTCGTCACCTGACCAATCCACCTCCGCCGATTCCGAATCCAACGCCTCCGAGTCCAGGCCCACCACCACGCCCCGACAACCGCGACCGACCGCTGACAACCCCGTCTCCTCCACCTCTTCTCAGGACCAGCGCTCCCCCTCCCAGTCCCACGAGCCCGAGCCATCGCCGGAGAAAAAAGCCCTCCGCGACATCCTCTCTCAATTCACCTCCCCATCATCGCCCAGTGATGAAGACTCCGTAGCATCCACCGACGAGCAATCCCCTGATAACTCCTCCGACAGCCCTAATAACGCTCCGCCCGCCAAGGTCCTACTCCGCCCCGATCAAACCTCTCCCGGCGCCCCCTCGAAAAGCCTCCGCGCCATGACGGACGCGCTTCAATCATCGCGCCCCTCCTCGTCTCCCTCTGCGCCTCCACCGAGCCATAAAAATCAAGTCGCTACGCGCCCCATCGATATCCGCCGCGATATCAATATGCAGAATACCGCTCGCGTGCCCGTCCTCTCTCAGCGTCCCGGCCAACTCTCCCATCTCAGTCAGGCCGGCAGCTCTCAAAGCGATATCATTCGCCTCTACCGCGACTTTGTCATTGCCATGAGGCGATCACGCGTCGACAAGCCCATCTCCTTCGAGGCCTTCAGCGAGCAACTCAAGAAAAAACAACGCGCCATCCAACGCAAACACCCCCGGGCCTCGCTGAAGATGAAAGTCAAGATCAAAAGTGGAAAACCCACGATCTCCATCAAGCCAATCAACGACTAATGACCCCACAGGCCAATGCGTTTAACACTCACCCATAAGACCACCGTTGCCCCCGCCCTGTTGCGGATTCGATTGACCTCTCCGTCGACGCTGCCCACCTTTCGCGCCGGCCAGTACGTGGTCTTCAACCTCCGTGATCAACGGGGCGCGTTTCGGCGTAGTTATTCCATCGCCAGTCCACCGGGCGCACTCCACTGGGACTTCTATATCTCCCTCGTCGACGGCGGTCGCGGCTCTACGGTCCTTCAACACCTCTCCATCGGACACCCCCTTAAAGCCAAACCGCCAATGGGTATTTTCACCCTCCAACCCCCTCCTGGCGACCGTCTCGTCTTGATCGCCACCTCCACCGGCGTCGTCCCCTACCGCTCCATGTCTCCCCAGTTGCAACGCTACCTGGAGGCCGGCCATCCCGTCTCTCTACTCCAGGGCGTGCGTCGCGCCGACCGCCTCCTCTTTCGAGACCACTGGTATCAATTGCTGAGTTCCCACGACAACTTTGAATATATTCCCTGCCTTTCACGCCCCCAATCGCCACAGGAGTGCCAGCGTCACGGAGCCATCAAGGGACGCGTGCAGACCGCTCTCCAGCGCCTGCCTCTATTGAGCCAGAACAACCACTACTACCTCTGCGGCAACCCCCAGATGATCGAGGAAACCGAGCAGCTGCTCACTCAGGCCGGCATCGACCTCGACCAGATCATCGTGGAAGCCTTCGAAAGCCCCGACGCCTAACCTAACCCCGATCCTTTAGCCAGGAGATATACCATGGGCCTTACCCAAGATATGCAGCGACTCAAGCAAGATATTCAGCGATCCCGAGACCAACGCGCCACCGACGGCCAGCGTCGACGCCAACGCGTCGCCGCCCTCGCCCAGGAGAGCGCAGATATCCGCCGCCAGGCTCGCCAAGACCTGGCGGCCAATGCCGAGGAGATCCATCAACTCAAGGCCCAGCGCCTCACCGACCTGGCCTGCGACGTTCAAGCCATCCAGCAACAATGCCACTCCCTCCTTGAGCAATTCCAGTCGGAGCGCATCCAGCGCGGTCGTGACCTGCGAGACACCCTGGGTCAAGACGGAGAGAAGCGTCGCCAATACGTCCAGCAACTGAGCCAGGACATCCAGGCCTTTCGACGGGAACTTCAAGAAACCATCCAGCATCAGGCCCAAAGTGATCGTCAACAGCGCCACCAGGACAACCAGGCCCTTAAAGAGGACGTGGCGTCTTTTCGCGAGCAAACCCGATCCCGGCTCCAGCACTTCCAACAGCAGATGCACGAGCTCAAGCAGGCGTGGCATCAATCGCCGCCACCGGCCAGCGAAGCCCCCGATGCCTCTGACGACGTCCCGAGTTCGCCCAACCCAGCTCCCACTCCCGAACACCGACCGGCGTCCCCCCCTTCGACGCCCCCCACTCCTCAACCCTCCCGCGCCGAGCCCCGCGAACCCGACGACCTTCAAACCATCGTTGGCATCGGTCCCAGCACCGAAAAGGTGCTCCACGACGCCGGTCTATTTTATTTCTCCGATCTGGCTCAAATGTCGCCCGACGACGTCACCGACATCCTCGGCAAGTTGGCCCGCTTTGCCAACGTCGATCACTGGATCGAACAGGCCCAGCAAATGGCGAATACCTAAGCACCACCCTGCGGCGAGTCCAGATTCACGGGAAAATAAAAGCGCTTCAGAAAGGGATCGACCTTTAGCGATGGCCCCAGCAGCCTCTCCAAATTGGCACTCGCCGCAGATTCCCGCCGCCTCAGTCCATCCACGTAGGATTGATGCCCCTTCCGCCGTGGCTCCACGACCGAAGGGGTCGTCTCTGGAACATCTTTTAGGCCACTCCACCACTCATCCAGGGCCCGATGAAAATCATCGATCGTCGTCTCCGCCTCCAAAAACGACAGGCTGCGCCACATCCAGGCCTCATCTCCGAAGGCCGCTCGAACCTTCGGCGGAAGTCGCGACAGATCTACATGCCCCGGCGTCTGGGGCGCTCCCAGGCCCGGGTCCTGCGACTCGGGGGACGCCACATCCCCCACCTCATAAGCGTCATATAGCACCAGATCCAGCGCCTCCTGACCCAGGGCCTGCAATGCACCAAAGACCGCACTTCCCCACCGAGCCCGGGGAACCAATAACAGGCTAAATATCGATGGCACTTCTTCGTGCTCCGCATAAAACAACCGCCCATAGCGAATGCGATCGCTCTCAAAGGCCCGAGCGACTTCCACCGACGGGCCCCCTTCCAGGCGCCTGGTCATATCCACATGCAGCGCTTCATGGCCTGGCTGCTCCCTTAGTCGCTGGCTCACCTGGCCACTTAACATCCGCAGTCGCTTCAAATGCTCTTGTCGTCCCATCCTTATCCTCCTCTGCTATGGCGATGCTCGAAATGATGACAGAAGGCGCTCCATCTCCACCGAGGGGTCGGGATACTGCAACCTCAACCCCAGGGTCTCCCTGGTCTTCGCCGTTTCCAGTACCAACTCCGCGCTCATCACCTGAAATAACTCCTCCACGAATGACGGGTTTCTCATATGCTCCCCCAATACCAGTGCCGCTCCCTTATCCAGGGCCTCCTCCAGCCCATACCTCGGAAGCGGCTCCACCCCGGTGCTGGACGTGATCAATCGGCACCACTGCTCAAGGGTCATCTGGCTCTCGTCGCACCAGTGGTAGGTGCCGGCCTCGACCTCCAGGGCTACCCGCACCGCCTGGGCCGCATCGCACCAGTGCAGATGAGGCATCGAATTATCCCCGGTACCGGGGATAAAAAATCGCCCCTCTGCCATCAACCTCATCACCCGATCCACCGTCCCTCCATAGAGATGCGGAAAGCGAAGGACTGATACCGACCAATGGCTAGCCTGCCGCCATATCTGCTCCGCCTCCACCAACCAGCGGCCCATCTGGCTCCTCGGCCGCAGCGGTGCCCCCTCGTCGATCACCTCCCCCGGTCGGTGCCCATAGACCGCCGTACCGCTGATATAGACCGCCGGCGTTCCCTGGTCGGCCACCGGCCTCAGCGCCTCACTCAGCCACCTCGACGTATCGACCAAGACCTTCTCGGGCTCTCCCCTCATCCACGATCCCAAAAGATTGATCAGCCCCTTCATTGGCCGGCCATCGAGCCCGTCGCGCACCGCGTCGACAAAGGCCGCCCGTTCATTGACCGGATCGGCCTTGACCCACTCAACCCCCGGAGTCACCGGCTGCTCCTCCGGACGCCGCGTGGTCACCACCACCCTATATCCCTGGTCGACAAGCCCTGGGATCAAATAGCGACCCAATTGGCTGCCCCCTCCAATCACCACCACCGCCTCTTTTTCCTTCCCACCTTGCCCGTCGCCATCCATCACCGACCTCTCCATTGAGTCTTGTCATGCCACCTCTAGATACCATTTCTGACCATCTACATCACCTCCTATCGGCCACCGACGCTCGCCCGGTAGAACTGGATGACGCCTTTGCGCTGCAAGGGGATTTCGGCGGCCAATCGGTTCATCTTGAACCGCAGGCCTTTCGCGGCGGCGGGTTGGACTGGGCCCGCATCGCTCGCCTCAAAGGCGGCCCCCGCGTCCAGGTGGTCAACGCCGTCTTTCTTCCCTCCATCGAGCGCGGTGGGCCCATCTTTGCCATGGAGCTATTGCTCTTTGGCGACGCCGTCCACCTCTTCGTCATCGACCTCGTCGGCGCCCGAGGCGAAGCCCTGGACGCCCAGCGCCGGGCGCGCCAGTCCCTGGCGGCCAACCATGATCTGGAACCCGTCCCCCCCTGGGGCGGGCCGGCTTTCTCGGACCACCTCATCTTTTTTCGCCCTGGCAAGCGGGCCAATTTTTCAGCCCGCCAATTGGTGCCCGTCATCACCGAACTCAGCGACGCCTGGCTCCATGACTTTCAGCGACCCGGCGGCCACGGAGACTATCGCGCCCTGCGAACCGCATTCATCGAGATTCAACGCCAGCACGAGCCCGCCCGACCCTTTTTAACCCGTCTGAGCGACGAAGAGACCGTGGAGCATCTACTCCACCACTACCTCTATCCCGTCGAATTGACGCGGCCAGTTCAACCGGCGAAGGACCAGGGCGGAAAGGGTCCTCGATAAGACCACTCGTCTCGATCGGCCAGCCCATCGATGGCCCGTCGCAGCTCCGCCCTTTCCACAAGCACCACCCACTCCTCGGCATGACGGACCCAGCGAATCTGTCGCAACACCACCCCTCGGTCTGTCAACCATTCCCCGATCGCTCGCCGTTGCGCCTTCGATCCTCGAAGGCTCTCGCGACGGCGTTGAAGATACGTCCGCCCCCTCGATGGATCATCCTGTGCCCCCTCGCCGGCGGCCCCCAAGCGGGACTTCACCGATGGCATATCGATCGCGATTTCTGCACAGCCCCCCACCTCGTCGAGCAATCGCCGCCACTTCTCCACATCCCCCCCCACCTCGGCCCTGGTCTCCCGCCCTTCGTAGGGCACCCCAAAGCGAAAGGGCACCATCTCCACCTTCGACCACACCCGATATTGCACCCCCATAAACCGCCGAACCACGGCCAACGAGGCCTCATCGACCGGCGCCCCGGGGCCCTGATCACCCCAGTGCACCACACCGACATCCCCCGCCTCCACCATCGACACCTTCAAACCCTTCAGCTCCCCTGCGTCGCTCGCCGCTCCCCTGGTGATGCCCACCATCCACCGTCGACTCACCGCTGCTCCTCCATCTCTCGTGGTCGAAACTGATAGGGCACCAGGGGACCCACAATATCCAACTCCAACGCATCCGACAGCGACGGCGCCAACTTCGCCAGGTCTTCCGCCAGGCCATCCTCACAGCTTCGATCCACCAGCACATGCCAGCAAAATAAGCGCCGCTTGTCCTGCTCCTTGGGGGCTGCTCCCCGATCGACCTGTCGGGCTTCAATCCAGCGCTCCATACAGGCCGCCAATTGTTGGGCATCCGCTTGCAGGGCCTCCATGTCCAGCCCCTGTCGGCGACTTCGCTGACGCCGCTTCAGATAATCTTTTCCCCCTCCCTCCCCCTCTTCAAGCGTCGAGCGCTTGTCGACCCGACGGGGGATCAACCCCTTGAGCGTATATTGATCCCTACCCTGGGTCTGGGAGAAGTAGGCATCGAGGGCTTCCTTTCGACCTTTCAAATCCCGCCTCAACGCCTCTCTATCGCTATAGATGGTCCCCAGATTGGTGGGATAGATCACGCCCACCTGGCGATGCAGCTCGTCGACCACTTCGTGATGAACCATCGCCCGAGGGCCCACCCACTTGACTTCCTTTAGCTTCTCCTCCGCTTCTGGCCCCACCCATAGCGCTTGCTCCGTGGGCTCCGCGACGGCCACCAAATCCAACTCTTCAAACTCGATGGCCCGCAACTCTCCCCTGGGCATAAACCCCCGGGGCAGGTCCAACGCAGCTGCTTGCTCCCATTGCTCCATCGGGATCACACCAAATAAATAACAAGCATTCTTCTCGGCGATCGTCGTCATAGCACGCTCCCGTCCCTGCCTATGTGATTATAGATGTTCCAGTTTAACATCGTCGATGGCGGCCTTCAACTCCTTTTGCTCCACTCTTAGATCAATGGTCGCCGCCGCCTCCCCCTGCCCATCGATCACCTCTCGCAGCGCTTCCAGGGTCGCCCTGCGACAGACCTCTGCGATCTGCGCCCCGCTAAATCCCTCCATGCGATCCGCCAGCTGCTCCCTTTCCACCCCGTCGGCCTCCGGTACATCGCGCAGATGGACCGCCAAGATCTCTTGGCGCTGGCGCCGATTGGGCAACGGCAATTCGATCACCTGATCGAAACGCCCCGGGCGCAGCAGCGCCTCATCCAATCGATCCACTCGGTTGGTCGCTCCCAGTACAAATACTCGCCCCCGATCCTCCAGCCCATCGAGCTCCGTCAGCAATTGGCCCAACAACCGTTCCCCGACCTGGTCCTCCGAGGCCCCCGCCCCTCGCCGAGGAGCCAGTGCATCGATCTCATCAAAAAAGATCATCGATGGCGCCGCTCGCCGCGCCGTATCGAAGATCTCTCGAATCCGCCGCTCCGTCGCCCCCACATACTTATCAAATAACTCCGGGCCCTTGACGTTAATAAAATTGACCTCGATCTCGCTGGCCGCCGCACGGGCCAATAAGGTCTTGCCACAGCCCGGTGGGCCATGGAGCAATACCCCCCGCGGCGCTCGCAGGTGTGCGGCATCAAATAAATGCCCGTATTTCAATGGCCACTGCAGGGACTCCACCAGCCGTTGCCGCACCTGGCGATACCCGCCAATATCATCCCATGACGCCGTCGGATGCTCCACGAAGACCTCGCGAATGGCCGACGGTTTGATCTCCGCCAGGGCCGCCTCAAAATCCCGCCTCTCCACCAATAACCGCCCTACGGCCACCCCCTCCAGCCCGCCCGAGGAACCGCTCTGACGACGGAGGCACGCGATGGCGCTCTCCCGGCATAGCGCCTCCAAATCGGCCCCCACATACCCGTGGGTCCGCTCGGCGAGCCGATGCAGATCCACGTCCTCCGCCAACGGCATCCGACGGCTATGAACCGCCAGGATTTGGCGCCGCCCCTCCTGATCGGGAATGGGGATGGGGATCTCTCGATCGAAACGACCGGGCCGTCTCAACGCCGGATCGATGGCGTTGGGCCGGTTCGTGGCCCCCAAGACCACCACCTGACCGCGCTTCTTCATCCCATCCAATAGCGTCAGAAGCGTCGCCACCACCCGCCTCTCCACATCGCCGCCGGCATCCGATCGCCGCGGCGCCAATGTATCCACCTCGTCGATGAAAATGATCGATGGGGCCTGTGCCATCGCCTGCTCAAAAATCTCGCGCAACCGGGCTTCGCTCTCGCCATAATATTTTTGGATAACCTCCGGGCCACTGATGGAAAAAAACGACGCCCCCGACGCCTCAGCAATGGCCCTGGCCAATAGCGTCTTTCCGCATCCCGGTGGCCCGTGCATCAAAACCCCCCTCGGGGCATCGATGCCCAACTCTCGAAACACCTCCGGCGCGCGGAGCGGCCACTCCAGCACTTCGCGGACCCGAGCGATTTGCTCCCCCATCCCGCCAATATGCTCATAGGCGCCCTTCGGCCGTCGATCGACCGGCGCATCGCCGACCGCCTTCGGGGGGCGCAAGCGGATCTCCGTGCCCTCCCCGATCACCGCCACCGGGCCCGGCTCCACTCCCTCAATGCGTAGGGTGACATCCCTACCCTGGAGATCAGACACTCGTCGTCGGGTGCTGCCCTGCACCACCCAACCATCCACCGCCCCGGCGATCCAAGATGGGCGCTCTTCCTCCCCTGCACCTCCCTCCCGCACCATCTCCACCACCCGCGCCAGCGGCAACCCGCGACCGCCACTCACCGTCACGTCCTCGCCCACCGGCTTCCCCACCGCCCGGCGGGCTTTCGGGGTCATCTGAACCTGCCCCTGCCCGCGTTCCTCGCTATGCGTCGGCAATGCCCTAAACCAATGGCCGTCCTCGCCATCGCCCACCCGCACGGGGTCACCAATATCCACGCCCAGCTCCGCCAGATCGCCTGGATCCAACCGCACCACCCAACGGCCCTCATCTTCCTGTCGCCCCTCTCCAATCCGTCGGATCAAACGCTGATGGTCGGCGTCGCTCATCTCTCCTCCTCCAGGGCGCATCGAATGATCCAAAACGGCCCCTTGCGATGGACCGTCACCTCGCTGGCCCGACGGGGCAGCATAAATTCCCGCCTCTCTTCCTTTGTTGGCCCCGCCAGAGCGATCACCACGATATCGTCGCCCATCAGCCAGGCCTCGGGCTTATCGCTCGCCGCCCCTTGCCGCTCCACGATGACCACCCACTCCCCGGGCGTGGTATGAACCTCCACATCCGCCAGCGGCGACTTGGCCACTCGCTGAGATAGCTCCCGATCCGCCTGTGGCGCACTGGACTTGCTCCACGACGTCTCCCGCTCCTGCGGCGCTGACGTGCTTTCTCCCCGGACCGGCCCCCCCCTGGAACCTCCGCCCACCTCAATATTCCAGTCCCACGACCATATCGGCCCCTCGTCGCCCGACGACTCCTCGAGCTGTTTCTCCAGCCGTCGAGCCTGATCGACGATCCGCCCCAACAACTCCCCCCACCGACCGCCATCACTTTGATCCGCCATCCTCGCTCCCATGGCCCTGCTCACCGGGATTCATGCCTCGCCGCCAGTCCTCAGGACACCTCGATATTGGCGAAGTGATAGGGCGCCAGATAAGGCGACAGGTTGACCACCAACGCCTCCGGCCACTCAGCCGCCACCGCTTCCAGGCGCGCCTCGAAATCATCTTTGGCCCGGGTCTCCACCAAAAAGACCGTCTGCGCCAACTGTTCTTCGCCTTTGGCTCCCAGATGCTCGTGATTGCGACTGACCTCTCCCAGCTCCCGGGTCAGCTCCGCTTCAAAGCGCTGGCTCAGCGCCTCTCTCGCCGCTTCCACCCGCTGGCCCAATTCGATTTTTTCATCCCTCGTGGGCGACCCGCCCGACGGCCCATAAATGCGATCCCGATAGGCCGCCAGCTCCCCATCGGAGGCGATCATAAACTCGTAAAATTGGCCCTCTTTGGCCCCCACCTTGATCGTGGTCTCCACGCACCCTCGCACCAACTCGATGCGCTCCGTCAAGCGCTCCTGATGCTCCTCCAAAAAGCTCATCAACTCCTCCGGAGGCGCCATCGTCCCAAAGGAAAAGGGCAACACCGATCCTCCCTGCTGAGCCACCCGATCGATGACCCGGTGGTGGATCCGGAGGTGGCTCCGTCGGGGTCGAAGGCGCCCCTTCGGCGCCCGCGCCAAAATCGCCGACAGCGATGCCCGCGATTCCACCTCCAGTGGATGGCCATCAAACGAACTCAAATCCCCCAGATCGGGGACCTCGTCACTGGCGGCGATGGCGAATACATATTTGTCCTGGCTAGTCATGACTGCCTCCTCTCCCTACGGCTTCGATCAATAGTCAAAAATAAATCCCTCGCCCCCCTCGGCCCCGCTGGACGCCTCACCGTCGCCCTCCCCACCACCGCTTCGGCGGGCGCTTCGTCCCTCCAGCCGATCGATGCGTTGCTCCAACTCCGCGATCTCGCGCTCCGCCTGCTCGATGGCGTCCTCCGCCCGTCTGACCTGAGTCATCAGCGATTGGCGGATCGTTTTCTGCCGCGATCGCACCATCTGCAAATTGGCGATCTCGATATATAAACTGTGAATATTGGAGCGATCCACCGGTCGCGACGAGGGCACGCTCGAGCGCAGCCCTGAACTTCGCTTGAGATAACTGCGTCCATCGTCACTCATTGTCGCTCCTCCTCGATGCGCTGCGCCAATCGCTGACCCAACGCCTGGTACTCCTCTTCCGATAGATGATGGCTGGCCGACAGGATGCAATCGCGACAAATGGCTTCAAAATAGCCCTTGTCCACCCAGGGATCGATCTCTTGGCGCGCCACCACCTTGGCGATGGCCACCGTGGTCCGAATGCTCAGCAGGTGCTCAATCGCCTCTTCCTGGCGCATCGCCGCCACCACCGCCTGAATCATGGCGACCCGGCGCCCATCGAGCCCCGAGCGCTTGGCCACCACGTCCACCTCCGCCTTCCTCGTCAGCGGCCTCAGCCGGATCGTGATCATGCGATCGAGGAGCGCGTCCTGGGTCTGGTGCGTCCCCGCATATTCCTCAGGGTTGGAGGTAAAAATAGCCCGAAATTTGGGCGATACCTTGACATACCCCTGGTCGGAAGCCGCCGGCAGGTTCAGCAGCCGCTCCTCCAACACACTGAGCAGTACATTATTGGCTTCCGGCGGCGATCGATTAAATTCATCGTAGATCAGCGTATAGCCCTTTCGGCACGCCCGGGCCAGACGGTTTTCCACCCAGAATTCACGCATTTCCTCCTCGGTCTTCATCACCGAGTGAATATAATTATCCACCACCCGCGAGCGCCGATACCCCGTCTCTTTGCCCAGGATCTCCGACGCCCCCAGCTCGTGGTTACCCTGCATCAGCACTGCCGGTTGCTCCAACTGACTGGCCAGATGAAACGCCAGCGTCGTCTTGCCGATCCCCGACGGCCCCGCCAGATGCACCGCATAGCCCGCATCCAGATAGGCCATCGCCCGCCGACAGACCGACGCCACCTGCTCGGTGACCACGAATTGCTCACTGGCCCGGGGAATGAATACGTCCTCTTCCAGACCTTGATTCGATTGTTGTTTCGCCAACGCCAGCGCCGTCATATCGCTCCTCTCGGTCCACATCACGAGGCCTATCGACCCGCTCTCCACCGGCCCTCCGACCGGTCATGCCTCCCTTCCAGCAGGGCTTGTGCACTGCCTTTCATCGAGGCTGACCGGCCGGGGACCGACATCGCTACGCCGCTTAGACCGTCGGCGCCGGGGCGGCCGCCGTGGCCGTCAGACCAATCCCCTCTGCGTACTTGAGGTAGGTCTCCACCGACGCGATAACGACCCGCGCCTCCACGCTCACCAATTCAATGCCCACCAGGCTGACCTTGGCCCAGGCATCCACCACGATCCCTTTATCCAGGATCCGGTCCACCACCTCCGCCAGACTGCTCGAATTTGTCGATTTCTGTACTTCTGCCATGGCTAACTCTCCATTGTGCCAGATACGAATTGACGACCTGCGCACCCTTCGGATGCGCAGCCTCCCACGTGCTGCTCACTACTCTTATCTTCGCGGGATTAACAATTTAATACCCTAAAAAAGTACAACAATCAACCCTTCCACCGTCTTTTTTGTACCGATTTGGACACACTAACGGTTAACCACCACCCGGCGAACCGTCCTCCGAGAGACGATATAAAAGTTGTTCGTGCATCGCCTCCAATCGGCTCAAGCGAGCCTGGATGGACGCCTCCTCCTCGTCCTCCGGCAGGGACTCCCCTGCCGATGCGGCTTCCCTCTCCGCCTCCACGGCCGGCGTCGTCGAGGCCTCCGCCGATGGGGCGATAAATGGCGCTTGTTGCCACCAGGTCATCCCCATCTCCTGGGCCCGATCCACGGAACAGACCACCAATCGGATCTGGATGGTCAATAACTCGATATCGGCCAACTGCACCTTGATATCGCCGGCGATCACGATGCCCGTATCCAGCACCCGTTCCAGTATATCGGCCAGGGAATCCCCACCCCCCAGCGCCGCCTGAGGTCGTCGTTGATTGAGCGTCGCCATCGTCTCTCCTTTATCTGCCGTCACCAATGACCATCGCGGTTCGACGTCGCCATCAACCCCGTTCCACGGTCCGAAATAACTCGTCCAGATCCAGCAATAGGTCCAGATCTCTATCATCTAAGCCAAAATGTTCCCTCAACCGATCCAGAGCCTTGGCCTGCTCCATCAAGGTTCGCCCCAGCCGCTCAATCTCCTCCTCGGTGAGCCGTCCAGCGTCCATACGGCGGATGGCCTGCTTCTCCAGCAACTCGTGCAGGAGCTTCATCAAGGCCAGCACCAATTGGGCCAACCCCCTTTCAGGGTGCTCCTCCTCCAGACTCAAGTGGTGACCTTGCGATGTCTCTTGATCGCTCATCATGCCTCCTCGCTGGGTGTGGTCGGTGACGGCCAAGCACCGGCGTCGATCGCGCGATCCACGGAGCTCAAAAAGAGGCGCAGATCGAGATAGATCAGGTCGATTTCCGCCACGCTGATCATCAATTCCCCACGCAGCACGGCCCCGCGGTGAAGCACCCGGTCCAGGGCATCGGCCAGGGTCGCTTCCTCCTCCGGCACCTCCAAAAGTAGCGCCTCGTCCTCCATCAACGCACCTCCAGGGCCTCATAATCATCGTGACCTTGCGACTGTGTCCTTAACCTCCATAGTGGCACAAACCCCCTCTCCCCGGCTTCCACCACCAGGGACGATGCCTGACGCCGCGATTCCTGGGTCTTCCCCTCCACCATCCACAACCCTCCCCGCCCCTCATCACGCAGCTCGGCGACCACCTTCCGGAGGCGACGACGCCAGCTCAATAATTCCCGGGTCAGACGCGGCATCGTCAGAAGGTGGCGATGCTCCTCCAACACCTCCAGCATGGTCGACAGCCAGGCGTCACCTCGGTCCAGGGCTTCAAAAAACCGCTGCGCATGACCGGTGGCCGGCCCATCAAATACCACCGCCTCCACGGTGGATGTCTGCAGATACCCCGCCAGTTCGTAAGCCGCGCTCAAGACCTGCATCCCCGGAGGCATCATCTCCGACATCAGCGCCAGGGCCCGCTCCTCAAAGGGAAAGGCTGCCCCCGACGCCCCTCGAAGCGCCCGCTCCCATTCGCCCTTTAATCGCTCCTGAAACGCCTCGGCCGCCTTATCCGGATCCACCGTCGCCATATCGCCGCTCTCACCATCGATCTCCGACGAGCCCGAGGCGGTGGCCCAGCACACCCACTGACAATTCATCCCCCGTTCCCTCAACGCCGCTACCATCGCGTCGCTCACCGCACTTCGCCCCACGCCCCCTTTTCCCATGACCACATGCAACCCACGGCGCCCCTTAACGGCATGCGCCAATGGCTGCGCCTCGCACCGGCGCTCTGTGGCGCTGGTGGCGCCATCGCCGAGTTCGATATGCGGTTCCTCAAAGCGCTCGAGCCCAAAGTCTGACCACGACGCCGGCCCCTCGCCCTCATACCATGCTCGAAGCTCCGGCGCGGGCGCCGGGACCTCTTTGCCCCCCTCTTCCACGGCCACCAATTGCCAAGATCCCTGCCGAGGATCGCTATCTTCCCGGTCGATGAGCGCCGCGATGCGTCGGGCCTCCTCCCAGCTGGCCGGATCGGCGTTGACCACGATGAGCACTTCCAGGTCCTCTTCGTACATCCCCTGCAGCCCATCCAACGTCTCCCTCGCCTCGGCCAACCACCCCTCCAGCGGATCGCCGCCCTCCTTCCCGGTGGCGCCAAAGCGATCCTCCAGGCAGCGTCGCCGGGCCAAAAACGCATCCAATAACCGCCACCAGGGGCGCAGATCGGCTGCGGCCTCCAGGACCTTTCGCCCCTCTAATCCCGGCGCCAAGTCCACGATCACCTCTCGCTGACCCGCCCCCTCGCGCCACGCCCGGTAGACGTCCAGCGCCCCAAACCAGGCGTCCATCCCCGGCCACCGCGACTCCATCAACCGGCGGATTGACCCCGCCTTAAAATAGGTCCCCTCGCTGACGACGGCCGCCAGCTCATCGCCCCGTCGAGCGATCCATCGCCGGGCACTCCGGCGGCCGTCGCTCAACAGCACTCGCATCCCCTCATCGATCCCTCCATCCCAAAAATACCGCGCAAGTCCATGCGACGGATCCAGCGACAGACAATCCACCTGAGCGCCGCCATGACTTATCCGACGCGCCAACGCCGCCGTCAGCGACGACTTTCCCACCCCTCCCTTGCCCATCACGAACCGCAAGCGGCCCCTCTCCGTGGCCCTCCTCACATCGCGTCCTCCAGCTCATCGAGGCGATCCAGGAGTTGATCCTCCTGGGCCTCGAACTCCTCCTCATCGATTTCGCCGGACTCCACCAATGAATAGAGTTCCATGAGCCGCTGGCGAATCTGCTCTCGCTCTTCATCGAGCTCATTTTCCACGGCGTCATGCACCGATCGAAAGACAAAGCCCAGTCCCCTGGCGGGGGCTGTGATCAGGCGAAATATCACCATCGCGCGCCCCCCCTTCGGACCTTGGGAACGGCGCCGATCTCCCCGAGGTCTTCGTAGACCACGGTCAGTCGCCGAAACGCCTCATTGGCTTCCCTCACCAATAGCTGCCTCTGCTGCTCATTGAGCCCCGCCCCATTGACCGCCTCCTTAAAGGCCTTCCAGGCCATCGGCACCTGGCGACCCAGCCCCCCAAAATAACGCACCTCGTCGGGGGACCAGCCCAAGGCCTCCAGCACCAACGGACGAAGCTGCATTCCACCCAATAGCGATCCGTGGAGCACGTAGAGATGCCCCACCAACCCCAGGGGCTCCTCGCCGACCCTGTCCACCAGCGCCTGAACATATGACTCGGCCCCCGCCACCACGCCGGCGCTCTGCGCGCCCCGTCGTTGCCCATCCTTTAGATCGGCTTCCAGGCTCTTGCACCATCGGTGCAACCCACCGGCCAGCGACCCCACCCGTTCCTCTCGATACATGTCGCGCAGCGACTCCTGCACCTCATGGATTCGCTTTAGCGAGTCCAATAATGTCATATATTGAGTCTCGTCGATTCGACCCCGACTGAGTTGGCGATGAAACGCCACCGCCTCGATCTCGTCGTGGAGCACCGCCGTTTCCTCGCGAAGGACCTTCATTACGGCACGCCTACCCATGGGCACCTCTACTGCGAAAACCACCGGCCACCAGTACAACTTCTGTACCACCAGCGTGAAAGAGAAACACCAACAAGTCAACCCAATAACGCCATCATTCCAGAAAAATTAGCTCCAAAACCAAGAAATTCTCAATACAGCCTTAACGATAACAAACCAAAGACAGACCAAAACCACTCCACCCCCGGTAAAACCCATCGCCCCACTCAAGCCAAAAAAAATCCCCGCATCGCGGGGAGTTTCGACCGTGAACCCATCATGTGACCGGTGGTACGTCGGCGAGAGCGCGCAGCGTGGCGCCATCAGTCGGCGTTAACTCGGTAGTAATACGTGCTCTTGGGCAGACCGATCACCTCACAACTCCGATTGAGCCCCAGCGTTTCCTTGCATTTATCGACGAACTCGACCTTGGCCTCGATATCCAAATGCTCGTCCAGTTCCTCACTCAGCAATTGATTGATCCGCTCCAGCTCCTTATTGGTCGCCGACAGCGACTCCACCTGCTGGTTGAGCCCCCGGAGCTGATCCGACATTTCGAAGACTCGGTAGGCCTCGCGCAAAAACTTATTTTTCCACCGCGATAGCGTCACCGGATGAATCCCGAAGGCGCTGGCGATTTCCGTATCCGCCTCCGACGCCTCCAGCGCCTTGAGCACCAACTTCGCCTTAAATTTTGGTTTATACCGACTGGAGCTTCCGTCGTCCTTATATCGACCCATGAGATAACCGCCTAAGCAATGCAAATTATTGGCTAAAAGCTTGCTGTAACCCAGTGACCGAGTGGCCTGCATCCACCACCGCCGATCATGGGCTCAAAGACTCACCTCCTTGGTTTATACGATCCGCTGATACACACTCTGGCCAATTATTAAAATCGCCCTATGGTCGTCACCAAGGTGCAACACATTGTAAACAAATGTACAAAAATATCCACCGCATGGAATGCATGACCCACTCCCCCTCCCAAAGAACCACTCATATATTGCCACCCATACGGTATTTCTTCTACATTATGCAAGCGAATATCGTATAACACAAACCCATGCCCCATATATTTACCCAAGGAGCGATCATGTATCATCGTCTCGCCTTCTCGTCGTTTATCGCCCTCGCCGCCCTCACCCTCATCGGCCCCTCGATGGGCTGCTCCTCTGCGC
>CAZMJS010000054.1:0-19712 GCA_964566695.1 uncultured Bradymonadales bacterium
CTTCCACGGACTGCCTGAAGGTCGGCATGAGCACGTCCATGCCGCCGGGCCACCCTGGGTGGACTAGTTATTATTTTTTGCATCACCACCGGGCGGAACGAAGACCTTGGATCGGTAGTGCTTGAGCTCCTCAATAGATTCGCGGATATCGTCCAGTGCACGGTGCGTTCCCTGCTTTTTCTCGTTGCGATACGAGTCCGGATACCACCGCTTGACCACTTCTTTGATGGAAGACACATCGATGACGCGATAGTGAAGATAGTCTTCCAGGGTCGGCATGTAGCGCCCAAGAAATCGCCGATCTTGCCAGATGGAGTTCCCGCACAGAGGCGCCGTGTCCCGGTGGCAGTGCTGACGAATAAACGCCAGGGTCTTCTTTTCGGCCTGCGCCATCGTCAATGTGGAGCGCTTAACGGCATCGATGAGGCCCGATTCTCCGTGATGACGGGTATTCCACTCGTCCATCGCATCCAATACCTGGTCGTCGTGGTGGATCACCAGTTGCGGTCCTTCCGCGATGATATTTAACTGGGCGTCCGTCACCAGGGTAGCGATCTCCAAAATGGTGCATGCGTCGACGTCCAACCCCGTCATCTCCAAGTCGATCCAAACCAAGTTGTGCTGGGAAGCCATACCGTCTCCTAGAACTCTAAAGTGATGCTATAACGGCGCTATCGCTAGGCTGCTAGCAACGCCAGGTCGGCCGATGGTCCAACTGGAATGTCCGTTCCTTTCGCTGCAGAACTCAAGATTCGCTCCCAGGACTCCGCAGATATGCCGGTCACCAGAGGAGTCACGCCCACCCAGGGTGCCGACGAGTTGGCACTGATGTCCATGCTCAAAATGGCCAATGGGAGGTCATCTCCCCGCTCAGGTTTAATCAGGCGCCAGATGGGATCCGGTCCCTGAAGAGCCGTATGAAAACGAAATCGCCTGGCGATCAAGGCCAATTCTTGGGCTTTGTCACCACCCAGGGTGTGAAAATCTCGAGCCTCGATATAGCCCCGCGTCAGCACGAGGGTCTTTTTCTTGCCCTCCAATTTCCACTGCCAGGGGGTGACGGGTTGAACGCGAAAGGTGTGGGTCCGACGACCACGGAGGATCAAAAACTGGCCATCAAAAGTATAATGCCCCTCTTCTTTTTGGGTCACCTCACCGCAGGCCTTGACGGTGTGGTGGCGGAAGGCGCCATCGATATCAAAGGCGTAGGCATCGTGCTTTTTCTGGGCGAGCGTCGACACGGAGTCTTCCGGTCGAGAAGCCACCCAGCATCCGCGTACGTCTTCCGGCATCGGTTGAAAGCGGGTCATGGACTGTCCTTTATCGCTGCAATTCGTCGAGCTCGACCAACCGAATCGGCATAGGCGTGCTCAAGCGGCCCGCCACCTGCATGCCCCAGGCTTGCTTGGCCTCCGGGCTGTTGAGGTGAGGCGGCGGCTCCAGATCGAAGGTCGACGAGCGGTGGTAGCGCCGCGTGGGGATAAGCGCCACCACTTCCTCATCGAGAACCATCGCTAATAGGCCGGCCTCCCCGCGTCGGTCCAGCGCCTCGTGAGCGATGGCGGATTTGAGTCGAATGGCGATCCTGGGATCTCCGGCCGGGCTTCGCCCCAGGGAGGCCGACTCAACATGGCTCTCCGTAGCCACGGTTTCGCCGAGGCGCACGGTTCGAAATCCCTGGTCCTGGGGAAAGATGCGAATATCCTCATCGGAGGGGCCCCAGGTATCAATGGCCTCCGCCAGGAGCGACGGTGATGGCGCCGTAAGATAGAGCCAGTCGGTGCGAAAGAGACCGCTGCCGGGGGACTGATATTGAACCTGGTCCGGCAGCTCCGCCGCCACCTCCGCCCAGGGGCTATCCTCGACGCGCACGCGCCGAAGCTCCATCTTTCCCCGCGGAATAATGGCCCCGCGAATCACGGCGTCATCGAAGTCTCCATAGACCTTGACCGTCACGGTATGGTCCTCGTCGATGTCGACCTCCGAGTATCGCACCCCGATGGCATCCAGGCGCTCCTCAAGCCGTGTGGCCACCCGCTCATTAATATTAGCCCGTCGTTGAGCCACCACCTCCCGACGCTCCCCCTCCTCCGCCGGTCGGTGATCGATGAGCAGGCTCACCTCCACGGGATCCCCCGTTCGCGCGTCTACCTCCGGCGAGACGGCAACCAGTGCCAACACCACCACCAGCGCCACCGCCCACCAACCACGTCCGTTCACTGCCATGCTCACCTCAGAGTTGCTCCGTGACATAATCGATGAAGTCGATCTTCGTGATGATGCCCGCTAAACGCTCTTCGTCCATGACGAGCAACACCCGCCCGTCTTCAAATAAATCGCCGATGGTGGCGATGCGATCGCCGGCCTCCACCGTGGCAAACCCCGACTCGATCAACGACTCCACCGTATCATCCTGCGCCCCATCACCCAGCAGATGACTCAAGACATCGGACTCATTGACCAATCCCTCCACTCGATCGCTTGCATCATCGACCACCGGTAACTGACTGATGCCATGGGACTTCATCCGCTCCACCACGACGGCGACTGTTTCATCGGGGCGGGCCGTCCACACCTCTTTGGGTCCTCCCTTCTTCGCCAGGATGTCGGCCACGCGGCCATCGCCGAAACGATCGTCGAGAAATCCATTTTCCCGCATCCAATCGTCATCAAAGATTTTGCTCATATACCGCGCCCCACTGTCACATATCAGGGCCACGACGGTCTTGGCGTCGTCCAATCCCTCGGCGTACTTAATGGCACCGGCCATCACGCCTCCCGATGAGCCCCCGGCGAATACCCCCTCCTCGCGCACCAGGCGACGGGTCCACTGAAAACACTCCAGGTCCGACACCCGCACCACGTCATCGACAAATTCAAAGTCCATCGTCGACGGAATGATGTCTTCGCCAAACCCCTCCACCAGGTAGGAGTGGGCCTCGGTGATCTTTCCCGTCTTAAAATAATCATAATAAATGGAACCGATGGGGTCGACGCCGATGATCTCGATGTCGGGGTTCTTTTCCTTGAGGTATTTGGCCGTCCCCGTGATGGTGCCGCCCGTGCCCATGGTGGCCACAAAGACATCGATCTGCCCCTCGGTCTGTTCCCACAACTCGGGCCCCGTGGTCCGATAATGAGCCTCCGGGTTGGAGGGGTTATGATACTGGTTGGCCAAAAACCCGCCAGGCGTCTCCTCGGCCAACCGGCGCGCCACCGAGTAATAGGAACGCGGGTCGTCGGGCTCCACCGCCGTTGGACACACCACGACCTTGGCCCCAAATGCCCGAAGCGCCTTGATCTTCTCGTCGCTCATCTTATCGGGCATCACAAAGATGCATTGGTAGCCCTTGACGCAAGCCGCCATGGCCAGGCCCATCCCCGTATTGCCACTGGTGGCCTCTACGATGGTCCCGCCCGCTTTCAATTCACCGCTGGCCTCAGCATCTTCGATGATCTGCAGCGCCGGTCGATCTTTGACGCTGGAGCCGGGGTTGACGTATTCGATCTTCATCAAGATGTCCGAATCCACATGCTTGGCCAGGGTGTGGCTTCGGACCAGCGGGGTATGACCGATGGCCTGCAGAATATTGTCGGCGACTTCCATGGCGGCTCCGTTGGTTGAGAAGAGAACTAGACTTGTGCCCCGCGTTAGGTAGCACCGACGAGACCGCGGCGACAAGCCCATCCAGGCTTGGTAACAGGACCAACGCCCGGGTTGATTCCGGATACAACGAGGTTGTTTGCCCATGACCACCTATGCCATCGGCGATATTCACGGCTGCTTTACCGAGTTCCAAGGCTTATTGGCAGCCATCGATTTCGACCCCATGGCCGATCGGTTGTGGCAGGTCGGCGACCTGGTCAACGGGGGCCCGGACTCGCTGTCCGTGCTGCGCTGGTTTGCCGATCACCGCGACTGCACGACCGTGGTGCTGGGAAACCACGACCTGCATTTTCTGGCGGTGGCGCTGACTTCGCGTGCGCCGCGCAGCAACGACACCTTCCGGGCGGCCCTGGAGGCCCCAGACCGCCGTGAACTCACCGATTGGCTGCGCCACTGCCCCTTGCTCATCGTCGACGACGATCGCCACATCGCCATGGTTCACGCCGGGCTCCACCCAGGGTGGACCATCGACCTTGCTCAGCGCCTCTGTCAGGAGGTCCAGACAGAGCTTCGCTCATCGACCCCCGAGAGGCTCTTAAGCGAGATGTACGGCAACCAACCGGCCTCTCCCGCGGAAGCGACCAACGCCGTCGAGCGCTGGCGCACGACCATCAATGTCACCACCCGCATGCGGGTGGTCGATCATGAGCAGCGTCTTCATTTCGACTTCAAATCCACCTACGAGGACATCCCACCCCACCTCGAGGCCTGGTTTGATGCCCCTGACGCCTCATGGGCGCCCTACCGCATCCTGTGTGGTCACTGGTCCGCCCTGGGCCGTCGCATCGATGATCGTCTCCTGGCCATCGACAGCGGATGCCGATGGGGGGGCCAACTGACGGCCCTCAACCTAGACACCATGGACATAACTTGCGTCGATGCTCAAGCGGCTCCCATCTTTGATTGAAGCCTCCCGCCTGTCCATCTCTCCCCTCCTACGCAAGGGCAAAATGGCGAGCCAGCAGCGCCTGAGTAAAGGAACGGCGCAGATAAAAGGCCCGGGGCCGCGTCAGCACCAGGTTGTCATCGGGGCCTCGACCCCAGGTAGTGCTCTGGGCACTGGCGCCTTTGGGCCGAATTTGAAGAATCTCCCCATCGCGGGCCGTGATCTCATCGGCCAGGCCTCGACGAATCACGTCCATATGTTCTTGCCAATCCCGGCGCAGCCGGGCCTCCTCCTCCGGGCCGGGCCGCCACCACAGAGGACTCCCCACCATGCGATCAGCTCCTCGTGATTCACGGACCAAGATCGGGATCCATAGCACGTGGCGCAGCTTCTCTCTGGCCGCCGAGGTCTCCCAATCCACGGCGTCGGGCCGTCGCTGGTTGACCGTGCATACGAAGGTCGTCTCCATCGGTCGCCCCTGGGCATCTACCGGGATGGTCTTTAACTCCACCCCCAGGGTGGGAAAATCGGCGCCCGCATGATTGCCACCGGGGGCCCCCAGCGCGGCTTCCATCAATTGACCCATCCACCCCTTGTGGCGGCCCAGATCCTCTGGGATATCCCATTCCAACTCCCGCGCCACGTGATGCAGTCGCTGGCCCGCGAGTCGATGCGCTCGACGGGTCAACACATCCAGCGACGCCGGCGGCTGTCGGTGTTCTCGACTCATGGACCGGCGGCTCCCCGACAAATATCGGTGGTTGACATTCTCGGGGGGGCGCCCACCTTTAAGGGAAACCAGTCACATCCCTTCAGCCCAAAGCCCTCATGAATTACCAGATTCTCGTCATCGACGACGAGCCCCATATGGCTCGTCTCTATAGCCGGATCCTCAAAAGTCAGGGCCAGGTACTTAGCGCTCATAATGTCTCCGAGGCCTGGGGGATCATCGATGAAAAAGAGGGTTCGTTTGATGCCATCCTCTGCGATCTCAATATGCCCCGGTTGACGGGGGCTGACTTTTTTCGAGGGCTCGACGAACGGGCCCCGGAACTGAAGCCAAAGGTCATTTTTTTGACCGGCGGTATCTTTGAAGAGGACATGCATCAATTTATTCAGTCCGTGGACAACCCCCTGCTCCAAAAACCCTTCGACATCGATGAGCTCATCCAGCTCATCCAGCAAACGGTCTCCCATGCGCAGGCGCCGCCCACGGCTCAATAATCGCCAAACAGCTCTGTCAACTGCTTGTCCAGGGCCCGCGCAACCTTAAATAGGCTGGACACCGATGCACTGGACTCCGCCCGTTCGATCTGAGACAGCAAACTGACCGACAGTCCCGTGCGCCGCGACATCTGCTTGAGGGTTAACTCATGGCCCTTCCGCGCGGCGCGGATGTTGCGGCCGATGGTCTTTAGCAACTCCTCCTCCGGATCCATGAGGAGGCCTTTTTTCCTCAAAATTTCTTGGAGGGTGTCATTGAATTCATCGACGTCGAAGGGCTTTTTTATATAGTCCGACACATTGTACTTCATGGACGTCACGGCGGTGTCCACCGACGGGAAACCGGTGAAGATAATGATGGAAATATCCGTGTCAAAGTCACGGATCTTCTCCAGCACTTCCATCCCATTGAGCTGAGGCATCATGATGTCGAGGACCACCACATGGAACTCCTCCTCGCGCAGCATCTCAATGCCGCGGTTGGGATCGGTCGCCGTGTCCACCTTATACCCATTTTGGGACAGCAGGAGATCCATATATTCGCAGATATCCTTGTCATCATCGATGATCAATATTCGAATATCTCGCACATCATCCTCCTGGGGTGGTGGGCCTTAGGGACCCATATCGCGTCGACGCGCCATCCGGGCTTTGCGGGGGAAACTCCCCGGGCATCGCCGTACGCGCTCCGATGCCCTCCCTACGGTGATACCAAAAATCCATGTTTTCGTAAGCACCGGGAAACCTAGACACCCCCTTTAATCATTCAATGCGACGACACTATAGGGCCATGACTTCACCGCGCATGGCCGCCACCACCTGACCATCGGCGAGGGCCTGAGCCCGACAATGGCCCAGAAAGCCATCGTAATCCTCGGCCTGGACCACCAACCGAAGCATCATCGGCGGCCGGACAGGCGCCGTAAAATGAGCCCCTAGAATCTTGGTAGCCCGGATCGACGACACCGGCTCCTGGAGCTTCTCCTCCAGCAAATAGGAAAAAAGAACCACACCCGCCTGGCCGAGCATCTCCACAATAAGGGTGCCCGGCAGCACGGGGTCTCCGGGAAAATGACCATCCAGTCCCAGGTGATCGAGACCGACCTGACGTCGAGCGACCACCACCTCCTGCGACTCATCAATCCCCACCACCTCATCGATCAACCGCATCAAGCCCTCGTGGGGCAACCGACGCCGCCAACCATCGGCGGCACCGTCATCGCCGTGCCATCCCTCCAATTCCACCAATGGCTCGCGACGCAACCGACGCATCACCTCCCCACCGCCGCTCACGCCGCCCCCACCAATCCCAGGGGACGAGCAATGACGTCTTCAATAATATTGCAGGCCTCGTCGATATCATGGCGGCTCAGTTGGGCCGACACGGAGATGCGAAAGCGTCGGGCGTGGGCCTCCACGGCCGGAAAGTCAATGGGCTGAAGGTATAGGCCTCGTTGTTGTGCCTGAGTGGCCAACGTGATCAATTCCTCGCCCGACGATCCGATGATAATGGGGATCACCTGGGATTTCGACTCGCCCAGATCGAGGTTCATCGTCTCTAATTGATCCCGAAAATAGTGCACATTTTCCCACAACTGGTCGCGCAGTGTGCTATCGCGCGTCGCCACCTCCAAGCTCTTTCGCATCGCCGCCACCACCGGCGGCGGCAGTGCGCATGAGAACTGAAAGGGCGAGGCGTAGCACTTCATGTAGCGAACGATGCGCTCATCGCCACAGACAAACCCGCCGATGCCGCCAAAGGACTTGCTCAGGGTACCAAAATCCAGCCCGATCTTATCCTCAAGGCCAAAGTGTTCGGCCACCCCTTTTCCGTGCTCACCGAAAATGAGCGATGAGTGGGCCTCGTCGAGATAAATCGGTACATCGTGGGCCTCGCACACCGGCACCAGGGTGGGGAGATCGGCCAGATCGCCATCCATGGAGTAGACCCCCTCGAGGACCACCATGCATCGCTTGTCGCCATGACGCTCCAGGACCTCGTCCAGCGACTCCGGGTCGTTGTGGCGAAAACTGACCATTTTGGCCCCCGAAAGCGTCGCCCCATCGACGATGCTTCGATGGCATTTATCATCGATGACCAATACGTCCCCGCGTTGCATCAGCGATTGAATAGCCCCCACATTTCCCGCGTAACCACTGGGAAAGAGCATCGCCGCATCGCGCCCCTTGAACGCTGCCAGCTCCTCGGCAAATTGGCGATGCTGGTCGAAGGTCCCGGAAAGCATGGCCGCCCCGGAAGCTCCCAGTCCATAGCGCTCCAAAGCCTCTTTGGCGGCCTCAAGGACCTCCGGGTGCGTCGACAACCCCAGGTAGTTATAGGAGGTCAGGTTGATCATCGCCTCGCTCTGGCCGCTGATGCGATGATGCAATTGAGTTCGCGGCGTCGGCGCATCCTCCAGTGGCTGCTCGAAGAAGCGCATCGCCAGATCAATCCGTGGGTCATCGGCCCAGGTCTCAAAGTCCGAAGGCGGATCCAGGACGTGATCGCTGTCGTTATAGGTAAAGTCGGCGAGGCTAAATTTAAGGATGTCTTCTGGGCGCATAACGTCTCTTGGGGCTACTGGGCACCGCCGGGTCGGTCACCGGCGAGGAGGCCGGCGGCGGGGCTTATGACTCCGACAATTTACAGGTACTCCATGAAGCGGTCGGCGAGCTGATCGATATTCTCCACCTCCGCGAGCTCCGATCGGGGCACGCGGATCTTTAGCTCCCGCATCGTGGCGCTGACCACTTCGATAATGTCCAGGCTATTAGCTCCATAATCGCGCATGGAACTCGTGGGCTCGATGGCCTCTGGATCGACGTCCGGGAGATTTTCCTTGAGATTCTTGGTGATGATCGCCACCACTTCGTCTTTGCTCATCGTCTCACTCATCGTCTGACTCCTGCGTAGTAGATCGCTTGTCCATCCACCGTTGATAGCGCTGCATGAGGTTATCCTCAAAGGCCATCGCCCGATCGACGGTGATGATTTCGCTCTGCATCGCGTCCAACAGCCCACTGCATAGCGCCAATACGGCCTTGGCACAATCGGAGGCCGACAACAACGCCTCCTCGCCCATCCCCTCCTGCTCCAAAAAGGTCCAGACCTCTTCACCGAAGATGGCCTCCAGCGATTCCGTCTTAACCATCCCGAAACGCACCCCGTTGACCCGGCACCCTTCTTTGCCCAGATGATGCCCCAGATAGCGGGTCAACACCTCCAGCACACTCTTGGAGGCGGCGACAAAATCGTAGCCCGGATAACAGCGATCAACCCCGTCGCTTGAGATGGCCACCACGTACGCCGGATACTGGCCACAGACCTCGCCGATGGTCTCCACATAGTCCACAAGAGGCCAGGCACTATAGTCCAGACTGGTCATCAATGATCGCTTGCGATAATCGTCGAGCGTCGGGGTCTTGGCCGCAAAAGCCACATTGCTTACAAAGATATCGACGCCCCCGAATTCATCGTTGAGTCCCTCAATCAAGGTCGTCGTATCCTCTTCGTAGCCCACGTCGGCCACCTCGAAGCGCGGCGGCACCGCCCCCATGGCCTCAAACTCGTCGGCGATGGCCTCCAGATCGGCAGAGCCCCATTTATAGGTCATGACGCACTGCGCCCCGGCCCTGGCCAGCGACTTCGCCGTGGCCAAGCCAATGCCCCGAGTCCCACCGGTGATCAAGGCCACCGTTCCCGTCAAATCAATGCTATACATTCATCCACTCCGCTCTGCTGACCACCGTCGCACCCCTCTCAGGGCGCCGCATCCAAGCCTCCACTGACGCCCAGGACCGCTCCGTTGATAAAGGAAGCCTCGTCGCGACTCAAAAACCACACCGCATCGGCCACCTCATCGACCGTCGCCAGGCGCCCGGCCGGGCAAAAGGTCTCCCAGTGCTCGCGAAGCCGCTCGTCGACGTCGTCGATCATCTCTGTCGCCACCAACCCCGGCACCACGGCGTTGGCCGTGATCCCTCGCGGCCCGTACTCCTTGGCCAGGCTGCGGGTCAGCCCGATCAGCCCGGCCTTGCTGGCGGCGTAATTGGCCTGCCCGCTGGCCCCATCCTGAGCCACCGACGAGATATTAACGATGCGCCCATGGCGCTGGAACATCATCTCCGTCAGCGCCGCTCGCGCCACATAGAACGGCCCGCTCAAATTGGTGTCGATGACCGACTGCCAGGCCTCATCACCCATCATGGCCGCCGCCTGATTATCCATCACGCCGGCATTATTGACCACGATATCGAGGCCTCCCAACTGCTCGATCACCGACTCCACTGCCCCGTCCACCGCCTGGCTATCAGTGACATCTAAGCGCAGAAAATCAAGCTCTTGTCGCACCCTGGGTGCGACATCGGCCATTGTTTTCGCCGTTTTTTTGGCCCCCTCTTCATCGCCGCGATAGGTCACGATCACGGAGGCGCCCTCCCGGGCCATTCGCAGGGCGATGGCCCGACCGATGCCGCCGGAACCGCCGGTGATGAGCACTCGCTTGTCCGATAGGGTCATGATTCTGCCTTTTGGCGTCGCATGGCGTCCTGCTTGGGCCAATGACGCTCACGGGAAAATGGGGTGGTCGTTCGGGGCTCATCGGCCCTGCGTGAGGGCGCTTGCTCCGGCGGCTCCTGAAGGATGACGTGGGCGTTGGTGCCGCCGAAACCAAACGAACTAAGTCCCATGATACGTGGTTCGCCAATGTCATCACGACCGGGCCAGTCCAGCGGGTCGTTGGCGATGATAAAGCGCGTCTCCTCCAATTTGCAGGCCGGGTTGGGGTCCTCAAATCCCACCTGAGGGGGAATGGTTCCCCGTTCGCAGATCAGCGCCGACTTGATGAGACCCGCCACGCCGGCCCCGGCCTCCAGGTGGCCTATTTGGGACTTGATGGCACCCAGGAAACGCTCGGTGGGCCCCGACGGGCCCGCCGCGGTCTCGAAGACGTCGCGAAGCGCGCCCACTTCGATGGCATCGCCCAACTCGGTGCCTGTGCCATGGGCCTCAATGGCGCCGATCGCGTCAGCACTCACATCGGCGTGGGCCATGGCCTGGCGGATCACCCGCACCTGAGCGCCTCGGTTAGGGGCCGTCAGCCCGTTGCTTTGCCCATCCTGTACGATGGCCGACCCACGGATCACTGCCCGAATGGGATCTCCATCCTCCAGCGCCCGACCCAGGGGTTTTAGGAGTACCATCCCGCACCCCTCGCCTCGGACATAGCCGTTGGCGCGAGCATCGAAGGTTCGACACTCCCCGGTGGGCGACAACATCTGGGCCTGCGAAAAGGCCACGGACATGTCGGGGGCCAAAATCGCGTTGACGCCACCGACCAGGGCCTGGTCGCAGCGACCGGCCTGGAGGTTGAGCAACGCCTGATCCAGCGCCACCAACGACGACGAGCATGCCGTATCGATCACCGAGCTCGGCCCCTGAATATCCAGCCAGTAACTGAGCCGATTAGCCGTCACCGCCGGCGCCAGGCCGGTGGCCGCCCGAACCGGCGGTCCATCGTATAGCCGCGCGAAGTCGCTCCCGCTCTGACCGATAAACACACCGGTCATTGTCCCCGCCAGATCGTCGGGCGACTGATGTGCATCCTCAATCGCCCGAAGGGCCG
The DNA here is from genome assembly GCA_964566695.1 of uncultured Bradymonadales bacterium. Classification (GTDB taxonomy): domain Bacteria; phylum Myxococcota_A; class Bradymonadia; order Bradymonadales; family Bradymonadaceae; genus SLJM01. The sequence goes on from CAZMJS010000054.1 coordinate 11,402, forward strand.
TCTCCATGACCATGCGCTGCTGAGGATCCATGGCCCGCGCTTCCCTGGGAGAAATCCCGAACCTCGCGGCGTCGAAGGCATCTAAGTCCTCCACAAAGCCCGCTCGATCGCTGGCCATCGTATCAAAGCCGGCGATCTCGGGATCGGTAAAGGTCCCGGGCTCCCATCGCCAGGGCTCAACTTCCGAAAACGCCGGCTCTCCGCTGAGCAATAGCGACCACAACGCCTCCAGCCCGTCGGCCTTGGGAAAGCGGCATCCCATGCCCACAATGGCCACCCAATTTTCGCCCTCCCGATCCGCACCCAGGGTGCGACCATCTGGCCGAATCTCGGGCTCATCGCTCTGCTGCCCGGCCAAATATCGCCCCAACGCGGCGATGGTCGGATGGTCGTAGAGGGCCGTGGCGTCGATGGTGGTGCCCAGCGCCTCTTCCAGCTCTCCGACGATGCCCACGGCTTCTGCCGAATCGATGCCAAAGGAGGCGAAAGATCGGCGGCGATCGATGTCGGCCGCATCCAATCCGCTGAGGTCAGAGATGCGCCGCCGCAGCCAGCCCTCGATGGTCGCCTGATCGTCGCTGATCGATGCTTTGCCATCGGCTTCGGTCGCTATTGCCGACGCCTCTTCGCCCCCTCGCGCCACGACCTGGAGCGTATCATCCAGGAAGGACTGACGGGCCGCAAAGCGGCGGATTTTACCACTGGAGGTCTTTTCAATGGTGCGCGGTTCAATGAGCACCACCTCGTGGGGCACCACGCGATGCACGGAGGCCACCTGGTGGCTGATATCCCGGGCCAGGGCCTCGGGATCGTCACACCGCTGGGGGTTGATCTCCTGGACGACCACCAGTTGCTCCTCGCCCTCGTGATCCACCGAGAAGGCCGCCCCGCACCCTGGCCTGACGGCCGAAGAGACGGACTCCACGGTGCTCTCGATGTCCTGTGGATAGTGGTTGACCCCACGGATGATGATCAAATCCTTGAGGCGACCGGCGACGACCAATTGATCGCCGACCAGCGCACCCAGATCACCGGTCCGCAAAAATGGCCCGTAACCGTCACCCAGGGTGGCGTCGAAAACTTCTTTATTGACCTCGGGACGCTGCCAATAACCGGAGGCGACACTTCCCTTTCGTAGCCATATCTCGCCGATATCCCCCTCGTCGCATTCCTGACCCGTATCGGCATCGACGATGCGCACGTCGAAATCCCCGAGGGGTCGACCACAGCTAATATACTCCTCGGATTGGACCTCCAGGGCCCGAAACTCCTCGGCCTTTGGGGTCGCTGACACGATCAGCCCCACCTCGGCGAGCCCATAGGCCGGCATGAACGCGCGCCGGTCGAAGCCGCTGGGCTCAAAATAGGCCGCAAAGCGCTCCAGGGTCTGGTGCCGAATGGGCTCCGCGCCGTTGCAGGCGACCTTCCAGGAGCTCAAATCGAGACCATCGCGCAACGCCTCGTCGGTCTTTCGCACCGCCAGGTCAAAGGCGAAATTGGGCGCCGTCGACACCGTCCCGCGGAAGCGATCGATGGCCTCCAGCCACCGCGCCGGCCGTTTCAGGAAATCCAGCGGCGACATCAACACGCTATCGCAGCCGCAATACACCGGCTGAATCACCGCCCCGATAAGCCCCATATCGTGGTATAGCGGCAGCCAATGAACCCCGACATCGCGCTCGCTCATCTCAAAAGCTTCGTTGATCAACGCCTCATTGGCCATCAGGGTCTGATGCTCCAGCATCACGCCCTTTGGCCGCCCCGTTGATCCCGACGTATACTGCAGGAACGCCAGCGTCGATGGTTCCACCGGTGGCGGCTCCCATCCCCCGCCCCCATCACCGTCAATACCGTCGGTGGCCAACCACTCCATCTCGCCGAGTTCCGGGGCCTGCATGGCCAACGCCGACGCCATGGAGCTGATCATTTCGGTGGACATGGCCACGGCGGCGCCGGAGTCGGCGACGATGGCCTGCAACCGCGGAAGAGTCCGCTCCAAACGGCTGGGGTTGGGCGGATAGGCTGGCACGGCCACGCCCCCGGCATAGAGGCACCCAAAAAAGGCCTCTACATAATCCAGCGACGGCGGATAGAGCAGCAACACGCGATCGCCGACGTCGATCATCTCCGACAAGCGCTGCCCCAGGGCCCGAGCTCGTCGGTCAAGGGCCCGAAAGCTCAACTCTTTCGGCTCTTCACCATCGCCCTCCAAGAACTTAAAACCCCGCCCCCCAGGCGCTTCTTCGGCGCGCCAGCGGGTAAGCTCCACCAAGTCGGTGATTGATTGTGGGGGTCGCGATACCTTCATGACTTCCTCTGCATTCACCAGTGGCCAACATGTTGACTCCCCGCCACTCGGTCAACAGCCGGCGATTTAAGGCCAGAGTCCCTCAGGATTCAAGCCGTCGTTGATGCCCGGGCGTTCATCTTGTCTCATCCTCGTCCTTCACCGCCATGCGACGGCGCCATAAATTGGGCACCAACCGATGGGGACGATTGACGGAACGCAGGTAATAATGAGCCCGGAGCACCCGGCGCTCATCGGCCGTCAGGTCACCCTGGGTGCCACGCCGTTGCTGCCGTTGACGCAGCGCTTCGTATAAACTGAGGGCGGCGGCCACCGAGATATTATAGCTCTGCACAAAGCCCTGGATGGGGATGATGCATCGGCGATCACAGGCCCCAAGCACCTCGTCGCTGACCCCGTCTCGCTCGTTACCGAATACCAGGGCCGTCGGGGAGGTGAAATCGATCTCGCTAAGCTCGACGTCGGCGTCCAGATCGGTGGCCACCACCTCATAGCCCCTGGCCTGAAGCGATTGAACGCAGCGCTTCGGCGAATCCCAGCGATGGACATCCACCCACTTGTCGGCGCCTTGGGTCACTCGTTTCGACCGTTTATACTCCGTCTGGGTGTCAATGATGTGGGCTTCCTGATAGCCCATGCCCTCAGCGCTGCGCAGCACGGCCGCCGCATTGCCCAGATCGTGGATGCCGTCCATGACCGGAATGACCGTTAAGGTACGATTGTCGAGGACCTCCTCAATCTTGGCGCGGCGCTCCTCGGTCAATTGCTCGCGCAACAACTCCGTGAGTGCCTCGGCGCCCACAACCAACTCGTCGTCCAGATGCAAAAGCGCCCCCAGATCGATGGGATCGCTATAATTTTGACCTCTCATATGGCTTGTCCTCTGCGCCTCGAACCTTAACTTTGCGGCGGCCCTCCTTAACAGAGGTGGGGCCAGGCTGCACAGGGTGCACGTGGCACTGGCATCATGCTGCTGATTTCATAATACTTCTGCGATGTTGGCCAACCCTACGTCCTCGGAGATCACCATGTTCCCTCCCTCATGGCGCGCCCTACTCTTTTTGGTCCCTCTGGCGGCCATTTGTCTGATCAGCGCACAGGTCGCGGCGATGCAGATCAGTTATACCACGCAGGATAACCAACCGCCCCACGGCGATCCGCCCTCCGTGACGGTGATGCCGACCCAGCCTGTATGGAACGCCACCTTCACCGTGGAGCGCGACGGCCGCTCCGTGGTGGAGGAGACCTACGACCATATCACCCCTGAGGAGGGCGCCCGCGTCGAGATCGATCAAACCGAGGGCACCCGTAGCTACCGCGCCCGACTGGAGGGAACGGACCAACAGGGCAGCGACGTGGGCGCCTCCTTTGAATTTGACTTGAGGGTAGCCGAGGCCCTCGATGTATCGCTTATCCGCGACGCCATCGATCTCGACCAAGGCGCATTGCCCATCGAGATCACCCACCGGGCCGAGCGCATCGAATTAGAGGTCCAAGACGGTGAGGGCCAATCGGTGGTCCACGAAACACTGGAGGGCGGCTTCGAGGCCGGCCGCGTCGACCTAAGCTGGGACGCCGACGGCCGTGCCATCGCCGGCGCGCGAGTCACTGTCCACCACGCCTCTGGCCAGTGGGTCTCTCACACCCTGGAGCCCTTCTCGGTGGAATTGCCCCAGCAGATCATCCGTTTTGAAACCGGCACGGCCACCATCCGAGACACCGAAGAAGAGAAACTCCAAGAGGCCAAACAGGCTCTCAATGAACAACTGGAAAAACATGGCGACGACATCGATGGCCTCCGCCTGTACGTCGCCGGCTATACGGATACGGTGGGTGACGCTGACATGAATCTTCGCCTCAGTCAGCAGCGCGCTCGCGCCCTCGCCCGGTGGTTTCGCGACCAAGGCGTGGAACTGCCGATCTACTTCCAGGGCTTCGGGCAGGAGTCACTGGCCGTCGACACCCCGGACCAGACCGAAGAGGAGCGAAACCGCCGTGCCCTCTATATCCTCAGCAACACCCCGCCGCCGCGCTCCGACGACATCCTTCGCGACGACTGGCGCCCACTTCCCTGACCACCTATTGAATCCCTGAATCATACGATATGATCATCTCACCTGCTTGGAGTGCCCATGGAAGAAGAAGTCAGCGAAAGCGTCTACCTAAAAACATCTGAACGCGCCGATGGCGTCGCCTGGCTGGAGGGTCAATCGTTGCCTGGCTTCGTGCTGGAGCCCCGCGGCGGCTGGCTGCAAGTCTTCCCCGATTGGCGTGGCCTCGACGACCCCACCAATAGCGCCAAAGCCCTCAAGGCGCTTCCCGGCGAAGCCATCTACTACTACTTCGCCGAACACCAGTTGTGGTCCCTCGGTCTATACCGCGACGGCGAAGCGATTTTTCGCTATGAGGGCATCTGGATGATCGATGACTTCAGCCGTGAGGGGTTAGAGTTATCCGAACTGGCCGACCTATTGGATCTGGAGACCTCTTTATTAGAAGAGGTATTCTATCAAGGCGATGGCCCTGTCGAGTGGTATGACCTGGCGGCAAACGCCGCTCGCTTCGCCGACGCGGCTGGCCTACCAAACCACGCCTTCGCCTCCTTTGAATTGGTCGATGAGGACGCGGCCGACACCGGCATGGATCGATTTCGGGTGGGTCCCGACGTGGGATACCCCGTGGAGGTCGAATCACCTCAACCGACCTCTAGCTCGCCCCAACCACCTTCCTCTTCCCCGGACGCTGCCACCAGCCCCCCTGTGGAGCCCAGGGGCAACGGAGATGCCCCCTGGCAAATGGTGTACAACCTGGCCAGCCAATTTCTCCAACAGCTCCACCAACAAGAACTCATCGAGTTGACGGTCGATAATCGCCTGGCCCGCGACCGACTCATCGAACGCCTGACCAATACGGTGATCAACAACCCCATCGCCAACGATGAGCAAGTGCTCAACTATTGGCTAAATGACCTGATGACGTGCCCTGAGATCGTCGATATTTTCGCCACCGACGACATGCTGGCCGATGCCTACGCCGAGGCCAAGCGTCAACTGGCCCCGGCCGATGATGAGGCCCTGGGATGATTCAACCCTTCACGTCTTGGTTTGATCTCAATCATCACTCCATCTCCCTCCACGCCCCCACCGACCCCTGCGCCCTTCAGGTACGGCGCGCCTCGGGCCTTGTCGACTACCCCACCGGAAAGAGCGCCATGGTGTGGTATGGCTACGCGGACAACCCCCGTCGGGCACTCATCGCTCGCTTTGCCGACCTGGGTGACGAGTGGCACCACCCGCAGTACGGGCCTCTGCGCTTTCGCTACCTCAAAGGGGGCCAAGACGTTCGACACACCATTGAGGGGCTGGCCAATAAGTTCCACCGACGCTTCGGGCGCTTGCCTATATTGATGGCCGATCCAGCCCCCTGATGAATCATGGAACTCAGCGCGCGAACCCCTTGAGCTTACCGGCCCGCGAGATGATGCCCCGGCGCTGAAAGTCTTCGTGAAGCACGACCCCCAACCCGGCCAGGCAAGCCAGAGGGATCAACGCCATCCATGGGCCATCAAAGGCCAGGTGAGTATAGGCCGCACCGGCCATCACCACCGCCAGATATCCGGCGGCATAGGCCGTCGTCCGAGGCACGATCAACAAGATGGCAGCCACGATCTGGGACGTTCCCACAAAGACCCTGAAGCCGTCCGAGTATCCCCATTCGTTAAATTGGTGAAGCACGGTATCGGCGCCCAGTAGCTTCGGCACCCCGGCGAAGATAAAGATGGCAGATAGCACCAGGGTCAACGCCCAGGTCGCCGTCTTCCTCGGATTATCCTTCAAATCCCCGCTGAGAAACTCATCGGGGCTTTTCTGTCCCATCCTCGATGAACGGACGAAAAATACGAAACCAAGCGTCAATAGGACGATTGGCAGAGTGACGAATAAGGCGACTGCGTTGATCTCCATCGTTGCTCCTTGCATTGATTCAACGTGAGCGAACGCACATCGTTTCCATCAGCCAATAAAAACCTGATCAGTCCCTCCCAAATGTCCAGCGATTCATCCCGGTCAATATCTATAGATCGGGGTGCCCCCCCCCCACGATCCGAATCCCCCAATAAACCATCAGCAACACCCCCAACACGCCCCAAACAAGGCTCTCATGAGTTCGATAATGATGGGTCAACCACCCCACAAAGCCCCACCTCAATAGACGCTCCAACACCACTAATCCCGCGATCAGTAACAACCCCAGCACCAATAACACCCCGCCGGCGTGGTAATATATCGCCCCGGCCACATCGCCCTGGACCACCGTCACCACCGACCGGGTCATCCCGCACCCCGGGCAGGGAAAGTCGAAGATCCACCGGCTGGGACATTGAACCCAGTCCACCAGAGGGGTCATGGGATAGATCCAGGCCACGGCAACCAACCCCAGGGCCGCTGCCACCCACCACAGGGCCCCCCGGGTGGTCGCTTCACTCACCACGGCTCAGAGTCTCCCTGCGGGTCCACGTGGCCATCCGTCGGCCCCTGCTGCGGCGGACGTTGCTGTTGCTGGGGCTGATATTGATGGGGCGACTGAGAGTAATCACCGGAGAGGCCGTCGATCTCTTGCTCCAGACGGTCAGGCATCCCCGCCGACGGCGGCTGACCCTGTTGCCAAGCGTGGTTCATCGAGCGCTGATAAAAAAGCGGCCCCAGGCCAAAGAAATTCGTGATAAATAGGAGTACCGGCTCCATCTGCGGCTGCAGCCCCCAGCGCTGCTCGATCTCGACGATGGCCTCCGCCGATCGCCACTCCCACACCAAAAACCATACCCCGCACGTCAAGAAGCCCAGCACAAATTCTACCACCCAATTGAAGCGCTTTTCGCCCAGGCCCTTGTTGATGTCCTCACAGGTGACGATCATCCAGTACAGATAATAGATCCAGCAGGTCAAGATCGTCAGGATCAGCGTCATGATCGGTTCGCGTACTTTGCCCGGTCGTTCCATGTTCATACTCCCGTCTGGGGGACTCATTGACCCACCGCTTCGGCTCCATGCCCTCTGCCACTCCCTTGGCGCATGCCCTGGAAGCTAACACAAGCCAACTATTTTTTCGATTCCTCAACGCCCTCGATATCCTCAGGGGTCCACTTGTCGGCCCCTCCCAGAATACGCACGCCCTGGCGATAAATCGCCCGGTCGCGAGCCTTCTTTTCCTGGGAGCGTCGCTTGAGCATTCCCAGCATCAGAGCCATGCGCCGGTTGCCCTCCAGGGACGCCCGGTGACGCTCCAAAAAAGCCCAGTACATCTCGCGCAATGGACAATTCTTCTTGGGGTCAAAGGCGCAATCTTGGCAATAGTCGCTCATCTTGTCGATATAATTGGCCCCACTGACATAGGGCTTGGTCGTCATCAGGTCGCCCACGGCAAAGGTACCCATCCCCAGCACATTGGGCTCCACCACCCAGTCATAGGCATCGATATACATCACCCAGAACCACTCGTTGAGGGCCTCCGGATCGACATCCAATAACATGGCGATATTGCTGAGGATCATCAAGCGCGTAATATGGTGGCTATACCCCTCTTCGACCACGGAAGCGACCACCGTATCGAGGCAATGGAGACCCGACGGCTCGCCCCAATAGGCCGCCGGCAGTGCGCGATCGGCTCCCAGACGGCTCTGAGCCGGAGTCCGATCACGCTCCCACGGCTCATATCCATCGGGCAATTGACGAAACCCGTCGGTGACCCGGTGAATATGGCGCACAAATTCGCGCCATCCCAGGATCTGGCGAATCATCCCTTCCTTGCTATTGAGGGGAATATCCATTGCCGCCACGTCGGCCACCACCTCGGCCGGAAGCAACCGATGAAGATTGAGCAGCGCCGATATGCGGGTATGAAAGAGGGTTCGGCTGTGGACCGACATGGCGTCTTCATAGGGGCCAAAATATTCCATGCAGGCCTCGCGGGCCCAGTGCCACCACGCTCGGGCATCGTCGGCGGTGG
>CAZMJS010000054.1:19812-24667 GCA_964566695.1 uncultured Bradymonadales bacterium
TCCATGCAGGCCTCGCGGGCCCAGTGCCACCACGCTCGGGCATCGTCGGCGGTGGCTGGAATGGCCGAGGGATCGATCGCCCCCGGGTGATCACCGAAGCGCTGCCGAACGAGCTCCACCACCTCCTCAGTGATGGCGTCGACCTCCATGGTAGGAGGACTGGCCGCCGGCGGCTCGCCGGGCCAAAACTCCTGATTCTCTCCATCCAGGCTATAACGGCCCCCCTGGGGGCTGTCGCCGTCCATTAGCCAACCCGTTTTTTGGCGCATCGCCCGATAAAAGCGGTCCATCCGATAAGGCGGCGCCTTTGGTTGACTGTCCGCGAAGTCCCCGGCACTGCTCAGCCATCCCTCGTGGCGCACAAATCTCATCCACCCTTCATCGACGCCCGACCGAAGACTGCGGCGAAGCTCGCGCTCCGCCGGCTCCATGGCGATCAGACCGCCTCGCTCCCCAGCGACCTGTGCCAGCACTTCGCCATAATCGTCGGACGAGACGCGGTAGTCCACCGCCACGCCTCGTCGGGCCTGCTCCAGCGCGAAATGACGTTGGTTGGTCAACAGCAGCGCTAATTTCTGTTGATGGTAGCGCCGCCGGCGCCCCTTGGCCGTCGTCTCTACCATCGCAATCCCCACCTCCCGGGGCTCATGCACCGACAGCGGTCCCAGTCGGTCCGTGAGTTGATCATAGGGCACAAATATCCAGCGCCGCTCACTCCATGTCGACCGATCGGGGTTGGCCTCGTTTAACCTCTCTCGGAATCTCTTCATTGGAACTCCCCACTGACCACCGGCCAGTGGACCCAGGCCATAAAGTGATCATCGACCAGACGGGCCCCCACGTAGCCCTCATCTCGGGCCTGGGACGGCGTGACCCCAAAGGCAAAGCCCACAAATTCAGCGCAAATGCTCAGCCCCACGCCGTGGCCTCCCGTGGTATAGCCCCCGTCGAATAATCGCCGAAGGTCGGTGCCTCCGAAATACTCTTTCAGCTCCGAAGCCCGCCTGGCTCCCACCTGGTTGACCACCGCCAATACCAACTGCTGACCATCCTCCGAGGCCGTGATATAGAGTTCGACCCGTCCATCAATGGTATGCTCGGTGGCGTTATTCATCAGGTTATAGAGCACGCGATCGAGGGCCGAAAACTCGACGCATCGATCGGAGATGGGCCCCGAGAAATCGCACTGCACTTGCACGTCCACCCGATCACCGCCCTGCTCCAGCGCCGCATGGCTCCACTTATCGACGATCAGATCGACGTGGTGCATCCGCTCTGCCTGGTCGCGGGCATGGACCTCGGGATCGAGCTCCGGGAGCCCATTTCTCATGATCTTGGTATGGTCACGAATCCTCAAATAGCCCTTGGCGACCTCTCGCGGCTCCAGGGCCCTGGATTGCAATAGCTGACAAATGCCGATCAACTGGCTCAGCGCCCCTCCGCAGATATCGTGCTTGACCTGCCTGAATAAATGTCGATCGACGTCGTCGCGTTGCGGGGGATCAGTGATTCGCCTGGCGGCCTCCAATAAGTCTCGCCACCGTTGATCCTCCAATAGATACGAGCGAAAGACCGAGACGGCTTCCTCGTTTTCATAACCCACCTCCTCCATGGCCGTCTGAATCGTCCGAAGGCGCTGATAAATGGTGGTGATGGCCTCCCGATCCGAGGGGGAGAAGGCATCCAACGGAACCTGAGAACTATCGCCTCGCCAACGCTCGCTTCGGCGGTAATCCAGCGATTGATTGGAGAGCGGATCGAGAACGGTGGAATAAGACACGGGCAGACCTGGGTATTGGGGAGTTCTGCGAGCCATAGCCTACGTGCCACACCGAAGGGGAGGCAAGCCCGATCAGCCTTGATCCAGGCGATGAGCCAACTCCTCAACCCGCTCGTCATCGCCGATCAACTCCCACTGGCGAAGGGCGCAGGCCCAGGCTTGTTGGGCCCTATCTGGTTGCCCCTGCTGCCGTGCTCGCCGGGCCGCCCGCTCAAAGGTCAGAGCCACCTCCATTTCGACCACCGGCGATCCATCTAAATAGTCTCGGCACCGTTCCATGCTTCGGTCGAAGGCCTCCCAATTCTCCATGGCCGCCTGACAGGGCAGTAGCGTGGCGTGACACAACCCCAAAAACCCGTGCCGACCCGCGGCCTTCAACTCCGCCAAGAGGTCCAGCACCCGGCGATGAGCCTCCTCGATATTGTCGCGATCGATCAGGGTGCACGCCAGGTTCAATACCACCCCCACATCGGACACCCCCACATCTTCCATCGTCGACATCGCCCGGCGAAGCACTCTCTCCGACGCCTTCATTTCACCCATGCGCCGGTATAATTTGCCCAGATTCGCCAACGCCACCCCAACCCCATAGCCATCTCCCAGGGTTTCGTAGAGGTCAATCGCCTCGTGGAGCTGCGTCAGCCCCCTCTCGCGTTGGCCCAACACCGTCTGATCGGTTCCCAATGCCAGCAAGCATCGGGCCCGTCCCCGGTCGTCGTCCAGCGCCTCAAAGAGCTCGAGCGCCCGCGCCGCTATGTTCACCGTCTCCGGCGAGGAGCCGCCGAGCCACGATAAATTGATGGACCACAGATAGTAGGCCATCGCCAGATGGCGCCGGGCCTGCAGCTTTTTGAGCGGTCCTTCGATCTCTTGGCATAGCTCCAGGCTCTGTTCCAACTTGCCCTGGTGATGGAGAAACCAGGCCTGATGATATTGCACGCGCGCCCAATGCCCGACGGACCCCGACTCCAGGGCCAACGTCCTGGCCCTGTCGATGAGCTTCATCCCCTCCTCCCATTGACCTCTCCGGCCGTGCGACCGAATCAGGGTCTCCCAGATATCGATGCGGCGAAGATCGTCGGCGGGTGCCCCCAATGCCGAAAGGCAACGCTCATATTGGTCGACGCACCATCCCAATCCGTCCCACCGACCGGTGTCGCATTGGTACTCCGCCGCCACCAACAGCGGCTCCATCGCCCGCTCGTACTCCTCTGCACCCAAAAAGTGGTTGGCGATCCGAATGGCCGGCTGGAAATGCACTCCCTCGTGGTAGCGCATCAACCATCGGGCACAGAGCCGATGGTGGTCGGCCAGTCGCCCATGCTCACGGGCCCGCTCCATCAGTCGATCGCGAAATTCACGCTGCGTAAATGCCCAGCCGCTACTGCGGCGCTGCAATACATCGACTCCCATGAAATAGTGCACCATCCCCTCCGGGTCAGAACAGGGAGACTCATCGCAGATGGCGGACCATTCCCCATACTCAAATTTTCGCCCCAGCACTGCCGCCACCTCTAAAAGTTGGCTATCGCCCCCCTGGGATTCAAAATCACTTACGGCCTTATCCAACCGGTATTTGAGAATATCGCGGCCGGTGTCTGGAATCGGCACCGCCGATCGCTCGCCATCGCTCAACACATAGCCCTCCGATGTGGGGACCAGCGCGCCCTCATCGATCCACTTGGCCACCAGTTCAACGGCATATTGCGGGCTTCCCGCCGTTTGCTTGACCACCTCTTCCGCCAGCCGAGGGGCTAATCCCAGGTGATCGCGAACCAACGCGCGCTGCGCCTCTTCGCCCAATGGACCCACCTCCAAGGTCTCGACCTCACCGGCGTTGATCATCACTTGAACCGTGTGCAAGGCCTCTGGTGATGCCTCGGCGTTGGTATCGGCCGTCATTAACACCAGCAACCCCGCGGGGACGACCTTGTCATCGAGCAATAGCTCCACCCACCGGGCTGTTATCCCTCCCCATTGAATATCGTCCAAAAATAGGATCAGCGGCCGCGTCTTTCCCAGCGCCACCAGTGCGTTTCGCATGGCGCGAAGCATCTGATCGACGGTCACCATGGAGTCGACCCCGCGACGGCCTGCAGGCCTCTGGTGCTGGTAAGCAAAGGACTGGGCCAACGCATGGCAATCGTAGCGCGAGATACCCTTGAGGGGGCCTTCCTCGCGCATCTGCTGGAGCCGCTCCAGCACCTCGTGGTGGGCCAACCCGCCGAGGCCCAGAGCCCGCCCAAATAGATGGCTAAGGGCTTGCGCCTCTCCATCTTGATGGTCATGGCTGGTGGCCAATACGAATAGCCCCGCCTGCTCGTGGGCTCTCTTTGCCAACCACTGGCCCAACCGCGTGCTGCCCAGCCCCCGCGCGCCCTGAATCAGCACCCCTGCGTGAGTGCCCTCATCGATCAGGCCGCGAAGCGCTGTCCACAAGCGATCGCGAATGGACTCCCTCCCCACCAGGGGCAAGCGTCGCACCTGCAACAGACCATGGCCCACCCCAGGCAACGGCTTCACTCCCGGGGCACGGCGTCGCCATCCCTCATCCACCGCCGGCAAGCGCGGTTCCTCCGGAGGCTTGAGCCCATCATTGGTCGACCCCTGCACATCCAGGGTGATGAATTGCGCCGTATCCTCCTCCTCCACCTCCTCTGTCCTGTGCTCGCCTCCATCGGGGTTGATCATCCCTCGCAGATCGGCCAGAGCGTCGGCCGCGCATCGATAGCGATCGTCGATGGATTTGGCCAATAACCGCCGCAGCCAGGCCCCCAAGGTCTTCGGAACCGGCATGCGAGGCGGTAGCGGCGATGGCATCTGCCGACATTGGGCATCCAAGACCTTCTCCGCCGACATCCCCTCAAAAGGGGCATGCCCCGACACCAGCCAATACGCCAGACAGCCCACCGAATAGAGATCCGTCCATGGCCCCTGGTCTCGCCATCGCTGCTCCACACGCTCAGGCGCCATGAACTGAGGAGTGCCCCATCGCTCCCGCTCCGTAGAGCGATGGGCATCGAAGAGGTCCGCCAACCCGAAATCACTGATCCAGGGATCGACATCACCGCCTTC
>CAZMJS010000055.1:0-23480 GCA_964566695.1 uncultured Bradymonadales bacterium
GCCGCCGGACCAACGGGGGGTCATAGCACCATCCCCTAGCTCACAAGGCTCGCTCACCGCCGACGCAGGGTCGGCGGGGTCGTGCCCTCCGCGGCTCACTCCATCTACCGTGGTTGGTCTACCTTCCAGCGACGGGTGACCCGGTGCCTTCGATGACCTTAGTCAACCCATTGATCATCGCCGCCAACCCCCTCCGACTTCCGACTTCCGACTTCCGACCTCCGTTAACCCGGATTATTTGTGAGGCGTCGTTACGAGGCAAAATCAGAGTCCAGAGGCCAAAATCGAGCACCACAGGCGATGCCGGAGGCATCGTCGCGGAGTGAGATGCCGGCATCTGGGCTCTGATGAGCCGCAGTAGACGGATCACCAATAATCCGGGTTCACCCCGGCGGCCACGAAAAATCGCGTCCGCCCAGCACATGCACGTGCATGTGAAACACCGTCTGACCGACGCCGGCGCCATTATTGACCACCAGGCGAAAGCCGTCCTCCTCCAACCCCTGCTCGATGGCCACCTTCCGGGCCGTCTGCATGAGCTTTCCGAGCAGCTCTGTGTCCTCTTCGTCGGCGTCAAAGAGGTTGACGATATGCTTTTTGGGGATCACCAGAATATGGACCGGCGCCGCCGCATTGATGTCCTTAAACGCCAGGACGTCGTCGTCTTCGTAGACCTTGTCCGCCGGCATCTCGCCGCGGATGATCTTGCCGAATATGGTCTGATTGTCGTCGCTCATGCCTCTCCTTTGATGTGGGATCCGGGCTTCATCGGGGTCAAATGTCGAAACTTCGCACGCGGTTTCCATAGAAATAGAGGAGCTCTACCTTCTGAATCAGCACCCCGTCGCTCCAATCCTGGACGACCTCCGGGGTGTGGTACATCTCCAGGTAGGTCATGCCCTCCTGGGCGATCTCCTCGGCGCTATGCTCATGAATATAGGGCGATAAGATGACCTTGCCATCGGCCTCCAGGGCCTGCAGGCGGTCCAGGAGCACCTTCAAGCCCCGGTGGAGCTCTTCCCAGGTGATGGTCTCCTCGGCGCCGAAGCGAATCAGCCGGTAGACATCCCAGTTGGGATAGCGCTCCTGGAGGCGCTCAAAGAGCACCCAACTGACCACCTGGGTGGGCATGAGCACCGTGTTTTTGCGAAAGGACTCGGCGATGCGAGCGCCCGTCTGGCGCGTATATTCGCGGTCTCGCTCTCGATCGAAGACGATATCGCCCTCCAGCGCCGAGCGCACGTAATCTGCGCGGGACACCCGCCGTCCGCGCTGGTCGTAGCTCTCGCCGTCGGCGCGCACCTCGTTGCCAAAGCAGTCCAGGGGCTCCCCAAAGCGGATGATCGTCGTGGAGTCCATGCGCATCGTCTTCAGCGAGAAGCGAGCGATGGTCGATAGCTGGTTAAACTCATCGACCTCGTGCAGATAGCGCCCCTGGCCTTCGCGCTTGAAGTGATCGTCGATCAGGCTCTCCCCCTCCAACACCAGGTTATAATTGATGGTCATGGGGCAGATATAGACCGGGTCGGCCTCCTCATCACGCTGCAGGTTGTGGATATAGGCCTGCAGCGACGTGCCGAGGAGCCCCAGCTTGAGGTCCTGCTCCACAGCGTTGGAGCGGCACCGCGTCCCGCCGGGGAAGAATAGGCTGTGATAGCCGTGCTCGATGACCACCTGGGAGTAGAGCTTGAGCACCTTTTTATAGAGCTCATGGCGAAGGCGCCGATCCACCTTATAGGCCCCCAGATTCTTCATAAAAAAGCTGGTCAACGGGTTGGTAAATAGATTCTTTCCCGCCCCGTAGGTCACGGGAGGCAGGCCCGCCGCGTAGAGGGACCACCCCACCAGGATGGAGTCCATATTGGAGCTATGGGTGGGCACAAAGACCAGGGTTCCCTTGTCGGCCAATTGCTGGAGCCGCTCCGTGGGCCCGTCGAGCACCACCCGATCGCTTAGATCGCGGACGTGGCGAAGGGCGCGCTTGATCTCCTCGCTTCCCCGAGAGAGCTCAAACTCCGGCAAATCTTGGGTCTTAAAGAGCAGGCTCAACCCGATCGGCAGGGCCTCCGTGGCCATGCGATAGACCCAGGGATTAAAATGCCCGGCGATATCCTCGGCGTAGCTCTCGACGAGGGACCACAGGATGCGCCGCTTTTCCTTCTCCGACATGGTGGCCAGCCGCTTGGACAGTCGGCGCCACCAACTGATGGATCGGATCTCCTCTTCCGGCCCCTGCTCGCGCTTGAGCCGCTCGATCTCCTGGTAGGCCGCGTCGTTGAGCACGTATTCGATCCCCGTGCCCTCCTCGTGGCGCGACCGACGCACCACATTATTAAACGCCCGTCGGCTGACCTCATCGACCAGGTGCGAGCGGTGCTCTTTGAGCCGAAACAGGGGCGAATCATCTCCCGGCAATCGCTTCATCAAACCCATCTTCATCCTCGCAGTCATTAAGTTGCGACCATGATAGGCATGGGTCCCGCAGCGGTGCAATATCCCCCCCTATTCGCCGGATCCTCAGTCCAGCCCCACGATCCGATATCCGCCCTCTCCATCGGGCTCAAAATAGGCGTCATCCGGCCCATTGCCATCGAAGAAGCTGATCCACTCGCCGTGCTCCTGGCTCCAGATCAGGTTGGCATTGATGGAAAAGCGCTTGCCGTTGGACAGCGGGACGCCGGCCAACAAAAAGATATTATTGCTGTCCTGAGAGTAATTATCGATCTCCAGGAAGGCTCCCTCCACCAACTCCTCGATCTCGGCCTCCACGTCGTCGATGCCCTCCAGCGACGAGTCCGTCAACTCCTCAAAAAAATCGCTCAGAATCTGCGTGCACGCCTCATCCATGCTCAGCTCTTCCATACGTCCTCCGTCACGGCTTCGGGAATTTAATGGGCTGCCGTGACAACGATAGTTCTCTCACTCCGTCATTCAAGAACGGGCCTTCTTCGGCGGGTAGAGCATCACCAAAAGCAGGGCATACATGGGCATCATGGGCACCCGATAGCGCGACAGGGTCCCCAGGTTGGTCGTCGCCAGCCCCACGCCCAGCGAAAAGAGGAGGACGAAGACCAGGCAAAACATCAGCGGCGGGCTCTTGGTCACCAGCCGCCATGTCCCGGCGATCCCGCGGCGCCACCAGATCACCAGCCAGCACCACAGGATCACCGCCATCTCCAGGCCGTTGATCACGGCCACCGCGTTGTGGGCCTCCCATACAAAGGGCCGAAATAGCGACGCCGTCATCGCCACCGGCGCAAAGGCCAATTGCCCGGTGAGGCTCGTCTCGTCGGGGTTGCCGATGGCGTAGGACGACCCTCCCTCCACGCGCTGACCCTGGTATTGCAGCTCCGCCGTCTCCTCGGCCAACGATCCCAGCGAGTATTGGGGAAATAGCGCCCCCAGCCCCACCATGGCCACCACGGCCACCACCGCCGCTCCCAGGATATAGAGCGGCTTGGCGGCCACCGCCACCGACCCCTTCACCGCCAGCGATCGCTGCCAGAACCACCACACCCCGGCGGCGATGACAAAGGGAAATAGGACGTAGCTCTTGGACACCGCCACCATCACCCATCCCACCCCGCCGGCCACCAGCCCCCACTGCCACTTTCGGTGCACCTGCCAGCTATATAACCCCCACACCATCCACCCCAATCCGGCGATGGCCACCGCCTCCTTGACCACCCCGCTGGTCCAGAAGACCGCCGACGGCACCAGCAAAATGGCCACCACCAGACGGGTCCGATAGCGCTCCGGAAAGAGCCCGCGAAACGCCACGTACATCGTCGCCTGCCCGCTAAAGGCCAGGACGCTAAAAAAGGCCCCCGTCCCCAATTGAGACGACCCCGTGGCCGCCATCAAAAAGGCGCACATCCCGATCATGCTCGTCGTCGACGAGCCCTCGTGGCCGAAAATGTCCATCGGCAGCCACACCTCCTGCTGCAGGATCAGCCGCATATACTCCGGCCCCCAATGCCAGGGATCGCGCCATAGGTACTCCGCCAGCCGGTCGCCGTAGAAATAATACTTCTCGATATCGCCGCCGCCGAGCACATCGTAGGTCAACCAGATCAGCACCACCGAGCTGATCAAGTGGGCCCACAGACAACTCCACAGATAGGGCCTATCCTCCCGCGGCACCCTGGGTAAAAAGGCCATCAGAATCACCACGGCCACCAGGCTCATCAGGGCGAAGACCGCCCACTCGTGAAAGGTCATCAGCGATCCCATTAAGCCCCTCCTGCCCCAGCCGAGGTGGACGCTATGCCACCATTCGGGTTAAATGATTCAAACGCTCACTTCCAACGACCCCACTACGCCCATGTCTCACTCCAACGCCTCGGAAGACGAAACCACGGATCGGGTCTTGCTGCCCGACGATCCCCAGGGCCCGCCCCCCGCCGATCGGGAGGCCACGGTGATGCTCGACGACGGCCGATCTCAGCCCACTCCCCATCAGCCCGCCTCCCACCAGCCCTTTAGCTCCGAGGCTCCCACCCCGCCGCCGACCCAGTCCCAGTCGCCCCAGAGACCACATAATCCGTCGGCCCCCCAGGACTTTGAGTCCCTCACCTCCACGGGCTTTATGCCTCCCACGGCGCCGGCCTCCCCCGACGAAGGCCCCGCCTCCTCGCCCTCGCCGGGGTGGAAGGACTCTCTTCCAGACGCTCTGAAGCGGCGCACCTTCAAGGCCAAGGACGACGCCGAGACTGCCGACCGCATCCAATTCGGCGGCGGGGGCGTCCTCGTGGGCGCCGTCCTCGGCACCTTCCTGGGCCTGGTCAACACCGTCCTCCAGGGGTGGCATATCTCCCAGGGGGCCTCTCAGATCTTTGGCCTCGCCGCCCTCTTGGCCATCTCCTTTGGCTGCATGGGCGCCCTCAGACCGCGGCGCATCCAATCTCTGCTCCAATCCATCAACCGCCGCCTGTCCTGATCCCCCTTG
This sequence comes from uncultured Bradymonadales bacterium, assembly GCA_964566695.1. GTDB lineage: Bacteria > Myxococcota_A > Bradymonadia > Bradymonadales > Bradymonadaceae > SLJM01. Next base: position 4,949 of record CAZMJS010000055.1, read on the forward strand.
CCATTGGCCAATCGCCGGTCCTATGCTTCACCCCGATCAGCCCCGATTTTTCTACCTCTATCCGGTTGTCCTACAATATGAGCACCGCCCCGGCCCCTGACAAACTCGCGCGCGAAGTGGCTCGCCGCCGCACCTTCGCCATCATCTCTCACCCCGACGCCGGTAAGACCACCCTCACCGAGAAGATGCTCCTCTACGGAGGCGCCATTCACCTCGCCGGCAGCGTCAAGAGCCGCCGCGCCGCCAAGCACGCCGTGTCTGACTGGATGGAAATGGAAAAGGAGCGGGGCATCTCCGTGACCTCCTCGGTCCTCCAATTTCCCTACCACGACCGGGCCATCAACCTGCTGGACACCCCGGGCCACGCCGACTTTAGCGAGGACACCTATCGCACCCTGGCCGCCGCCGATAGCGCCGTCATGCTCATGGACGTCGCCAAGGGTGTGGAGGCCCAGACCTTAAAGCTCTTCAAGGTCTGCGCCATGCGAAAGATCCCCATCTTCACCTTCGTCAATAAGATGGATCGCTTCGGCCGCAAGCCCTTGGAGCTCATGGAGGAGATCGAGGACGTCCTGGGCATCCGGGCCTGCCCCATCAACTGGCCCATCGGCATGGGCAATGAGTTTAAGGGCGTCTACGACCGCCAGAACGAAGAGATCATCATCTTTGACTCCGACGGCTCCCACGGCGAGAGCATCGTCGACGAGACCCGTCTGGCCCTCGACGATCCAGATGCCGAGACCCACCTGGGCTCCAGCGCCTACGACCAGCTCATGGAGGACGTCGAGCTTTTGGACATCGCCGGCGACCCCTTCGATCTGGAGCGCGTCCACGCCGGCGAGCTGACCCCCATGTTCTTCGGCTCGGCCATCACCAATTTTGGCGTGCGCCCCTTCATGGATGCCTTCGTGGACATGGCCCCCTCGCCGGACCAGGCCCAGGAGCAGATCGCCGAGCCCACGGACCCCGACTTTTCGGGTTTCGTCTTTAAGATCCAGGCCAATATGAACCCCGAGCACCGCGACCGCCTGGCCTTCGTTCGCATCACCTCCGGCACCTTCGAAAAGGATATGCAGGCCAAGCTGCTTCGCACGGACCGCCAGATCAAGCTGGCCTACCCCCAGCAGATGATGGCCTCCAACCGCGAGATGGCCGACGAGGCCTTCGCCGGCGACATCGTCGGCCTCTACGACCCGGGCCGCTTTCGCATCGGCGACACCCTATATACCGGCGATCCCCCGGAGGAAGAAAAGGAGATCCCCCGCTTTAGCCCCGAGCACTTCTCCGTCGTCGAAATCCAGGATCCCCTGCGCCGAAAGCAGCTCACCAAGGGCCTGGACCAGCTCTCCGAGGAGGGCACCATCCAGGTCTTTCGCCAGCCCACCAAGGGCTCGCTGGACGCCGTCGTCGGCGCCGTCGGTATCCTCCAGTTCGAGGTCCTCAAATTCCGCCTCAAAAAAGAGTATAACGTCCAGGTCAGCCTGCGCCGACTGGACTTCCAGCACGCCCGCTGGATCGACGGCGACGCCGACCTCGACGCCCTCAACCGCCTGGACTTCCTCATGGTCCTCAAGGACCGCGACGACCTCCCCATGCTGCTGTTGAGAAATAACTGGGCCCTCAACTATACCCAGCAAAACTACCCCGACCTCACGCTGCTCCCCAACCCCCCGGGCACGCCCGGCCTGGAGCAGCTCCACGGCCAGACCCACGGCTTTTAACCTCCCCCGGAAACCGCCATGTTCTGGCTCAAAAAAGCGGTGGCCCTTCTGATCTCGCCCCTCTTTTTGATCCTGGCGGCCCTCATCGCCGCCCTGGTGGTCCACCGCTTCTCAGAGCGCTTTCGCCGCCCCGCCCGCTGGGGCGTCGCCCTCTCCACGGTAGCCCTATTGGCCGTCAGCACGGGGCCCCTGGGCGAGGTGCTCTTAGCCCCGCTGGAGCGGGCCCACCCGGCCGTCAGCGATCCCGCCGATCTCCCCCAGGGCTCGACCGACGAGCCCATGCCCATCATCGTCCTCGGCGGCGGCTACCGCCCCCGCCAGGACCAATTGGCCACCTCCGAGCTCACCGAGGCCTCCCTGGTGCGCCTCAACGAGGGACTGCGCCTCTACCACGCCCTGGAACACCCCCAGCTCGTGCTATCGGGCGACGCTGTCCAACACCCGGGCTCCACGGCCCAGACCATGGCCCACCTGACAACATCCCTGGGCATCGACGCCGACCCCTGGCTACTGGACCGCGCCCGCGACACCGCCGAGGAAGCCCAGCATCTCCACCAACGCCTCCAGGACGATGGGCCCCGCTCCTCGCCGGAGGTCATCGTCGTCACCAGCGCCTCCCACATGCCCCGGGCCCGCCGCCTCTTTGAGCGCCAGGGCTTCCAGGTTCACCCGGCGCCCACCCATTTTCTGACCGGCGACGCCCTCCTCTCCGTGGGCCGCATCCCCCCTTCATCGCATAATATCCGCCGCGTCGAGCGCGCCCTCTACGAAGCCCTGGGGCTGACCTGGGTCGCCCTGGGCGGCTCGTGATCACTCTTCGTCGTCGCCTTCCCACCAATTGAAATAGCTCGGTTCGAAGCCCGAGTTCACATTGAGTGTCTGACGACCGATCTCTTCTGTCGTGGTGACATTGAAATCCGTCGACCGCAGGGTGGCCCCACCCGCCGAGCATGGGGAAGTAGAACCCGTCGCCCATCCATAGCTCTCAAATCGCAGCGTTTGATAGGGGTCGGCCGTGAATCGGTCCTCGCAGAACTCGATGAAATCCAACGTCAACTCATGCTCCAATCGATCGTCGAGGGGTACGTATTGACTCACCCGCTCCAGGGCCTTGTCCCCCTCTTCATCCCCGTAGGCGGCCTCGCAAAAGCTCTCCACGGCGTCGGTGTCCTCAAACTCCCGATCCTCCAGCTCAGCGACCACCGCCTCGCAGGGCGCCACCGTTCGATAGAGCTCCCCCAGGTGTTCCCAAACGCCCACGGAGTACTCAAAGACATCGTCGTCGATTTCCTCGGCCACCAACTTCGGATAGATCTCGCCGGGCACATAGTCGAACACTAATTGCCTCAGCATCTCGTTGGCCGGCAGCTTCATCGCGATGGAGCGCACCGATCCCGACGAGACTTGAGAAAAGTCCGGCGAACTATCGACCTCTCCTCCGGCCGGCTCCAGATCGACCACCGACGGCACGCGCTGATGGCAGACATCGCTATCCGTGGCTGAGCATACGCGTTGAAATAACTCGCCCTGATAGGTGCCCAGCACAACCCCGACGACCTCCAGCTCCGGCACCCCTTGACCGACTTCACCCCATCGATAACGTCCCAGGAGGCTCGCCTCCGGATGATGGTTTTCCAGGGGCATAAAGTGGCCGCTTTCATTATCGAAATTGGCCTGAATCAGCCGATACCGGTGGTTAAGCTCATCGTCGATGACGTCCATATGGTCGTCGAATAGATCCCTATAGACCTCTCGAATCACCTCCACCTCCGAGGCCGCCAATTCCTCTACCCATGACTGGTAGTCCCCATAAAAGTCACTCCAAAACCCCAGGCTCGGCACTCCACTTCGGGTGCGCTCTACCTCGTAGTGTTCAAATAGACCGTGCTCCCCCTCGTGGGGGCAGTCCTCGCCCTCTTCACATCCCACCAGCAGTGACCCCGGCGAGGACATAAAATTCTCCAGTCCCGGCATCGTCCACTCGTGGGCCTCGACCTCCCAAAAATCATTGGGATCCCCCACGGGTCCCGGCTCCTGTCCCCCCACCGTGTCCATGGAGATCTCAGGACCAAAGCCAAAGTGATAATCACCGCGCATCAGGGTTTGTAGGGGCTCTACCTCCACCTCTACGGCGCTCTCTCCGGCCTCAAAGCTGGCGCACCCCGTATAGGTCGTCACCGTCTCTTCGTTGCCGCCAACCACGGCCTTGGGCTCTTGGATGATCACCCGCAGGTCGCCGTCGCTGCCATCGACGACCTGATCGATCTCGTATTGAAAATCCCCGACGCTATCTGCCGCTCGATAACTGCGCGGCCGCTGCACCGCCCCCATCTCCCACCCCTCGGGACAGGCCTCATCGCCCACGTCCTGGGAGATGGAATAAAAGATGTCCGCATCCCCGGACAAGTCGCCGAAGCCGAGTCCCTCGATCTCCAGGGTGGCCTCGCCGGACGCCACCTCTTCGCAGGTAGGGATCTCCCCCCCGTCGCAGACCAGGGCCGTATCTCCGGTGCACGTCGACGGCGCGCCAGACGCATCCTGACAGCCCCCGCAATCATTGACCGGGCCCACATCGCTGCACTCGGCGACCCCGTCGTCGCAACTGATCGTGCCCTGGCCACAGACCCCGCACTCCTCACCTTCCACCATCAGCGCCTGGGCCTCATCTTTGCAGACCTCGGGGCACTGGCAATCGAGCCACTCCTCGTCGTCACCGCAGCTCTGCACGCCCTCCATGCCCTCGCGATAGGGAAAGTCCAGATGCCCACAATCGCAGCTCTGCTCATCGCCGACCTCGCACTCCGGCGGGTCCTCGTCGTTATTGGGCTCCTGATTATTCGGCTCTTGGTTATTGGGTTCTTGATTATTGGGCTCCTGATTATTCGGCTCCTCTAGCTCCCCCTCTGGCTGGCAGACATCCTCGCCCTCGGGCCCTTCGGCGCAGCGATAGCCCTCGACGCAATCGCCGTCGCCATCACAGGCAAAGATCGTCTCATCGACGTCCAGATCCGTGGCGCACCCGATCCCCACCGACACAAATAGGGCCACCAGGGCCACCGTGATTTTTGAACCCTTCTTATTTTCACTCATCATCCAATCCTCTTGAGCACCGCGCATCGAGCCATCTCCATCGACTATTTTCGCCCCCCTTCCCATTCGCCGGTTCAAAAGCGTCCGCGCACCGTCACACCCCGAAATCCACTGCTGACGCCGACGTCCACCGTGGTCTCCGAGCTCTCTCTCGTTCGATATAACCAGTAGCCCCCAAAGCCACCCAGGGCCGCGCCGGCGATCAGGGCGCTCAGCCCCAGCGTGTCATAGGTATTGGCCCGTGACTCGATATCGGCCACCTCCGACTGGCGCACCTCTCGATTGACCGACCCCTCATGATCCGTGACCTGGGCTCGCCGATCTCTGGCCAGTAGGTGAAGGCCCACTCCGGAGGCCACCAGCGCCCCGCCGCCGGCGACGGCGCCCCAGCCGAGGGCTGTCGACGGCGGATCCACCGGCTCTGGCTCCGGCGATGGCTGGGCCAGGCTCTCTTCATCCTCCAACTCCGGCGCCTCCACCTCCGTCTCTTCATCCTCCTCGCAGGCTTCATCGACCTCTTCCAGGTACTCCATCGCCCGCTCGTTGATCCGCTCCGCCGGCACCCCGTCGACCGCTGGAAGCTCCGGCACGCTCTCCAACAGCTCCCTGGCCTCCTCGCAGCGCCCCAGCCCGTGGTAAGCCCGCCCCAGGTTGAGGGCCAAGACATTGAGCTCCCCCAGGCGCATCGCCTCTTCCAGCAGGGCCACCGCTCGCGCCGATCGCCCCTCGATCAACGCCTCCACGCCCCGCTCATTGAGCTCCACCTGCTCCTCGGTCATCGGCGCCTCTTCATCCTCCGAGGCCACCGCTGTCGGCGCCACCGCCATCGCCACCACCATCCACACCATCATTGCCAGGACCCAACGACGCATCGCTTCTCCAATAGTCAAAGATCCCCGTATCGAGGATTTCACTTGTCTCCAATCGGGGCTGAAACTAAGTCCACCACAGTGGATGGTCAACACCTCTTTCTATCCTCCGATCCGCGCCCATCGCGCTACTCCCCACCGCCTCGAGCGCGCCCTGAGCGGCCATTGATCACTCTTCGTCGTCGCCTTCCCACCAATTGAAATAGCTCGGATCGAAGCCCGACTCCACAAACAGATCCTGGCGTCCGACGGGCCAGGACACCGCCAGATCGTCGTCCGTCGGCTGCAGATCGGCAAACTCCGAGGCGCAGGGGTCAAAAAAGCTATCCTCCGGCACGTAGCGCTCAAAGCGCAGCGTTTGATAGGGATCGCCGGCAAATTGATCGCCGCAATACTCCAGACCACCCAACGTCAGCTCATAGTCCTCACGCGTATCCAAAGGGGCAAGCTGGCTGACTCCATCGAGGGCGGTCTTTCCTTCCTCATCGCCATAAGCGTCTTCACAGAACTGCTCCACGGCCCCCGTAGCCTCAAAATCTCGGTCTTCCAACTCGGCGACCACCGCCTCACAGGGTGCCACCGTCCGATAGAGATCACCCAGGCTCTCCCAGGACTCCACCCGATACTCGAAGACGCCGTCGTCGATCTCCTCGGCCTCCATCCTCGGATAGATCTCGCCGGGCACATAATCAAAGAAAAGTCGCCGCAGCAATTCATTGCTCGGCAACTCCATCACCACCGATCTGATTGCCCCCTCCGAACCGGCGAAGGACTCCAGGGAAAAATTCACCTCTCCCGCGGCCGACTCCCGATCCACTACCGGCTCTACGGGCTGATGACAGACCTCGTCATCGGTGGCTGAGCAGTCCCGACGCAGCGGATACCCCCTAAAAATCCCCAGTTCCACCCCTACGATCTCCATCTCCGGCGTCCCCTGGCCCACCTCACCCCACCGATAAGTGCCCTTGAGCTGGGCCTCCGGGAAGTGGTGGACCAGCGGCTCAAAATGACCGCTATCGCCATCGAAATTAGACTGGATCAACTGGTAGCGCGCCTCCAGCTCCCCCTGGATAAACGCCATATGCTCATCAAAGAGGGCCTTATAGGCCTCTCGGATCACCTTTACCTCTGAGGCCTCCAGCCCCTCTATCCATTGCTCGTAATCCTCATAAAAGGCACTCCAAATTCCCAGCGTCGGCACGTCGCTTCGGGAGCGCTCTCCATCGTAATGCTCGAACAGACCGCTCTCTCCCTCGTGGGGGCAATCCTCGCCTTCCTCACATCCCACCAGCAGTGACCCCGGCGACGACATAAAGTTCTCCAACCCCGGCATCGTCCAATCATGGGCCTCGACATCCCAATAGTCATCGGGGTTGCCCAGGGGCCCCGGCTCCTGTCCCGGTACGGCCTCCGTGGCGATAGGGGGCTGGAATGAAAACCGATAATCGCCGCGCATCAAGGTCTGCAACGGCTCCACTTCCACCTCGAACTCGCTATCCCCGGCCTCAAACTCAGCGCATCCCGTGTGGGTGCTCACTGTCTCTTCGTCGCCACCCTCCAACTCCATGGGCTGCTGAATGACCACGCGCAGGTCACCATCAGTGCCATCGGCGATCCGATCAACGGCATATTCTAGCTCTTCAATCGACGACGCCGATCGATAACTCCCCGGCCGCTTCACCGCCCCCATCGCCCAGCCATCGGGACAAGCCCCATCGCCCACGTCTTGAGCGATCGAATAATAGACATTCATATCATCGGACCACTGCTCGTCGTCGGGGCCCACGATCGTCAGGGTACCGTCGTCAGACACTACCTCTTCGCAGGTAGGAATCTCGCCCTCTTGGCACACCAGGCGCTCATCGCCCAGGCAATTGGGCGTGCTATCCGTCTCCTGACACCCCCCACAGGCGTTGACCGGGCCCACATCGCTGCACTCGGCGACCCCGTCGTCGCAACTGATCGTGCCCTGGCCACAGACCCCGCACTCCTCACCTTCCACCATCAGCGCCTGGGCCTCATCTTTGCAGACCTCGGGGCACTGGCAATCGAGCCACTCCTCGTCGTCACCGCAGCTCTGCACGCCCTCCATGCCCTCGCGATAGGGAAAGTCCAGATGCCCACAATCGCAGCTCTGCTCATCGCCGACCTCGCACTCCGGCGGGTCCTCGTCGTTATTGGGCTCCTGATTATTCGGCTCTTGGTTATTGGGTTCTTGATTATTGGGCTCCTGATTATTCGGCTCCTCTAGCTCCCCCTCTGGCTGGCAGACATCCTCGCCCTCGGGCCCTTCGGCGCAGCGATAGCCCTCGACGCAATCGCCGTCGCCATCACAGGCAAAGATCGTCTCATCGACGTCCAGATCCGTGGCGCACCCGATCCCCACCGACACAAATAGGGCCACCAGGGCCACCGTGATTTTTGAACCCTTCTTATTTTCACTCATCATCCAATCCTCTTGAGCACCGCGCATCGAGCCATCTCCATCGACTATTTTCGCCCCCCTTCCCATTCGCCGGTTCAAAAGCGTCCGCGCACCGTCACACCCCGAAATCCACTGCTGACGCCGACGTCCACCGTGGTCTCCGAGCTCTCTCTCGTTCGATATAACCAGTAGCCCCCAAAGCCACCCAGGGCCGCGCCGGCGATCAGGGCGCTCAGCCCCAGCGTGTCATAGGTATTGGCCCGTGACTCGATATCGGCCACCTCCGACTGGCGCACCTCTCGATTGACCGACCCCTCATGATCCGTGACCTGGGCTCGCCGATCTCTGGCCAGTAGGTGAAGGCCCACTCCGGAGGCCACCAGCGCCCCGCCGCCGGCGACGGCGCCCCAGCCGAGGGCTGTCGACGGCGGATCCACCGGCTCTGGCTCCGGCGATGGCTGGGCCAGGCTCTCTTCATCCTCCAACTCCGGCGCCTCCACCTCCGTCTCTTCATCCTCCTCGCAGGCTTCATCGACCTCTTCCAGGTACTCCATCGCCCGCTCGTTGATCCGCTCCGCCGGCACCCCGTCGACCGCTGGAAGCTCCGGCACGCTCTCCAACAGCTCCCTGGCCTCCTCGCAGCGCCCCAGCCCGTGGTAAGCCCGCCCCAGGTTGAGGGCCAAGACATTGAGCTCCCCCAGGCGCATCGCCTCTTCCAGCAGGGCCACCGCTCGCGCCGATCGCCCCTCGATCAACGCCTCCACGCCCCGCTCATTGAGCTCCACCTGCTCCTCGGTCATCGGCGCCTCTTCATCCTCCGAGGCCACCGCTGTCGGCGCCACCGCCATCGCCACCACCATCCACACCATCATTGCCAGGACCCAACGACGCATCGCTTCTCCAATAGTCAAAGATCCCCGTATCGAGGATTTCACTTGTCTCCAATCGGGGCTGAAACTAAGTCCACCACAGTGGATGGTCAACACCTCTTTACCTCCTCCGGCACAAGCCCATGTCCCTTCTCACCCAACGCCCGCCTCGATGGAGCGCCTGGCTGACCCTGGCGCTGCTGGTGGCCCTCTATATCCTGAGCTTCGTCGACCGCCAGATCCTGGCCGTCCTGGCCCCCCAGATCCAGGCCGATCTGACGCTGAGCCATTTTCAAATCGGCCTGCTCTACGGCGCGGCCTTCTCCTTTATCTACGCCGCCGCCGGCCTATTTATGGGACGCCTGGCCGATCGGTGGTCGCGGCGGGCCATGATCGCCCTGGGGGCCCTGGGCTGGAGCCTGGCCACCCTCTTTAGCGGCCTGGTCTCCTCCATGGCCGCCCTGGTGGTGTTTCGCCTTATCCTGGGGCTCTCCCAGGCCACGCTCAGCCCCGCCGCCTACTCCCTTCTGGCCGATCGCTTCCCGCGCTCCTACCGGGCCACCGTCTTCTCCATCTACGCCTCCTCCATCTTTCTGGGCCTAGGCCTGTCCTTTCTCGTCGGCGGCTCCATCGCCCAGGCCTTTGACTGGCGGGTGGCCATGATCGCCGCCGGGGTGCCGGGCCTTCTCCTGGCCCCCCTGGCCTATGTGCTCATCGGCGCCGATGGCCGCCGCGGCGAAGACGGCGATCAGCGCCCCACCTCGGAGGCCGTCGCCCAGCTTCAGGGGCTGCTCAAAAAGCCGACGGTGCGCTGGCACCTCATCGGCTTCTCCGCCCTGGCCTGCACGGGCTATACCATCCTGGCCTTTGTCGCCACCTTTCTCACCGACATCGTGGAACGCCCCGATCTCATCCCCCACTACGGCTGGTTTCTCTTCGGCGTGGGCCTGACGGTCATCCTCTCGGGGCGCCTGGCCGACCGCCTGGCGGCCGCCGATCCGGCCCGCCGCTTCTGGATGGGCGTCGTCGCCGCCCTGGGAGGCCTGCCCTTTTACGCCCTCGGCCTCTTCGTCGTCGACGGCTTTGCCGCCTTCTTATGCCTCGGCGTGGCCGTCCTCATTTCCAGCTCCTATAACGGCGTCGCCGCCGCCCTCATCCAATACTTCTCGCCACCTCAGGGCCGGGCCCTGACAGGCGCCCTCTACCTCTTTGTGATCAGCATCGCCGGCTTCGGCCTCGGCCCGCCCTTGACGGGCCTCTTGATGGACCACCTCTATTCGGGCTCCCTGGCGCCGGCGCTGGCCTTCTTCACGGTCATGATCCCCTGCAGCGCCATCGCCACCGTCGCCTTCTGGCGGGCCATGAACACCTATCACGACGACCTGGCCTCCAACTGACGCCGCTGAGCCCGGGCCTGCTCCGTCGCCCTATTGGCCCGCTCCTCCTCCCCGGCCTCCTTAGCCAGGCGCGCCGCCTCTTCAAAGGTCCAGGCCAGATCCTTGTCCACGATCGAGTTCTCCTTCAAATAGGCGGCGGCCAGCATCATATTATCGTCCCACTCCTCCCAATCCTGGCGATGGGCCATGATGGGAAGGTACGTCGCATAGCACACCCCTAAGAGCCCCTCTCGGGTCGAGCCCTCCAGCTTTGACATCAGCTCATCCAATACCCCGGCGGCCTCCTCAAACTCCTCTTCTGCGATCAGCACGCAGCATAGATTGAGGCATAGCGTCACGTCCCCGCTGCCCACGGCCTCCATCATCGTCTTGCCCTTCTGCAGCGACCGCCGCGCTCCCTCCAGGTCTCCATGATGCCACTGGCATTCTCCCAGATTGCTATAGCCAATGGCCGCCGCATAGGGATCGCCGAGCTCTTCGTAGATGGCGATCCCCTCCTCGATCAACGCCACCCCGGCCTGGTGATCGCCGATCATCGATCGGTGATTGCCCAACCCGATCAAGGTCTTGGCCCGGTTCAGGTCGTCGTCCAACGACGCAAAGATATCGCGCGCCATTTGATAGCCCCGCCCCATGATATCCATATCGCCCACCCAACTGGCGTTGAGGGCGATCAAGTATAAGGCCAACCCCTCTCCCACCTCATCGCCGGCCTCACCACAGGCGTTCAAGGCCTTATCGGCCCACTCATTGCTCTTTAATGGCTCGCCCTTGAGGTGAAGATGGTAAGCCCGGTGATAATAGTATTTTCCCCACAGACCGACATCGCTATCGTCGCTCAAGGCCTCCTCCATGGCCTGCACCACCTGCCAGCCCTCATCGATCTCGCCCTGGCGTCCATGCCACACCGATCGCTGCTCTAAAAGCCCTACCCAGCGCTCATCGCCCTCGTCGAGGCCCAGCCTCTCAAAGCGCTCCGTATAACGGGCCATGGCCCGCCCCGCGGCCTCCATCTGGCTGGTCTCCACCAGGTGCTTAATGGACTTGAGCATCGGCTCCAGCGAGGCCTCCTCCTCGCCGGCCCCCATGAGGTGATAGGCCCGCCGATGCTGCACCGCCCCTCGCTGATCGCCATAGAGCTGGTCCAGCACCGTCAGGCATACCCGGTGATGACCCTCCCAACGCTGTTGACGACGGGCCCGCCGCTCCACCACCCGATGAAGCTGCCCGTGCTCAAAGGCCCACCCCGCCGCCCAGGGCGTGACCAGCTCCCGCGCCAGCAAGCGCTCATAGAGGTTGTCTGGCGTATCCAGCCCCACCTCTCGGCAACATCGCCACCACTCCTCAAAGCGCACCCGATGGCCCAGAGCGGCCCCCAACTCCAGGGCCTGCTCCACGTCCGCTCGACGCACCTCGTCGACGTCGGCCAAAAAGCGCTCCACTCGCCCCTCCAGCAACGCCTCCAGGCTCTCCGGCATCTCCGGCTTGCCCCCGTCTCGCCACCCGTACCCTCGCGGCGACGGCGTCAACGCCCCTGCCTCCACCCACTCCCCTACCAACTCCACCGCAAAGAGCGGATGCCCCTCGGTGCGCTCCCACACCGCCTGGGCGAGCTCCGGCTCCAGGCGCAATAGGCCGTCGACCAGCGCCGCGTGATCGCTCAGCGACAGGGGCCCCAACTCCAGAAACTCCGCACGTTGCTGCTCGCCCAACCGCTCCAGACATTGCCAGGTCCCATCCATGAACCTTTCGCCGCGCTCGTCGAAAGTCACCAAAGCCAACACCGGTGCCTGCCGACTCGACGTCAACAACCCCTCCACCAACTCCACGCCCCCGGCGCCCCACTGGGCGTTGTCGACGATCACCACCACCGGCCGCTCCTGGGTCAGCGCCTGAATCCACCGCACCAGGGCCAGCCCGATATGGCGGGCGTCCACCTTTCGCGGCGCCTCCGCATCGCCGCCGGCGCCGGTGGCCATCATCAGATCCACCAGGCTCTGGCGATGGTGCTCGTCGAGAGCCGCCAAGGCCCCTCCCTCGAGGGCCAATCGCGCCACCCGTACCTCCACCCCTTCTCGGTCCAGGCCCTGGCATTGCAGCGTCTCCCGCACCATATGCGCCATCGCCACCCCCGGCCGCCGATGGGGTCCCTGATTGATCTCCAATACCTGCACCGCCCCCTTTTCATGGGCCCGCTGGGCCATCCACCGCACCAGCCGCGTCGCTCCCTGACCGGCCTCTGAGCGCACCATCAGCGCCCGCGCCCGGCGCTTATCCATCACCTCTTTGAGGTGCCCCCAGATCCGATCGCGCTCTTTCTCGCGACCCACCATCGCCGAATTTCGAAGCCCATAGAGCCCGAGGCCCATCCCCAGCGGCTCCGGGCTCGCCTTTTCATCGACGGAGCGCCGCCAGTCCCCCAGGTCCGCCTGCTGCGGCCGCTCGATGGCCTCTTTATCCCTCAGCGCCCACCCCTCCGCGGTCTCGCTGACCGCCTCCGTGGCCAGATCGCCCAGACCATCCTCATCGACTACGGCACCCCACCGCTCATCTAACTCCTCCAGATCGGCCAGCGCCTTCGCCGCCCGCCGATAGCGCTGTCGCCGGTCCTTGGCCATCAATCCCCGGAGCCACCCCTCAAACCCCTCCGGCACCTGGGCATCTCCCAACGGCCCCACGTCCTCCGACACCTGAGCCTCGGCGATGGCCTGCACCCCGCGACCCTCAAAGGGCGCCCGCCCGGTCACCAGCCAATAGGCCACACACCCCAGGCTATAGAGATCGGTCCACGGCCCCTGATCGCGCCACTGCCCCGTCACCCGCTCAGGCGCCATAAAGCTCGGCGTCCCATAGCTTCGCCCCCTTTGATATCCGTACCGATTGCGATCCCGGGCATAGGCCAGACCAAAATCACTGAGCTTGACCTCCAGGCCCTGCTCCTTCTCCCCATCGAAGATCAGCACATTCTCCGGCTTCAGATCCCGATGGATCACCCCTCGGCTATGGGAGTGCGCAAGCCCCTCCAGAATCTGCGTGAGCACCCGCCTGACCACCGGCCAACTCACCTTGCCGGCCCCCAGATCCACCAGCGTCCCCGACGCCAGCTCCATCACCAGATACACGCTCCCCGACCGCCCCGACTCGCCGCCCTCGTCCCCCCGGATCCGACCGCTATCATAGACCTTGACCACCCGCCGATGGTTCAGCCGCGCCACCGCCCGGATCTCCTCCATCACCAGCGCCCGCCGCGGCCCCTCCTCCTCGCCGGCGCCCATGATCTTGACCGCCACCTCTCGCCCCGTCAGCCCGTGGGTCCCCCACCAGACCTCCCCCATGCCCCCTCGACCAATCCGCGACTTCAGCTCGATATCCCCCAACTGCCACGACCTGTCTTTCATTTGGCGCTCTCCCGGGCGTCTTCGTTACTATCCTCCGGTTTCCCTCACCTATAACACTTGTTCACTCCTCAATCATCCGTCCGCTTCTGCGTCTCCCCGACCGACCGCCGTCTGGCAGCCCGGGGGGAGGAGGGAGACTTCCAACCATCTCCGAGATCCGACCTCCTCTTGAAATAAGTAAGCAAACCCTTACATCTTGGGTTGATCCCTCATCAGTTGGACGCACCTACATCGGGAATGCTCCATGCCCACCAACGATACCCTCATCCCCCCATTTGTCCTCGGCGACGCTCTGGGCCATGGCGGCATGGGTGCCGTCTTTCGCGCCCGTCACCGCGACACGGACTACCCGGCGGCCATTAAGGTCATCCGGGGCCGCGGCGACGACGCCTCGCGCCAAACCTTTGAACGCGAGGTCCAGGCCCATGCCTCGCTCAACCATCCCAATGTGGTCTACCTCTTCGACTACGGCCTTCTGCCACAGGAGCGCCCCCTCCCCGACGAACTGACCCCGGGGAGTCCCTATGTCGCCATGGAATTTGCGCCCCACGGAACCATCGCCAACCACGCGCCCTTCCAATCGTGGGCCGAAATCCACCTCATCCTCTCACACGTCCTCAAGGCCCTTTCCTACGCCCATGCGCGAGACGTCATCCACCGCGACCTAAAACCGGAGAACCTCCTTGTCTTCGCCGACGAGAACCGGCCCCGGATCAAGCTCACCGACTTCGGCGTGGCCTTTAGCCTGCGCGATGCTCGACGCCGAAGCGCCGACAGCCTCGCCGAGGTCTCGGGAACCCCCAATTTCATGTCCCCGGAACAAGCCTACGGCCAATGGCGTACCTTTGGCCCCTGGACCGACATCTATAGCCTCGGATGCATCGCCTGGAACTTGATCTGCCACCGCCGCCCTTACCGCGCCGATTCTGCCCTGGGCGTCATCATGCAGCATACGGAGGAATCCATCCCTCCACTGGAACCCGCGATGCCCTTGCCCGACGGCGTCGACGCCTGGATTTATACCGCCATGCACCCCGATCCATCCCACCGCTTTCAGCGAGCCGCCGACGCCCTGGAGGCCCTCCCGACCCCACAGGACACGGTCACGACCCGCTGGCTCCTCCACCAACCATCGCCCCTGGAGGCCGGCGCCCCCTCGACGCAGCAGGCTGACCCCACGATACCCTCCTCCGCCCACCTCGATGAGACCCGACCCGCCGCATCCGACGCCATCTCCCCGAGAGACCCCTCCACCGATGATCCAGAGGCCCGCCACCCCGACGCCGTCCCGACGCTGTCGTCGCCCTCTCCTTCGCCGCCCGAGGACTGGCGCCGTCTCACCGCTCAACACCTGCCCGACCAACTGCTCGGCACGGGGCTCAACCTCCTGGGCCTTCGACGACTGCCCATCGAGGGCCGCGCCCAGACCCGGGACTACCTATGGGCCGCCCTCCGCCAAGCCTACCACGACCAGACCCTGGAGGTCCTGGTCCTGCGCGGCCCCGCCGGCGTCGGCAAGAGCCGCCTCTGCCAGTGGTTGCTCCGCCGCGCCCACGAGGAAGGGGTAGCCCAACCGCTCGTCATCGCCGACCATGATAGCACCTCCTCGGCCCAGGAGGCCTTCCCGGAGATGATCCAACGCCACTTCAACGCCTGGAACCTCTCCCGCGCCGAGTTCCATGAGACCATGATCGATCGCCTCCCTCCCCTGGAAAACGACGCCTTTCGCGACATCGACGCCGCCGCCCTCACCGAGTGGGTCCATCCCACCGACGACGACGAAACCCCGGAGGAAGGCCCCCCCTATCGCTTTGACTCCCCTCGCCAAAAATACGCCTTGATCCACCGCTTTCTAAAACGCCTCCACCAACCCCGGCTTCCCCTTCTCTTCATCGATGACCTCCATCTTCACCACGACGCCCTGGGCGCCCTGGAGCACCTCCTTTCACTCTCCCCGACAACCCAGCCACCGGCCCTCGTGATAGCCTCCCTTCGACCCGATCTCCTGCCCCCCGACAGCGGCCGGGCCCGCCGAATCGACGCCCTCTTGACCGAGCCCAATTGCCGCGCCCTGGACATCCCTCCCGTCGAGCCAAAGACCCACCGCCAGATCATCGACCGCATGCTGCCCCTGACCCCCGACCTCGCCGGCAGCATCCAGCGACGAACCGAGGGCAACCCCCTCTTCGCCCACCAGATCCTGAGCTTCCTGGTGGATTCGGAGCGCCTTCAACACACCGACCGTGGCTACACCGTCAACACCGCCTCCGGCCCCCTCCAATTGCCCGACGACATCCACGCCATCTGGCGCGAGCGCCTGGACATCATCCTCCAGGGTCTCAGCGACGAACAAGCCCCGCAGGCGCTATACACCATCGAGCTGGCCGCCGCCCTGGGGCGGCGCGTGCTCTCTCACGAATGGGAGGCATTGCTAGCGGACGCTCCCCTATCGCCGCCCTCCCATCTCTTCGACATCCTCAGCGACCGCGGCCTCCTCACCCCTCAACCCTCGGGGTGGCGCTTTGCCCACGGCCTATTGGTCAATAGCCTGGAGCGACAGGCTCGCGAGGCCGGCCGCTGGCAGCGCTACCACCGCTGGATCGCCGACATGCTCCAGCGCCGGCCCCAGCCCTCGCCCTCGCCGCTGGCCCAACGACGGGCCCACCACCGACGCCTGGCCGGCCAACCTCAACGGGCCCTGCCCCTCTTGCTGGAGGCCCACCGACACTGGCTGGAACATGGCGACACCGACCAATGGAAGCGCTCCCTCCGCCAGCACCGTCAACTCCTCAACCAGCTACAGGTCGCTGACCACCACCCCCAGCGCCTGCAAAACGACCTTCATACCTCCAACCTCGACTTTTTTGAGGGCCGCACCGACGACGCCTTCCATCGACTTCACCACCTGCGCCAACGCCTGGACCCCGACGACACCCCCGAGTTGACCATCCGCACCCTCGACCACCTGGCCAATTTCTCCATCGAAACCGGCGACCTATCGGCGGCCGACGACTACCTGGACCAGGCCACGGATATCGCCATCGCTCACGATCATCCCGAACTCCAGGCCCAATTGGCCTATCGCCGCGGCTACCTCGCCCAACAACGGGGCGACCTCCACACCGCTGAGCGCGCCCACGCACGGGCCCATGACCTCTTTGAGAGGACGTCCAATACCTATCAGGGTACCCGAAACGAGTTGCGCCGCACCTGGATCGACCTCCACCGCCAGCGCTACCAATCGGCCCAGCAGACCTTCCAGGCCCTCCTGGCGCGCACGCGTCGCTTCGGCTTTCGCGATCTGGAAAGCCTGGCCCTCAACGGCCTCGGCGAAGCCGCCCGCTTTCGCGGCGACCTCCACACCGCCGAACAGGCCTATCGCAACGCTCACCAAAAAGATATCGAACGCGGCCGCACCCACCCCATCTCCACGCTCCTCAACCTATGTCAGGTCCTGCTCGCCAAGGGCCAGTTCCAAGACGCCCAACCCCTCCTCCGAGACCTGCGATCCGATATCGACGACCTCGGCCACCAGCGCTTTGACGAGCTCCTGGACGCCATGGAGATCCTGCTGGCCTGCGGCCAACGCGACTGGCCCCGGGCCCGCCAACACCTCCACGCCTACCGCGAAGGCTGGCCCGACGGCGCCCCTCTGTGGAAAGACCACCCCTGGCTGCTCTCTCGCGCCGCCCGGTGCGCCGACCACGCCGACCAACCCACCCTGGCTCGCCCCCTGGAGGAACTGGCCAATCACCTGTGGGATCGCCTGCCCTCGGATCCCATCGACGAATCGTAGATCTTACGGCCACCGCCTTCTAAGAACGCCCCCGTGATCAAAAAACCTACTAATATCCCTACGGCGCTTATCGCACCGACGTCTATTAGAGGGTTAGAAATATGATTTCAGGGGAGGTGGCTCGGACCGTTTCAAATATATCGGGGGAATCATCATTCATGGTCATTGACCCGCCCATCACCAACTATCGAGCCTCCCATCCGCCTTCCGACCTCTGTTATCAAGGCACCTTCACCCGAATCTTGGACGCCGCATCGTTGATCTTGTCCAGCACCACCTGATGCTCGATCCCCCCCTCGCGGTGCAGGGCCTCCACGTGGCTGATGACGCCCACGGTGCGCCCCTCGCGCTGGTGCAACTCCTTGAGGCATCCCATGGCCCTTTCCAGCGAATCCCGGTCCAGGGTGCCGAAGCCCTCGTCGAGGAAGATGGTCTCAATCGGCAGGTCCAACCGCCGGTTATCCGCCAGCCCCAGCGACAGGGCCAGGGACACCAAAAAGGTCTCGCCCCCCGACAGGGTGTCCAGCGTTCGCCGCCGTTCGGCGCGGTTTTTGTCGATCACCTCGAATTGCAGCGTCGGGAAGCCATCTTCTTTTTGGATCGCCAGGCGGTAGCGATCGTAGAGCTTTTTCAAGTGCCGATTGGCCCGGTCGATGATCTCCTTGAGGTTTAGCGATTGGGCAAAGATCTTGAAGTGCTTGCCGTCGGCCACACCGATGGCGTTATGCAGCCGCCGCCAGGGCTTGATGGCCTCTTCCAGCTCCTCCAATTCCTGTCGCTGCTCGCTCAATTGTTCGCGCTTTTTCCGACCCGATTCCAACCGCTCTTCCAATTTGGAGCGCTCGTCTTTGAGCTCGTCGAGCTCCTCCTGGAGCGCCTTCACTACCTCCTGTTGAGCCTCCTTTTGGACCTCCTCGTCCAGGTCCTCTGGCCGCTCCTTCCGGTGGTTTTTCAGCTTTTTCGACAC
>CAZMJS010000056.1:0-22974 GCA_964566695.1 uncultured Bradymonadales bacterium
CGTCGGAGTCGTCCTCGTCATCGGAGTCGTCCTCGTCATCGGAGTCGTCCTCGTCATCGGAGTCGTCCTCGTCGGAGGCCTCTTCGTCCTCGGAAGAATTTTCGTCGTCTTCGTCGGAGTCGTCTTCGGAAGAGTCTTCGTCCTCGTCGGAGGCCTCTTCGTCCTCGGAAGAATTTTCGTCGTCTTCGTCGGAGTCGTCTTCGGAAGAGTCTTCGTCCTCGTCGGAGGCCTCTTCGTCCTCGGAAGAATTTTCGTCGTCTTCGTCGGAGTCGTCTTCGGAAGAGTCTTCGTCCTCGTCGGAGGCTTCTTCGGCCTCCGAGGGGGTATCTTCTTCTTCGGTGGTGTCGACGTCTTCGGAGGTTTCCTCGGATTCGCTCTCTTCGTCGAGGCGTTCCTTCTCCTCTTGTTCAGCCTCCGCGGCCTTCGACGACGTCTCTTCGTCGTGGGTGTCTTTTTCATTGGTCATCGGAAACCTCCATGCGGTTTTTGCGAGACGCTGTCTCCGGATCCATCACGGCCTTGACCTCAAAGATGGTGATCGTGGGCAAGACGCGGGCGAAGAGTAGGAATAGGGTAAAGAACATGCCGAAGGAGCCCAGTGTGAGCACCCAGTCCATGACCTTGAAGTCGTAGACGCCCCAGGAACTGGGCACGAAATCGCGGTGCAGGGCAGTCGTCACGATGACGTAGCGCTCAAACCACATGCCGATATTGACAAAGATGGTGATGATAAAGAGCGCCGGGATGCTTCGGCGTAGCTTTTTGATCCATAGAAGCTGAGGCACCAACATATTGCAGCCAAGCATGATCATGGCCGACCAGCCATAAGGCCCAAGGACCCGGTTGGCGAAGTGGAAGCGCTCAGCGGGCACCGCCGAGTAATAGGCGATCACGAATTCCGTGATATAGGCGATGCCGACGATGCCCGAGGTCAAGAGAACGACCTTGGCCATCGATTCCAGGTGGTTGATGGTGATATAGCTCTTCAGCTCAAAGACATGGCGCATGATGATGGTCAGGGTAATGACCATCGCAAATCCCGAGAAGATAGCACCCGCCACGAAATAGGGTGGGAAAATGGTGCTGTGCCAACCGGGGATGACGGAGACGGCGAAGTCAAAGGACACGATGGTGTGCACCGAGAGGACCAGGGGAGTGGCCAGTCCGGCGAGCATCAAATAAGCCGACTCGTAGTGGCGCCAGGAGCGGTTTCCACCGGTCCATCCCAACGAGAGGAGGCCATAGACCTTTTTTCGCAGCGGATGCTTGGCGCGGTCTCGAAGGTTCGCCAGGTCAGGGACGAGGCCGATATACCAGAAGACGAGACTAATGGTCCCGTAGGTGGAGACGGCGAAGACGTCCCATAGAAGGGGGGAGTTGAAGTTGACCCATAATGGCCCGAGGCTATTGGGCAGGGGAAAGAGGTAGTAGGCGAACCATGGCCGACCGGTGTGAAGCAGGGGAAAGAGGCCGGCCGTGGCCACGGCGAAGATGGTCATCGCCTCCGCCGAGCGGTTAATGGCGGTTCGCCAATTCTGCTTGAAGAGAAAGAGAATCGCCGAAATAAGCGTTCCGGCGTGGCCGATGCCAATCCAGAACACAAAGTTGACGATGAACACACCCCAACCGACGGGGTGGCTGATGCCGGTGGTGCCGATGCCGGTGCCCACGGCGACGAAGAGGCCGCCCAGGAAGACGAGCATCAACAGCACGGCGGGTATGAAAGCAAACCACCATAGTTTAGTTGGCATCACCTCCGTATGACGAGCGATGTCGTCATCGACCTCTTTCCAGGTCTTATTATCGGTGACAAGCGGTTCCCGCTTGGCGAGAGGGCCTCCAAATGGGCCTTCTCCCTCAATGGAGCGGGGACGTCCTTGTAAGTCACTTCGTTTCATGCCGGAACTCTTGCGAGCGTCAATGGGGTCAATACACAAACAACGAGCGTGGGAGGCCTCTTAGCGAGGCGTCCGGTGCGCGATGTCACGTCAGTTCTTCGTCGGTATTCCAGATGCTCGTCATATAGGCGACGGCAGGCTGGGTATCGAGATCCGCCAGGGCCTTCATGGCCCGTTTGCGGTGGTGCATCTTGGTCACTTTGTGGTCGTCGTCGAGGACGTTGCCGAACTCGATGGCGTTGGCAGGGCACGATTCCTGGCAGGCCGTGACGACCTCGCCGTCGTGGAAGTCGCGCCGGCCTTCCTTCATGATTTCCCACTTGCCGCGTCGGATACGCTGGACGCAGAAGGTGCACTTTTCCATGACGCCCCGTGCGCGGACGGTGACGTCAGGGTTGAGGGCGAGCTGAAGGGGCTCGGTCTGGTTGAGCCGTGCGTGGTCCTCGAGCTCGGGGTAGAGGCGAGCAAAGAAGGAGTCCTCGCGGTTTTCGGCGTAATTGAACCAGTTATAACGGCGCACCTTATAGGGGCAGTTATTGGCGCAATAACGGGTGCCAACGCAGCGGTTATAGGCCATCTGGTTGAGGCCGTCGTTGCTCTGCATGGTGGCCAGCACGGGGCAGACGGACTCGCAAGGAGCCTTGTCGCAGTGCTGGCACAGCATGGGCTGAAAGACGACGCGGGGCTCATCGAGGTATTCGCCAAAGGCCGTCAGCGGCTCGTCCTGGTACATGGGGTCGCCAAAGAGACCTTCCCGGGCCTCGACGGCGTCCTCGGGCAGTCGGTAATAGCGGTCAATGCGAATCCAGTGCATCTCCCGGCCTTCCAGGATGCCCTGTCGACCGACGACGGGGATATTATTTTCTTCCTGACAGGCGATGGTGCAGGCCGAACAGCCGGTGCACTTGGTCATGTCGATGGACATGCCCCACTTGAGGGAGCCGAAGTCGTGGTTGTCCCACAGGCTCGGCGCGTCGTATCCCGCCATCTCATAGGGGGTCTGATAGACACCGGCGCGCTGATTGTCGCTATACTCGTCGAGGTTGGCGATGGCGAGGACGCGATGGGCTTCCACATCGACAACGCCCGCACCTTTGATGACCGAGAGGTCCTCGACGCGGCCGGAGGCGCTGATCTCGGCATCGATGCCGGAGAACACGGCGCCGTGTTCGGTCGTCGCGGCCAGTTGGAAGGCGTTCTCCCCGACGTCGTTGCCCACGGTTCCAGTGGCGGTGCGCCCGTAGCCCAGGGGAATGGCGATCACGTCTTCATGCATCCCGGGGATGATGATGACCTGATAGTCCTGGGTGGTGTCACCGACGGTGACCTGGAGGACCTCGCCGGATTCCAGTCCGGCGGCCTCGGCGGTGCGGAAGCCGACCATGGCAAAGGAGCCCCACGTATGCTTGGAGATGGGGTCCGGAAGCTCTTGGAGGTGGCCGTTATTGGCCTGGCGTCCGTCGAAGAGCTGCACCGTTGAATAGAGGTGAAGGACCTTATTGCTCAAGTCGCCGGGGTTGTCGCCGGCGGGGTCGGGCAGGTCGTCGGGCAGGAGGGCGAGGGCGGCACTGGCGTCAAACGAGGGCTGAGCCTCGTCGACGTCCAACTCGATGAAGCCCTCGCGAAGGGCCTGCTGCCAGAATTGGTCAAAGGTCGAAAGCCCACCGACCTCGGCGAAGATGGTGTTTTCCCAGGTGTCGCGGAGGTAGCGGTAGAAGGGGCCCGGGTCGTAGGGGCGACCAGCGCCGTGGCGGTCACCCATGGGATTGGGCGTGTCCGGTCCTTCCAGATAGGTGTAGAGCTCAGGGGCCGCCTCTTCGTCGCCGAACCAGTGGAGGAGGCTGTCCTCGAAGGCGCGGTTTTCAAAGAGGGGCAAGATGGCCGGTTGTTGAATGGCGACCAGTCCCTCGCGCGGCGAGGAGTCGCCCCAGGCCTCTAGATAATGGGTGCCCGTGGCCAGGATGTCGGCGTGTTCGGAGGTTTCGTCGCGCTTGGACGAGGTGCTGATCACGAAGACATCGTCGAAGGCACCGGCGACGTCGAGGTCGGCCGGGCTGGCGTAGACGGGGTTGGTGTTGTGCACGATGAGCACATCCACATCGCCAGCCTCGATCTCGTCGATGAGCTGGCTAAGGACGGCGGCGCCACCGGCGTTTTGATGCGACGGGGCGGCGCGGTCGATGGTATTGCCATCATTTTCCAGGGCGGCATTGAGAAGGTTGACGGCGCTCTCCAGGGAGAGGCCGTCGGCAGTGGCGTTGGCCGTGCCGCCAGCGACCACGATGGATTCACCGGCGTGTTCGGCAAGCTCCTCAGCGACCGAGCGCAGATCGTCGGCGCTGACTGTATCGCCCAGCAGATCGGCGACGGTGTCCACGTCGTAGTCGGCGATGGCCGATTGGACGGCGTTGGCCGGCACGCCCTGAGGCGAGTGGTTTTCGTAGAGCTCATTGGCCAGAGCCAGGGCCACGTAGACCTGGTGATCTGGGCGCACCCGATAGCGGTCGTCGGCGTTGGTGCCGGTCAGCGATAGGGTGCCCTCAAAGGCGATGAGGCGGTTCATTTGAGGGGCGAAGTTATCCTCGTCGCCGTTTTCAAAGGCCTCTTCTTCGGCGGCAAAGAAATCACGCCCGGAGCTGAAGTCGCGGGTGAATTGGGGGGCCGAAAGCCAGGTGCCCAAGAAGTCGCTGCCCAGAGAGACGATGAGCTGGGCCTTATCGAAGTGATAAGTGGGCGCGGCGTCCGTGCCATAGGCCTGAAGGCCGGCCTCGGCGAGGGCGTCATCGGCCAATGGCTCGTAGGCGTAGTGTGCGGCGTCGGGCAGGGAGTCGACGATGTCGTCGATAAGTCCCTGGGTTGCCGGACCGGTCACGGCGCCGGTCAGAATGCGCAGCGAGGCGCCGTCTCGAAGGGATTGGACCTGTTCCTGGACTTGGCTGTCCACGGCGTCCCAGTCCAAGGGATTGCCGCTATCATCCTGAGGAGCGCGCAGGCGGTCCGGATCGTAGAGGTCCATGTAGGACGCCTGGCCGCGACCACAGAGCCCACCGCGGTTGATGGGGTGGTTGGGGTTGCCTTCCAATTTGAAGGGGCGGCCAGCCCGGGACTTGATCAGGATGCCGCATTGAGAGGGGCAGGCATTGCAGACGCTGGTATATCGGTTGGTGTTGCCGATATTGACGTCCTCTGGCCGGTCCACATAGGGCACGATCTCGCGCTGAGGCTCTCGGCACGCAGCGGTGGAGACGGCGGCGGTGGCCGCGGCGGCGGCACTGACGCGCATGAAGTCACGTCGGTTCATCTTCAAGGCGTCGGAGCCGTCGGAGAAACTCAGGGTGACGTCGCCGTCCTGGTTGCTCTCGAGGAGCACGGAGGCGCCGGGCTGAGGTTCGGAATGCCGGGGCAGAACCGGATCTTTTTTGTCGTTACTCATAACAGCCATTCTGGAAGAGGTTGCAGGGCGCCGGGGGCGCATCTGCGACTTTGTTGAACTACAGCGACCGCGTCAGTTCACGGTCGCGTCACCGTCGGTTGGGGCGGCGCCGACCGCCCCGAAAAAACACCATCAATAGTGACAGGTTACACAGTCGATGGGGGCGTTGTGCTCCGGCTCGCGGTGGCAGTCAACGCACCATCCCATGTTAAATTCGTTGGTCACTTCGACGACATCCATGCGGTTGGTTTGGCCGTGGCAGTCGACGCAGTCGATGCCTCGCTGGATGTGCGGGGAGTGACTAAATTGGGCGTGATCCGGCAGGTCGTGGACCTTGACCCACTCGACGGGGTCGCCTTCCTCGTAGTGCCGGGTCAGCTCCTGGATATGCTCGCTGTCGACCGCGACCTGACTATGGCAGGCCATGCAGGTATCGACGTCGGGCACCGAGGAGTGCTGACTGGTGCCGGGCTCGGTGTGGCAGTAGCCACAGGGGATTTCGTTGACCCCGGCGTGAAGTTCGTGACTAAATTCAAAGGGTTGTTCGGGCGCGTAGCCTTCTCTTGGGTTGAAGCAGGCCGAAACCCCGATGGCGACCACGAGTGCCAACACCCCGGCTATCGTTAAGTAACGAGCAATCATACGTCGAACTACTCCGTGAACACAGAAGGTACATCGAACGGCGATATGCCTGCGTCGCCGCCGGGGCCCGTAGAATGGTACCCGCAAAGTCGATTCTTATTCCCATGATGGCCTCTGGGATGTCAATCAATTTATCGGCCATGGTCGGCAAAGATCGGCCGATGAAGGAATAAAAGAGTCGACCAGTGACATCGGTGCTCGTCGAGGGTGTCCGGGAGGGAGTGTCGAGAGGACAGGCGGGGGGCCAGAAATGACGCCGAATTTGGCTTTTGGGCGTCCTGGAAAGGAGGGGCCGTGGGGCGGTTAAGGAGCAGTGGCTGTCAGACAAGGGGTGGGGTCGGCGATAGCGGTGTGGCAGATTGACGCAGGGGCCTTTGGCAGCGGGGGCTGCGTTCGGTGATTAGGCGTTGGAAGCGGGGTCAGCTTGGATGCGTCGCCAGAAGACGATCCACAGGAGACCGGTGACTATGAGGAGGAGGCCGGCGATGTGGAACGGGGCCTGGGGGCTGATATGCGCGAAGACGATGCCACCGGCAGCGGGACCGACGATGCGGCCGAGACTAGAGGCGGAGGTGAGCATGCCCATGAGTTGGCCCGTGTCGTCGCGGCTGGGATCGATGGTGGACATCAGCGACAGGATTCCAGGGTGGACGATGGCCCGTCCAAAAGCGGCGAAGCTCAAGGCCAGGAGCAAGAACCACAGGGGCGGATAGATGGGCGCGATGGCCAGGGATAGGCCCAGGACCATGACGCCCAAAAGGA
The DNA here is from genome assembly GCA_964566695.1 of uncultured Bradymonadales bacterium. Lineage (GTDB taxonomy): Bacteria > Myxococcota_A > Bradymonadia > Bradymonadales > Bradymonadaceae > SLJM01. The sequence continues at coordinate 6,736 of CAZMJS010000056.1, forward strand.
CGAGGTTCTGATCGCCAATGGCGCGGGAGATGGGGTGAATCGTGGCGTGAAATAGGGCGGTCAACAGGCCCATGGCGGCCAATAAGAAGCCGACCTCGACGATATCGTAGCCATAGATCTCCTCCATATAGATGAAGAAGGTGCTCTCCAGGACGGTGACGGCGATGGTGTAGAAGAGAAAGAGGGCGCACAGGGCCAGCACGGGGGGGCGTCGAAGTTGTTGGATGATGGAGTCGGCCCGGCGCTGCGCGCGGTTGGCGGCCCGTTTTTTTGGGTCGTCGGCCGGCTCCACCAACCACATCATGCCCAGTATCAGGGTGATCAGGTTGAGGAGGGCGGCCACGGCGAAGGGCATACCGGCGCCGGCGATGCCGGCGACGCCGGGCTCGGCGACGATGCCCACGGCGGCGCCAATGGCCGGGCCGAGGGTAAAGCCGATGCCAAACGAAATGCCGATGACGGCCATGCCCTTGCTTCGGGTCGCATCATCCGTGCTATCGGCGATGAGCGCGCTGGCGGTGGCGACGTTTCCGGCGCAGAGTCCGACGATGAAGCGCGTGATATATAATAGGCCCAGGGTGCCCACGAAGGCCGTGACCAATTCCATGACGGCGGCGGCGCCGAAGGTGGCCAAGAGGATTGGCTTTCGGCCCAGGCGATCGGACATTTTCCCCCATAGCGGGGCCATGATGAATTGGCCCAGGGACTGAATGGCGTATAGCATGCCTACGTCCACCGCCGTGCCGCCCAGGGCGTAGGCCAGGGCGGGGAGCACGGGGATGGCGATGGCAAATCCCGTGAGGTTGATCAACAGGATGGGAAATAGTCGCCGCGTTGGGGATTGAGTCGACGTCATAAAGAGGATTGCCGAGGGCCAGAATTACCAACGGTCACGCTATGGCATGGAGCAGTGGCGGTTGGCAAGTTGGGCGCGGTGGTCCGGGACGTTCGAATGCGGTATGCCTAAACGATAGGTGGTCGATTGATGTCCCAAAGGCAGGAGTTGGATTGGAAGGAGAGTCCATAGCGTGGTCAGCGTTGGTGGTGGGAGCGCTGGCGGCGATGATCGCCACGATGGCTGTGGAGGCCAGGCGTACGCTGGCGCACCGCCTTCGCAATGAGGCGTCCGAGAGCGCGCCCTGGTGGAAGGAGCGGGCAAGGCGATTGATCATCGGCTTGAGGGCGATAAGTGCATTGGGCTGGGTGATGGTGGTTCTCGGGCTGTCGGCGCTGATGCCGGCGGCGACGTGGGAGTCGGCCGGAGTATTTGTGCTGGTGGCCATCGCCATATCAGTGGTGCTCTTTGCTCTTCTGGAGGTGCTGCCTGGGGCGCTGGGACGCCGCCACGCTGAGACGCTGGGTCGCGCCGCCCTCGGCGGAGTTCGGTGGCCCACCTGGGTGATGAATCCAATCAGCCACCTCGTATTGAAGGTCCGTCAATGGTCTGACCGCGAGGGTCTGTTCCAGACGGTGGTCGATGAGGGCGACGAGGATCGGCAAACCTGGAGACAGTGGCTTCGAAAGGGACTCCACGAGGGGGGCCAGCGCCCAGAGATGATTCGCAACCTCCTTAATTTCCCGACGACGGTGGTGCGAGAGATCATGGTGCCGAGGACGGAGATGGTGGTGATCTCACGGGACATGCCACTGGAGGACATCCTGGTGACCTTGATCGAGTGCGGTCATAGCCGGATCCCCGTGATCGAGGAGTCCATGGATTCCATCGAGGGCATCTTCTATGCCAAAGACGTCATCGAGCTCATGGCCTCTGGCGAGGAATTCGATATCGATCGCTTTTTGCGCGACCCTTATTTCGTTCCCGAGACGCGGACCATCCTGAAACTGCTGACGGAATTTCAGAAGCAGCGAGTGCATCTGGCGGTGGTGGTCGACGAGTTCGGCGGCACGGCGGGATTGATCACCCTGGAGGATATCGTCGAGGAGTTCTTTGGCGATATCCAGGACGAATACGATATGGAGCCACGCCAGATGGTCACGCTGAGCGATGACGCGGTGTTGGTGGACGCCGGGATACCTTTAGAAGAGCTAGAGGAGTATTTCGATGTCCAATTTCCCGATGACGATGACTTCGATTCATTGGCCGGGTTTTTGTTGGAGCGCGTCGGTGGGGTTCCGGTGAGCGGACGCGAACTTCGATGGGAGGGTTTGGATTTTTGCGTCATCCGTTCTACGAAAAAGAAAATCGAGACGGTGAGCGTGGAGCGCCGTGACGAAGACGAAAGCGAATAAAATCCCGCCGGTCTCGTCTTACTAACGTGAAGGGCCGGCAATCAGTCATCGTCGGCAGACGTCAATTGCATTGGGAGCGACCATGGTAGAGCAGCATCGACGAGAGAAGACGTGGGGCACGAAGCTTAGCTGGGTATTGGTAGCGATGGCCCTGGTATGTGTGCCCTGGACGGTGAGCGCCGAGGAGGCCGACGAGGTGGAGGCGATGTCGGCCAGTGAGTTGGCGGAGCGCGTCCAGCATTATTATAGCGAGACCGAGGACTTTCAGGCCGCCTTTTTGCAGACCTACGTGGATGTGGCCGCCGGTGAGACCACGCGAAGTCGCGGGCGCGTCTACTTCAAAAAGCCGGGCATGATGCGCTGGGATTATTATAAGCCGGACGCCGAAGAGCGAGATCGCCTGCTGGTCAGCGATGGCGATGTCTTCTGGGTCTATGAATTCGATTATCAGCAGGTCTTTCGCCAGTGCCTGGAGGATAGCCAATTGCCCACGGCGCTGAGCTTTTTGATGGGTGAAGGGGAGTTGCAGGAGGAATTCGATATCAGTCTCGTCGACGGTGATGCCGGTGATGATCCGACGCTGGAGTTGGTGCCCAAAGAGCCGACCTCTCATTATCAGCGCATTCATTTCACGGTGGATCCCGAAGCCTTCCAGGTCTCCAAGACCACGGTATTCGACCCCTACGGCAACCGAAACGAGGTGGAGTTCATCAATGTGCGGGTCAACCAGAATATCTCGGAGGCCGGGTTTCAATTTGAGGTGCCCGAGGGGGCTCGGGAGCTCAATCCGGAAGAAGAGTGTAATTGAGGAGTGGATGTGAGGGATCGGAGCGTGCCGAAGGTGCTATGTCACCCCGACGGCAAGAAGAGCTGCGGGGCATGCTGCGGCATGTATAACCACCGCCAGGTGGGCGAGGAGGCCACGCGGCAGCGGTTACTGGAGCGGACACGCGCCTTTTTTAGAGACGCCGATATAGAGGACGAGGGTTCTCTCAAGGCCTTTCGCGAGGCCTGGGAGGACGGGGCCTCGGAGAAGTTGATGACCGGGCTCCCCTCGTGTCCCTTCCTGGGCTACGTCAACCTGAACGACGAACGCGACGAGGGGGCCGACGTGGTGGGCTGCCTGGTCCACCCACTGCAAAACGACGGCATCGATGGCCGCGACTGCGGGGTCTATGATCGGTTTATCTGTGAGGACTATCTGTGCGCCGCTCACGACGTACTGAGTGAGGTGGAGGTGCGGTGGATCTTGGAGACCGTCGACGATAGCTACCTCTACGGTCTGGCGATCACCAACCCCAAATACGTCAAGAAGCTATTGGAGTTGGTCGCCCAGAGGGTAGGGACAATGCCCGATTCGCGGGTCCTGGAGGATGAGGCCGTCCTGGAAGCCGGGCGGGCCTGCTTCGAGCTGCTCCGGGATTGGCCCTACCGCGACGGCGACGGCATCTTCGGCCAGGTGAAGGTGGCGGGGGCGTTGGAGACGAGTCGGCGGGCCATGCCAGCCGATCAACTGGACGTCGATCCGGAGCCGGTGGACGCTCTCTTGGCGTGTCTGGGCAGTCAGTTTGAGACTGTCGACGAGCTCCACGAGGGTCGGCGATCGGTCGACGGCGCCGTCGACTCCTTGGCACAGGCCGTCGAGGCGAGCCTTCCCTGAGGGCTGCACCCGGCGGGCCAAGATTGCCAACGGGGCGAGGGAGCGATAGGTTGGTGGGGCATTGCCAGATTCAATGGTCAATAAGAGGCGGTGGGCATATGAAACGGAAATTGATCGATCATCTCGTGAACTCAGGTATTGTCGCCAGGGATGAGCTCCAGCGATGCGTTCTGAGGGCCAAGATGAACCGACGTTCCGTGGTGGGCGAAGTCGTCGATCGTCTGGAGGTAGATGCCGAGGAGTTGGCGGCGTCGATGGCTGATTTCTGGGGGATGAACCTCATGGACCGCGCCATGCCCCAGGTGGATGGGGAGCGCTTAGAGGAGTTGGGAGAGGACGAGGTCAGAGATCTTGGGGTATTGCCGGTGGTTGCCGACGATGGAGAGGGCAGCCATCTGGTGGTCTATGACGTGGAGTTTGCGCGGCCGGCCGTGGCCGATATTCGCCGAGAGCACGGATGGTCTCCCACGCTGTCGCTGGCGACGAGGGATCAAATCGAGGGTTGGCTTGATGAATATATCAAACGCCAAAAGGCGACGAGAGAGGCGATCCAGGCGCCCAAGACGCGTCTCGCCGAGGTAGATCCTCATACGCTGGACCAGGCCCAGGGCGGCGATCAGCCGACGCGCCAGGTGGATCTGGACAGGGATAACCCCTTTATGGAGTTGGTCGCCGAATCGGCCTCCAAAACCGGTGAGGCTCAGGCCGTCACCTCCACGGCCGTCGGCGATGGTGGAGAAGATGATTTCTTCGGCGACGCCGGGGAGACGGCGGAGGTGCTGGAGTCGGTCAGCGAGGCAACCATCAAAGAACCCAGCGAGCCCGAAGAGTTACCCCAGGAGGTATCGGATACCTTCGACCGGGCCGTGGACGCATTCGACGCTCAATTGGGCGACGAGATCAGTGAAAGTCCTGTGATGGGCAGCCGAAGCGGGGTGAACTGGGGTGATTTCGAAGAGCCAAAAAACTCCTTCGGGGAGCGACCGCCCACGGCGCAGCCCGTGCGGCCCGACGAGGCCACCAGTCCCCAGTCAGGGCTCTTTCGCACGGAAGGCTCTGGACGCACGGGCTTCGAGTGGGCCGTCGACAGCGCCAAGGAGGATATGACCCTGGCAGAGCTCGTGGAAGAGCAAAAGAAGCGGATCAAAAAGCTGGAGCGCGAGGTGGATTACCAGAAAGGGGTGATGCAGACCCTGGCGGCGCTACTGGTGGAGGCCCGATTGCTCAGTGGCAGCAAGCTCAAAAAGCGGTTGCGCGAGTTTCGAAAATCGCAGCAGGAAAAGCAGGACTGAGGCCTCACCGTTCAAATGCCAGATAGTGGGGGCGACCACTGCGAAGGACCTTGAGCCGAATGACTTCGCCGGACTGGAAGGCGTCGACGGCGTCGCCGAATTCCTCCTCGGTGTCCACGCGATGGCCGGCGACGCGGATGATCACGTCGCGGTTGCGAAGGCCCGAGGTGTGGGCCGGTGAGCCCTCGGCCACGGAGGTGACGACGACGCCGGAGCCCTCGGGCGCGCTGAGCTGTCGCGACAGGCGGTCGGTCATGGACTCCACCTCGATGCCGGCGGGCATGCCGTTGTCGTCAAAGTCATGGGAGTCCGAGTGCAGCGTGGGAAGTTCGGGGGGCTCTTGATCGGGGAGCGCCTCCAGGAGGACTTCCACGTCCAGGGCCTCGCCATCTCGGATCACGCCCAGATGGATGGTGGTCCCTTCTTCGATGGTGGCGATGTGCAGGGGCAGGTCCTCGCTATGAATGATGGGTTGGTCATCGATGGCGACGATGATGTCTTTCTCGCGAAGTTCGGAGCGGCCCGCCGGGCTATCGTCGACGATCTCTGTGACCAGGGCGCCGCGGTGGTCGTCGTAGCCAAACGAGGACGCCAGGAGGGGGTCCATGGGCTGCCAGCGCACGCCGAGCCAACTGCGGACCACGTGGCCTCGAGACTCCAATTGAGGCAGAAGGGTCTTCACCAGGTTGATGGGGACGGCGAAGCTGATGCCCTGTCCCTGGCGGTTGACGGCGGTGTTGATGCCGACGACGTCGCCATTCATATCGATCAGGGGCCCGCCGGAGTTCCCGGGATTGATGGGGGCGTCGAGCTGGATGAAGTTGCCCTCGTGATCTTGGCCCTCGATGGGCAGATCGCGGCGGTCGAGGGCGCTGATGATGCCAGCGGTCACGCTATTGCTGAGCCCCAGGGGGTTTCCGATGGCGACGATGGCGTCGCCGACGCGAACCTGGGAGCTATCGCCAAGAGTGACGGTGGGCAACTCCTCATCGGTCTCGGCTTTGAGCAGGGCGATGTCCGTCTTGGGATCGCCGCCCAGGACCTGGGCGCGATACTCCCGGCCGTCGGCGAATTGGAGGAGTACCGATTTGGCGTTGTTGATGACGTGATAGTTGGTCACGGCGTAGCCGTCGGGGTGGATGATAAAGCCCGAGCCCTCGCCCACATTTTGCGGGATGCCGGGAAAGGAACGCTCCGGACCGTTTTGGTAGGCCACCCGTACGTTGACCACGGCGGGCCCCACGCGATCGACGAGATCGGCGTAGGGCGAGGAGCGCTCGCTGGCGGCGTTTTCGCCATCGACCCATAGCTGTCCGTCCTGGGCACTGGCCGTGGAGGCGATCCCCACACAGACGAGTAGCGTGAGCCCGAGGATCCAGGCGGGCGAAATGCTGGGGCGCGGGGATATGATCATGGGAGGGCTCGCAGCGCGACGGGATATAACGAACAGAAGAGGCGGCTATCAGCCTCATCGATCAATTATGACCACCCTTTGCCAGAGGGCAAGAAGCGTCATCGCCCCGATGATTGGGAATAGGAACGAAGATGTGGGCCGGCGATGGCTTGTGTTAAGGTGATGGCTCATCTTAAGGACCACAGTGATTATAGCGAACACCAAGCCGGGAGTCAGGTGATGCGGATTGAGCGATGGATGGGGCTGATGGCAGCGGCCCTGCTGGTGATGGGGTGCGGTGGCGACGACAACGGCGAGGGCGAAGAGCCGAATAACCAGGCGGCCAACGAGATGCCGAACCAGGGCGAACCCAATAACCAGAGCCCCAACGGCGAGGCCTCCGTCGAGGAGGACGATATCGATGTCTGGGTGGGCTCAACGCTGGATAATGAGGGGGATCGAACGGCGGTGTCGCCAGGGCAAACCCTGGGCGGTCGTTTCGGGCGATCGGGGAGCCACTTCTTTGAGGTCGACGCCGACGGGGGCACCCTGTTGACCCTTGAGATAGAGGCCCTGGACGGGGCGATGGCGGAGCGGCTCGACGAGATGAGCTGGCGCCTTCGGCCTCGATCGCCTCAGGGGGATCACGACCTGGTCGACGTCACGGCGGATCGCCGCTTTCAACCCCATAAGTCCGCGGCGCGGCAATTTTTTATCCCCGCCGATGGGGCCTATGAATTGCGGGTCGACGCGCCGGGCGATGAAGAGGAGCCCCACGGCTTTGCCTTGTCGCTGACCGCGCAAGCGTTGGACAGTGATGGCGATGGCCAGGCGTTGGAGATTGGACAAGCCGTCGACCAGCAGACCTTGGAGGCCGAGGCCCTGGATCAGTGGCGGCTCTCCCTGGATGCCCCCCGGAGTCTGGAGATGACCTGGTCCTCCACCGATGGCGATGAAGAGGCTCGCGGGTGGCTCTATCTATGGGATGTCGATCGGGGAGAGCTGGTGTCGCAGAGCAACCGCCGGAGCGAGGACGGGGAGACGCGGATGGTCGTGGGCCTGGAGGAGGGCGATTACCAGTGGATCGTCGATATGGTGGATCACCCCCAGGGGGCGAGCTACGAGCTGAGCTCCCGAGAGTTGGCGACCTCCGAGAGCAACCCCAAGCGAATGAGCCTGGGCGGGCAGTCGAACTTTGAGGGCGTCATCGAGGCCCCCGGCGCCGAACCCTATAGTGATTATTTTGAGGTGATTTTGGAGCCCGGGGACGCCAAGCGATTGAGCGTGGAGGGGCTGGACCAGTTGAACCCGGCGATGGTGCTGCGAGCCCTGGAGGGCGGCGGCGATGCCGGAGGAATCCCCGAGGTCGCGCTGGGCGAGGGGAGCGACGCGGCGGCCTATCTGGCGCTGGGCGAGGAGGCCGGGGAGTCAGCCCGGATGCTCATTGAGGTGTCCGATGTGGTGCATCTCCAGGGATCGCTGACGGGCGATCCCGTGGGCGGCGAGGGATATGACTACGCCCTATCACTGGAGGCCGCCGAACCAGAGGGCGTCGCCATCGATGGCGGGAGCGCCTCCGTGGAGAGCCTGGAGAGCGGCGAGTCTCTGGAGATCTCGGCCACGGTGATGGGCGACGAACTCCTGGCGCTGGTCAGCGATGTGCAGCCCGCGTCGATGGAGGTCTCCTCGGTGGATACGACCTTCGTGCCCACCTGGGTGGACCGACGGGGGCTAAGCCTGTCGCCGATGGACCAGTTGATGGGCCACTGGCGAGGTCAACATCTGGTGGCCCGAGGCGACGGCCAGGAGATGGGGTGGTGGTTTCGCGATCGCTACCATCGGGGCGGGCCCCAGGGCGATGTCCAGTTGGAGGCCCTGATCGTCGAGGACGGGTTGGGAGGCGCCACGGAGGATGTGAGTGGTGGCGCGGCGTCGACGGCGTCGGCGCCGGCGTTGAGCGCGCCCGTGAGGGTCAACGGCACCTTTGGCAGCGACGACGAGGAGGACGCGCGCTACTTCTCATTGGGCGATGGCGGCCAACCCCTGGTGATCATCGACCGCGGGAGCAACGCCGATCTCGATATGGAACTCGTCGATCACGACGGCGAGGTCCTTCAATGGGCCACGGACGTGCAGGGGGCCGCCGGGGAGCAAGCCCTGGTGGTGGCCTCCTGGATGGACGACGAGGTGTGGTTGAGGCTGGTGCGACGCGATTGCGGCGCCACGGGCTGCGACGATGAGGCGCTGGAGGTCGACGTGAGGGCCGGTGGTGGTTGATATCACGGCCACTGGTGTCTACACCTTGCGGTGACCTATGGATGTCGCAAATCATTTGATGATGGCTTCGATAAAGGGCAAGCGATGAAACTTGGAACGCTTCGAAACGGAACGCGAGACGGCGAGCTGGTGGTGGTGAGCGACGATAATGAGCGCTTTATCAAGACCCCGGAGATCGCGGCGACGATGCAGGACGCCCTCGACGAATGGGAGGAGACAGAGCCCAAGCTTCGGGAGGTGGCGGCCCGTCTAAACGGCGACGACGCCCTGGGCGAGGCCGTGGCGCTCGACGACTTCATGGCGCCCCTCCCCAGGGCCTACGAGTGGATCGATGGCTCGGCCTATATCAACCATATCGTGCTGGTCCGTAAGGCCCGCGGCGCCGAGCCGCCGGAGACCCTGGAGACGGATCCCCTGGTCTATCAGGGAGGATCGGGCGAACTCCTTGGACCGACCGACGATATCGAGCTGGCCGACGAGTCCTGGGGCTGTGACTTCGAGGCTGAATTGGCGGTGATTCTGGGCGATACGCCGCGGGGCACCACCAGCGACGAGGCCTCGGAGTTTGTGCGGCTCGTCGTGGCGCTCAACGACGTGAGTTTTCGCAACCTGATCCCCGGTGAGTTGGCCAAGTCCTTTGGGTTCTTCCAGTCCAAGCCGGCGACGGCCTTTGCGCCCTTTGCCGTGACGCCCGACGCCCTGGGCGACGACTGGCGCGAGGGTCGGCTGCACCGTCCCATGAAGAGCGTCTATAATGGCGAGCTCTTCGGCGAGCCCGAGGCCGGCCCGGAGATGCACTTTTCCTTTTTCGATCTCGTCGAGCATTGCTGCATGACCCGATCGCTGACGGCGGGGACCATCCTGGGAAGCGGCACGGTGTCCAATAAGGACCGCTCCAAGGGCTCGTCCTGCCTGGCCGAAAAGCGCATGATCGAAAAGATCGATACTGGGGAGTTTAAGACGCCCTTTATGTCCGATGGGGATCGCATCGAGATCGAGATGAGCGACGAAGAGGGACAGAGCATCTTCGGAAAGATCGACCAGAAAGTGGTGGGCGTGGAAAGATGATCGAGATCAAGTCCTACGATGAGTTGAGTAAGGATGAGCTCCACGACGTGCTCAAGCTGCGCGTCGATGTCTTCGTCGTGGAGCAGGAGATCACCGAGGAGCCCGAAGTCGACGGCCGCGACCCGCAGGCCCACCACCTCCTGATGTGGGAGGGCGACGAGCTCGTGGGGACGGTGCGCATCCTCCTTGAGCGAGAGCCCATCAAGGTGGGAAGGGTGGCGGTCCATAAGGACTATCGCCGCCAGGGGCGCGGGGCGGCCATGGTGGAGGCCGTCGCCGACTTTTTGGATGGTCGCCACGCCAAATTGCACGCGCAGAGCCACCTGGAACATTGGTACGCCGGCCTCGGCTGGCAGCGGGTGGGTGAGAATTTCGATATCGTGGGCATCGACCACGTGCGCATGGACTGGGCCGCGGCTTGACGCGGCTTTGGTGGTCGCTAGGAATCTATGCGAGGATAGCGCGGACGAATCGTTGATTGGTGTGAATTTTTTGGAAGGAGGACGAGATGGCAGATGGACAGGTAGAAGTGACGTGGCTTGGGCATGCGACCTTTTTGATCACCACGCCCGAGGGCGACGAGATCTTGGTCGATCCCTGGCTTGAGGGAAACCCCAGTTGCCCCGACGACTTCGAGGATATCAGCCCCGATGCCGTGCTGATCACCCACGGGCATAACGACCATATCGGCGATGTATTTGACGTCGCCGACCGCAGCGACGGCCCCATCGTGGGCATCTTCGATCTGACGACCTGGCTGGGTCAGCAGGGCGTGGACGGCGATCGCCTGGTGGGCATGAATAAGGGCGGAAGCCTGTCGCTCGCCGATCAGGGCCTGGACGTCACGGTGAGCATGACCAACGCCCACCACTCCTCGTCGTTTACCACCGAGGATGGCGAGGTGGTCTATCTGGGCGAGCCGGCGGGCTACGTCCTTGAGTTCTCCAACGAGGAGTGCATCTATATCGCCGGCGACACCTGCCTATTTGGGGATATGGAGTGGATCGGCGAGCTCTACGATCCGACGGTGGCCATCCTTCCCATCGGCGATCACTTCACCATGGACCCCGAGCAGGCGGCCATCGCCGCCGATCTGGTGGACGTGGAGACGGTCATCCCCTGTCACTTCGGGACCTTCCCCTTGCTGACGGGCACGCCCGACGACCTGGAGCGAGAGCTGGAGGAGATGGACGCCGACATCGATGTCCTGGCCCTGGAGCCCGGCGAGTCCGTCGAGCTCTAAAAGACGCTGAACCAGGAGAGCCCGGCCGTCGCTTCACTGCGGCGGCCGGGCTCTCTTATTTCTAGTCGGTTCTAGTCGGCAAGCGGGGCTAGAGCCCGAAGAAGAAGAGGGCGAAGGCCCCCAGCGAGCCGGCGACGGTGGCCACAAAATAGATGATGGTGGAGCGCAGGGAGTGGGCGACCAGGCCCAGGGTGTCCGTGCAGAAGCTGGAGAAGGTGGTAAAGGCGCCGCAAAAGCCCACGCCGGCAAAGAGGATGAGCGAATCGTCGATGGGCCGGTCGATGGGCGGCGGGTGGCTGGCGAAGAGCAGGCCCAGCAGGGCGCTGCCGGCGATATTGACCAGGAGGGTGGCCGCCGGGAATTTGAGCGTCGGGAAGTTCAGGGCGATGGCCCGGCTGACGGCGTAGCGGCCGATGGCCCCCAGGGCTCCGCCGGCGGCCAGGATGGCGACGGTGGTCATGCTCATAGCGACTCCCCCCCGGAGGCCAGGATCTTGCCCACCGCCAGGCCGCCCCAGGCAAAGAAGAGGCCCAGCGTCAGGGAGGCGGCGGCGTAGATCAGGGCGATGATGGGGCTGGTGTGCAGCGTGACCAGGAAGGTGTCGGCGGCGAAGGTCGACGTCGTCGTATAGCCGCCGCAAAAGCCGACGCCGATGCCCGTTCGCACCCAGTCGGGGGCCCGGGAATAAGAGGCCAAAAAGCCGCTGGTGATCCCAAGGAGGAGGGCGCCGGAGACGTTCTCAATGAGCGTGCCCAGGGGAAAATTAGGCGTAAAGCTCAGGACGTTTAGAGCGTGGCGAAGCAGGGTGCCAAGGGCCCCCCCGAGGCCCACAAAGAAGGTATTGCGCAGGACCTTCAGCATGGATCACCAGGCGTTTTCCAGCAGGGTCTCGATGTCGTCGGCCGTGGCGTTGAGCTCCTCCGGACCATTGGGCATGAAGCCATCCTCGATGGTGGCTTCGGCGATATCGCGCAAGATGGAGCGGTCGGCGCCCTCGATGTCGCGAAGCCGCGAGGGGAGTCCCAGGCCGTCTCGCATCTCGGCGATGGTGCTGGCGATGGCCTCTGGCTTGTCGTCGGCGTCGGCGACGCCCAGGGCGTCGGCCAGGAGGTCGCGGCGGCCGTCGATCTTGGAGAAGAGGTAGCGCAGGGCGTCGGGGGTGATCACGGCGTGGGCCAGGCCCTGCTGGATGACGAAGCCATCGCGCAGGGTGTGACCGAAGGCGTGGATGAGCGATAGCGTCCCCTGACCGGGGCGGCCGATGCCGTATTGAACCAGGATGAGCCCCTGGCAGATGGTCTCCAGGTTGGACTCCGTGGCGCCCTCGTCGCCCAGGGATTTGAGGCCCTGGCACAAAAGCTTGACGCCCCGCGAGGAGGTGGCGTCCGTAATGGGCGTGGCGTTCTTGGAGTAAATGGTCTCCAGGCCCTTATTGAAGCCGTTCATCGCTGAGCCGGCGAGGATGGACATGGGCGTGGTCTTAAAGAGCTGGGGGTCGTGGAAGATGGCCGCCGGCATCAGGCGCTTGTCGCCCACGCCGCCGCCGCAGTCCTTGGAGACCAGGCCGGAGTCGGCCGTGGCGCTGACGCCGGCGACGATGGAGATGTCGGCGCCGGCGAAGGTGGTGGGAAGGGCAAAGAAGGGCAGCTCCTGGCCGTCGCCCATGGGAATGGTGCCCTTGGTCTCCAGGTCGTGGCCCGCGGCTTTGGCGTCATCGTCTCGCGAGGAGAGGATGCTGATGGCCTTGCAGGAGTCCAGCGAGCTTCCCCCGCCGAGTCCGATGAGGACATCGGCGCCCAGGTCTTTGGCCATCTCATAGGCCGCCGCCGAGTGGTGAAGGCGCTTTCGGGGCGTGATCTCGTTATATACGCCGGCCAGGCGGTCGCCGAGTCCCTCTTTGACGGGGTCGATGGCGTCGGGGTTGTCGGCGATGGCCGGGCTGGTGACGATGAGGGCTTTCGACAGGCCCTGGCGCTCCATCTCGTCGGCCAATTCGGCGCAGACGCCGGTGCCAAAGCGGATGACGCCAGGGGTGAATTCGAATCGAAAGGGGGTGGCAGCACTCATGGAGATAAACCTTTGGTTGGGGGCAACAATATCAGCAATGGATTCGTCGAATCAGCGTCGTTCACAGGGTGGGGAGCAGCTCTTGGAGCTCCTGGCGGCGATCCTCCAATTGAGGGGGAAGCACCAGGCTCTCGCCGATCTCGTCTGTCGGCTCGTCGCGATCAAAGCCCGGGCCCTCGGTGGCGAATTCAAAGAGGACGCCTCCGGGCTCGCGAGCATAGATGGAGGTAAAATAGTGGCGGTCGATGGGGTCCGTCGGTGATAGGTCGGCGTCGATGAGGCGCTGGCGCCAGGTTAGGAGGGCCTCCTCGTCGGGCACCCGAAAGGCGATATGGTGCACCGTGCCCGGGCCCATGACGCCGCGAGGCGCCGGGGTGGGCTGAAGCTCGATGGCGGCGGCGCGGCCCTCGCAAGCGGCGCGGAGACGGTGGGTGTCGCCGTCGTCCTCCACGGCCTCATAGCCCATGGTCTCGGCGAGCAGCGCCGCCGTGTCGGCCACATCTGCCAGCGCCAGGACGACCCCGTAGAAGCCCATGATCTGGTGCTCGCCGGCGACCTCGCTATCGCCCCAGGGTTGATAGGCCTCGTCGGGCGCCCCGTCGTCGGCCACCAGGCTCAAGGAGATGCCATCGGGATCCTCAAAGAGGAGGGCCTCCTCGCCGAAGCGGCGGACCCGCTCCACGTCGACCGAAGCGTCTCCCAGGCGCTCCTCCCAGAAAGGGAGGGCCGACGAGGGAATGGCAAAGGCGACCTCCGAGGTCTGGCCGGCGCCAAACCGGCCGTCCTCCCGCTCCTCATCGGTCCCGACGAAGAAGGTCATCGGCGAGCCCGGCGTGCCCCGGTCATCACCGAAATAGAGGTGCATCGTCTCCGGGTCGTCGTGATTGACGGTCTGCTTGACTAGGCGAAGACCCAGGAGGCGCCGGTAGAATCCAGTGGTGGCGGGGGCGTCGGAGGCGATGGCCGTCACGTGATGTAAGCCGTCGATCGCGGTGTCCATGATATCTCCAGAGGAGGAATTGAAGCCTTCGACGCCCCGACGATTCAGGGAAGCTCGTGCAGCAGATCGGCGGCCACCTGCAGGACGTCGATATAGCTGACGATGCCGATGATCTGGCCTTCAATCTGATCACAGACCGGCACGGCGCCAATCTTATGATCGATCATGATCTCCGCCACCTCCGTGACGTCGGACTCGCTGCCCACGGTGAGCACGTCGGCGTACATGATCTGCGAAATGGGCGTGGCCCACCGATCGTCGGCCGACACCATATCGGTGCCCGGGTCGCTCATGGGCATCGTGAAATCGCGCAGGTCGCGGTCGCTGATCATGCCGCTGAGCACGCCATTGTCGACCACCGGAAGGTGGCGAATATCCAATTCATTGAGGACGTTGACCGCCTCTTGAATGGTGTCGGTGACTTCCACGGTGGCCGGATTGGGGGTCATGATGTCTTGAACGAGCATAGATATCTCCTCTGGATGCGATTAGGGACAAGTACACAGGCCCATGAATTAGCGCAAAGCGGCGGTGATCCGCAACAGCGCGCGCCGCGATGAACCCCGGAGGGTCGTCGACGGCACCGGGTGATCTCGAAGGTCATCGAAGGCACCGGGCCGCTCATCGCTCGAAGAAGACACAACCACGGATGATGGAGCGAGCCGAGGGGGACACGACCCCGCCGACCCTGTGTCGGCGGTGAGCGAGCCTTGTGAGCTAGGGGATGATTCTATGAGCTGGGCGGGGCGCGCGGTGAAGCTCGGAGGTGCACTGGCCTCCCCCTCAGTCTCGCAGGGCTCGACAGCTCCCCCCGCGGGGGAGCAGATCTGGCGCGGTGGTTGGGAAATCGGGGTGTTCGGGAGGGCCGTCAATCACCTCGATGGGTCGGAGCTTGCCCCGCCGGGCACGGTGGTCCAGGGCGCTCAAGGATCTGCTCAGCCGGTAGGGGAGCTGGCCGCGAGCGATAGCGAGCGGTCTGAGGGGGCTGCGGGTTGGCGATGATGGTGGATGGCCCGACCGAAGGCACCGGGGCACATCGCAGGTCATCGAAGGCACCGGGTCGCTCATCGCTCGAAGACGGAGTGACCCCGATTTATCGAAACCACCCTCACGAGCCGGTGGCTTTAGCCCCGGCTCGCGCTACGGCCGCGCTGTTTAGCGGGCCGTACATCTACAGCCCTACACTTTAGTGTATTGGGGGGAGGTGGCGGATCTCCGGAGATTCGGCGGCCTGGTCGCCGACCTCCGAGGTCCGCGTGCAGCCCCTCAGGCTCGCGTAGCTCGCCAGCTCCCCGCAGGCGGGGAGCCGATCTGGCGCGGGGGTTGGGCCGTCGGGGGTGTGGGGGGGGCGATGGGTCTTCGGGGTTGGCGACCAAGGCCATCGATGGGGGTAATCAGCCCGGACCCTTCCCCCCGGATGAATCCGGAGGCTGTAGATGTACGCCTCCCTGCGGTCGGCGTAGGGTCGCCGGGGCTGAAGCCGCCGGCTCTGTTCGAGAGGTCATGGCGATCGGGGTGGTGCGGGTGGTGCGACGACCACCGAGGTCTGCGAACTGCCCCTCTCCGGCGACGAGCGCCGGTGTCTCCCCGTCGGGGACGGGGAGAGTTTTCGGGGCGTCGATGGGGCTATTGAGCTGGGCGGGGAGCGCGGTGAAGCTCGGAGGTGCACTGGCTCCCCCTCAGTCTCGCAGGGCTCGACAGCTCCCCCCGCGGGGGAGCAGATCTGGCGCGGTGGTTGGGAAATCGGGGTGTTCGGGAGGGCCGTCAATCACCTCGATGGGTCGGAGCTTGCCCCGCCGGGCACGGTGGTCCAGGGCGCTCAAGGATCTGCTCAGCCGGTAGGGGAGCTGGCCGCGAGCGAGAGCGAGCGGTCTGCGGGTCTGCGGGCCGGCTGATAATGGTGGATGGCCCGACCGAGGTCATCGAAGGCACCGGGGCACCTCGGCGGTCATCGAAGGCACCGGGTCGCTCATCGCTCGAACACGGCAT